>JAGWXD010000064.1 GCA_018970085.1 Cyanobacteria bacterium REEB459
GTTACAGTGCTCCTACTGCCGCCTCAGCTATGGCGATACCCACCTGACCCTGGAGGCCATGGTGGCGATGCCAACCCCTGCCGAGACCCCAGGACAACCCTGGGTGTCAGCCGCCCTGGGGGAGATGCAATCCGCTATCAGTGGTTTAGGCGGTACCCTGAAATTGCTGGCAGGTGCCAATCAAAAAGTTATGCAGGTGGGGGTGGAACTGCCCTATCCCGTCGATCCGCCTCCCCCGCCCGTGCCCAGGCAACTCACCAGCCCTGACCCTGACCTGCAAACCCCAGGGCTGTCTGCCCGGGAGCGGGAAATTCTAGGACTGTTGACAGAGGGTCTGCGCGATCGCGACATTATGAATAGACTGTACATCAGCGAGAGCACCGTTAAGTTTCACCTCAATAACGTGCTCACCAAGTTGCAGGCCAAAACCCGCTGTCAGGCCCTGTATCTGGCCCTGATCAAAGGCTGGATCTAAGCCGGTCATCCTGCCTAAAACGGCAGGATTTCGCCCCTGGAGATCGCCCCCCTAGCCGGAGGGACAGGGCCCGACTTTCCGTAGCGGCAAATACAACTATCCCCCTAGCCAGCCCCTACTATGGCCCTGGCCGGGTATCCGTACCCTCCCCCCCCTCTAGCCTTGACCAGTTCCTATTAGCCGTCGGTGATACCCCTACCTATGAAAGATCATTATGGAGTTGCGATCGTGGGGGGAGGACAGGCGGGGCTCTCCATGAGCTACTGCCTGAAGGAAAAGGGTATTGACCATATCATTTTCGAAAAAGCCTCCATCGGTTACGAATGGCGGGAACGGCGCTGGGATTCCTTCTGCCTGGTCACCCCTAACTGGCAATGCCAGTTGCCGGGATTTCCCTATGCCGGGGCCGATCCCGAGGGATTTATGGCCAAAGATGAGATTGTGCAGTATTTAGAAGCCTACGCCGCCCTGATCAAGCCACCCATCTACACCGGGGTGACGGTGCTAAGGGTGCGCCCCCGGCCGGGAGAGGGGGGCTTTGCGATCGCCACCACACTGGGGGATTTTACCGCGGATCAGGTGGTGATTGCCGTGGGCGGTTACCACATTCCCAGGCTGCCTAGAATGGCAGAACGCCTACCCAGCACCATTTTACAAATTCACTCTTCCCAGTACAAAAATCCCCATTCCCTACCGGCAGGGGAAGTCCTGGTGGTCGGTACCGGCCAATCCGGCTGTCAGATTGCCGAGGATCTCCACCGGGAGGGTCGTCAGGTGCACCTCTGCGTGGGCGGCGCCCCCCGATCGCCCCGCCGCTACCGGGGCAAGGATGTGGTGGACTGGCTGGATCAAATGGGTTACTACGACCTCTCCATTCAGGATCACCCGCAGAAAGAAAAGGCCAGAACCAACACCAACCACTACCTGACCGGACGGGATGGGGGGCGAGAGATTAACCTGCGCCAGTTTGCCCTGGAGGGCATGAAACTCTACGGCAAACTAGAGGACATCCAGGCCCCCCTGCTGAGGTTTCAGCCCAACCTCAGGGTGAATCTGGATCGGGCCGATGAGGTGGCGGAAAACATCAAGAAAACCATCGATACCTTCATCGCCAACCAGGGTATTGCCGCCCCCCTGGAAGACCCCTATCAACCGGTGTGGGAGCCCGAGGTAGAACCCTTAAGCCTGGACTATGGCCAGGCAAACATCCGCACCGTGATCTGGTCGATCGGCTATCAATCGGATTTTAGCTGGGTGGAGGTGCCGGTCTTTGACGGCAAGGGGCATCCCGGTCACGATCGGGGGGTCACCGCTGTGGCGGGGCTTTATTTCCTGGGGTTACCCTGGCTCCATACCTGGGGTTCGGGGCGCTTTTCTGGCATTGCCCGGGATGCCAATTACCTAGCGGATTACATCACGGCCCGCAAGAAAGTCGTACCCACCAATGACTGGAGCGTGGTGAATGAATTTTTGCTAGGGTCCTGAAGCCCTCCATCCAACTGGTCCCCTATCTAAATCGACAGGGGATCGGTGAGCCCAGGGGAGCATTGGCAGGGGCAGGGATCGCTCCGCCTGACCTTATCACCAGCCTCCAGGGTTTCCCAGGGGGTTTCGTAGTGAGAAATACAAAAACCGCCCCCACCCCCCCCTTAATCTGACAGCACAGATTTCTTTACCCGTTCAGGAGTTTTAAAGCCACCATGCCAGAAGTTACAACCCCTGCCCACCAACCCGGTGATTTCTTCGTCGATTACGAAGAGAAGGTGTTTCCCGATGTGAAGGCAGAACCCGGTGAAAAAGCCCTGGTTACCTTTCACACCGTTGCCTTTGAGGGCTCCATTGGTTTGGTAAATCTACTCCAGGCCCTGCGGCTACTGCGTAAAGGCTTTGAAACCTCGGTGTTGCTCTACGGTCCCGGCGTCACCCTAGGGGTACAACGGGGCTTTCCTAAACTCGGTGATGCGGCTTTTCCGGGACACCAAAACTTTAATGATCAGCTCACCAAGTTTATGGGGGAGGGCGGCAAGGTTTATGCCTGCCGGTTTGCCCTGCAGGCCCTCTATGGCCACGGTGAGCCCTCCCTGATTCCCGGTATTCGTCCCATTAATCCCCTGGATGTGTTGGATTTGATCCTGCTCCACCGCAAGGATAACGCCTTTATTTTGGATACCTGGACGGTTTAGACGCCGTGGATTACTCGCGCACAGTTCGAGCGGCGGCGGTGCAACTCAGCCCGGTATTGTTTAGCCGGGATGGCACCACGGAAAAGGTGCTGGCGGCGATCGCCGCCGCCGCCCGGGAGGGAGTCCAACTGCTGGTGTTTCCAGAAACCTTCATTCCCTACTACCCCTACTTCTCCTTTGTGCAGCCCCCAGTGCTGATGGGCAAGGAACATATGCGGCTCTACGAAGAAGCCGTGGTGGTTCCCGGTCCGGTGACGGAGGCGGTCAGTCAGGCGGCCCGCACCCACGCCATGGTGGTGGTGTTGGGGGTTAACGAGCGTGACCACGGTTCCCTCTATAACACCCAGTTAATTTTTGATGCCGACGGTACCCTGCTGCTGAAGCGGCGCAAAATCACCCCCACTTACCATGAGCGCATGGTGTGGGGCCAGGGAGATGGAGCGGGATTGAGGGTAGTGGATACCGCTGTCGGTAAGGTGGGAGCCCTGGCCTGTTGGGAACATTACAATCCTCTAGCGCGCTTTGCCCTGATGGCCCAGCATGAGCAAATTCAATGCGCCCAATTCCCTGGTTCTATAGTGGGGCAGATTTTTGCCGACCAGATCGAGGTGACAATTCGCCACCACGCCCTGGAGGCGGGCTGCTTTGTGGTCAATGCCACCGGCTGGTTATCTACCGAGCAGGTGGCCCAGATCACCGCCGATGAGGGCCTCCAGAAGGCCCTGAGGGGAGGTTGCTACACCGCCATTATTGGACCCGAAGGGATGCCCCTTTCTCCCCCGGTGACGGAGGGGGAGGGCATGGCGATCGCCGATCTGGATTTTGCCCTGATTACCAAACGTAAGCGCATGATGGATGCCGTTGGCCATTATGCCCGTCCCGATTTACTACAACTGCAAATCAACAGTCGCCCCTGGTCGGTGGTCGGTGCGGCTTCACCAATCGCCCCCGCCGTCAGTGAAACCCCCAGTATTGAAAATGGTCATACCCATGAACAAGCAGGAACTGATTACAGCCCTCCAGTCCAAAGGGTTGAGGCTGGCTGAGCAGCCAACTGGGACAACGGGACGGAAAGGAGGAGCGGGGCCATCGGATCACCGGGCCGTTACCATCGCCGACACCACTGTGATGGTGCCGATCTACACCGAGGCGGCGGCCCGATCACCCTATAGTGCCAGCCTGGATACAGGTCCGGAACAGATAACGCTGTATCAAGAGGATGAGGCCATCGCCCCGATTTCCTTCCCCCAAGCACCCCGTTTTTACGGACTGGAGACCGCCGATGGCATTCCCTACTGGAAAATCGCCCTGCTCCACAGCCGTGATGTGCTAGCCACGACGGTGCTGCAAACCTGTAGGCGCTACCGAGACGAAGCCACCATGTGTCAGTTTTGCGCCATTGAGCGATCGCTCGAAGCCGATCGCACCATTGCCCGCAAAACCCCGGCCCAACTGGCGGAGGTGGCGGAGGCGGCGGTGCGGCTAGATGGCATTCAGCAGATGGTGATGACCAGTGGTACTCCCCACACCAGTGATCGCGGAGCTGCGTACCTGGCGGAATGCGCCAGGGCGGTGAAACAACGGGTGGACCTACCCATCCAAGTGCAGTGCGAACCCCCCGATGACTTTGTCTGGTTTGAACGCCTGCGGGATGCGGGGGTGGATAGCCTGGGAATGCACCTGGAAGCCATCACCCCCGCCGTACGGGCCCAGATCATGCCTGGTAAAGCGGAAGTGCCGGTGGAATTTTACTTCCAGGCCTTTGAGGCGGCGGTGCCGGTATTTGGCTGGGGCCAGGTCAGCACCTATCTGCTGGCGGGGCTAGGGGATAGCCTAGAGGCCCTGGTGGCCGGGTGCGATCGCCTGATTCAGCTAGGTGTGTATCCCTTTGTGGTGCCCTTTGTGCCGATTACCGGCACGCCGCTAGAACATCACCCCGCTCCCTCCAGCGACTTCATGTTTACCCTCTACCAACAGGTGGGGGCACTGCTGCAACGGGCAGGGATGCACTCCGCCCAGATCAAGGCGGGCTGCGCCAAGTGTGGAGCCTGCTCTGCCCTTTCCACCTTTGAGGGCTAATTTGAAGGCAGGATTATGGCTTTAATGCTCAGTCTCAAGGTACTTTTCCATGTCAGACCATCCCTATCGTTTTAAGTTGGCCACCTCCCCTGAAGAGGTGAAAGGGTACTTTGCCCTCCGTCAGCAAATCTTTTGCCAGGAGCAAGGCCTGTTTGAACTCACCGATGTGGATGATATTGATCAGATTGCCTATCCCATCATTGCCCTGGAAACCCATAGCGGTAAAATTGTCGGCATTGTCCGCATCTACGAAACCGAACCCGGACTGTGGTACGGGGGTCGCCTGGGTACCCACCCCGACTATCGTAGGGGCTGGCGAATTGGCAAGGGGTTGATCGAAAAGGCGGTGACCACCGCTCACACCTGGGGCTGTCGCCAGTTTCTGGCCACGGTGCAGCTGCAAAATGTGCGGTTCTTCCAACGGTTACATTGGACCTCCCTGGAGCAGATCACCCTCTGCGATCGCCCCCACCACCTGATGGCAGCCGATCTGAACTACTATCCAGCGGGCCATGAGCCGCGACCAATCAAGCAGTACGAGCAAGCCTCCTAGGTGGCCATGTTAGAGGCGCTGGTAGCCGAACTGCGGCAATCCCTGGGCATCCTGCACAAGCAAGATATCCAGACGGTGGCCCGGTTTTTAGGCCCGGACTCCACCGCCGCTGGGGCCGCTGGGGCGATTTTGTTGGGGGATGATTGCGCCGCCATTCCCGATGGGGATGGCTACCTGTTATTGGCCGCCGAAGGTATCATGCCCTTTTTCCTGGAGGCAGACCCCTGGTTTGCCGGCTGGTCAGCGGTGATGGTTAACGTCAGTGATATCTACGCCATGGGGGGTAGACCCATCGCCGTGGTGGATACCCTGTGGAGCCAGTCTGCAGACCTCAGCCAGCCCCTTTTGGCCGGTATGCGGGCGGCAGCCCAGGCCTACCAGGTACCCATTGTGGGGGGGCATACCAACGGCCACAGCCCCTATAATGCTCTTTCTGTCGCCATTTTGGGACGAGCCAGGAAACTGATCACCAGTTTTGCGGCCCAGCCCGGCGATCGCCTACTGGCCGCCCTTGATCTGCGGGGCCAGGCCCATCCCACCTACCCCTTCTGGAATGCCGCCACCACGGCGGACCCCCATCGCCTGCGGGGGGACCTGGCCCTCCTGCCCGACCTGGCGGAGGCGGACCTCTGTAGGGCGGGTAAGGACATTAGTATGGGAGGCATTCTGGGCACCACCCTGATGCTGCTGGAGACCGCTGGCTGTGGCGCCATCCTGTCTTTGGATCGGCTGCCGGTACCCGAGTCGGTACCCCTGGCCCGCTGGCTGATCAGCTTTCCCAGCTATGGGTTTCTGCTCAGCGTCTCTCCTGACCAGGTGGCCAGGGTGCAACAACGGTTTAGCGATCGCCAGCTTACCTGTGTGGAGATTGGTGAAATCCAGGCCACTTCCCAATTAATCCTGGAGTTCGAGGGAGAACGGCAGCGGTTTTGGGACCTGGCAGACCAGCCCCTCACCGGATTTACCCCTTCCCCCTCTGGCCCACCATGAGGGAGCTCTCCCGGCTGCGCATTGCCCTATTCACCTACTCCACCAAGCCCAGGGGCAGTGTGCTGCATACCCTGGAGTTGGCCACTGCACTGCACAGTTTGGGGCATACTGTTGCGATTTACGCCCTGGATAAGGATGGGGCGGGTTTCGACTATCCCCTCGGGTGCTCCGCCTATCTGATTCCTACCCAGCCTGTTGGCGGTGGTATGGATGCCCTAATTCAGCAACGCATTCAGGAGTTCGTGGATTTTCTGAGTCTTGGACATTGCCAGCAGCATACCTACGACTGTTACCACGCCCAGGACTGTATCGCTGCCAATGCGCTCCTTCAGCTCAGGGAAAAGGGGCAAATTCCCCATTTCATCCGTACCGTACACCATGTGGAAGCCTTCACCAGTGCCTATCTGCAAGCCTGCCAAGACCGGTCCATTCAGGCCCCTAACCTGTGTCTGAGTGTGAGTAGGGACAGTCAAACAGACGTGCAGCAGCGCTACGGCATCCACGCCCCCCGGGTGATCAATGGCATCAATGGCGATCGCTTCTCTCCAATTCCCGATGGCACCGAATCGGCCATCAAACAGCAGTTGGGCATCACCGGTAACCCGGTCTATTTAACGGTCGGCGGGATTGAACCCAGGAAGAATTCCCTGGCGCTGCTGAAGGCCTTTGCCAGGGTGCTCAGCCATTTTCCCCAGGCCCAACTGGTGATGGCGGGCGGCGCTACCCTGTTTGACTACCAGAGCTATCGCGATCAGTTTTTTGCCCTGGCGGATGATCTAGCCATTACCCCTGGGCGATCGCTGCTGCTGCCCGGGGTGGTGGCCAATGCCCAGCTACCGGGGCTATACCGCACGGCGGATGCCTTCGTCTTCCCCTCCCTGAAGGAAGGCTGGGGTCTGGTGGTGCTGGAGGCGATCGCCTCTGGGTTACCGGTGTTGACCAGCCACCAGCTCCCCTTTACCGAGTTTCTCGAACCGCATCAGGCCCTACTGATCGATCCCCAGGATCCAGAGGCGATCGCCCAGGGGATGGTGCAAATCGTTGCACCCCAAACCGCCCAGGCCCTGGTGGAGGCCAGCCGCTCGATTCTGCCCCACTACAGCTGGGTAACATCGGCTAAAATGCATCTTAATCATTACCGCCAGCTGCTCTAGTCCCCAGCCCATGCCCGAAATTCGTTTCCAAATCCAATGGCCCGATGGCTCTAAAGATACTTGCTACTCCCCGTCCCTGGTGGTGAAAGACTACTTTGTGGCCAACCAGACCTATCCCCTGGAGGACTTCGTGGAGCAATCTCGCACCGCCCTGCAAATCGCCAGCGATCGGGTGCGAGCCAAGTATGGCATGCCCTGTAGTTTGGCCCTGGGACAGTTACAAAGCATTGAAACTAAAGCCACCCAGTACCAGCACTGGAGTGAACCCCAGGTGCGCGTATTGGGTTTTATTGAGTAGCCGCTTGTGAGTAGGATTGGGACTACCTATAATCCCTGGCCAAGGGGTTGAATTCAGGGGAATAGGGAGATATTTTTTCCTTGAGCTGGGGGCTGGGGGGAATGGGGCAGTGTGGTGATGGGGTAGCCAAGTTTCAGTGATGGCTGGTTGCTCTGGGGGGAAAGCCCTAGGTGGGGTTGGTTATGGCGTCGACCTAGAGGGGTTAGGGTTGGGGTGATTGCTGGGGATTGCCTGCACCGCTGGCAATGTAATTGGTTCCATCATTCGTGTGGCTATGGCCCTAACACGGGAGCGAGATAGCATAACCACCAGGATCACGGGGCCGCGCCAAACGAATGTACACACGGCGCGACATTATGGCGGCTCCCCTGCATTCCCGTTGTTAGGCCTAAACATTTTTCTTCCCTAATCGTGGCATGCCAAAGGGCGTGATTACGAGAGCTAAGAACCAAATTACCGGGCCACTGATTGTTGGAATGCTAAATTCGATGACACCCGAGGTCACTAACGCGAACAAGAAGGTCAAATCGGCAACGCCAATAATGAAAAGGCCGATGAAGTAGCCGACCCATGATGCTCGCGACCAAATCATCCACCCCACGACTAGCCCCAATACCCCATAACCGCCTACGTCAATACAGAAGTTAAGCAACAGTTGCCCATGGGCATAGGCCGTGACGGGGTCAGCGGTGTGAACAAACACAGAGCGCGGAACTTCGCTGCCGCCAATCACGAGGTTCCAAAGACCCTGCGTGCCATTGGTGAGATACTGGTGCACGCCTTCGTATCCGACCCAAATGTGGAGCACGCCCCACAAAACGAAGAGGACTGCGCCGATTTTCGCGGCAATGCCGACAGCGTGACGCTCGTTCATTTTATTCATATGATGGTTCTTTTTGGGTTGAGGCCTAACTACTAAAATAGAGAAAAACTTTCCACCTAAGATACCCGTATAGGGTTATCTTAGGTGGAAAGTTTCGGTATAAATACTCCGTGCCCTGGCTGTCGCATGACTCAAGATTTCTTTATCGATGGTACGGGTTTGCCCATGGATGGGTCATCCCTTAGCTAAAAACCGGTACTCAATCAACCAATATCCGGCCCAATACCACCGAAATCCTACAACCTACCATCGTGCTGAGCTCACCAGCGATCGCGGGTGCGGTGGGGTAACTCCCTGGCGGTAGACCTAGCCCAAGGAGCCGTAGTGGTGGAGAGATCGCAGCGGCTCGGGCAATATCCCAGTTAGGGCGATCGATAACCCTGTTCGGCGGGCGATCGTGGGTGTACCTCCTCATATCGTCAGGGGAACCGTTGTCGGCCATGGGGGCGTGGACCTGACAGCGCGATGGGGTGGCCAGGTTGGGGTTATGGCTGGTTGCTCTGGGGGGGGGAAACCCCAGGCGGGGTTTTGAAACATCACAAGGTCACCTTTGCCCGTCTGCCTCGGTGAGTATATTAGGCAGATGGCAACTTCAATTACTTGCGACTTTTCCAGTACCCAGGCTCACGACTGCAATGCATGACTGCCAAAATCAAAATGTAGTCTGACTCAATTGTATAGAGAACACCGTAGGGAAACTTACGCGCCATACACTGCCGAACATCTTCATCAATTGCAGCGTAACGGGTTGGGGACTCCCTGATCCGATAAACTGTATCCTCAATCGCGTTTATGAACGCTTGAGCAACCTCAACTCTCTGCTCTGTGTAGTATTGAACTGCTTCAGCGTATTCACTCAGTGCTTCAGGATGAAATACATACCTCATGGCTCAATTAGCCGTCTGACCTGAGCTAAAGCATCTTCACCTGGAATTGGTTGAACAGAACCATCTCGCACTTCGTCTCGTCGGCGCTTGGCTGCAGTTACCCAAACTGCCTGAATTCCTGAGTCGGTATCGAACTCTAAGCTTTCTACCAACTTGTCTGCTAGGAGTGCTCTTGATTCGCTAGGCAGAGATAATATTTCCTCAGTCAGTTGCTCAATTGAGCGCATGATACTAAGCCCTCGCAGAAAGCTGAATCTTAGATAATTGTATCAAAATTTAACGTGAAACGAAGTTCAGGACGTAGCCGTCTACCTCAGGGTAAAGTGTACCCCATTGTCTAGACAGTTAGGCTAGCGGGCAGGAGTGCAGCATCGGGTAATACTGCCACAGCTAGAAATGGATTGGGCTTGTATGGATCATGCCCATGGATCCGCAGAAATCGGTGTAATGCCATTCTCCCTGGTTACCGTAGATTTTTATGCTCACTCGAGATTGCACGGTACAGAGAATCGCGCCGTTAGGGCTAACCCGCATGTTGGAGGGTGGATCAAAGACAACGGCTAATTCGCCGCTGTTACAGACCCGGGCCAACATGTTGGCGGTGGCGGTTGATTGGGGTCGGTGGGTTACCTGGTCGTGAAAGGTTGGCCGGGTGCGGTTTTGGCAGTGGGCCTGGGCGTTAATTTTCTGACTGCCAAGATAGTAGGTGAAGTTGACGCTGTTGAGGCTGACTCGATTAAAGGAACAGGCGTCGAGCTGTGCTGGGGCTCTGGTTATGGCCTGGCCCATGGATTCCTGGCAGCTTTGGGCGATCGCAGGTGCGGTGGGGCTAATCCCCGGCGGTAGCCCTAGCCCAAGGAGCCGTAGTGATGGAGCGATCGCGGCGGCTCGGGCAACTTTACGGTGAGGGTAGTGGATAACCCTGTTCGGCGGGCGATCGCGAACCTGTCTCTCCATCACGTCAGCAGAACCTTAGTCGGCCATGGGGGCGTGGACCTGGCGGCGCGATGGAGTGGCCAGGTTGGGGTTATGGCTGGTTGCTCTTGGGGGGAAAACCCCAGGGGGAGGTTTGAGACATCACAGGTCGCCTTTGCCCGTCTGCCTCAGGGACTATGTTATGCCGCGGCGATCGCCCTCACTGTTTTATCCAGCATCAATGTCAATGTTTTCATAGAGAGCAGTGATTTCGATTTGAGCTTCAAATGCACTCAAGGACAATGTGACATTCGGATCATCATATTCTGATAGCAGCCATTGATTAGCAGCCGTTTTCACATAGTGTTCTACATGGATACTGTACTGATCGATGAGAAGATATTCGCGGAAGCTGTCAATAGTACGGTAAGCAGAAAACTTGTCGCCGTGATCATAATCTTGGGTTGATTTGGATAGCACTTCAGCAATAAAACAGGGATTTGTCACGGTGTCGGTACGCCCTGTTTGAATCTGTAGCGGTTTTTCGACAATCATGACATCGGGATAGGTGTAAAGATTGCGATTGGGAACCCAAAGCCGTTGATCGGCTCCGAAAATCCTATAGGGTTTGCCTCGTAAAGCAGATTTGAGGAGGGATGCAAGATTAATTGCCAATTCATTGTGGTCAGGCGTGCCCCCGGTCATAGAAATAATAGCTCCATTGCGGTATTCACTGCGGGTTTCAGATGCAAGTTCAAGTTCAAGGTACTCATTGGGGGTGTAGATTCGCTGTTCAAGTGCCTGTGTCATGGTGGGGGTTCAGCTCCTAATGTTTCAAGTGGTTGATGGATCAATTCAATGGTTGCTTCCTCACTCTGTTGGCATTTGTTGAATAATTTCCATTGTTTTGACGCTGACGGTGCAGACCCGTTGTAGTAAATCGATGACGTCTTCTTTGTAGTCAGCAAATTTGTAGGTATTAAAGAGTTTGGCGATCGTCGGATCTTTGGGTTTCTTTTCC
>JAGWXD010000065.1 GCA_018970085.1 Cyanobacteria bacterium REEB459
TCGGAAAGCAGCTCTGATGGCGACATGGATTTCAGGGCCTCAGGTACTAGACTCATTCCTTTGTTAGACCAGATCTTTGCTCTCTTGACAACCCCCTTCCCAGTTCCACATCCGCCGGCTTACCAGCGGTTATTGAGAAGTTACCAAAAACCGTCATGCTAGCCATGTTGGCTAGTAATCGCGCTCAGGGTTGCTGGCTGGGCCAACTGACCGGAAATGCCCTGGGTAGTCTGGTGGCGACTGGAACGTCGGGGAAACCATTGCCCGTCAGCTCCCTGGGTATCTTTGGGGCTCGCTACTACTGGGCTAGATCACCCGCCAGGCGACCTCCCATGGGCGCTTTGAGTGGCATCGGCTAAAAGGGCAATTTCTTTTTCTTAGCTTTATCGCGGTCATAATCCAGCTCCTTGAGCTTTTTCATAATGCGGCTGAAATACTCCTGCAGGTAGTCTTCCACAGTGGTAATTTCACTCTGGTCGATGCCAAATACCTGATAAACCTCTTCCATCTGGGCATCTAGGGGCTGGCTGCCGGCAATGACCTCGACAAAGGCTAGGCGATCGGCAAAATTCCAGCCCCACTGGAAGAAATAGGCTAAGCGGCGAATTGCCCGCAATAGATCTAGAGAAATTCGAGAAATTTTGGCATCTTGCCCGCATTTCCGCTCGCACAGACGAATAATTTCGTAGGCTCCCCAGGCCCGAGGCCCAGCCAGGGGAAAACTTCGTCTAAGGGTGGCCGGTACAGTCAGGGCCCGCAGAGCAAACTTAGCAATGTCCTGGGTATCCATGTAGGCGATGGGAGCCGCTTCCCCCATCACCCAGATAGATTGCTTTTCTAAAATGGGAATGGCGTACTGACCAATTAACCCCTGAAGAAAACCGCAGGGTTGCAAAACAGTATAGTCTAGCTCCGACTCTGCCAGCAATTTTTCAGTGCAATGCTTGACATTCATTAGAGGCACGTGGGGAAAGCGATCGGCATTTAGAATAGAAATAAAAATAAACCGCTTAATACCGGCTGCCTGAATCGCGGTAATTAAATTAACTTTACCCTGCCAATCTACCTCCATCACCGATTCTGAAGGCCGGGCTGTAGCGGCGTCAATAACCGCATCAATGGTGTCTAAGGCCGGAGGCAAACCATCGGGTTTGGTTATGTTACCGCGTACCAGCTCAACCCCCCATTCCCGTAAAAAAGAAGCTCGCTGAGCACTCCTCACCAGACACCGAACTTCGTGACCTTCATCCAGGGCACGGCGTACGATTTGCCTTCCCAGGGTGCCGGTAGCACCAATCACTAATAGTTTCATGAGGGGGTGATACAAAACTTAACTTTATTTAAGGATATCAGATCTCTTCCCCCCTACAGGTGATTTACTGGAAATCTACTCTTCTCCCCCCTGCACCCGGAGCATTAAAAACCCTATCCCCAGGCCCACAAGGGTAAGGGTAAAGATGGTGATACTGGTGCTAAAAATTTCGCCGCCCATGGGTTCTCCTTAAAACAAGCATATAATCCAGGTGTGGAGTTGCTTCAGCCCCTTAAAAGCTGTAACAGCCTTTATTTTAGACCAGTTTGGTGACGTTCCTGACCTCTCCATGGCGGCCTCCCTTCCCCTTGTTCACCCCCGACCGCGCCTGGCCCTAACCCTGGGAGACCCTGCTGGTATTGGTCCTGAGGTGGTGTTTAAGGCCCTGGCCCAGCAGGACTGGTCCACCCGGGCCGATATTACCGTTTTTGGCACAGAGGCTCTGTGGCAAGAGACTCTGGGTTTACTGGCTCTAGATCCTCAGGTCGGGGCTAGAATTGCAGCCCTTAACTGGTTCGAAGTGGCTCCCCCCTTGCCTTTGTCTGGTTTAACCCCAGGGCTGGGTAATGCGGCCACCGGGGCGGCTAGCTTTAGCTACTTGAGCCAGGCGATCGCCCAAACTCTGGCGGGTAATTTCGACGCCATTGTTACCGCTCCCATTGCCAAATCCGCCTGGCATGCCGCTGGCCATACCTACCCAGGACAAACGGAACTACTGGCGGAAAAAGCTGGCGTTAGTCGATTTGCCATGGGCTTTGTAGCTCGCTCTCCCCATACCCACTGGGTCTTACGGATGCTGCTGGCCACCACCCATATGCCTCTGCATCAGGTACCCGGAACCCTGACCCCCGAGTTACTGACGGCAAAGCTCCGACTTTTGATTCATAGTCTAGAGCGGGACTTTGGCCTTACCCAGCCCAGAATCGCCGTGGCCGGACTAAACCCCCATAGTGGCGAAGGTGGGCAACTGGGGTGGGAGGAGCAAGACCTGATTATTCCCTGGTTAGAGCAGCAACGCCAACGCTATCCCCAGGTGAAAATTGACGGGCCAGTGCCGGCCGATACCCTCTGGGTGGCACCGGGCCAGGCCTGGTTTGGCCATGCTTCCCAGGTTGTAGCCCACGATGCCTATCTGGCTCTCTACCACGATCAGGGGTTGATTCCAGTTAAGTTAATGGCCTTTGATCGGGCCGTCAACCTTACCCTTGGTCTGCCCTTTATTCGCACCTCCCCCGATCATGGCACCGCCTTTGATATTGCTGGCCAGGGCCTGGCCGATCCCAGTAGCCTGGTGTCTGCCCTCAGTCTGGCGATAGAACTGACCCAAAGACGGTTAGGCCAACAAGGCCCCTGGGGTGTTGTTCTGTGATTGCGGTTTTGTCATCTGTTGTGGAGGTAGGAGGCAGAAAAAATAAAACATTAGTTAATGTTTTCCCAGTCAGATTAAGAGGAGAATAAGAAGGCATGCAGCAGCTAAGAACTAAAAAATATCAGTAAGCTAAGATACAAAACCCTGACTGTTATGTCATCATTTGTTTAGCCTTTCCCTAGTTCCTTGCTCGTTACCGGGTTTAGCCATGCTTCAATCCCTCCATTATTCCATTGACCTGATTCGTGATGAGGCTCGTCATCTGGTGCAGAAGGGTGCAATTGACCGCCATCAGCCAATTTATACCCTCTGCCGCCATATTCCTGCTCGGGAATGGATTTTAGTCGAAGCCGAGTTAGAATCTTCTGGTTTCTTGCTGCGCGACTGTGTTGCCGATCTAATGGGTCGCGAAGATTGGGACAACGATTAATCCTGTTGTGCCCCCAAGCGCTCAGCGGTGCGCAAAATTTGTCCGGCCAGCATAGCTGCCCCAAAGCCGTTGTCAATATTGACAACTCCAACGCCAGCAGCGCAGGAGTTAAGCATGGTGAGTAGGGCGGCCAGGCCTTGAAAGCTAGCCCCGTAGCCGATGCTGGTGGGTACGGCAATAATTGGACGATCGCTCAGACCAGCCACCACGCTGGGTAGAGCCCCCTCCATACCGGCCACCACGATCAGAACGTCCACCTCTCGCATTAACTGCTGATGGCGCAGCAGGCGGTGTAATCCGGCTACCCCTACATCCCAGAGACGCTTGACGAGAAAACCCGACAGTTCAGCGGTAACGGCCGCTTCTTCCGCTACGGGCAGGTCGGCTGTACCGGCGGTGAGGATACCAATTTTGCCGGCATGGTGGGGGGTCAAGTTCAGCGGTACCAGGGCGCAGATGCGGGCCAGGTCATAGTATAAAGCTCCCGGTATCTGTTGCCGGATCTGGTCGTAGACCCCCGGCTCAATGCGGGTAGCCATGACCACTCCATGGTGTTGATTCAACCGGGTCATAATCTGGATAATTTGGTTCACAGTTTTACCGGGACCCCAGATCACCTCCGGAAATCCCGTACGCAGGGCCCGATGGTGATCAACCTTAGCAAAGTCTTCCACCGGCTCAAATTCAAAATATTTGAGCTGCTCCAGGGCGTTGTCCGGTAGGATTTCTCCTCGGGCGACAGCTTCAAGCATAGAACGCAGAGTGGCAGGCTGGGTCACAGGGCTTTACCTTGGGGAAATCAACGGGTTATTGTGACAAACTTGACCCCAATAGATCCGGCTATCGCCCCAGGGATCGGCTAGTCTAAAGCCTCACTGTTGAGGCCTCAACACCCCTCAGGCCAGGCATGTACCTGGCCCATTTATTGTAACCAGAAAGGCGTTAATCGGAATTTCCAGGGTTAGAGGCTGCTGGAAAAGACGATTCCATGGCTTTATAACCGTCCCTCAGCCACCACAAACCTGGAGTTTAGGATGCCTTGGTTGGAGCCGAACAGCTTAAGCTTGCAGCAAAAAGTTGCTGGCGGTGATCGGTGGAGTTCCCGCTAGAGTAGCAAACTGACCACCCGTGCCCAGACCTGGGGCACTACCATTAGGATTGTAAAATAACCCGCCCGTGCTCCTGTCGTAGACAACCAAAGCGGCACTGGTGGTGACCCCAGTTGCAGAACCGACTGAGGCAAACTCAGCCGCTAGACTAAAACCGTTACCCAGGGTAACGGCTAGTGAGCTCTTTAAAGCGGTAAAGGTGGTTTTGGCGAGCACGATAAAATCATCAGCTGGCTGGAAATCGAGAATGGTATCGATGCCTAGGGCTGTAGGGGTAAAAGCTGCCCTGGTGTCATAGACAAAGCGATCGCGACCAGCCCCACCCAGGAGCATATCGTCTCCCCCCTCTCCCATCAGACTGTCGTCACCCTGACCCCCGATGAGAGTATCGCTGCCAGCCCCACCCCGTAACGTGTCATTTCCTGCCAGACCATTAATCAAATCATCCCCAGCTGTTCCAGTTAAGTTATCACCATTACTGGTTCCTAAAAGCGGGGTAGTCAAGATCAGGGAGGCCAGGTTGACGCTGGCCGCCGCACTGGCGGTGTTATCCCCCAAAAACAGAAAATTAGCAGTTTTGTAGGGATTGAAGGGCAATCCCCTGGTCTTGGCCTGGGTATCGGTGTACTCAGTGTAATTTTGCAAACTTCCGACCAGAATTAGCTGGTTGTTGGCCGTCAGATAGTAATTGTTATCGGCCACCAAAAGGTCATAGTTGACCATCGCTGTGGTGCCATAGGTAGCCCGTTGTCCAGGGTTCTGGGTAAACAGGCTGTTACCCGTGCCGCCTCGTTGACCCCAAATGCGATCAGACCAGAAGCCCAACTCAATTCCCTGCCTATCGCTACTGAGCACAGTTAGGGATAGACCGGCCCGGTCATTGCTACTGTGGCTTTCACTCGTAAGTTGGAGTCGAAAGCTAAGTCTATAGCTATTGGTGCGATCGAGGATAGGGAACGTAGAATTCTTTAAGATAGGGTTTTTGAAGTCAGAGGTGGGTTGGTAGTTGCTATAGCCTGCTCCGCCGACGGACAGAGAGGTCAAGGTGGTATACCCAGTCCCCGAGGTTTGGGTGGCACCAGGCGAGGCAGCATAGTTAAGCCAAGCTTGAGTGGCGGGTAGAGGGGCCTTACCGGCAATAGGGGAGCCACTGTAGAGAACTATTGGGGGCATGATCTAAAACTCTTGTACTAAAACTATAGATGGATCCTGACCTGCCGTCGCCCCGAAGATGCCTCGAAGACTACCAGTCACTGCAAACCCGAATGCTCCTACTGGCCTGTATTGATAGTATAAAAAGTTGCCTTTGGTATATAAGTATAATTTAGTTTCAGATTAGTCGCAACCATGGCACCTTTAGCCTTAATCGGCTTGGGCCAACTAAGATAGAACCCTAGGGATACGGACGGTAGACGAGTCAGGAGCTAATCTAGAGGGTCTGCTGCTAGTATCTAAGGCTACAGGCTAAAAATCAGGACCTCTGAAAAGATTGGATCAGGGCCTCTGATTGGCTGACAAAGCCAAAGCACTGATTAACGTTGTAGAGAGTTGCCTGGGTACAGTAGGGCGGAGAGGTGGTAGCGCAGCAATCCTCCAGCAGGATGCAATCATAGCCGAGGAAGTTAGCATCCTGTAAAGTAGCCATGACGCATTGATCAATATTAACCCCGGCAAAAAATAGGGTGGTTTTGCCTAAATTACGCAGAATGCTGTCTAACGGGGTGTCCCAGAAGCCGCTCATACGGTACTTATCTACCTGGATATCGTTGGCATCAACGACCAACTCCTCCACCACCGCTGCAGCCCAACTGCCCTTGGTCAAAACCGCTGACCCGTTGGTAGGCAGGGGATCCCCCAGACCTACCCCCGTACCGGTGGGGTTATACACATGGCGCAGGGCAGGACTGATATTCAGCAGGTCAGGGCGATTACCCCAGTTAACCCAAACGATCGGTACCTGCACTACCCTGAGTTGGGGTAGAAGGTTCTGCAAAGGGGCGATGGGGGTGCGGGCTGGGGTCACATCTACCCCCAGGCTGGCCAGCCAGCCATGGGGATGGCAAAAGTCATTTTGCATGTCTATAACCAGACATGCCGAGCGATTTAGATCAAGGCGCAAATCTTTGGTTTCTGTAGCCAGATTCACCAGACGAGGGGCGATCGCCGGGCGACTTAGATCAGCCTGGTGATCGCTAACCCACCAGATATTGGGGGCGCAGCCAAGGGGACGTAGGCAATCCCTATCCATGGCAGAGGTCAGAAAGGAGAGCACTAAACCAGGGCACAAGCCATACCAGCTAACAGCACTACCACGGCGTAGGCGATCGCCACCACCTGGATTTCAGACCAACCACAAAGTTCAAAGTGGTGATGCAGGGGAGCCATCTTAAAGAACCGCTTGCCCACCCCATCGGACCCCTTGGTGGCTTTAAAGTAAACCACCTGAATAATCACAGAGAGGGTTTCAGCAAAGAACAACAGGGTAATCACCAGCAGGGCAAACAAATTACCACTTAAGATGCCCACCGCTGCCATGGCTCCCCCCAGGGCCAGGGAACCAGTGTCCCCCATAAAGACTCGAGCGGGGTTGCGATTGTGGAGCAAAAACCCTAAACAGGCTCCAGCCATGGCGGCACAAAACACCATCAGGTCAGGATGGGTGGGTGAGACCACCACCGCCAGCCCCAGAAAGGTGATGGCTCCCGTCCCCCCCATCAGCCCATCCAGGCCGTCGGTAAGGTTGGTGGCGTTGCTCTCTGCCACCAGCACAAATCCCGCCAGGGGCCATAGCAAAGCTCCCAAAGGCAGGACCAGACCAAGGGGTAGGGTAAGGGTGGTGAGGGTCCTGGGCTGGGTAGAAGCCATCCACAGACAAAACAAGACCGCTACCGTAATCTGCAGCACTAACTTGGTGCGGGGAGAAATACCCTGATTGGAGCGATAGCGTAGAACCTGCCAGTCATCTAACCAGCCAATTGCTCCATAGGCCAGGGTGAGGCCGCCTACGGCCAGCACCGAAGTGGCGAATCCGGTGGCGATCAGGGCTACCACCAGGGCAACCGGGACGAAAAAAATACCTCCCATGGTGGGGGTGCCGGCTTTTTTAAGATGGCCCTGGGGGCCTTCTTGCCGGATAAATTGGCCGGTTTTTAAAGCCCGCAGCAGGGGCACAACCCAAAAGCCCAACAGGGCGCTGACCAGGGCTGATACCACCAAGGGCAGGGTTATAGATGTGCCCAAAAGCAAAGGCTGACCCAGAGCTATGTCACTCATCAGGGCCGCGCCTGTCAGACCACCAGCCAAAACTTTGAAGAGGGTCTTACCGTTTAGACCCAATCCCCTTGATGCTAAAAACTTTGCATCCACAATGATTCCTCAATTGCATCACACCACCTGGCTGGACTAAAACAGGAAAAACCTTCCTGCCCAGGACTAATGGCAGTAAATAGCCAAAAAGTCTATAGGCATAATCTCACATTTGGCGCTCGATGCAACAAGACTTAATGGATTTGTCCTGGCTAATCCTCGTCCTCCAGGTCCAGGGCGTCATCGTCATCGTCCTCGAAGCTATCGTCACCCCCCATCAAATCGGAGATCTCTTCGCTTTCGGCTTCATCGGGGAAGTTTTCCATGGTATCGCGGCTGCGTAGGCGACCAATCCGCTCTAGCCAGACCAAAATAGACGCTTCCCCAGAGGAGGGAAGAATGGGGGCCTTGGCACTGCGGGGCACCTGTTGCAGAGAGGGGTTATAGATTTCTGAGCTCATGGGTTAGGTGGCAAAAGGGAAAACTGGCGGTTTATCTCCAGCGATTAAATTCTAACAGCCGTTGCCAGCCCCAAACCAGGTTTTAAGACTCAAAGGGATGCCCTTAGGCCCTGAATCGATACGATCGCACGAGGCTCATGACCCGCAAGACTGTCGGCATGCTGCTGTTCCGCGGTGGTTGAGCCAGCGACGCGATTGCCGCTATGGCCTGGGGCCTGAGTTACGGGAAAAAAGTCCACTCCTGCCGATTTGGTGGTCGAGCTCATGTCCCCCAGTGAGTCCTTGGCTGAGCTACGGGCCAAAGTACCAGAATACCTGGATAAGCGGCTAAATCGTGGACCAGGGTAGTTGCCCTCTATCGAGTCGATCAGTCCAAAATGGTTTAGTCCCACTCTCTAGCCGGCTACTGGTCTACCTGCACCGGCGGTCTTGCCCTAACCGCAGGGGCGACTGCTATAGTGCTGATGGAATCTATATGTCGGCGATCGCAGCCGTAGGTAAGGGTTGCATTCATGCTAGGCAAGGCTGAGCTACTGGAAACTCTGGCCCCCCTAGACCGGGGTTTACGGGCCACCCCCGAGGACCGCCTGGCGGTGCAGGCGGCGGTGGTCAAGCTAGAGGGCCGTAATCCTACCGCCGACCCCCTGGCGGCGGCCCATCTCCTCAATGGCAACTGGCGGCTGCTCTACACCACTAGCACCGAATTACTCAACCTGGGCAGGCTGCCCCTGACATCTCTGGGGCCAATTTACCAGGCGCTGCGGCTGGAGGAAAACCGTATCTACAACCTGGCAGAGGTGGTGGGGCCGCCCGGGCTATCGGGGCTGGTGGCCGTCAGTGCCAGGCTAGAGGCAGTTTCTCAAAGTCGGGCAAGGGTTTACTTTGAACGGGGCGTCTTGGGCTTGCAGAGCCTATTGGGCTACAGCAGCGCCGATCAGTTTATAGTCAGGCTCCAAGCTAACCCTAAATTGCCCCTACTGCAGGGAATTGATTTTACGATCAATAGCCAGCGAGAACCGGGATGGTTAGAGATTACCTACCTGGATGAGAATCTGCGGATTAGTCGGGGCAATCAGGGTAATTTGTTTGTGCTGACCAGATAGCCCCATCGCAGGGCAAATCTCAGGGTTCTGATGACTGGCTTGGGATCTGGCGTTTGAGTTGTTCCTGCTCGATTGCCTTGAATAGGGCTTGAAAGTTTTGTTCCCCAAATCCTCTAGCCCGGTGGGGAACTCCCTCGATCTCCACCACCTGACGCTGGATCACTTCAAAAAACAAGGTAGGAATATCCAGCAAGGGTTGGGTAAAGGTTTGCAATAGCCTGGCATGGGGAAAGCTGGTTTCCCAATCCACCAGAATCTTAAGCTGGTCAAGGGCAACTTCTAGGGGTCTATCGGCCTGGTAGTCCTGTCGCCGATGCAGGGCCTGGTAGTAGGTGGTGGGCACATCAATAAAACCCACCCCCCCCTGTTTCAGCTGGCGGACAGTGTGGAAAATATCTGAGGTGTGCAGAGCCACATGCTGAATTCCTGCCCCCTGGTTCCAGTGCAGGAACTCCTGGACCTGGGAGGTAGGGGTGACTGGCTCGTTAATGGGAAGTTGGACGTTCCCGTCAGGAGAGGCCAGGACCTGACTATGCAGGCCTGACCAAGCTGTTTCAATGCGAAACCACTGTTGGGGCTCAAACCCCAGTTGATCCACATACCAGGCGACGGCGGCTGAAAATTCCTGTTGGGGAACGTTAATCACCGCATGATCGATGCCATCGATGCCGCTATCCCTGTCTACCCTTAAATCAGGGGTAGCCCCATGACCTGGCACCCAGGAGTCGGCAATATGGGATTCCACCAGCGTATGGTGCAGGGACCCCCAGCCCTGAATCTGACACCAGCGTCCCCGTCCCCATTGGTCTGGCTGAATGGGGATCAGCACCTTGCCCCCGCAGCGCAGTAGGCGGGCCAGGGTGCGATCTAAGTCCCTGACCCGAAAGGCCATATCCCCAATTCCGGGAGGGTGGACCTGAAGGTAACGGGTGACCGCCCCTAATCCACTCTGGCGATCGGAGATTTGCAAAGGAACCTTGCCCAGATAAATTAGCAGCGTACCCTGGCGATCGCCCTCCTGGTGCAGGGGCAGGTGCCCCCTCCAGGTGTTTAAGAACCACTGTCGCCAAGGGGCTAGGTCATCAACGTAGAAGTGGAGATGATTAAACTCCATCAGGGCAAGGGCTTAAAGAGCATGAATTAACGATGTCTATAATTTTGGCCACAACGCTGAGGACAGGGGCAATCGGGCAAAGTCAAGGCGGGCTAGGGACTCTAGTTCGTCTCTGCGGGCCAGTCTATCCAGCGCTGTTCCTGATCGGCCTGGCGAGCCAGGTCCAACAGTTGCTGGGAGCGCCACCCCTCCTCCAGGCTAGGAGCGGTGGAATAGCCCTGGTCAATATCCTGGACCCAGTGATCGATTACCCGAATAAAGGGCGCGATGCGGCCGTCGGGGTAGGTAGCCGGGAATTGTAGCCGATCTGGAATGGGCAATTCCCTTAGAGGGTTGCCCCCCTGGCTGCCCCAGAGGCGAAAACCATGGACATAATCCTGGAGGTTATCACTGCCCAATACCAGGGTACCGCGATCGCCATAGACTTCCAGCCAGTGCCCCCGACCCGCATAGGTAACCGAACTAATCGCTACCTGGCAGGGAACCCCCTGGTTCAGCACCAGGATTAAATTACAGGTGTCATCCGTATCTACGGGCTGCATCACCCCTGTGATCGGATCCGGACGCTGGCTAACGGCCGTACTCAGGCGGCCACACAGCCGCTGGATAGGCCCAAATAGCCAGGTCAGGTAGTCAAAGGTATGGGAGGCAAAGGCCCCCAAGGTACCACCCCCCTGATCTTGACGGGAATACCAGTTCCAGGGCCGCTGGGGCTCGGCTCGACCAGCAACGGTCCAGTCAACCTTGACCAGGCGCAGGTTACCCAGGTAGCCCTCGGCCAATAACTCGGCTAACCGTTGCCACTGGGGTACAAAGCGAAACTCGAAATCTAGGGTGCCCACCCGTTGCTGTTGCTGGGCCAGGCTGACCAGTGCCTGGGCCTCAGCTGCGCTGAGGCTAGTGGGCTTTTCTAGCAATAGATGTTTACCGGCCTGGAGTACGGTTTTTGCCATGGGGTAATGCAAAAAGGGGGGAGTCGCAATGGTCACCCCATCCACCTCCACCAGGTTCACCAGATCCTCCAGGCGATCGCAGGCCTGGGGGATACCATGGGTTGCCGCGATCGCCTCAGCTTTCTGCCGCTGCCGATGGTAAACCGCTACCACCTGGGTGCGATGGTGGGCCTGTAAGCCCGGAATATGTACCTTTTGGCCGAAGCCCGTACCGACCACCCCGATGCCCAGGACGTCCTTAGC
>JAGWXD010000099.1 GCA_018970085.1 Cyanobacteria bacterium REEB459
TTTACCAGTCTGCTGGTGACCCACGATGTGGAGGAGGCGGTCACCCTCGCCGATCGGGTGCTGGTGATTCATCAGGGCACCATCGACCTGGATGTTTCTATTAACCTGCCCCGCCCCCGGGATCTGACCCAAACGGAATTAGCCGTGCTCAAGCAACGCATTCTGCAGCAGATTTTGCATCCCCAGGGTAGCCCGGTTAGGGAGTTCTCTTGAATGGGTGCATCCCACTTTTGTAGCCCTCACCCTAAATCCCTCTCCCAAGGCGGGAGAGGGACTTTGAATCCGGCTCCCCTTCTCCCTTTTTGGGAGAAGGGGCTGGGGGATGAGGGCAAACTTGCAAAACTGGGATGCACTCCCTTGAATTGTTGTTTTCAGGTGCCGTTTTATGCAACAGTCAAACCTGACCGGGGCGGCATCCCGGTCTGCCAACCAAAGTCATAACCTCTTTTGGGTTACCCTGCTTAGCCTGCTGGTATTGACCGTCGTAGGCGGTCTGATGGCAGTCCAGGTAGCCCCCACCGCCTTGCTGCAAACCTACCCGCCATCTACATCGGTGCCGAAAGGGTTAACCCTAGATTAGGGGCTGGGCAATCGCTGATCTACCCAGGCTTGATCCGCCGCCGATAGGGTGGGGGGCGGCAGGGGGGCTTGATAATCTAGCCGAATGCCGTAGCCACTGCGCTCGTAAATACCAGTTACCAGCGACTGCAAATCAACCCACACCTCTTCGTTGGCTGCTTTCAGCGGTAAGGGAAAGGGAGGAATTGGTTCCCGTAGGGTAAATTCGTATAGATCGGCTCGAGGACGGTCCTCTGAGCGACTGACCAAAATCCGGTACCGATCCGTCGATGTGGGGGTAGTATCCCCGGCGACTGGGTGCATGGCCATGGGGTCATAGGCCCGCAGCAAATCGATTTCCACCAGGTGGGAAGCACTGCCCAGGATCGTTTGGCGCTTGGCGTTATAGATGCGGCGCCCTTCCCCCTGGCGCTTATTAGTGGGTGACAGGACTTCAAGCACCGTAATCACCGCATCACTACCGGCCTCTCGAATCTCTAGATAACGCTCCTTGACCTCCATCGGCATGGGCAAAATCACCGATTGGGGCCGCACCGTAGTGGCTACCCCAGGACCAGGGGTGTCGGGTTTAGCCTGGACAGATGCCCCTGGGGTAGACAAGACCACCGCATCGGGAATCCCTACTAAGACCTCTGTATTGGGGCTATCTCGATAGGTGCGAGTTTCAACGGCTATATAGTATCGGGGCAGCAGGCTAGGGGCCAGGGCATCGGCGATCGCCACGATTAAGCGGCTGTGAAACTCCGACCAAAGCACAGCTTGCTCTAGGCAAGGATCCATGCCTGGAAAGGGGGATGCCATCGCCAAACCTGCCATAGGGGTTAGGTTAATTTTAGCGGGCTCCTTCAGACTACCCCATTCCCATTTCCCAAAAGTTCCCAACTGCATGACCCTTGCCAGCCCTGGCTTTAGCCAATGGTTTTGATGCCAGGGGTGTCAACTAAAACGGCACAGCGAAGGATTAGAATCAAAAACATCTCAAATCGTATTGAATTTCGACGCCGGTCGTGCCATAGTATTTTCATACACCGAAAAGTCGGTCAGGTTTACGGTGTATGCAATGACCGGCGATATTTCCCCCTGCCCTATTTCCTACCTGATCGAGTTGCTGAGGAGAGGAACCCAGGGTCGGGCAGTGCCGCTAACCATCCTTGACACCCCTGGTGACAGTGCTATGACATCCCCCCCCATTCACCTGAG
>JAGWXD010000066.1 GCA_018970085.1 Cyanobacteria bacterium REEB459
GTCAAAATCGTGAGCATCGGCGTGCAGGTTCCAAATCCATGTCGTGGTCTTCGGTCCCTTCGCTAAGGTCCGGTCAAAGTGACCCGGTTTTCCCCACTTCTCAAATGAAGTCGGTACCGGATCCCGATCCACTACTACCTTCACGTTCGCCTCCCGCTCTCGGGGGGTAGTTGTCATGGAGACTCTCCTCTCTCTAGACAAAGGCAACATAAATCCTCAAAGCTCTGGGGACAAACCTGAGCCTTAAATAGCCATGGAGCCTTTAAGGAATCGATTTACTCTAAAACTGTGAGGACTTTGTCAGCATTATAAGCTTGAGATTTGACCGTTTTTGACGAAGGTTAACAATAATTCAAGCTCTGATAATCTTTGATTGACAAGGGTTTGGTAAATACTTTGAAGGGATAAATTGAGTCGAGAAAACCCTTTTATTAATAAAACTAAATGCTTGGATTGCTCTGGGGATAGCGAGGGAGACGGTTTATTATGGCTGCTTGGGTTGGTCTTAGAGGGAGCTATGCTTTGATCGCGTCGTCAGTTTAAGGAGAGGTTCGGAGTCGGAAGAGTGGGGCTGTGATATTTTGAATGAGCCAGTGTTTAGAGTCTTGTTATGGCTATTGCGATCGCGCTCAGGCGGCGTCTTCTGAAGTGGCGCTATTGGCGCACCCTATTGCTCTACTTAGGGTTGCTAGCCATTGCTGTGGTGATGGTATTCCCCATGGTATGGCTATTCAGTACTTCTCTTAAGGGTAGCGGAGAAAATCTTCTGGCTTCCCCACCCCAATTAATTCCCCAATCGCCCACCCTGGCTAATTACCAGAAGGTTTGGCAAACCAATCCCCTGGGACAATACTTTGTCAATAGCACGGTGGTGGCGGTGTTAACCGTCCTCCTCAATCTTCTAATTTGCTCCCTGGCGGCCTATCCCCTGGCTCGGTTAAACTTTCTGGGGAGAGATGTGATTCTGGCTTTGATTGTGGCTACGATTATGATCCCCTTTCAGGTGGTCATGATTCCGCTGTATTTATTAGCCGTCAACCTGGGCTTGCGCAATACCTACCTAGGCTTAATGCTGCCCTATTTAGCCTCTGCCTTTGGAATTTTTCTGATGCGCCAGGCGTTTCAAACCGTTCCTAAGGAACTGGAGGAGGCTGCCCGTCTGGATGGCTGCTCTGACTTGGGGGTATGGTGGAATGTGATGATTCCAGCTACCCAACCGGCTCTAATCACCCTGGGTATTTTTGTTTTTATTGGCACCTGGAGCGAATTTCTCTGGCCTTTGATTTTGCTCGATCGGCCAGAGCGTTACACCCTACCCCTGGGGGTAGCCCGATTGTCTGGCAGCTTTTCTCTAGATTGGCGACTGATTGCGGCGGGTTCAATTTTATCGGTGTTGCCAGCCATTGTGGTATTTGTCTTGTTACAACGTTATGTCATACCCACCCAAACAGCCAGTGGCGTTAAGGGCTAGAAAACTTGACCAAAACTGGGTATGAGCTCTATTTCACCACATCCATGAGTCTAAACATAGGCAGGTAAATGGAAATTAAAATAGCCCCTACCATACCTCCTAGTACGACGATCATCAGGGGTTCCATAATGCTGGTGAGGGCTTTAACTGCCTGCTCCACCTCATCTTCATAGAAGTCAGCCACCTTCATCAACATTTGATCTAGCTCCCCTGTTTCCTCACCAATGCTAATCATTTGAATAGCCATCACCGGAAAAACCGAATACTTCTGCAGCGCTAAACTGATCATGCCGCCGGTTTGCACGTCTTTGCGAGCCGAGTCTACAGCTTCAGCAATGACCTGATTGCCAGCGGTATCGCGAACGATTTCTAAAGCAGTGAGAATGGGTACCCCCGATCGCGATAGGGAACCAAAGGTACGACAAAACCGGGCGGTAGCAGTTTTCTGAATCAGGTCCCCAAACAGGGGCATTTTTAGAGCGAAGCGATCAATAACCCGGCGTCCATTGAGGGTGGCGTAATAACGCCGAAAGGCAAAGATGGCTGCCGCGATCACCCCAATGATAATCAGCCAGTTAAAGGGCTGACGCAAAAAATAGCTAATCCCCAGCATGAACTGGGTAAACAAAGGCAGCTGGGCATCAAAGGACTTAAACATGTCAGCGAAAATAGGCAGCAAAAACATGGTCAGGCCCAAAAAGATCAGTACAGCCAGAGCTCCTACGGTGATTGGGTAGGCCAGGGCCGATTTAATCTGATTTTGCAACCGATTGAGATCCTCCAACAGCTTGGCTAGGCGGTTGAGCACCTCGTCCAGTACCCCCCCGACTTCTCCCGCCTGCACCAGTGCCACGTACAAATTATCGAAGCAGACAGGATGCTTACGCATAGAATCGGACAAACTGGTACCCTGCTGTACATCACTATTAATTTCTAGCAAAGCCTTTTTCAGTTTGGGATTGGCACAGTCATCCGCCAGTACTCCCAAGCCCCTTACCAGCCCTACACCAGCATTGACCAGGGCGGCAAACTGACGAGAGAAAATGGCCTTATCCCTAACGGTCACCTGGGTTAGGGAGGTTTGCAGGTCCCTGAAATCGAAACTAAAGTTACTTTCCTCTTTCAAGTCAAGCACAAAGAGGCCCTGATCCTTGAGCAGGTTACGAGCTTCCCCCGGAGTCTCAGCAGAGACCCGTTCCTTGCGTTGGTAACCGGTAGCATCACGACCAATGGCGACGTAGGTAGGCATGAGGTTCAATCTCAAGATTTTGCAGTCATTATAGCGATAGGGGCCAATCCTTCAATTATGACCGCGCTACCAGGTTGGCTTGATCGGCAATCGTTCCCGCCGATACCGGCCCCATCAGCCGTTGCAGTTCATCTGGGCGAGACGTTTTAGCCATGGCAGCCTCAAAGGAGATAGCTCCAACCCTGTAGAGATCGGCTAGTACCCGTTCTAAGGTTTGCATACCTAGCTTACCGCCGGTTTGAATAGCACCGTAGATTTGGGCTGTTTTACCCTCCCGGATCAGGTTGGCAATGGCTGGTGTCACGAGCATAATTTCTTGAGCCATGACTCGCCCCGCTTCCCCGGGCTTGGGATTATACCGGGGAATCAGGGTCTGACTCAGCACTGCCACCAGAGAGGTAGATAGCTGCACACGAATTTGCTGCTGCTGATCGGGAGGGAACACATCAACGATCCGGTCAACGGTTTGGGCTGCAGAACTGGTATGGAGAGTCGCCAGCACCAGGTGTCCGGTTTCGGCGGCAGAAATGGCCAGGGAAATGGTTTCTAGGTCTCGCATTTCTCCCACCAGAATCACATCGGGATCTTCCCGTAGGGCTGCCCGTAAGGCATTGGCGAAACTTTTGCTGTCTTCGCCGATCTGGCGTTGGTGAATCAAGCTTTTGATCGGTTCATAAATGAACTCAATGGGGTCCTCCACCGTCAGGATATGCTCTGCTCGAGTCAGATTGATATTATTGATCATCGAAGCCAGGGTAGTAGATTTGCCAGATCCGGTGGGACCAGTGACCAGAATCAGACCCCGGGGTTTTTCCGAAAGCTCCCGGACGATATTGGGCAAGCCCAATATCTCCATACTGGGAATACTGGAGCTGAGAGCCCGTAAACAGGCGGCGTAGGTACCCCGGTCTTTATAGACGTTAACCCGAAAGCGGGCCAGTCCCCGTACGCCATAGGAGCAGTCCAGTTCCCAGGTCTGCTCCAAATGTTTGCGTTGGGTATTATTCAGCATGCTAAAGATCAGACGCTGGCAGGCTTCCGAACTGAGGGGCTCGTGGTCGGTGGGGGTGAGTTTACCGCTGATGCGAATATAGGGGGGTAAGCCAGCGGAGAGGTGAAGATCAGATCCTCCTCGTTCAATTACCTCTTCCATCAGGTCTTCAATCATCAATTCCATAGGGTCACCTTTTGCGATGGCAATAGTCTAGTTTTAAAGTAGATTGAGGGGAAGATACCCCCGCCGGCCGGGCAGTTCTGGTTACAGAGACCTTAGTGGTCGTGAAAACGACGGGTCAGACAGTAGGGGCAATCAAACCAGTCCTGATGCAGCTCGGCTTGACACCCGGAGCAGGTCAGGGAAATTTTGCGTCTGGCTTTTAGTTCCGCTTCCAGGCTGCTATCAGAGAAGGTTACCCGTTCTACTTCTTCTAAGGTGGTTAATCCCTGACGAACTAGATCAAGACTATAGGAGAGCAGGGTTTGCATCCCTTCATCGACCGCCGCTTCTTTCAGAACTTCGGTGGGGGCACCCTCGGAAATCAATTTTTGTAGCCGTTCCGTCACTCGCATCACTTCGTAAACCCCAACCCGACCTTTATAGCCGGCTCCCTGGCAGTTAGGACAAAGCTTATTCTGGATCCTGGCTTCGCTGATGTCTTCCACCGTTAGGGTGCGAGCCCGATAAAAGGTAATATCTGATTCCATGGAAGCACTTAAACCAAAGCGTCCGAGTTGCTCAGGATTAGGATGATAGGGCAGGCGGCAGTCCTGACACACCTGACGAACCAGGCGCTGGGCCAAAATACCGATCAGGGCGCTGGAGACCATAAAGAGCTCCACTCCCATTTCATCCAGGCGAGCGATCGCCCCAGCGGCATCATTGGTATGCAGGGTTGTTAACACCAGGTGCCCGGTCAGGGCGGCCTCAATGGCGGTTTTAGCGGTTTCAGGATCGCGAGTTTCCCCCACCAGAATCACATCGGGATCCTGCCGTAGAAAGGCTCGTAAAACCGAAGGAAAATCCATCCCTTTTTCTCGAATCACCTGGACCTGAGTTAATCCCGGCAGGGTATATTCAATCGGATCTTCCACCGTACTGATATTGATCCCTGGATCATTGCGCTCTGACAGCATGGAATAGAGGGTGGTGGTCTTACCTGAGCCGGTGGGTCCGGTGACTAGAATCAGGCCGAAGGGGCGAGACGCCATTTCCTGAATGCTTTTTAGCGCATTGGGATCGGTCACAAATCGGTCTAGGCCTAACTCGGTCGTGGTGTTATCGAGAATCCGCAGCACCACCTTTTCGCCGCAACGACTAGGGAGGGTACTGACCCGAAAGTCCACCTTGCGTCCCTGGAACACCCGGCGCACCCGACCATCCTGAGGTAAACGGCGCTCATCGATTTTTAAATCAGCAATAATTTTAAAGCGGGCGATCACCGCCGGAACAATCTTTTTCGGCATGCGGGGCAAGGCTTCTTTTAAGACCCCATCTTTACGAAAGCGTACCCGCAAAAAGTCTTCTTGAGGCTCCACATGAATATCTGAGGCCCCTTCCTGGAGCGCTTTCACCATGATTTTATTAACCAGGGCAATAATTGGAGCAGCACCGGCATCCTTGAGAGCCTCCCCTAAATCGGATTCGTTGTCCACCACCTCCGATAGGTTGTCATCCTGGTAATCAAGTTCCTCCAAACTAGTACTAACATCGACAGCAGCGTCTAACTCCTGCTTTTTCTGCCGGGCTACGGCCTCGTCTAGGTAGGCAGACATGAGCCGCTGGTAGTCCTCTGTGGTAATCACCATACGGCGTAGAGCCAGGTTGCGAGGTCGCAAAATCCGGTTGAGGTCATCTTGAGCCTCTAGATTTTCTGGATCCACCATAGCCACCAGCAGAGACGGAATCTCTCCTGATTCCTGGGAAAGGGGCAGCAACCGGTGGCGACGACAGGCGTCAATGGGCACCAGGGTATCAATCAGGTGACTAATCTGGGTGGCAGAAATATCGTTCAGTTCGGGGTCAAGGGACTCAACACCGTAGAGAATTTTGAGTTCAAATAATTGCTGCTTCTTGTATTGCCGCAGCAACTCAGGGGAAAGCTGGCGTCCGGTTAAGGTCTCTAGAATGTCAGTTAGAGAGTGGCCGGTCTTGCGGCTTTCAGCCAAGGCAGTATGCATTTGTTCAGAGTCGACGTAGCCACTCTGAATCAGCATGTTGCCGAAGGGCGAGAGACTACGCTGTAGAATCAGGGCCCGTCGGGAGGAAGAAGAATTAGTCATAGCGCTGCTGGCAAGTATTCCCGAACGATTTAGCTGATCACTTTGATAATAACCCCATATCTTCCCGAGCAGTATGGCAACAGGGGATTCCCCCGGCCTGTTTGCGGCTGCCAAGAAGGCAGTAGATCCCTAAGGTAAAAATACCCCAATCCCGTTGTTAACTCTCGCGGCTGTGCTGGCCGGCCGGTTAATTAACTGACCACCCAGGTAGAGGCTAGCCGAACTACCCCCGTCTAAATTCAGGGCGTCGGTACTACCCAGTTGGGCCATAATCTGAGCCAGTTGACCCAGGGTAGGACCGGACCCAGACGGACTCAGGTGGACCGCCACCAATAACAGGTGGCCCCTGGCGGTCAATCCGATCGCGCTGCGGGGGGCGGTCTGGCTACTAAAACCATCGCTGAATTGCTCGGCTTTAGGGTCTAACACCAGGGTTGACTGCCTGATCAGCAGGGGACCGCCAGCCATGACCTGGGGTAGGGAGGCCAGGGTCGCAGGTAGCACATTGGTGGCCAGTCTTATCTCTGAGCCCATGGCCAGAGCCTGGCTAGCCTCGGCGTTGGCCCGTACCACCAGCAGGTAGCCATCCCTGGGAATAGCGACGGGGGCAGAGGTTTCGGTGCGGTTGGGCTGTACCCCCACCACTCGCCCGCCCACCACTGTGACAACGGTTTCGTTAGCTAAAATAGAGCGATACTGAGGCCCCCAGGCAGGGGTATAAAGACCGATGCCAGCACTGACATAGCCACTGTTAATTGCCTGTAGGGGTAGGGTCTTGCCGCTGGCAATCGTCAAGGTTTGTTGCAACTGAAGTCGGTCCAGTCTAATCTGACCCTGGCTGTCCCAGGCGATCGCCCCACGGTTTAAAATTGGCCCAGAGATCCAATCGCGATTATAGCGAATCGCCCCCAGGGGATACTGATTGTTGCGGTTAAAAAAACCGCCATTAATGGCAGCAGCAGCCTGCCAGCGAGCCGCGATGGTCGATAGGGGAGCGGTTCCAATCACCGTGGCCGGATCGCTCCAGATCGGGCGCAGGCCGAACTGGGAGGATGGTGGGGTGAGGTCAAGCCAGTAGACTGGAAAGGCCAGGTCACCCACCTTCACGTATTGTTGTCGCCAGCGCAGGCCAGGGGCCCAAAGAATATTTAGGGGCTGCAGATAATCGGGGCGGATATCAATGGTCACCTGGGGTGGGTTGGCCTGGGTGGATATCTGGGGGCGAGCATAGGATGGACTCAGACCCAGGTTAAGGCCCGTATAGCTGCCCCCATTGGTCATCAGTGGGGCCGAGGGTTGCCTACCTCGGCCAGGGCCGATCAAGTTGGGGCTGGGACTGGCCGCCAGGCTCAAGTTGAGGTTACTAGGGGTTTCTATGCTTTGCACAGGAGCCGGACCACTGAGGCTAATCACCCAGCGATCGCCCCCGGCATAGGTGCTGCGATAGATTGACTGAACGACCGCCGGGGGCGTTTGAATGATCAAAGTAGATCCCTGTCGGCTAAGGGTCCAGCCGTAGCGATTCACCAGGGGGGTAACCTCCAGGTAACGATACCCCCCCTGGGTCTGGGCCGGTAAATTCAGAGGGGCGCTACTAAACCACTGAATAGGCTGCAGGCGGGGGTTTTCTGAATCAAGCAGGGTCAACCCCAGATGCTGGACCAGACCGTAATCGGCCAAGGCTAGCCTGCCCTGGTTGATTATCCAGGGCAGGCTAGCCTTGATCCCATTAATAAAGACGCTGGTACCGCCCTGGGTCGGCATCTGGGCCAAAATCACTGGCTGGGGCTGGGGTACACCAAGACTTGGCAGGGCAATCAAGGGAGCAACAAGGGCAGTTCCCACGGCCGTCAGGGCCGCCAGCTGACCGTAACTCCTCCAAGGGCGAGGAGTCCAGGGGCAATCGATCAAAGAAAGGGGCATCGCTTCAATGGCAACCAGCAATCAGGACAGTCTGGGGCGGCACCTATGGGCCTGGCTGGCATGCCTATGAGTGTCAGGATTGTCAGCCCAGGGATAGAATGCTGGCCCTAGTGTACTGTAAGTCGCCCAGTGGGAGACTCTATTAAACTACCCCCTGGGGCCAGAAGGCCCCAGGGGTAAAGGGTATCACAGATAAATAGACCCCTGAGACCGTGGTCTCAGCTGTCTAAACCGGCTCTAGGCGGGCGTAGAACACACCCTGTAACTTGATATCTACTGGTGCAGCGGTACCCATATCAGTATCCGAGGGTTGTTCGGCTTCAAAGGTGCCGCCAATTTCTCCGGTTGTACCATCAATTTTAGACACACTCAGGGAAATGCGACCGTCACCAATATCAAAGGCCTTGGTAGTTTCCTTAACATACTCCTCACTATCGCCGCTGGCGGGAAGGGCCACCGCTGTGTCGTAGCCCGTAGCTAAGCCCCGACCCTTGGGATCTAAAAAGTTAGAGGTCCGATAGGAGGGAACCTTATAGCCACCCACCAGGTCAGTAGAGGTAGTAATACCATTAAAGCCTGGTTCCGACTTTGCCACTAAGCCCTTGACTGTAAACAAGAAGGGTTCTTGCTGACCCCCTGGCAACTGTACTGTAATCGCCTGAAAATCAATTCCGCCAGTTTCCGCAAAGACCAGGCTACCATCGCTGGACAGGGTCAGGTCACCCCTTACCTGATCGAGGCTAGAGGTGTAGCGAGTTAATACTTTGCCAGGTACATAGCTGGCCTCTTGACGCTTAGAGGTCGGTACTTCTTTAACAAAATAAGCCGTGGGTTCAATACACATGCCCACTAACTGATACTTTTTGCCGACCTCCAGGGGCAGATTTCCCCGGGTCATTTCCGATAGTTGGGGACACTTGTTGGCCAAGCCGGTATTTCGAATTTGGTCGTAGGTTAGGGGGGCAGTGCTGGTGGCACTGACTGACTCACTACAGGCGGTCAATACACTCAAACAAATAGCCAGGAACGCAACGATAAGGGCGCGGTACCTCATTGTTTACCTCAAATCAGTATGTAAAAGATGCTGCCAGACCCGGGGGAATATGACAGCTAAAGGCTCTGGAGATTTAGCGGAGATATGTCCAGAGTTAAATCTCTGCCCCCGCGAGCACCTTAGCATAGGGAGTCTGGCTTAAATAGAAAACAGCCTCGACTGCCATAGTGTTTTGGCCTGGCAAAACCAGGTCCATAGAGCCTCAAATTATCATCATACATGGCTCCCTTCCCCTTTCTCTGAATCTGTTGGCAGAAAGCAACCGGGGACCTGATTCAGGGTTGGGTAGATGGCCGCACAGTTGCTGGCAGACCGGGTTCTACCGCTGCCTATGGGGCTCTATGCGGTCTAGACTGGGATCGGTAAAGATTTTATCTGGTCTTGCTACAACCCTCTGCCCGGATTTAAGTAAGCTAGATGGAAATCCCCGCCAAGCCTGGGAGATAGGTTTAAATAGGGAATGGGTGGTTTATGAATGATTTCCAGGCAACGGCCTCTACCGGACCAGAGGCGGAAGAACTCAAGAGTTTGGCCGGCCTGATTAACCAAATTGCCCTAGAGCGCCAGGGTGACAGTGTGGCCCTGCTAGAACTGCTGAGGTTGCTGGAGCAACACCATCGCCAGGTGTGTGAAACCTTTTTTCAGGAGGCTCTGCCCAATAACCGCCATGGACTTTACCGGCTATTGCGAGATATTGAACGACAGGGAGGTTGGCCCTATATTCAGCGGATGAAGCTGCGATCGCTACTGGCCAACTATAGTGAAGGCGATGACGGCCAGGCTCCGGTTAAGCCTGAATCCACCCCAGACTAGATTAGTCAGCCCGGCTGGGTAGGCAGGACTGGTCAGCCCCAGCTGCTATCGCCTGGCCCGCCAACCAGCCAGTGGTCCAGGCATTTTGAAAATTAAAGCCACCGGTAACGCCGTCGATATTGAGGATTTCTCCAGCCAGATAGAGCCCCGGACAGACCCGACTGGCCATGGTTTTGAAGTCTACCTCCGGTAGGGCGACCCCACCACAGGTGACAAACTCCTCCTTAAAGGCCCCCTTCCCCGTAATCCGGTAGGGATCGGCGGTTAGATTTGTGACCAGGGTCTGTAGTTGTGCTTTGGAAAGGTGGCTCCAGGTCAGATCTGCTCCCAATCCGGCTCGCTGTTGAACCAGGTATTGCCACAGGCGGCGGGGCAGACCAAAGGGGGAAAGGCCGATGATTGGCCGTTTAGCCTGATCCACCTTGAGATCAAGGAGGACCTGGCGGATTTGAGGCTGGGCTAGGGCAGGTAGCCAGTTCACCCTTAAGCTAGCCTGGTAGTGATGCTGGTGTAGGCAGATCGCCCCATAGGCCGAGAGTCTCAGCACCGCTGGTCCACTCATACCCCAATGGGTAATCACCATCGGTCCCTGCTGATCAAAGGTCTGTCCATCCGCCAGTTCTAACCGCAGACTGACTCCATCCAGGGACACCCCAGCCAGATTGCACAGGGCGGCATCTCGAATGGTAAAGGTGAACAGGGAAGGCACGGGGGGAACCAGGGTATGGCCCAAGCTCTGGGCGATCCGATAGCCCGCCGGACTACTGCCCGTAGCCAGCAGCAAGCGATCGCAGGTTAGGGACGCCCCAGTTCCCAGGATAATTTCAAAGCCCTGCTCCCTACGGTCCACCTGTCTGACCGGTTGGCGCAGGCGCAGGCCAATTCCCAGCCGCTCTACCTTTCCCAATAAACAGTCCACGATGGTAGCGGAGCAATCGCTGGTGGGGAAGATGCGCCCATCGACTTCGGTTTTGAGTTTCACTCCCCGCTGCTGAAACCAGGCCACCGTATCGGCTGGCTGAAAGCGACTAAAGGCCCCCCGTAGGGCCTTTCCCCCCCGGGGATAGTGATTTACCAGCAGGGCCGGATCGAAACAGGCATGGGTGACATTGCAGCGACCGCCGCCAGAAATCCTCACCTTAGCCAGGGGG
>JAGWXD010000021.1 GCA_018970085.1 Cyanobacteria bacterium REEB459
ACAGCGGCTTCGGGGGTTGCGAGCGACGGTGCTAGGCGATGATCTCTATTGCCATCAACCCTTCTGCCAGCAGCTGTTAGACCAACAGGTGGACTTCATTCTGGTCTGTCGAGAGGACTCCCACACCACCCTCTATGACCATCTGCAGGGGATGGCTTTGCCCACCGTCACGACCCAACGCTGGACCGGCAAGGTACAGGAAGCAACGAGCTGCGTGTCTTTACTCGGTACCTGTATTTCGACAGTTGGGATCATCATTTGCTTGCCTTCATGCCCGAGGGGCTAGAACTGGACATTCATCCCGATAGCAGCTGATTCTTTAAAGTGAGAATGCTGGGAAAACCACTGAAAACCCTCAAGACTGGGGGTCTACATGCGCTCTAGCACTGCTATTCCCAGCAGGTTCAGCCCTAGTTTAAGGGTTCTGGCAGTTAGATGAGCCAGCATTAACCGCGATGTCCGCTGGGGTTCGGGGGCTTGTAGCACTGTACAGAGATCGTAGAATTGATTGAACTTCTGACTGAGTTCAAATAGGTAAAGACAAAGCTGGTTGGGATAGAGGTCAATGGCTACTTCCTCTAACACCTGCTCCAATTGCAGCAGGTGGCGAGCTAGGGTGAATTCGGCCTCCTCCTGGAGCTGCAAGGTGGCTGTCGGTGGTAAATGGTCAAAGTCAATGTTACCCTTACGGCTAATTCCCTGGATACGGACGTAGGCATAGAGCATGTAGGGAGCCGTATTACCCTGCAAGGCCAGCATTTTGTCAAAGCTAAACAGGTAATTGCTGGTGCGGTTCTGGCTTAGATCGGCGTACTTAACGGCGGCTAAACCAACGGTTTCGGCGATGGACTCTATCAACTCCTGGGGTTCTTGACGGGCTTCGAGGGCCAGCCGCTGTTCCAGGTCGGCCCGAGCCCTGGCTACGGCTTCGTCGAGCAAATCTTTGAGCCGGACCGTCTCTCCAGATCGGGTTTTGAATTTCTTGCCGTCTTCCCCCTGGACTACGCCAAAGGGTACGTGGGTGAGGGTAACACCGGCTGGAATCCAACCAGCTCTCTCAGCTACCTGGAAGACCTGGGCAAAGTGAGTACTCTGGCCAGCATCGACTACGTAGAGCAGGCGATCGCCCCGGTCTTGGCTAATGCGATAGCGTAGGGCGGCCAGGTCAGTGGTGGCGTAGTTGTAGCCCCCGTCAGATTTTTGAATAATCACCGGCAGGGGTAAGCCTTCTTTATTGGTAAAGCCCTGGGTGAACACCACCCGGGCACCTTCATTTTCCTGTAGTAATCCCTGGGCCGCTAAATCCTCCACCACCGCCCCCAGGTAGGCGTTATAAAAAGACTCGCCCCGCTCCTCAAGGGTAATATCTAGACGGCGGTAGATTTGCTCAAATTCCTGACGAGATTGTTTGCAGAGCAACTGCCAGGCCCGAGTTGCCCGGGGATTACCGCTTTGCAGATCGACCACTGCCTGGCGCGATCGCTGTTTAAACTCCGGTTCTTGATCAAAGCGTTGCTTGGCCTGTTTATAGAAATTCACCAGATCGCCAATACCCATCCCAGAATCGGCCTCTAGGGCCTGGGGGCAAGTTTCCTGCAGGTGGGTAATCAGCATGCCAAATTGGGTACCCCAGTCTCCTACATGGTTTAGCCGCAGAACTGAATGGCCGAGAAACTCCTGTACCCGGGCTAGACAGTCACCGATAATGGTGGAGCGGAGATGGCCCACATGCATTTCCTTGGCAATATTCGGGCTAGAGAAATCCACAATTACCCGCTGCGGCTGACTAACGCAGTTAATGCCCAGGCGGGGGTGGGCCTGTCGCCTCTGAATTTGACTTTGCAGATAGGCCACACTCAGACGCAGATTAATGAATCCGGGGCCGGCAATCTCTGGGGGGTCGCATAAATCGGCCAATTGCAGATGGTTAACCAACTCGGCAGCAATGGCTCGGGGGCTGCGCTGCAGGGGCCGGGCCAACCCCATGGCCAGGTTGGCCTGGTAGTCGCCAAATTTGGGGTTACTGGTCGGGGCTAGCAGCGGATCGGTACTGGCCCAGTCAGGACCAAAGGCAAGGGTCAGTGCCTGGGCGAAGCGATCTTTGATCTGGGCGATAATCGAGGTCATAGGGAGCTTTGGGGGTAGGACAATGGAAAATAGGCTACCTGCCCTGCCCATTATAGATTTAGGGACGATAGGTTTAGGGATGGCTCCGCAGATATCAATAGGCGCCCTTGCCCCGCAGCAAAATTCCCAGGGTGGTCGCCAGAATCTCCAGATCCAGATTCAAAGACCAGTGGTCAATGTAGTGCAGATCGAGCCGCACCACATCATCAAAGCTGTCGATATCCGATCGCCCAGACACTTGCCACAGCCCGGTGATGCCTGGCAATACCTGGTGGCGGGTATGATGCCAGCCATGAAAACGGGCTACATCTCGCAGGGGCAAGGGACGAGGACCAACCAGGCTCATCTCTCCCCGCAGCACATTGATTAACTGGGGCAGTTCGTCCAGGCTGGTGCGCCGCAGCCAGGTTCCCACCCGGGTGATGCGGGGATCGGCTTTGAGCTTAAAGAGAATGCCGTCAGCACTAGTATTACGCTGCTCCAGGTGGGCCTGTTGGGCAGAGGCGTTAACCACCATAGTACGAAACTTCCAGACTGGAAAGGGTTTGCCCTGCAGGCCGACCCGCTGTTGCTGAAAGCAGACCGGGCCGGCAGAGTCTAGCCGAATAGCCAGGGCAATGGCCAGTAGCAGGGGGGCCAGCAGGGCCAGACCCAAGCCCGCAGCCAGGTAGTCGATAGTGCGTTTGAGTCGGTAGTCCCAGCCCCCCATCAGGGGCGTATCCAGGCGCAAGCTGGGAAGACCGGCGATGGTTTCTGGTAGACCCCGCCAGTAAAGCATATCTCGACTATTGGGTAGGAGTTGGAGAACAATTCCCCAGCGTCGCAGCTTCCAGTAGAGGGTGGAGGCCAGGTCAGCGGTGGGCAGGCCTTCTACAAGTAGCAGGGTGGCTTTAGAGGCGAGAATTGCCTGGTAGGTGGGTAGAGAGTTGACCGTGCTGACCAGGGCTGCCCCCACCAGGGATAGGCCTGCTCGCTGACGCAGGACCTGGGCCAGGGGCCTGAGGCGATGGGCAGGGGCAATCAGGAAACAACGGCGGGGAGCATGGTGTTTTTCTAAAGGCCGCAAAACCAGGGTGATCAGGGCCAGGCGAACCATCACCACCAGCACCATGCTGCTAAGCCAGGCGGAGAAAAACAGCGATCGCGGCAGGTCTAGTTTGGGGTCATAGACGTACATCCCCACCAGGGAGGTCAGATAGACCAGGCTAACCAGTTTGCCCGCCTGCAGATAATTTTGAATCGCCTGGCTACCGCCGTAGAGCCCGGCACTGGCAAATAGCCCCAGGGTCAGCGTCACCAGCAGCCAGAAAGGACTGGGAAAGCCCAACCAGACCCACCACACCAGCGGCGGCGGCATGGGAGAAAAAAAATGATTCAGGGATAGGGCTAGATACCAGGCCAGGCCCAAACTCAGCAGATCGCTAAAAACCAATAACAGGCTGCGCTGGGTTGACCAGCTGAGCAGATCCCGCCAGCCCAGCCGCCGAGGGGCGCGAATATCCCCCGGGGGAGTACAGGCCCTTGGGGACGGATAACTGAGTCGGTTGGCGGGGTGGTCGGATGCCATGGCTGAGCAGCAGAAGGAACGGGCCCCCTAGGGGCCAGCCTTATCCGGGCAGATCCTGATGGATAAAGGGTCGGGCCTGGTCACCGCTGTAGGTAGCCACTATGTGGCCATTGCCCACCAACTGATACTTATAGGTGACTAACCCGTCTAGGCCTACGGGGCCCCGAGGCGGCATTTTTTGGGTACTAATGCCAACTTCGGCCCCAAACCCGTAGCGAAATCCATCGGCAAAGCGGGTGGAACAGTTGTGGTACACCCCAGCCGCATCTACCTGGCTGATAAATTGGGCGGCGATCGCGGCGTCCTCGGTTACGATCGCATCGGTGTGACGAGAGCCGTAGGTATTGATGTGGGCGATGGCCGCTGCCACAGAATCGACCACCTTCACCGCCAAAATTAAATCATTATACTCAGTAGCCCAGTCCGTCTCTGTGGCTACCGCCAGATCGGCGATCACCTGCCGCGCCGCGCCATCTCCTCTGATCTCGACCCCCGCCTGACGCAGCGCCCCAACCAGAACCGGCAGGGCGGTGGGGGCGATAGCCTGGTGAATCAGCAGGGTTTCAATTGCATTGCAGGCAGAGGGATAACCCGCCTTTGCGTCAACGGCGATGGCGCTGGCCTTACCAATATCGGCTGCCGCATCAACGTATAGGTGGCAGATACCATCGGCATGACCAAGAACTGGAATCCGGGTATGGCTTTGGACAAACTGCACAAAGCTATTGGACCCTCTGGGAATAATCAGGTCGATGTATCGATCTAGCTCTAGTAAGGCCTGGGTTTCTTCCCGGGTAGTTAATAACTGCACCACAGCGGTATCTAAGCCGACTCTGCCAAGGCCCTGATGAATAGCCGCCACTAGGGCACGGCAGGAATTGACAGCTTCGCTACCACCTTTAAGCATCACCCCATTGCCTGACTTAATGGCCAGGGAGGCAATCTGCATCACTGCATCGGGTCGTGACTCAAAAATTACCCCTAAAACCCCCAAGGGGCAGCTAATCCGACTCAAAATTAGCCCCTCATCTAGCTGACGATGCAGTTGTACCCTGCCCACCGGATCGGTTAGCCGGGCCACATCCCGAATCCCAGCGATGGCACCCTTGAGCTTTACCAGATTCAACCTCAGGCGATCGCAGAGGGGCCTGGCCAGTCCACTCTGTTCTGCGGCCTGACAATCCCGTTGATTGGCCGCCAAAATTGCCTCTTGCTGGTCTTCCAGGGCCAGGGCAATGGCTTCTAGGGCCTGGTTTTTTAGAGTCGTCGAAGCTATTGACAGGGTTTGGGCCCCCTGCCGGGTAGCCTGGGCAAGCGCTGCCAAAGTCGAGGGAGAGGACGGGGGAGAAGCAATCATAACAGGGTAGGAAGCCGATCAGTTGTGATCAGAAACTAATGTCATCAGAACTAACCCTTAACCCCAGGGATACCATGGTCAAAGGGTAGATTAACCATAACAAGCATCCAGGAAAAATAACAACTCAATATAATCCCATCCAATCCCCATGATCAGGAACTTCCCAGGGTTTGAAGCGAGCCTTTCTGGAGGTAAATCTTGATTTGAGTTCCCTCCCTAACCGGGTAACCATCAAGATGTTAAGTCCTCCCTTTAGACCATATTAGGAAGTATGAAAAAGCAGGATTGAATGGGGTTGAATAGACGAGACAGATGGTAATCCAACAGCAACTTCACTCCTTTTTGTGTGTGGGCCGTGGGCTGTCTAATCTGCCAGGGGAGCCTTTTTCAGCTCCATTTCTAATATACTCTGCCCAAGGTCGCACTGGGGGTGAGGAAAAAATAATTAATATGACTCAGCAAAGAATAAGTTTAGCTGATTAAGCTTGGGTGATCGACTGGGTGGAATTAAAGAGAGGCTGACGGGGAAGCCACCATTCCTTGTTTGCGGTTATCGATCATGCGAGTCAGGCGAGTTTTTAAAGCCAGGGTGAGAGCCCGAGCACTGGCTTTGAGGGCGTCAGGGGCCGCCTTGCCATGGAGGTACTCCCTCACCGGGATAGCTTCACCAATATTCACCTGCATAGAGGAGCGCCAGGATGGATAGGTCTCGCCGTAGTAAATATCAACGGGCAAAACCTGAATGCCCAACTCGGGAGCCGCCGCCTCTGCCTGAATAGCCAGGCGGGCCAGGCCAGGCTTTAAGGGCTGAAGCAGGTCTTGCCGGTAAATCCCTCCCTCTGGGTAAATCACCAGCATTTCTCCGGCTCGCAACAGGTCAATGCCGTGGCGCAAACTGGCGATGCTGGGTTGGCGGATATTTACGGCAAAGCCCCCTAGCCGTTGAATCAGCCACCCCTGAACCCCGGCCACTTCATCTGCGGTCACCATAAAGCGCAGGTCTCGTCCACTGGCCGGACGCCCCACCGCCAACGGTAGCAGTATGGAGTCCCAGCGGGCTCGATGGGTAGGGGCAATAATGGTGGGACCGGTTTGGGGTAAATGGTGTTGTCCTGAAATCTGGACGGATTCAAAATACCAGGGTATGACCAGCCGCTGCCCTAAGAAGTAGGCCAGGGGAGTGAGTAGGGGAGAACAACGGGAGTAGGCAGCTGAATTAGAACTGATCATTAAAATAAGCGGTGACATCTGGGGAAGCAGCCCATTTAAAGGGGGCTTATCCAGGGGGCTTGGCTCCCGACTGGCGCAGGTTAAGAATAATAGTTTTAGGCTAGCCGATGGATTACCTATCTCTCAAGGGGGAGAAGGCCAGTTTGATAGCCGGTGGGGCGATCTCCCCTATCAGGTGATGGCCGGAGTAGCCTTAGCCAACCACTATCGCTGGCATCAAGGCGGATCAGATGCAGCCTCAGGGGTTAACCAGGTAGCGAACTCCTCGGTGAAGCGATCGCCCAGAATAGCCCTACGAATGCGTTGGGTAAACCCCACCAGCTCAGTAATATTGTGAATAGAGATTAAGGTGAAGGCCAGCATTTCCTTACTATGGAGGAGGTGACATAGGTAGGCTCGGCTGAACTGCTGACAGGTGTAACAGGGGCAGGCCGCATCCAGGGGACGGTGGTCGCGGCGAAACCGGCTATTCTTTAGATTCCAGCGCTCTCCCCCGACCAGGGCGGCACCGTGGCGAGCCAGACGGGTGGGAATAACACAGTCAAACAGGTCTACCCCCGCCGCGATCGCCTGGGTCATTTCTCGATAGGTGCCTACCCCCATCAGGTAGCGGGGCTTGTGATCGGGCAGGTAGGGGGCGGTGGCCTTGACGATCGCCTCGATTAACTCTGGCGGTTCCCCCACACTGACTCCACCAATGGCGTAGCCCGGCAGGTCCAATTGAGCCAGTTGCAAAGCAGCTTGCCGCCGAATTTCGGGATAAATTCCCCCCTGCACAATGCCAAATAAAGCCTGATCCTGCCGCTGGTGGGCAGCCATACACCGCAAGAGCCAGCGCCAGGTGCGATCGGTGGAGGCCTGCATGGCCTCCTGACTGGAAGGATAGGGAGGGCACTCATCAAAGGCCATAATCACATCCGCCCCCAGGGCATTTTGAATTTGGATCGAGGTTTCTGGATGGAGGGTAATTAAGTGGCCATCGCGGGGGGATTTAAAGACCACCCCTGCCTCCGTAATCGTACGAATCTGACTTAAACTAAACACCTGAAATCCACCTGAGTCAGTCAGCATTGGTCCCTGCCAACCCATAAATCGGTGTAACCCCCCCGCCTCAGCCACAATCTCTTCCCCTGGCTGCAGGTGGAGGTGATAGGTATTGGCCAGCACCATTTGGGCACCGGTAGTGACCAGTTGATCGGGGGTAACGGTTTTCACATTCGCCAGGGTACCGACAGGCATAAACCGGGGCGTTTCAACCGGTCCGTGGGGGGTATGAAAAACCCCGGCCCTGGCCTGGGTATGGCGGCAGCGTGCCTGGCACTCAAAGGCAAAGGGAGGAGTCACAGCCTGGGGAGTTGTTTGCAAAGTTCAGAGATAGTCTTAATGTAGGTTAAAGAGTTAACCCCAGAATTTTACTGCTATAACTTTTGAAAAGACCGACCTCTCTACCTAACTCGTCTCCATTTAGCTTCTGGCTGTAAGCACACCCGACTGAACCCTGTCCTTCGCCCCCTTAGGCCTCTACGGTTATGGTTTTCCCCGACGCCCCTCCTGCCCTGCTGGTATTAGCTGATGGCTCTGTTTTCCATGGTTGGTCCTTTGGGGCCCCCGGTACCGTCATGGGAGAGGTGGTCTTCAATACCGGTATGACCGGTTATCAAGAAGTCATGACCGATCCCAGCTATGCTGGTCAACTGGTTACCTTTACCTATCCAGAACTGGGGAACACCGGCGTCAACCCTGAAGATGAAGAGTCTAGCCGTCCCCATATTAAAGCGGCGATTGCCCGCAATATTTGCGCCATTCCCAGTAATTGGCGGTCTACCCAATCCCTGCCTAACTACCTCAAAACCCATAAAATTCCAGGTATTTTTGGTATTGACACCCGGGCCCTAACCCGCCGTATCCGCACCGCAGGAGCCATGAATGGGGCGGTTTCGACCCAGGTGCTGGAGCCGAGTGAATTGCTACGTCAGTTGCAGGATGCTCCATCTATGGCGGGTCTTAATTTGGTCGATCAGGTTACCACCCCCGAGGTCTACGAGTGGACCGAAACCACCGCCGCCGCCTGGGAGTATAGCCGTCCGGCTGCCGCACCGGTGGATCAACCGCTGACGGTGGTAGCTGTTGACTTTGGGGTTAAGCGCAATATCCTCCGGCGGCTAGCCAGCTACGGCTGTCGAGTCGTTGTGGTACCGGCCCGCAGCTCGGCTGAATTGATCATGAGCTACAACCCCGATGGCATTTTTCTCTCCAATGGGCCTGGCGATCCTGCGGCTGTGACCTACGCCCCCGCCCTCGTACAGGCTTTACTCAACTACAGACGACCGACCTTCGGCATTTGTATGGGACATCAAATTCTAGGGTTATCCCTGGGGGCTTCTACCTTTAAGCTCAAATTTGGTCACCGAGGCCTGAACCAGCCCTGTGGTCTCCAGCGTCAGGTAGAAATTACCAGCCAGAACCATGGTTTTGCCCTGGCAGTCGACTCAATTCCAGCAGATCAGGTAACTATCACCCATTTCAACTTAAACGATCAAACCCTGGCGGGTCTGGCCCACAAAACTCTGCCTGTATTCTCTGTCCAGTACCATCCTGAGGCCAGTCCTGGTCCCCACGATGCTGATTATCTCTTCCTCAAATTTGTCGAAACCATGCAAGACTATCGGCTTCACCAGACTACCGCCTAGCAAGATAGGGTAATTTACCCCTTGCAGACATATCTATCGTGACCTATATTTAACTGTCGAACTGGAGCACTTGGGAGGTTTCCTATCGCTGAAGCTTTATCCCTCACCGTAAGTTTACGAGGCACACGGGATGTACAGGGTAACTATCAATTATTTCGCCTCAATGGTTTGCTGGACGCCTTCTCAGTGGCTAACTTTACTAAGGTGATGGCCGCTTACGTAGAAACCGGCCCAGCCAACATTATTCTTGATCTGTCTGCCATTGATTTTGTTGACAGTTCTGGACTCGGAGCCCTGGTGCAGCTGGTTAAAAAAGCCACCAATCAGGACAAAACTGTGCAAGTGGTTACCAATGCCCGCGTTACCCAAACTGTTAAGTTAGTCCGTCTGGAGAAGTTTCTGTCTCTTCAAGATAGTGTGGAAGGGGCGATTAATAATCTGGAGCCGAAGTCAGATAGCTCGACTATCAACTAGGTCTGGGGGGGTTTGCAGGCCTGAATAACCTGCAAACTACCACCACCGTAGTAGCGACATTGAACCGGGTAGAAGCCCAGGGTGCCCAACTCAGCTGTTAGGGTAGCCTGTAACATTTGCCAGGCAGTGTGGGTTTCGAATAGCCATAGAAACACAGCTAACCCAGGCCAAAAGAAAGGATTATGGGGGCGGTGAAAATCAACCAGGGTAAATATTCCCCCTGGTTTTAAAACGCGCCAGACCTCCATAAAGATTTTTTGCCGCTGGTCGGCTTCCATTTCATGGATGGCGGCACTGCTGTGCACCACATCGAAGCGGCTGTCCTCTAGGGGCATAGCCTCTGCCCAGCCCTCGACAAAGGTGGCCCCAGGCACATTGTGTCTGGCTCGCTGCAGCGATCGCGGGGAGGCATCAAGGCCAGTGACATGGTCGCTATACCGGGTCAAAAAGCCAGTGGTTTGTCCACTCCCACAGCAAAGATCTAGTATCTGGCTAGTGCTGACAAGGGTTAACCCCTCCAGGGCCAGGGTGCGAAATCGCTCCTCGCCGCCAACGCTGAGGGCAGCGGTGCGGGAAATAGTGTCGTATAACCACTGGTAGCGGTAGCTCAGGGGACGCAGTAGGGTAGCCACGGTATCGCTTCTAGAACTAATGGATTAAACCGGCAATCATAGGTAGACCATCCAGGCCACCCAGCAGGGCATCAGCGGCCCTCTCGGGGTGAGGCATGAGCCCCAGCACGTTACCCTGGCGGTTGCAAATGCCGGCGATGTTGTGCAGCGAGCCGTTGGGATTAGAGGCCCGGTCTGGTTGCCCTATAGGGTTACAATAGCGCAGTACAATCTGACGATGGGCTTCTAGCTCTGCCAGGGTGGGGGCATCAGCATAGTAGCATCCTTCCCCGTGGGCAATCGGCAAGGTGAGTATCTGATTAGGGCCGTAGGCCTGAGTCCAGGGCAGATCGGTGCGTTCTATCCGCAATCTGACCCGGTCGCAGATAAACTGCATACCCTGGTTGCGCACCAGGGCCCCTGGCAGCAGGCCTGCTTCCGTTAGAATTTGAAAGCCATTACAAATCCCAATTACTAGCTTACCCTGCTGGGCATGGCCGATGGTAGCCTGTAGGGCCGGCGAAAAACGGGCGATCGCCCCACAGCGCAGGTAATCCCCGTAACTAAATCCCCCTGGCACCACCACCACATCCAGGTCGCTGAGATCGCCATCTTCGTGCCAGACCATGCGGGTGGGTTGGTGCAGCAGATCGCGGGTCAGGTAGGCCACATCGCGATCGCAGTTAGCACCCGGGAAAACAACAATACCAAATTTCATAACGATCCCGGCGGAATATAGTAAACAACTACCACAGTAGTCGCGAGTCTAGTTAAAGACGGTGAGGCTCTTGGCTGCGAGCTCAGCCCCAGCACCTGGCTCGGTGTCTTGAGGCCAAGGGTCACAGCTCTATTAAACACGTAATTCCGCCCTGGTTGCGACATTTTCCCATCAAGCGTTTGCCCTTGTTCCTGGGGTTAGGTAGCTAGAGAAAGGACTTGGCAGCTATGCTAGAAATAGCACCTGATGACTAGTCCAATAACTAGCCCAATAACTAGAGTTAGTTTCAGGAGATTACCGCATGATTATCCTACGACCAGGGGAGGAACGGGGCAGTGCCAATCTTGGTTGGCTAGATAGCCGCCATAGTTTCTCCTTTAGCAACTACTATGACCCCGACCAGATGGGATTTGCCTGCCTGCGCGTCATCAACGAGGACCGAATCGGACCGGGTGGCGGTTTCCCTACCCACGGGCACCAGAATATGGAAATTGTTACCTACGTGCTCCAGGGGGCACTGATGCATCAAGATAGTCTCGGCAACGGATCGGTGATCCAGCCCGGCGACATTCAACGCATGTCCGCCGGTACAGGCATTTTTCACAGCGAGTTCAACGCCTCTGAGAGCGAGCCTGTGCACCTGCTACAAATCTGGCTGCTGCCCGCCAGCCAAGGCCTCGCCCCGGGTTATGAGCAAATTTATGTAGCCCCAGAGCAAAAACAAGGTCAGTTACGCCTGGTGGGGTCTGACCAGGGGCACCAGGGGGCTGTTACTATTCATCAAAAGGTAGATCTTTACGCCAGTATCTTGACCTCAGGCCAGAGGGTTAGCCATACCCTAAAATCTGGCCGTGTGGCCTGGCTTCAGGTAGCCCGGGGAGCCATTGACTTGAATGGTCAAGTGCTGAGCGCCGGCGATGGTGCCGCCATTTCTGATGTCGGTTGTTTAAACCTGACGGGCATCGATAAGGAGTCAGAGTTTCTGCTCTTTGATATGGCAGCTTAGATATGGCAACTTAACCGTCTCCACTAGCCAGTGGAGCCAAGGGGATAGACAATAACCCCTAAAGCCTATCGAAACATACTACTGACAGAACTTTCATCGTGAATACGCCAGATTGTTTCACCCAGCAAATTAGCCATAGATAACACCGTTAGCTGTTTAAATTGACGACTGGGGGGAATGGGAATGGTGTTAGTCACGATGACCTCCTCAAATAAACCACCCGACAGCCGTTCGATCGCTGGAGTTGAAAACACCGGGTGGGTAGCACAGGCGTATATCTGACGGGCCCCATGCTGTTTCAGCAGTCGTGCTCCTGCACAGATAGTGCCGGCGGTGTCAATCATATCGTCCACCAGGACTGCCGTTTTATCCCGTACATCCCCTACCACGTTGAGCACCTCAACTGTATTGTGGGCCTGGCGGCGCTTATCGATCATGGCTAGGGGGGCATCGTTGAGCTTTTTAGCAAAGGCCCGGGCCCGGGCTACCCCACCGACATCGGGGGAAACCACCACCAGGTCTGGCAGGTTTTTACTGGCAATATAGTCAGTCAATACGGGACTGCCATAGACATGATCACAGGGGATATCAAAGTAGCCCTGAATTTGGGCGGAGTGTAGATCGATAGCGAGCACCCGATTAGCCCCTGCTGTTGTAATCTGATTAGCCACTAACTTGGCTGTAATCGATTCACGACCAGCGGTTTTGCGATCGGCCCGAGCATAGCCATAGTAGGGAACCACGGCGGTAATCTGGCGAGCTGAAGCCCGACGGCAGGCATCGATCATAATTAAAAGTTCCATCAGGTTATCGTTTACCGGATGGCAGGTGGGCTGAATTAAGTAAACATCACAGCCTCGAATCGACTCTTCAATCTGTATGTAGACTTCTCCGTCAGCAAATAGCTTCCGCACCATCGGACCCAGATCAATACCCAGGTAACGAGCTACCTCCTTGGAGAGTTCCACATTGGCAGAACCAGAAAATAGCCTTAGACGATTGTTGTCACTCAGGGCGGGTAACAGGGGATTCACTAGCGGCAAGGTGGCAGAAGGGATCACAGCAAGCACTCTCGGGGATTTTCTCCAAGCAAATCCTAGCACTTCAAATTAAAAACTTTCTGAGCATTTATTCTCATTACTGTCAGGAATTTCTAGAATTCGTGCCGTTTAGATCCAGGGTCGGCCCGATCGCTGGCCCTTAGCCGCTCAGCCCCTGATAATGGCCCCGCCCACCCAAGGCCATAGGTTGACAGCAGGTCGTGAATCCTCCGTGACGGTTCTCTATGGAAATCTCTATGGGTAAAGAAAAAGTCTGTCTGGCGGGGTTATACCCCCCGATGCCAGAACATCGGGGCAGCTTAGGCCTAGACCCTAAAAGATAGACCCGGACCGGTTAGACGCCTTATCACCCGGCGATGGCCATCTTTTTTTAGACGGTAGGCTCTCTCTGGCAACTTCTTGCTGTAACCAGGGGCTTGCTGTTGGCGGTACTTGGCTGCCAACAGCCCCTTTAAAATTCCGTCCCAGGATTTAACCGGGGGTGGCAAAGCGAATTTTCAGGTAATCGTCTTCCATCTTCGCCCCCGCCGGTTCCAGCGCGGCCAGGGCTTGAGGTAGAACTAAATTGCGGCGATGATTGCCAATTCGAACATTCAGTTCGTCGGCGGATTTACTCAATTCAATCTTGTCTTTGGCAATACCGGGTAAGTAAAGCTCCAGGCTGTACTGATTGTTTTCTTGAGTCACCCGCAGGGTGGTTTCTTTGTAGTACACCTGAGTAGGGTCTTCCTCAGCATAGAGGGTCTGTTTTAGCCGCTGTAGTGCCTCCAGGCCACACATCTCATCGGCAAACAATGGAATTTCCTTAACCGGCAGGGGACGAAAGTTTTCCTGGATTTCATGCCTGTAGCGCTGCTGTTTATCCTTCATACTCTGAAAGAACGGATCCTGCACAGTATCAGGAATAATGCGGTTGGCAATCACCAAATCGGTACCCACATTGTAGAGACTTAGATAGGCGTGGGCCCGTAGGGACTCTTTGATCACCATCTTCTCGGGATTGGTCACCAGCCGTACCGAGGTGGTGCTGGCATCAGTGAGGACCTTCTCCAGGGCAATTAACTGTTCGTAGAACTCGTAGGGGGCATCCATGACCTCCTTAGTCGGCAGGGAAAAGCCTGCCACCGGCCGAAAGAAGGGCTCTACCAGGGGCCTCAGGGCCTCAGAAACAGCTTGAAAGGGTTTATACAGTTTGCGCATATACCACCCCGCCACCTCTGGCAGACTGAGCAGGCGTAGGGCAGTGCCGGTGGGGGCGGAGTCGATAATCAGAACATCGTATTCTCCTTCGTCGTAATGCCGTTTCATTCGCACCAGACTAAAGATTTCGTCCATACCCGGCAAGATAGCCAGTTCTTCGGCCTCGATACCCTCTAGGCCACGAGCCTGCAAAACATTGGTAATATAGCGTTTTACCGCGCCCCAATTACCTTCTAATTCGAGCAGGGCGTCTAACTCTGCTCCCCAGAGGTGGGGGTGCACCGGTCGAGGATCGTGCCCCAGTTCCAGATCAAAACTATCGGCCAGGGAGTGGGCTGGATCTGTACTCAGGACTAGGGTTTTATAACCTAGTTCTGCACAGCGGAGGCCTGTAGCCGCCGCTACAGAGGTTTTGCCAACTCCGCCCTTACCCGTCATTAACAGTACCCGCATGTGGGTTGCCTCGCCTTTTAAATAATGTTTCCTTGAGCTTTAGTGAATTCAGCTAGATGGCTTGCCGGAAGACCTCCTCCCCCGTGTGCCCAATCTCGAGCCTAATGTTAGGCCCAATGATTACCTGATTCTAATCTATAGGGTTTTAGGGGTTTCTGCCGCCTTCCTGGTGCTCAAAGCGCGATCGCCCGGGTTGCCAGGCAAAATTGCTGCACTGGTTACTCTCCCTTACCCCTTGCCTAGGCTTCAACATCCTGATTGAATAGGGGCTAAAGATAAACTTTTTTAAACAGGAAGGCCCCATGTATATCGTCCAAGTTGCGTCAGAATGCGCTCCCGTAATCAAGGCTGGTGGCCTGGGCGATGTAGTTTATGGGCTGAGTAGCGAACTTGAAGGACAGGGCCATTGCGTTGAAATTATTTTGCCCAAGTACGATTGTATGCGCTACGACCATATTTGGGGGCTCCACGATGCCTATCGCGACCTGGTAGTTCCTTGGTATGGCACCGATATTCGCTGTGATGTGTTTTGTGGCTGGGTGCACGGGCGCTTGTGCTTTTTTATTGAGCCTAAGTCGTGGGAAATGTTCTTTAACCGGGGTTGCTACTATGGCTGCTACGACGACCCCATGCGGTTTGCTTTTTTTAGTAAGGCCGCCCTGGAATTTCTGTTGCGCAGCAACAAACGTCCCGACGTGATTCACTGCCATGACTGGCAAACCGGCCTGATCCCGCCGATGTTGTTTGAAATTTATAAGTACAACGGCATGGAGTTTCAGCGTACTCTCTATACCATCCACAACTTTAAGCATCAAGGTATCGGGGCGAACGAAATTCTTGAGGCTACTGGCCTGAATCGGGATGACTACTATTTTCAGTACGACCGGCTGCGAGATAATTTCAACCCCTTTGCCATTAACTTTATGAAGGGCGGGATTACCTATGCCAATCACGTCAATACCGTCTCCCCTTACCACGCCTGGGAGGCCCAGCATACCGATCAGGGGTTTGGGTTGGGCCATACCCTCCACACCCATCAACATAAGTTTTCTGGCATCCTCAATGGGATTGACTATAGGGTTTGGAATCCGGAACTGGATCCCTATATTCCCCATCCCTACAGTCTCACCACCTTTGAAGATAAGGCCCTGAACAAGAAGGAACTGAGAGAGCGACTATTACTGCGCCAGTGCGATCGTCCTCTGGTGGCGTTTATTGGTCGACTGGATGACCAGAAGGGCGTCCATCTGGTACACCACGCCATTTATCACACCCTTGCCCGGGGTGGGCAGTTTGTTCTGCTCGGTTCAGCCACCGAAAAGGGTATCAACGACTGGTTCTGGCACGAAAAGTTACACCTCAACGACAACCCCGATGTTCATTTAGAAATTGGTTTTAATGAAGAATTGGCCCACCTGATCTATGCTGGGGCCGATATGATTGTAGTGCCCAGCAATTTTGAACCCTGTGGGCTGACCCAGATGATCGGGCTTAAGTACGGCACGGTGCCCATTGTTCGGGGGGTTGGCGGTTTGGTGAACACCGTCTTTGACTGGGACTACGATAGTTTCCATGAACCCCAGGAACGCAATGGCTTCGTCTTCTTTCAAACCGACTATGGGGCGCTGGAATCGGCTATGAATCGGGCCTTTGATATCTGGCAACAGCACCCCCAAACCTTTCGGCAACTGGCCCTACAGGGAATGGCTTACGACTTCTCCTGGAACCATCCGGGGCAGGCCTATGTCGATCTCTATGAGTATATCCGCCATAAGTAGTGAAATCCTGATTTTCTCTGCCTTGCCGATATTCCGGCTGCTGAAATGGGCAGTCTGAGGACAGAATTTACTCTCCCCATGATTCCTTCTTCTCCCTCTCCCCTGACCCGGGCCCAACTCCTGCAAGGTCAGGGTGATGCCCTCTATGCCCTGGGTCGCTATAGTGAAGCCCTGAGTCGCTTCCAGGCTGCCTTGGAACTGCAGCCCGACAGTTACGAACTCTGGACCCTCCATGGGTTTACCCTGACTGCGCTGAAGTGTTTTGAAGCCTCTTTAGAAAGCTATAATCAGGCTCTGACTCGTTGCCCCAATCACTCCCTGGCCTGGCATGGTAAGGGGCATTCCCTGGCCAGATTGAGTCATTTTGAAGAAGCTGCCAGCCACCTACAGCAGGCTGTGCGGCTTAACCCCGCCGATACCAAGGCCTGGTATAACCTGGGGACGGCCCAAAACCATCTGGGTCGTTACCGAGAGGCGATCGCTAGTTTTGAGCAAAGCCTCAGCCTCAACCCCAGAGACCACCACTGCTACTATAACCAGGCAGTCGCCTTCCACGGTTTACAGGCCTACGAAAACGCCTTGCAGGTATTGCAGAGCGCCCTAAGACTTAAGCCCGATAGTCACTACATCTGGAATCAACGGGGTACCACCCTACTGCAACTGGGGCGCTATGGTGAGGCGATCGCCAGTTTTGAGACATCCCTCCAATGCCAGGCCCACAACCCCAATGCCTGGTATGGCAAAGCCCGGGTCTATGCCATGATGCATGACCTGGATAAAGCTCTAAAAAACCTCTATCGCACCTTTGTCATTAGTCCCTACATCTATCGGGTGATGGTGCAGATAGACAACCACTTTGACTTGATTCGGGCCGAAACTGAATTTCAACGCCTGGTGGATAACGAGTAAGACCGGGTTTTTAAGTTCAGATTCAGTCCAGATTTAGGCCAGAGTAGGGCTCTAGCCCAGGCCACAGAAGGTCCCTGGTGTCAGCTATGCAAGGTTACTCTGCGGTGAGACCTGAGCTCTGCCCCAAAACTGCTGCAGATCCCCCGTTCCCAGCTGCTGTAGTAACTCTTCGGCAGCTTCCTTAGTTAGAGGTTTGGCAAAAAAATAACCCTGGCCGTAGTGACAGCCCTCCTGGCTAAGCATAGTCACCTGTTCTGCCCTTTCCACCCCCTCTGCGACCACCTCCATCCCCAGGGTTTTGGCCAGGGTGAGGATAGTTTGAATAATAGCCCAGTCTTCTCGACCCACAAAGGACTTATCGATTTTTAGAGTATCCATAGGAAAGCGGTGCAGATAACTTAAGGATGAATAGCCAGTACCAAAATCATCAATAGACAGCTTTAAATCAAAAGACTTTAATTTCAGCATTAGATCAATAGCCCGGTCTACATCTCCCATTACCATGCTTTCAGTAATTTCCAGACGAATGCGGTCTCCCCTCACCCGGGTTTCCTGAAGGATGTTTTCCACCTGAGCAATCAGATCGGACTGGCCAAACTGCCGATTTGATAGGTTAATACTCATGGTTATCTGTTGGTGCTGTGGGAAGGCCTGGTGCCACTGCTGTAGCTGTTGACAGGCTTCCCGGAAGATCCACTGCCCCAGGGCCATAATTAACCCCGTTTCCTCTGCCGCTGGAATAAAGGTGCCTGGTAAAACCAGGCCGCGGTCTTTCTGGTGCCAGCGTACCAGGGCCTCAAAACCCGCCAGTTCCCCCGTATGAAGTCGAATAATGGGTTGGTAGTAAAGTAAAAATTCTTGATTATCCAAAGCCGTAATCAGATCGCTCTCCAGTTGCAGTCGATTGATTGCGTCGGTCAACATACTGGAAGCAAAAATCTCAAATCTGGATTTACCTAAGGCCTTGGCCCGATACATAGCGGTGTGGGCATCCCGTAGCAAATCTGCTGGTCGATGGTCTAAGCCGACGTAGCTAATAGCCAGGCCCATGCTGATGGTGCTGGGCAGTTTTTGCCCAGCCAGGGTGATGGGTGCCGACAGATGATCCTGGAGGGCATCCATGCACCGTCCCACCCTATCGCCATCCAGATTGGTCAATAATAGGCCAAACTCGTCGCCCCCCAGCCGCGCCGCCTTAGCCTCGGGGGGGGCAAATTTTAACAGCCGTTGGGCTATCACCCGCAGTACCTGATCGCCGGCCTGGTGCCCCAGGCTTTCGTTAATCACCTTGAATCGATCAACCCCCATGAACACCGTAATTACTGGCAGACTGACAGGCTGCTGGAGAGCATCTTTAATGCTGATTAAAAAGGCTTCCCGATTAGGTAGACCCGTCAGGGAGTCGTGGGTCCTGCTATAAATTAATTTGTAGGCAATCACCACCGCAACTGTGCCTACCACCCCCATGATGGGCTCTACCAGGGGTAGCCAGAATAGCTGGCTGACCCCCAGCCACCCCAAGCCCCCCAGCAGTATCATCACTCCCACGCTGCCAGCAAATAGGGCCATGGGGCGATGAATCAGCAGCACCCAGGTCAGGCTGCCGGCGACTACACACCAACCCCAAAGCCACAGACCCTCGGCCCAGGGAGCCAGGAACCGGTACAGAGCTGGCTGACCTTCGGTTAAATCCAGTAGCTGGCTGACCATTTGAGCGTGAATAGCGACCCCTGACATTTTAAAATCCCTGGTCTGGCTAAAACTAAAGGGGGTAGAAAAGCGGTCCTTAAGACTGGGAGCGACTGAACCAATCAATACCACTTTGTTGGTAATCCAGCTGGGATCAAACTGGCCACTCAACACCTGACTAATGGAAAGCTGGTACTGGGAAATATCCTGCCCACGGTAGCGCAGCAAAATTTGATAACCACTGTTATCGACGGTTTGATAACCACCGTCCTGGGCTGATAGGGCTGGGATGGGAACTCCGCCCAGATAAAGGCTGTTCTTGCTTTTATCGAACCGAAAGGATAGGGGGGGGTGGTGGTCCGTCAGAACTACCCGTAGAGCAAAGGAATAGTGTTTTGCTGTCTTGCCTGAAACGAATAACAGGTTGCGACGGATGATATCGTCTGAATCGGTGGGGAAGTCGTTAAAGCCCACCCGGTCTGGTGGCACGGTGGGCGGGGGCGGCACCTCACTGCCGTCTGAAACCGTATCAACTTTCTTAATGACGATGACATTGCTGGCGGCCAATTGCTGAATTAAATCCCTAGAACCGGGGGGATGAGGGGTACTACGATATAAATCTAGCCCGATCACGCTGGGGTGGTGGGACTGTAGTTTTCGCAGCACATTGGCCAGTTGGCCATCGACCAGGGGCCAGCCATACTGGCGAATGTCACCCTCAGTAATGCCAATAATGGTGACGCGAGGGTGAAGATCCCGACTGGGTTGCGATCGCACCAGCCCATCAAAGAGAAATAATTCCAGCGGCTCGATGACCCCTAACCACTTCACGCCGCTGACAAAGGCCCCCGCCAGCACACTGGAGAGGAGCACAATTTTAGTTCCGGTGGCCGCAAGCTTACCGGCGGATTGGTATAAAAAGGGAGGAAAGATAATTTGTCGGATCCGATCACCAAGGCGGACAGAGCGAGCTTTTACAGTAGCAGGAACCTTTGATCGTGGCATGGTCCTTAAATCGTTACATCTCGTCCGAAGAGTCAGGAACTATTTGGCATCAACGCGACTCCGTCCACCCTGCAGAAGCAATCATAGAATGACTCCTGCAGGGATGGTGTAACTATAATCATGTCCGATGGTGATTGCTACCGTGATACTAACCTAACCCTTAAGCAGCTAAAGGGTAGGGGAGGGGTGTTGATCCCGGGCGAGGGCATTCTCTAGGTCCTTCAGGGCCGCTCCATCCAGCTTGGTTTGCATGGGGCAGAACTTAGGCCCGCACATGGAGCAAAACTCAGCGGTTTTGTAGATATCCCCGGGGAGGGTTTGGTCGTGGTACTCTCGAGCCCGATCTGGATCGAGGGCCAGCTCAAACTGACGGGTCCAGTCAAAGTTGTAGCGAGCTCGAGACATGGCATCGTCGCGATCGCGAGCACCGGGCCGATGGCGGGCAATGTCAGCGGCGTGGGCGGCAATTTTATAGGCAATCAGCCCCTGGCGCACATCCTCAGGGTCGGGCAGCCCCAGATGCTCCTTGGGGGTGACATAACAGAGCATAGCCGCCCCACTCCAGCCCGCCAGGGCCGCCCCAATGGCGGAACTGATGTGGTCATAGCCAGCGGCGATATCGGTCACCAGGGGCCCCAGCACATAGAAGGGGGCTCCATCACACTCTTCCATCTGCTGCTTAACGTTATAGTCGATCTGGTCCATGGGCACATGGCCCGGACCTTCCACCATTACCTGCACCTCCTGCTGCCAGGCCCGCCGAGTTAGATCCCCCAGGGTTTTTAATTCCGCTAGCTGGGCGGTATCGGTGGCGTCGTGGAGACAACCTGGCCGTAGGGAATCCCCCAGGCTAAAGCTGACATCGTAGCGCTGGAAAATGGCGATAATGTCGTCAAAGTGGGTATAAAGGGGATTCTGGCGGTGGTGGTGGAGCATCCAACGGGCCAGAATCCCCCCTCCACGGGAGACAATCCCGGTGATGCGGCCCTGCACCAGGGGTAGATGTTCTATCAAAATGCCGGCATGGATGGTCATGTAGTCCACCCCCTGCTGGGCCTGTTTCTCAATCACGCTGAGAAAATCCTCCGGGGTGAGGTCCTCCACCCGGCCGTGTACCTGCTCTAGAGCCTGATATATGGGCACCGTGCCGATGGGGATGGGGGAGTGCTGAATAATGGCGGTACGAATCTGATCCAGGTCGCCCCCGCCGGTGGACAGGTCCATCAGGGTATCAGCCCCGTACTTCACTGCCAGCTTCAACTTGGCCAGCTCCTCGGTGATGTCGGAACAGTTGGGGGAGGCACCGATATTGGCGTTGACCTTGCAACGGGCGGCGATACCAATGGCCATGGGCTCCAGGTTGGGGTGGTTGATATTGGCGGGAATAATCATGCGGCCCCGGCCCACCTCCGTCCGGATCAACTCCGCCGGTAGCCCTTCGCGCTGCGCCACGTAGGCCATTTCCTCGGTAATTATGCCCTGGCGGGCGTAGTGCAGTTGGGATGCATTGTTGTGGTTTTGACGTTTAACCAGCCATGGGGTTCTCATGGGGTGACCTCCAGATGGGGTAAGGGGATATAGTGCGTAGTCCAGAAAAAACAGCCACCCGCCTAGTCGTAGGCGGTAATGGTTTGGGCCAGGCGGCCAAAGTCAAACACCTGGGTGCGACCCCGCCGGGCCTGGACTTGAATCGCCCCCAGGGACAGTACCAGGGACACCACAATCGGTGCAGTAAAACTCACCAGTAGGTCACCGGCCCAGGGTAGGCTGTTCCAGCCGGAGAAATCCGGTCCGGGAAAGAACAGGGCCCCCAGGGCAATTCCGGCCAGGGCACTGCCCAGGGCCATGGGGCCAGTCAGGCGGCGGGAATAGAGGCCAAACAGCACCGGGAAGAGGGCGCCAGCACAGACCAGGTCGGCCAGCAAAAATAGGTAGAGGACGTTGTATCCCTGGGCCGCTAGAAACACCGTAGGCAGACTAATCACCAAGGTGAGGATACGGGTGAGCTTGAGAATATCCTGACTGGACCGGCGGGGTAGGAGCCGCAGCAGGTCGGTGGTAAATAGGCTGGTAATACCGTTGAGTAATGCTCCCAGGGTACTCATGACCAGGGCCAGCACCAGCACCAGCACCAGAATACTGAACCATTGGGGCAGGGCCAGGGCTTGAATCAGGGAGAAAAAGGCTCGGTCGTCATTAAAGCCAAAATGCATGGCCAGAATACCCAGCAGTCCAGCAATAATCAGCATGGGCCAGATCAAGATAAAGGATCCAAGGAAGGATTGTTGCACCACCCGATCGCTGCGACAGGCATAGACCCGTTGCCAGTTGACCTGGTTAAACATTTCTGCAGCGATTACCGCGATCACCAGGGTGGCGCCAAACCGTAATCCAGGTCCATTGGTGAGGCTGAGCAATTCTGGAGCGGCTTGCATCACCGGAGCGATCGCCTTTTCCCAGCCCCCCATGGCCATCAGGGCGATGGCAAAGCTCAAGGGTAGCAGGGGCGCAATCACCACAAATTGCAGGGCATCGGTGAAAATAGCCGCCCCCAACCCCCCCACCAGGGTGTAGATAAACACCGCCGTCATCACCACCAGGGAGGTGAGCCAGAGGGGAACTCCGGCCATTAATTCCACCGCCTTGGCGATCGCCGTTAGTTCTGCGGTCAGATAGATGAACATGTAAAAGAGGGCGATCGCCAGGGTCAGCAGATACATAGCATTACCAAAGCGATGTAAAACATACTCATTGAGACCATGACCCTGGGGCATCAATGAGCGAATCCGACCGCCCATGGTGGCAAATAGCCCAGAGGGCCCAGCCTGCCCCAGGCAGTACCCCAGGATACCGGCGATACCGCTGGTCGCCCCCACCTGGGGAGGACTGAACAGGGTCCAGGCCCCCAAGGCCGAGGCCACAATAGTGGCGATGGCCATGCCGGTGCCCATGCGGTTGCGGCTCACCATGTAGTCTTCTAAGGTGATGGTTTGGCGGCTACTCTGCCGTAGTCCCAGCAGGGTAAACACCGTCGCCGTCATGACAGTTACGGCCAGTGCAGTGGTGGCTAGCGTCATCAACAACCTACCTTTAACGTAGAGAATTGGGTAACGCTAGGGATAGAAATCTCAGCCTTAAGGTCAGATCAGCCAGCGATCGCTTGAGCCTCTGGGTATTTGGAAATGATCCATCGGTTCCACTCGCTGTAGCAGGTGGGTGGGGCTTCCAGGGCCAGGTTGGGGCGGTAGCTGGCTCGTCGCTTCGGTACATGACCAGAATCAACGCTTTCCTCCGCTGGTATTAACCAGGTCAGGTTCTGAGGGTATAATCTCAGCCCGATCGTCTCGGGCACCCCTAGCTTGACGGCAATCATATCATTGCGCACTGGCAGAAACGCCTAGATTAAGTTTTACCAATAATTTCTCCGCCAATGGCAAAGCCTCCTCACCTACCGTCCCCTGTTCTATGCCCACCCAGATCATCAGCCGAGGTTAAGATCGCTGCTCTTGAGCCCGCAGGTAAAGATCAACCCAATGCTGCTGCACCTGTTTCGGCCTGATCGCCAGGTTGCTAGCTATCGCCGGCAGCGATAGCTCCGCCTGTAAACCCTGCAAAATCGCCTGCTCCTGCGAACTTAAATGCTGCCAGAAAGCTTGCCACTGCCCTGGGGTAAGACCAAAGCTATGGTCAATCAGGGATGTCTTCAGCCAGTCCAAAACCATGGCTGGTTGTTCCTTCAGGGCAAATCCCTTGAGGGCATGGTAAACCACCTGTTCCCGCAAGCGATAGACTCGTTTAACCGGCCAGTTGAGGTGGAGGGCAATGTTCTCTGGGGTCAGACCCTGCAGGTACAGGTTCAACCAGGTAACCGCTTCAGGACCAATCTGACGGCCCAGGTAGGTGCTCAAAGCATGTTTAATCTGAGTTCTCTGCAGTTGTTGCTCCAGGGTATTTTGCTCAGCTTGATATCGATTCCAGGCCTCTGCATCAAGCAGGCTGAGGGACTCCTCAACCGATCCTGGGGCCAACTCCTCAGAAATTATCTGAATTAGCTCACCAGCGGGCACCTGGGTGATACCGCTGCGTTGACCAGAGCGCAGGTAATTGACAAAGCGATAGTATATTAGGGGTTGGTTACGGACTGGCCGCCAGCAGTACTCCTCAATACTGGCTAGCATCAGCTGACTGCGGAGTTGGGTCTGGGGGGTGCAGGTGGCAATCCACCGGAGTTGCTCTGCCAGGTAGCGATCGCTGCGCATCATGTCTTGAATTACTTCCTGAATAATCTCCCCTACACTGCGCTGGCGGTCTCGACTGAGGTTGACCCAGGCCCTAATTTTATGGCGTAATAGGAGGGGTCGACTTAATCGCTGTATCAACTCCTGGTAGCTCTGTCCGGGGCGAAGGTGTCGGTAGCCCGTCTGAAATAGTCGATAGCGATACTCAATAGACTGACAGACCAGGTTAAACTTTTCTGGGCTAAGCTGCTCAAACCCTTCAGAAGCGGGTCCCAATAGCCACCGCACTATACTCCGCTGAGTAGAGTGGCTATCTTCAGGGTGACCAAGAGCAAGGCGACCTAACCACTCTTCAGTAAGTTTATTTACCCTGACCATGGAGATAAAGTTCAATAATTGCTACAGAGGCGAGGAAACAAGCCTTTCAGGATGACTGGCTGACGCTTCATCAGGAAACCTTTAATCGAGGATATAGGCAGGTTTTTGCTTTACTTAGTCTCCCAACCGTGATACCTTATTAATAAAACTGGGTAACGGATTAAAATTAATATTAAGTTGACAACATTCTAAAACTTAGATAAAGACAAAGGTAAAATCATTTTAATACTAGATGTTACATGATAAGTGAATGCTTAATTATTTGATTTCGTTTTTGAAAATTATTTAATATAGGTCGCATATTATTTTGAATCTTCCCTAGTCGAGGCCAACCTTGATAAAGTTAGGTTATCACCATAGAAATGGGAATTATAATTTTACTTAAATATTTCTTTAATCAATTCGAAATATTTAAATATTTGTATTAATGGCTATAGTGCTGTTTGACTCTGGTGGGCAGGCAGAGCATTTTAAGGTTTGATAGCTGCAACTGTATACTTAACACCTCTAAATTTATGAGCTTCCAGTTTTTTCATCCCTACGAAACTCCCAATTTTATTGCTGCCCTGGTAATGTTTCTATGGATACCCTTTGTATTCTGGTTGTTCAGGGCCTTTCCCTCCCAGCGAGCTATCGTTATAGCTTTTATCACTGGTGCCCTATTCTTACCCGAAGCGCAATTAATCATTCCGGGCTTTCCTGATTATTCCAAAATCTCCGCCACTTCCTATGCGGTGTTATTTTTTACGTTTCTATTTGATGGTCAACGCATTCGTCAGTTCAGACTGCAATGGCTCGACATGCCGATGCTCGTCTGGTGCCTCTGCCCATTTTTTAGCAACTTAAGTAATGATATAGATCTATACGATTCTATAGCCTTTACCCTTGAGCAAACCATGAAGTGGGGTGTGCCCTTCTTTTTGGGTCGTATCTATTTAAGTGACTTGATTGGCCTACGATATCTAGCCATTGGTATTTTTGCCGGAGGCATGGTTTATATTCCCCTCTGCCTCTTCGAAATGCGTATGTCACCTACGTTACATATTATGCTCTACGGTGGCTTTCCCCATAGTATGTTTGCCCAAGCTGTTCGCGAAGGGGGCTATCGCCCTACGGTATTTACTGGCCATGGTTTGATTTTAAGCTTTATTATGATTACCGCCTTGACCGTTGGCGTCTGGCTTTGGAAAACTGGCATACTCAGGGAGATCTTTAGAATTCCTATGGTTATTGCCATACCGGTTTTCTTGTTGACAGATATTTTCCTTCGTTCTACTGGTGCCTATATTACCCTGGCAGTGGCTCTAGCTCTGCTATTCTCATCGGTCTTAATCTTTCGATCTAATCTGGCAGCTTATTTGGTTATCGGTGCCGTTATTCTTTATCTCTATCTGGTTATCGTTAGTGATCCCCCTAGAATTACTGATAATATCATTGATTTCCTTTCTAAGTATGTATCCCCCGAACGTATCGGTTCTCTGCAGTTTAGATTTGATAATGAAGCACTTTTGTTAGAAAAAGCAAAATTAAGGCTGCTGCTAGGTTGGGGAGGTTTTGGTCGTAATTTTGTCACCAACGAAGTGGGTCAGGCGACAACCGTCGTCGATAGTCTATGGATTATTACCATCGGTAGCCTAGGTTTAGTGGGCTTGACCGCTCTACTATCCTCCGTCTTTTTGCCGGTTATTGCTCTGATTAATACCAAATGCCCGATTAAGGTTTGGGATAGGCCTGAATTTGCCGCCCCTGGGGTGCTTGCCTTGGTACTTTTGATGTACTCGGTGGAGATTTTGGTTAACGCTCCAGTACTGCCTCACCTGACCCTAGTCGTTGGGGCCTTAACGGGTTATGTACTGTCTCCGAGTCGTCGCAATTACCCCGTAGCCCCTAGAGGCAAGCTAGTGGTTCCGGGTTCTACGGGCACGGTCGCTTAATCTGTAATAGCCAGGACTTTCTCTGATACTCCGCGTAAACTAGTGCTGACTTAGGAGTGTCAGCATGAATATCCAAGAAAAGATCGTCAAAAATAAATTGGGACACTGCCCTATTAAAGAGTGAGACCCTGAAATTCGCTGGATACTAGGATTTTAGAGAGCTTCAAGGGGCGCTGAATCGATCCCATGGCCATGGCTAGCGTGGTCCGTATCCCCAAACCCCAATGGGGTCGCACCCAATTGTGCATTAGATGCTGGACATCCAAAGCTCGCTGCAAGCCCTCCACTTGCTTGGCATAGTGATTCTGCCTGTGTCGATAAGCCGTTGCCCGTCGCCTCAAGGCACTATTGAAGCCTATATCAGCAATTTTCATTTTAGAACTCTTGTGCCAGAGATGGCGTTTCGACCTTAGAACGTCTGACGGAAGCATAGGCTTTCCAGGTATAGCTATTGAGAATATTCTCAATAGCTAGGGCCAAGATACGGTCAAGGTTTTCATCATGAGAATTGCTGCTATGGTTGAGCAAAGACGCCCTTGAGCAATGGGTAATGAGCACAGAGACGGGTCGGCGGGGAGCCTCTCAACTCTACAGTGACACGGTAATTGGGACGGTAGCGACCCTCAAGAGCGTGTTCCATCTGGCCGGGCGTCAAGCCCAGGGATTTATCGAATCGGTGTTTCAGTTAATGGACATCCCCTTACCCGTGCCCGACCACAGCACCGTATCGCGTCGATTGGCCGCCTTATCGGTCTCTATGCCGGTTCAACGGCGGAGCGGGGCGCGGCCTATTGTGGTGGATTCCACGGGGGTGAACGTGTACGGAGAGGGGGAATGGAAAGCTCGGCAACATGGGGTGACCAAACGGCGCACCTGGCGAAAGCTGTACCTCGGTGTCGATGAGGCCACTGCCTAGCGGGGAGCAGCCGCCACCCTTCCTCCTCGCCATGATGCTCGCCCCACTCAGCCCGCAGTGCCTAACCCGACCCACCCCAGGGACCAAATTTTGGAGCGCATTGAGCAAGTCGGCCGTGCAGCCTGGAAGCAAGAAAGCGGCTATCAACGCCGGTCTCTCGCTGAAACCACCCTATTTCGTCTCAAGGTCAGCTTTGGGGCGCGCGTTCGATCGAGGAACTTTGACAATCAGGCTGTTGAGCTCTTCTTGCAGTGTGCAGCGCTCAATCGCATGATTCAACTGGCCAAGCCTGACAGCTATCCGGTTGAAGCTTAATTCACTGGTCTTAAGGGGGGAACCTCTGATCCTGACTTATTCATGCAACAAAGCCCTTAGAGACTAAAGCTTTTGTCCTTACACAACTGGGATGCACCCGGGTAGATGGGATGCACCCGGGTAGATGTCTGCTGCCCAGCCTGGCCTGGCTGGGGTAAACCGAGTTAGGGCTGGAGTGACTGCAAGCGATCGCTCCATAGTCCTTTTTGCTCAAGCCATTGGCGGTTATAGACGCGGGACTGGTAGCGAGACCCGCCGTCACAGAGAACGGTGACAATACGATGACCGGGTCCTAGGCGGTGGGCCAATGCAACGGCAGCGGCCAGATTAATCCCCACCGAGCCCCCCATAAATAGGCCGTCTTGATAAAGCAATTGGTAGAGGGTGACTAAAGCCTCCGGATCACTAATCTGCAAGGCATCGTCAATGGGTACCCCGGCCATGTTGGCGGTCACCCGGCTGTTGCCAATACCCTCGGTGATAGAACTACCCTCAATTTTGATTTCACCGGTCTTAACGTAGCTATACAAGCCACTTCCCAGGGGGTCGGCCACCACACACTGAATCGCTGGGTTTTGTTGCTTTAGAAACAGAGCCACCCCAGCGTAGGTCCCCCCGGTGCCGGTGGCGGCTACCCAGGCATCTACCTGGCCATCGGTTTGCTGCCAGATTTCAGGGCCGGTGGTTTGGTAATGGGCCTGGCGATTGGCCAGATTATCAAACTGGTTAGCCCAGATGGCATTGTCCATGGCGGCGGCTATGCGGCCCGATAATTTTACATAGTTATTGGGGTCGCGATAGGGTACCGCCGGTACCGGTCTGACCTCGGCTCCCAGGGTGCGCAATAGGTCGATCTTTTCCTGGGATTGGGTGTCCGGAATCACAATTAAGCAGCGGTATCCCCTGGCGTTACAGATGTGGGCCAGCCCAATTCCGGTATTGCCGGCGGTGCCTTCTACCACTGTGCCTCCGGGTTTTAGCAGCCCCCGGGTTTCGGCATCTTGAATGATATAAAGGGCGGCCCGGTCCTTAACGGACCCTCCCGGGTTGAGAAACTCGGCCTTACCCAAAATCTCGCAGCCAGTAGCCTGACTGAGGCTATTGATACGAATTAGGGGGGTATGGCCGATCGTATCCACAAACCCCTGTTTAATGTCCATGCGGAACCTTACCTTTGCTGCCAGCCCCTGGTCTGGTGGAACTGTCTTTCATCCTAAGGCGAAACGGGGTCGAGCTCCAGGTTTTTGCCCAGCTCTGCGGTGGCCTGGCGATCGCGATAGGATAGGAGCAGCTGATTTCTTAGATAGCCGGTTTGCCCCAACCCCTACTTCAGGCTTTAATCTTTGACGTTGACGGCACCCTGGCGGAAACTGAGCGGGACGGGCACCGGGTGGCCTTTAATCTGGCGTTTCAAGAGTTGGGCCTGCCCTGGCATTGGTCTGTAGGCCTCTATGGTGATTTGCTCAAGGTGGCCGGCGGCAAAGAGCGCATCATTCACTATATCGATCGCTACCAACCGCGGTTTCAACCCGACATCCCTCTAGACGCTTGGGCCACCCGCCTGCACCAAGCTAAGGGGCGCTATTTTCAAGACCTGCTGCAGACCCACACCATGGCCCTACGCCCTGGAATCAAACGGTTGCTGGTCGATGCCCAGAGTCAGCAGCTGCGCCTGGCGATCGCCACCACCAGCGCCAGAGCAACGGTGATACCTTTGCTGCACAGGCTGCTGGGGCCAGAGGCAGCGAGCTGGTTTGAGGTGATTGCCACAGGGGACGATGTAGTTCATAAAAAGCCAGATCCAGAGGTGTATCATCGGGTTTTAGACAGCCTGGAGTTGCCCACCAACCAGTGCCTGGTACTTGAAGACAGCCAGCAGGGGTTAAGGGCAGCGGTGGCTGCTGGATTAACCACCGTGGTCACGGTAAATGACTACACCCGGCATCAGTCTATGCCCCAGGCCAAGCTGGTGATTAACCATTTGGGCGAACCCCACCGCCCCTTTGAAGTCCTCTGGGGAAATGCCGGTCAGGCCTATTATTTTTCCCTGGAGCTAGCCCAGACACTGCTTTGTCGCCCTGTCCCGTGAGGTTTTTGTCCATGGCTCTTTCCCAAACCCTCTGGCAAGCCCATCAGGCGGTAGCCCTTGCCTGTTTACACCATCCCTTTGTGACGGGCATTGGGGATGGGTCTCTAGAGGCCGCCAAATTTGCTTACTACATCGCTCAAGACCGCTTTTTCCTGGAATCCTTTGCCAGGGCCTACAGTATAGCAGCGGCCAAGGCTCCCTCCTGGTCAGCTTTTCAACTGTTCCACCAGATGGCCGACGGTGTGCTAGAAGAGTTGCGCCTGCACGGCGCCTACGCCCAGAGCTGGGGAGTGGATCTAGACACAGTGAAACCTGGCAGCGCCACCCGGCAGTATACGGATTTTTTACTCCATACCGCCTGGAGTCAGGATGCCCCCACCATTGCCGTCGCCATGGCTCCCTGTATGCGGCTCTATGCCTTTTTAGGGCAATCGCTGGTTAACCCCGCCCAGCCTCCCCACCCCTACAGCGCCTGGGTAGAAACCTATAGCAGCGACCAGTTCGAGCCCCTGGTGCAACAACTAGAGGACTTCATTGATGACTGGGCCACCGACACCGCCCTGGTGCGTCAGACCTATGACTATGCCATGGCCTGTGAGCTGAATTTTTTTCAGGCAGCCTGGCAGGCCATCCCCCAGCCCCATACCCAGGGCTAGCGCAGGCGTTGCAAGCTGCTGACAATAGCCAGACTAAAGCAAACCAGGATCAGCACCCACCACACCAGGCCTGGCAAAAAGGCTAACCAGGTCATGGCCCGTAATACCCACAGCCCCAGGGTCAGGGCCAGAACCACCAGAAATAGTTTAGTCACAGGATGGAGGGGGTAGGAAGGCTTTGCCATCGGCGGTGCTCTCTAATTTAGAAGAAGACCTGCTAACAGTGTAAAGTTAACTCATCAGCCGGTCTCGGTAGGGGGGCTGAGGCCAGTAATTTAAGGGTGGAGGCCAGGCTTGAGGATCAGATACTTTGTAAAGAGACCGTAAGGGGGGCGTTAATTCTGCCAGCTTAGGCAAACATTTGGGTACAAAGAATGATATCCCTCCAGGAGCCGCGACGCCAGTATGATTCAGCTTAACCAACACCGGATGCCATCTCTAGGGCAGCCGCCCGTAGTGCCTGAGTTCTCTCCAGTTCAGCAGGTAGCCCTACTCAAGGGTGATATTCTGGTTGAGCCCGGGGTCAATGTCAAGGGTAGGGCAGCGGTAATCGCCCATATGTACGTGCCCCTCAGCCGGGCTCAAATCTGGCCTCAGGTAACCAGCTACCATCGCTGGCCCCAGTTTTTTCCCAATATCATTCACAGTGAGGTATTGGAAACGGTTAAGACCTCATCCCACCGCTATCGTCGTCTTTACCAGGTGGGTCGTAAGGGGTTTATGGCCCTCAGTGCCCAGGTTGAGGTGTATCTAAAGGTGTTTGAGACTACCTGCGACCGGATTCAATTCCACCTTGAAAAAGGCACCTTTTCTCACTTTAGTGCCCACCTGGCCCTGCAAGACTTACACCAGGGTACCCTGCTCAGCTATTCCGTAGAAGCCGCCCCCACCCTACCCGTACCCAGTTTTTTAATAGAACAGGCGATGAAATTGGATTTACCTGGCAATATGGGACAAATGCGCCAGGTACTCTGCCGGGAAGCCTAGCCTTTGCCCCCGGGTGGGTCACTGCTGGTTAGAATTAGCTGGGGCAGGCAGATGCAAACGGATTTAGCTTTGCTAGCCAATCTCAGCGATCGCTCCATCAGTTCAAGGTATGCTAAATGCTGAGTACCTGCTCGATTACGTTCAATGGCGCAGCCCTAGGCCCGATTTAACCCATAACCGATGACTGATACTGCTTCCATCGATCGCCAATCCCCCGCCCAGCCCCTGGGTGTCCGCAAAATTCGCACCATGATTGAAGGGTTTGACGACATCAGTCATGGCGGCATTCCTGCTGGCCGTTCAACTCTGGTCAGCGGTACATCTGGCACCGGCAAAACTCTGTTTGCGGTGCAATTTATTTACAACGGTATTACCTACTTTGACGAGCCCGGGGTATTGGTTACCTTTGAGGAATCGCCCGAAGACATTATCCAGAACGCCTACAGCTTCGGCTGGGACCTGCAAAAACTGGTCAGCGAGAGCAAGTTATTTATTTTAGATGCCTCCCCCGATCCTGAAGGTCAAGATGTGGTGGGCAATTTTGATCTATCGGCCCTGATTGAGCGAATTCAGTACGCTATTCGTAAGTACAAAGCTCGCCGGGTTTCCATCGACTCGGTTACCGCTGTTTTTCAGCAGTACGACGCCGCCTCTGTGGTGCGACGGGAAATCTTTCGGCTGGTGGCGCGGCTCAAGCAAATGGGGGTGACTACGGTTATGACCACTGAGCGCCTGGATGAATACGGTCCGGTGGCCCGGTTTGGGGTAGAGGAATTTGTTTCTGACAACGTGGTCATCGTCCGTAACGCCCTGGAAGGAGAACGTCGCCGGCGCACCATTGAAATTCTTAAACTGCGAGGTACAACCCATATGAAAGGGGAGTATCCCTTCACCATTACCAACGAGGGTATTAATATCTTCCCCCTGGGGGCGATGCGGTTAACCCAGCGCTCCTCCAATGCTCGGGTTTCCTCCGGCGTTCCGACCCTGGACGAAATGTGTGGGGGCGGCTTCTTCAAGGATTCTATTATTCTGGCAACGGGGGCTACCGGTACCGGCAAAACCCTGTTGGTCAGTAAATTTTTGGTGGATGGCTGCAAAAGTGGAGAACGGGCGATTTTATTCGCCTACGAAGAGTCCCGGGCCCAGCTCTCCCGTAATGCCTACTCTTGGGGGATCGACTTTGAAGAGATGGAGCAGCAGGGGTTACTAAAAATTATCTGCGCCTATCCCGAGTCGGCTGGTCTAGAGGATCACCTGCAAATTATTAAGACCGAAATTTCTCAGTTCAAGCCCGCCCGCATGGCGATCGACTCCCTATCGGCCCTGGATCGGGGGGTGAGTAATAACTCCTTCCGGCAATTTGTGATCGGGGTCACTGGGTTTGCCAAACAGGAGGAAATTACCGGATTTTTCACCAACACCACCGAGCAGTTTATGGGATTACACTCGATTACTGAGTCCCATATTTCCACCATTACAGATACGATCTTGATGCTGCAATACGTTGAGGTGCGAGGGGAAATGTCTCGCGCCATTAACGTATTTAAAATGCGGGGCTCCTGGCATGATAAGGGCATTCGGGAGTACACCATCAGCAGTCACGGCCCCGAAATTAAAGATTCCTTCCGCAATCTGGAGCGGATTATTAGCGGTTCTCCCACCCGTATTGCAGTAGACGAGAAGACCGAACTCTCCAGGATTGTCCAGGGGGTTCAGGGGGAGGATGACGACTAGTCTCATTGCCTGGGGCGCCAGGGAATACGCTGTAATAAGGTAGTGGCAATGGCTTCAGGGGACTGCCCCATCACCGCTGAAACATCCATCAGGCTCAGGGATGCAGGTGGCGGCTCTAAGGGGGGGCAGATGCAAACCAGCAAACTCTGGCTGAGCTCGGGCAACAGCAGTAGACTCTGCCAGTCGGCGGCCACAAAGGCCTGGGTCAGTAGGATAGCGTCGGGCTGCCAGACTCGGCACAATAGGCTGGCCTGGGTTAAATCTTCGGCCCGCAGTAGCTGACAGTTATGGTACTGCAGTGCCTGTTGCCAGGGGTCGATCTGGGGTAGGGCATTCAGCAGTAGAAAGATTCGCTGCTGAGGCTGGGCCGGTGGGTAGCCCGGCTTCGTTAGGCTAAGCTCAACCAGGGTTGGAACCAGGCGCTGGTCTAGATCGGCCAGCGCCAGCAGAGTGGCCACCTCGGGCCCAGCCCCCATGGGGGCTGGGCCAATCCAGATCAGGGCTGGGGTCGGTTTGGTTGGGTCGGTGCCATGGTTGGCCATGAGCTGGTCGGGGGGGGGCAGCGATTCGCCATGGTAGAGAATCGCTGCAGCAGATAATCGCTGTAGGTTTGACAGTTGGGTGGGCTCACCGCCCACCACCACCAGTCGATAGCAACTGGATTGCAGCAGGCTATACACCTGATCGATAACGGCCTGGCTGTGACTAATTAACCCAATCAAAACCGTGGCTGGGGGACGAACCGGGGTAGGGGTGGCAGGCAGCAGTAGGGTAAGCCGATAACCATAGCGCGGAGAGCAAAAGCCCACCAGGTCTCCCCCCTGTCGCTGACAAAGCCGCCGGGCCAGGGCCAGGGGTAAACTGTCCAGGGGCTCCATGGGGGGTATAGCGCTCCTGGCCAAGTCAGGGCCATCACCGCCCGGATAACTGCCGCTGAGGGTCAGACCCAGCCAACAGCCCCAGGGCTCTATAGTCAGGGCTTGGGGTTGGGACTGTGCCTGGAGCAGATAGTCTAGGACGCCGTAGAGGCTTTGCTGTAAACAGCGGCGATCGGCCTGCAAGGGCGGCAGGTTTGTATTCAAGTCGCAGCTAAACTCGGCTATCCAGGCAGGGGTAGGGCCCTGGTCGTCTAGCCAGGTGCTATGGAATTGGCTAAGCAGGGTCTCGGCCAGGGTAGATGTATCGACCCTGGCCAGGGTCAGGGCAAATTGGTCAGACTCCAGATCGATCCAATCTACCCATTGATTGATCAGACGAATCAGTTGGCGAATAGCCCGTCGCATTAGATGGACGTAGCGGCTCTGGCGATCGCCCAAACTCCCAATTCGGGGATCAAGCAGCAGGGTGGATAATCCTAGTAGGGATGTCAGGGGTGTTTTAACACTATGGTTGAGCACCATTAGCCAGGTGTGGGCCTGGGCTGGCACTGGCACCCTGGAGCCCAGGGCCGATGAAGAGCCCATCGCCGGCATCGCCGCTGTTACCCAGAGCAGCAGTTCGGCCGCCTGAATCGCCCCCTGATAGCAGCCAGCCCCATCGACTAGTACCCAGGGGCCCTGGGGGTTGGCTTGCAGATAGTCCCACAGGTCCGTCAGATTAGATGACGCCGGAATCATCACCACCGGCTGCAGCCAGGGCTGACAGGCCAGCAGTTGGGGACCCTGGGGGGGCGACTGGGGCAGCGAGTTTAGGTGACATTGGTGGTAAAAAGCCCACAGGGGCGCCAGGGCGATCGCGCCTAGGGGGGCATTGTACTGATCGACTACAACGAGGTACTCACCCCCAGGGTAAGGGGCTTGGGCCAGCTGCCGGGCTACCGTAGCCAGATCGGCGGTGAGGGGAAAACTGGGGGGGTAGCTCAATAATTCTGGTGGCAGCATTCTGACGGTCAACCCTTACAATTAATAAATGTGAATATATATCTAGTTAGCATTAGAGTTGTTGTCTCTAGTTTCTAGTTACGGGCTACCTGTTCCTGCCGTTTGCGCCTGACTCCTACCTTGGTGACACCCCTACAGATATACTTGCTGGCTCAGTCGGAGGACATTATCACCCCCTGCCAGGGGGTTCTACCTCCAGAACGATACCTCCTGCACAGGGCAACCACCGTCGGGGATGGGTTACTGTGGTTGAGCGATCGCCGCCACCAGGTAGATTGTTTAATTCTGGAAGCTGCCATGGTAACTGAAAATCTTCAGAACCGGTTAACCGCCAATGGCGTCCTGGTTCCGGTGGTGTTGGTTACCGCCCACCCCAAAAAAGAGTTAAACCCAGAGAACCCTCCTCACCCCACCCTAGAAAATCTCAAGAATACCTACCACAGGGCCGTGGTGACGCTACCGGCCCACCAGCTTAGCCAGATAGAAGCGGCTATTCAACAGGCCATTGAAGAATTCCTGGGGCTATCGGCTGAAGCCTGTTTGTTGCCCACAGACCAGCTACCCATGCCTGACCTGCTCAAGACCCAACAGAACCGATTAACCGAAAAGCTAAAAGCTCGCCTCGGTTACCTGGGGGTTTATTACAAGCGCAATCCCGATCACTTTTTACGCCATATGAGTCAGTCTGACCGGGAAACCCTTTTGTGCCAGCTTAAGGCCGACTATCGAAAAATTATCTTAGGCTACTTCTCTAACGATGCCAAACTCAATCAAAATATTGATAGCTTTGTAAACCAAGCTTTCATGGCGGATATTTCCGTCTCCCACATTGTCGAAATCCACATGGAACTCATGGATGAGTTTTCGAAGCAGCTTAAGCTGGAGAACCGCAGCGAAGAAATTTTGCTGGATTACCGGTTAACCCTGATTGATGTGATTGCTCACCTGTGTGAGATGTATCGGCGATCGATTCCCAGAGAATCTTAAGGCTACAATCAACCCTGTGTACCTTTTTACTCCAGAGCATCTTTCCTATGAGTGCGGTTAAGAAGACTTATATTCTCAAACTTTACGTAGCTGGCAATACCCCCAATTCCATCCGTGCCCTCAAAACCTTAAATAATATTCTAGAGGAGGAATTCCAGGGGGTTTACGCTCTCAAGGTAATCGACGTGCTAAAGAATCCCCAACTGGCCGAAGAAGATAAGATTCTGGCTACGCCAACCCTCTCTAAAATCTTGCCGCCACCTGTGCGTAAAATCATTGGAGATCTGTCCGATCGCGAGCGGGTATTAATCGGGTTAGACCTGCTTTACGACGAATTGCGGGAAGACGATTCCTAGGCTTTTCCTGCTAGATCTCTCAGTTATTGGGTTACTTCAGAGGCCACCATGTGACCTTATCCCGGGTGGCGCCGTAGACTTCTTTTAAGCCTTCTGGATCAATTACCTGCACCTGGTCGGCGGTGGTGTGGTCGGTATTCTTATTAGCCTTCAGGTAGGCAGCCCTGGTCAAGCCCTTTAGCACCTGTTCTACAGTACGGTGATTCAGCTGGCAAGCTCGAGCAATCAGATCGATGGGCAAATCAAAGCTGTAGTCGGTTTTATTCCCCTTGGGTTGACTACCCAGGCTACGTTCCTGAAAAATTAGCGCCCGCAGCAGCGCTGCCACTGCCTGGGGCGGATAGGTACTACAGTTGAGCAGATGGTACTGAAATTTTTCCTGTAGTTCAAACAAAAGATTGTACCGCTGCTGAAACTCTGGCTGCTGGTTATAAAGGGTTTGGATAGTAGCCAGGGGTACCTTAATCACATCGGTCGTCTTGTAAGCCTCGACCAGACTGGGGAAGGCCCGCGCCGCCACACCAAAGCCAACAGGTAAGCTGCGTTCGCCAAAACATCCCCCCGGGTAAGTAATACCCATGACCCGATCTAGAGGGGTACTCCGCATGATTACCGGTCCCCCATCAATCACTACGTAGAGATAATCTAACCAGGTGCCTGGCCGAAAAGCAGTGTAGATAGGGCGGTTGGAGTAGAGCTTCTCGGTAACCAGCAGATCGGCATCGAGCCCAGCCCGCAGGTCTTCTTCTGAAAGACATCCAAACAAAAAGCTCTGCTGACATAAAACGGTAATAGGACCGGAGGAAAGGCTTTGCCCGCTACGCCGACTCATGGAATTAAAGTCCTGGATTTAGAATCGATTCCATTTTGCCTTGAAAGTCAGACAAAAGGCACAAAGCATTTAAATGAATTTCACCAATCCTCGAAAAAATATTTTGAGCCCATCCCAATGCAGATGGCTCTGCTAAGGTTTACTCTTCAAGCTTGCTTAAAACTCCTCTTCGCCATAACCCCCGGAACCTTCGTTATCGCGGCGAGAGCCCAGCAGGTCTAATCGGTCTACCCGAATCACTGGCTTCGAACGCCCCGTTCCCGTCGCGCGATCCTGCCAGTATTCTAGCTTCAGGGACCCAGTAACGCCGATTAAGCTGCCCTTGTGAACATAGTTGGCAGCAATTTCTGCGGTTTTACCCCAAAGTTCCAGGTTAAACCAGTCCGGTTTATCATCTCGACTGGAGCGTCGTCGGACAGCCAGAGTCAGATTGCAAACGACACTGCCAGACTCGAAATATTTAACTTCGGGCTCCCCACCCACTCGCCCCACCAGGGTTACTACATTGACAGTCATAGAAACACCAATTGCCCTACACGCATAGCTCTACCAGCCGATCAAAGCATACTGCAAAAGCTGAAGACCGGGGGCAGGGTTTACCCGTTGCCAGCGGAAGTCTGTAAACCCCTACAAAAGCCGATGGTAGGGCGACTGTTGTAGTTGCTGCTGCCGAGATCGCCCCAATTCCGCTATAGTAGGGTTAAACCATGGTATTCCCTGACAGGCCGATTTCCCCCCGGTTGAATCAATCCTGGGATTGATTCAGTTTTAGATTAGATCAGGGTTTAATTGCCAATGGCCCCAGGGCAAAGACCTTAAACAATCTGCCCTGGATACCTGCCCTGAATATCTTTGCAGAGTCGTCAACGCCCTGCATTGCATTTTAGGCTAATATATTTTTGCTCCAGCCCAAGGCTGACACCAAACGTAATAAAATTTATTACGGTCATTTGTCCATTTTTTACGAGAGAGGCGATTTGCCCGTGGCTTTCTTAGACCGATTTTCCCGCGATATGGGTATAGACCTGGGTACCGCCAATACCCTGGTGTACGTTTCTGGTAAGGGCGTAGTGCTACAAGAACCCTCTGTGGTTGCTATTGATCAAGTCCAGCGCAAGCCCTTAGCGGTCGGTGAAGAGGCTAAGCGCATGTTGGGTCGTACCCCGGGCAATGTGGTCGCCCTGCGCCCTCTCCGGGATGGCGTAATCGCCGATTTCGATACGGCAGAAGTGATGCTTAAGCACTTTATTCGCCGGGTCCATGAAGGCCGGACCCTGGTTTCTCCCCGCATTGTTATTGGTATTCCCAGCGGGGTGACCGGGGTTGAGCGCAGGGCCGTCATGGATGCCGCCCAGCAAGCCGGAGCTCGCACCGTTTATTTAATTGACGAACCGGTGGCGGCAGCCATTGGGGCTGGTTTACCCGTGGCCGAGCCCACCGGTAATATGATTGTCGATATTGGCGGTGGTACCACTGAAGTGGCCGTTCTGAGTTTACAGGGAACGGTGTTGAGCGAGTCCGTGCGAGTCGCCGGAGATGAGCTGAGTGAATCGATTATCAGTTACATGAAGAAGGTGCATAACCTGGTGATTGGTGAGCGGACGGCAGAGGAAATTAAGATTGCCATCGGTTCAGCCTACCCCAGTTTGGATGATAACGAGATTGGCATGGATGTTCGGGGTCTGCACCTACTATCGGGCTTGCCTCGCACCCTTTACGTTAAAACCGGGGAAATTCGAGAAAGTATGGCCGAGCCCCTAGCGGTAATTGTTGAAGCGGTTAAGCGTACCCTTGAAAAAACTCCCCCTGAATTGGCCGCCGATATTATTGATCGGGGCATTATGCTGGCTGGGGGCGGGGCCCTACTACGGGGTCTAGATACCTTAATTAGTCATGAAACCGGGATTGTGGTCCACATTGCCGCCGATCCCCTAAGTTGCGTGGTGCTGGGAGCCGGCCGGGTCTTAGAAAACTTCGGTCAAATGGGGCGAGTATTCAGTGCTCAATCCAGTGGGTAATGACCTGGCTGTTTAGCGTCAAAGGTTTTATAGAAATAGGTTTTTTCTGATATGTTTGCCCTGGGTCGATGGTGGACACAGTACGGATTTAAGGCAACCCTGGCGACTCTGGCTATCGCTGTGGCTCTATGGTCTCGTTCTACCCATGGGGCATTTTTTTACGAAGCCTATCACTGGCTAACCCGCCCACTTCAACCGGGCATGAGTCGCGAGCAGCGCTTTGAAAATAGCTATATTTTAGAGCTGCAGCAGCGGCTAGTGGAGTTGGAAAGTCAGAATCGGGCTTTACAGGCCTCGGCTGGGTACCAACCGATCCTGCCGAGTAAGAGCCTGCGGGCGACGGTAATCGGGCGAGCCGCTGATCATTGGTGGCAGCATATCATTCTTAATCGCGGTAGTCAGGATGGGGTTAAACCTGGCTATGTCGTTACCGGGCTGGGGGGGTTGGTGGGTAGGGTGGTAGAGGTGTCTCCCCAGACCTCAAGGGTTTTGTTAGTTAGTGACCTGACCAGTCGGATTGGGGCTCGCATTAGTCGCAGCCGGGTGATGGGGGTGGTACGGGGCCAGTCTAACCATCAATTGGTGATGGAATTTTTTGATAAGTTACCTGATGTTAAACCCGGAGATGTGGTGACGACCTCTGCCTACAGCCGCTTGTTTCCTGAAAATATTCCCCTCGGTCGGGTTGAGTCCATGACCAGTAATCAGGGTACGGCTCCAGAAGCGACGATTCAGCTTTCTGCCCCCCTGCCGATTTTAGAATGGGTGATCATTCAACCTTTTCAACCCTTGCCATCGATTGATCTGCCCGAAGTGGCTCAGCCAGGGGTAGATGGTTCTTCCCGACCTCAGCAACCATGACATCAACTGCGCCATCTGCGCCCTTTTGGCGACGACCCTGGTTTACCAGTAGTTTGGTCACTGTGGTTTCGGCCTTACTTTGTCTATTGCTGTTACCGGCCCGTATTCCTGGATTTGAATTGTTGGGGGTGTCGCCCCACTGGGTGCTGATCTGGGTAGTAGCTTGGAGCGTTAAGCGAACCCTGTGGGAAGGGGCGATCGCTGGTTTGGTGATGGGTTTACTGCAGGACAGCATGACAGCCAATCATCCCACCCATAGCCTGGGCCTGATTGTGGTGGCGGTGCTGACGGCAAAGCTACAAAAGCAGCGATATATTCAAGAAGACCTGATTTCTGTAGCGTTGATTGTTTTTGCCATGGCAGTGGTGGCCGAAACGGTGCTGGCTCTTCAAATCACCCTAGACCAGCTATTCAATGCCCAGTCCCTTTACCCCATGGTGCCTAAAATTTGGTTCTACCACCAGCGAGTAGCCCTTAGTTCGGCCATTCTTAGTAGTGTGTGGGCTCCAGCCCTGTATTACCCCATGAATCGGTTGTGGCAGGTAACCTTAGCGAAGCCTTAGGGTTACCTGTCGCTGCAATCTCTGGGCAGCGGCCCAGAGATCTGGCATCAGGCAGGTGGGACGAAAACCCTGAAGATAATTACGACTACGAATTCCACAGGTAAGGGCCACGGTTTCCAGGCCAAGGGTTTGTCCAGCCATGATATCGGCTTCGGTATCACCAATCATCCAGGCGTTTTTGACGCTATAGCCCTGACGCTGCTGGGCTACCACTGCGGTCTGCAACCGTTCTACCTTATGGTGGGCCTGATTGGTATAGGCAGCATCTGTTCTGGGCATACCAAACAACTCGCTAACCCCCCCGTCAAGGTTATTTTGGCTTAAAAAGCCCCGCACCTGGTCAGGACAGCGCAGGGTAACTAAAACCAGTCGAACCCCACACTGTTGAAACATGGCCAGGGCTTCCCGGGCTTGAGCTTGAACCTGGTCGTGACGGAGCAGGCTGGGATGGTTAACAATGTGATTAACCTGAGCTAGAAAATCATCAATCTGATGGCCCTCTAGTCCAGACCAATGGGCAATCTGGCGATCGGGAATGCGATTTTGCTTAAAGGTCCAGAATTGGGCTTTAGAGATGGGGCGAACCGCTATTGGTTGGGCTCGAGCCAGCCCTTGTTGTTCCACCAGTTGAAGTCCCTGGCGATAGGTCGCATAGTAACGATCAGAAACGTCAACAATGGGTCCGTCAAAGTCACAAAAAATAATGGGTTGGGTCATAGGCTAGAAAATAAACAGGAGAAGAAGAACTCGCTATCGCGATAGGGTATTTTTGTCAACCCATCTTTACAGTTCGTTGGATTGCTCCACTGTAGCAGTCTTCTAGAAAAATGACTACCGGGGTCTCCTCCGTGGTGAGGAGTTAGGGGAGGGGGTATCGGTCTATGATGAAGGCTGTTGTCTCAAAAACAAGGGCCATGGTCATAGGCAGGGGCTGGCGAGTGGCGGTGCTGGGGTGGGTGATGCTGACTCTCGTAGCCTGTGCCCTACCCCAAGTACAGGCAGAAGACCGGCTGTTTCTGCCTGTAACGGTTGACCTGCTGGATCACTACGCCTTGCCACAGCAGGAGTTTCAAGGCACTACGGTGGCGGGGCTATCGGCCCTGACCTACGACCCTCAGGGCGATCGCTTTTATGCCCTCAGTGATGACCGGGGAAAATTTGGCCCCAGCCGCTTCTACGAGTTGGCCCTCAGCTTTGGGGTCGACCAGGGCCAACAGCCTGGTTTTCATCAGGTCACGGTGACCAAGGTGGTCCCCTTGCAAGACCCCCAGGGTCATCCCTACGGTCAGGGTGGTCTGGACCCTGAGGGCATGGCGCTTGCTTCCCCGGGGCACCTGTTCATTAGTAGTGAAGGGGATCAAGGGCAAAATGCCCCGCCCTTGATCGGAGAATTTAACCAAACCACCGGCCAGATGCTGCGGAGCCTGCCTGTACCCCAGCGATTTTTGTTCGATCGCCCTGGGGCCCCACCCCGGGGAGTCCGTAACAACCTTAGCTTTGAGGCATTGACCGTTAGCCCTGCGGCGACCAGGGCTAACCTACAGCAACCCTTTCGCCTCTTTACCGTCACCGAGTCAGCCCTGGCCCAAGACTATGACGATAATCCGGAGCGTCCGCTCCAGAGTCGTTTTCTGCATTATCTGGTTGCTCCCGACCAGGTCTCCCTGATTGCTGAGCACGCCTATCCCTTGGATCTGGAGCCCACAGGGGCGATTGTCTATGGTGTCACTGACCTGACAGCCATCGACCAAGCAGGACACTTTCTAGCTCTGGAGCGGGCCTATGGGCTGCGGGGCTTTACTGTGAAGCTTTACCAGCTAGCCACAGGAGGCGCTACAGATACCACTAATCGACCCAGCCTGGCGGGGGCCTTAGGGGCAGTCAGCCCCATTCGCAAACGGCTGGTTTTTGACTTTGCCCAGGCCCCCTTTGCCGTTGATAATGTCGAAGCTATGACCCTGGGGCCACGTCTTAAAGACGGCAGCCAGAGTTTACTTCTGGCTACGGATAATAATTTTCAATCTACCACCCCAACTCAATTGATTTTGCTGCGGCTGCGTGGCTATTAGCTAGCAGTAGCTATTTTGGTTGGGGATAGCTCGGCCCTAGTCGATCGGGCAAGGCATAGCTCAAGGGCGCACCGATTCAGGGATATTTCTAAGTCAGGGGTTTACAGGGTGACTAAACCTGGTAGATTGTCTTGGTATCAGCAAGAAGAATACAGCATTGATATGAAAGTCCTTGTCATTGGCGGTGATGGTTACTGCGGGTGGGCGACCGCCCTGTATCTTTCCAATCGTGGTTACGAAGTCGGCATTCTTGATAGTCTGGTGCGTCGTCATTGGGATGCCCAGCTCTTGATTGAGACCCTGACTCCGATTGCCCCGATTCAAAATCGTTTGCAACGCTGGAAAGACCTCACTGGCAAACACATCGATCTCTTTATCGGTGACATCAATGACTACCCCTTTCTAGAAAAGTCAATGCTGGAGTTCGCCCCCGAGGCGGTGGTGCACTTTGGTGAGCAGAGATCGGCTCCCTTTTCTATGATTGACCGGGAACACGCCGTGCTTACCCAGGCCAATAATGTCATCGGCAACCTTAACCTGCTCTATGCCCTGCGGGATCACTTCCCCGATTGCCATCTGGTTAAGTTGGGAACCATGGGCGAATACGGCACTCCTAATATTGATATTGAAGAGGGCTATATCACCATTGAGCACAATGGTCGCAAAGATACCCTGCCCTACCCCAAGCAGCCCGGATCCTTCTACCATCTCAGCAAGGTTCACGATTCCCATAATATTCACTTTGCTTGCAAAATCTGGGGCCTGCGGGCTACGGACCTGAACCAGGGCGTGGTTTATGGCGTCTTGACCGAAGAAACCGGCATGGATGAGTTGTTGATTAACCGTCTGGACTACGATGGGGTGTTTGGCACCGCCTTGAACCGGTTTTGCATTCAGGCAGCGGTTGGCCATGACCTGACGGTATACGGTAAGGGGGGGCAAACCCGCGCCTTTCTCGATATTCGAGACACCGTTCGCTGCGTAGAAATTGCCCTGGCCAATCCGGCCCAAGCAGGACAGTTTCGAGTCTTTAACCAGTTCACCGAAATGTTCAGTGTTGGTGATCTGGCCTTGATGGTGAAGAAAGCCGGTACCACCCTGGGGTTAGATGTCGATATCAAGTATCTAGATAATCCCCGGGTTGAAGCGGAGGATCATTACTTTAATGCCAAGAACACCAATCTGTTAGATCTGGGCCTGCAACCCCACTACCTCTCTGATTCTCTGCTGGATAGCTTGCTTAACTTTGCGGTTAAGTACAAGAGCCGGGTTGATCAAAGTCAGATTCTGCCTAAGGTAAAGTGGCGGCGTAGCTAGGTAATTTGCACCAGCGATGATGGAACGGCCCAGGGTGAACTGGGTTTAAGCCCTGGTCAGCTGATTTGCCTGTCTGGTTCTGCGTCAGCTTTCTTTTCCCTTTTCCCTGACCTATGCGTATTGCCTTCTTCACGGAGACGTTCTTGCCGAAGGTTGACGGCATTGTCACCCGGTTAAAACATACGGTGGACCATCTCCAACGTCTGGGAGACGAGGTGATGGTGATTTCTCCGGAGGGGGGCTTGCGGGAATATCGAGGCGCTCAAATCTATGGAGTATCGGGTTTTCCCCTGCCCCTCTATCCGGAGTTGAAACTGGCTTTACCTCGTCCGGCGATCGGCGAGGCCCTGGAACGGTTTCAGCCTGAGCTTATCCATGTGGTTAACCCCGCGGTTTTAGGCCTGGCGGGAATTTACTACAGTAAGGTGATGGCGATTCCCCTGGTGGCCTCTTACCATACCCATCTGCCCAAATATCTAGAACATTATGGCCTAGGTATTTTAGAGGGGTTGATGTGGGAACTGATTAAGGCCGTCCACAACCAGGCCCGGCTCAACCTCTGTACCTCCACCGCCATGGAGCTAGAATTGGCAGAACACGGGGTAGAGCGTCTGGCGGTCTGGCAGCGAGGGGTAGATACGGATTTATTCCGCCCGGCTTTGGCCAGCCAAGCCATGCGCGATCGCCTTTCCCAGGGGCATTCCCAGGACCCCCTATTGCTCTATATTGGCCGCCTCTCGGCGGAAAAAGAAATTGACCGCATCAAGCCGATTCTAGAAGCTATTCCGGGAGCGCGTCTGGCCCTGGTGGGAGACGGCCCCTACCGGTCAGAGCTAGAGGCTTATTTTGCCGGTACCCTGACCCATTTCGTCGGGTATCTGGCCGGGGAGGACCTGGCCGCTGCCTACGCCTCTGCCGATGCCTTTATCTTTCCTTCCCGCACCGAAACTCTGGGTTTGGTGCTACTGGAGGCGATGGCCGCCGGTTGCCCGGTGGTGGCGGCTAACTCTGGGGGTATTCCCGATATTGTTACCGACGGGGTGAACGGCTTTTTGTTTGATCCCAGGGATGAAACCGGGGCGATTAGTGCCACTCGCCGGTTACTGGAGGCCAGCCATGAACGGGAGACCATGCGACAAAATGCCGTGGCCGAGGCCGAACGCTGGGGTTGGAGCGCGGCCACCCGGCAGTTGCAGCAATTTTATCGCCAGGTATTGAGCCAGCGATCACCCGGGTCGCCGGTTTGACCTCGACCCGGGTTTACATGGGGCTGGGGGCGGCGGCAGGATTCTGATAGGGGGCAGCGACAAAACCTAGTTCAAACAGTTGTTGATAGGCCCGCTGGCCCAGTTCTCGGGTGGGCTGCTGGCTGCGCAAAATTTCCATCAGCAGAGGTACGGCCAGTTCGGGCTGATTTTTGGCCCGATAAACCAGCGCCAGTTGGTAGGCAGCCTTGTCCCTTAATTGGGCGGACTCCAGTGCCTTTTCTCGATGGCCCCGTTGGATTAAGGTATCGACACCGATAAACATCTGAGCTAGCTCTTGATAGTAGGTAGAAATCTGGTTGAGGGTTTCTCGAGCGGTCTTCAGTTTGGCTTCAGCGGTGGTGTAGTCCTGCTTGGCAATGGCGGCTTCGGCCTCGCCCATCAGTTTAGTCGCTGTTTCGATGCTAAAGGAACTGGTGGCGAGGTTGCCCGGTTTCAGCGGCGTAGTGGCGGTGCTGCTAGCCGATTGGGCAACAGCAGAGGCGTTAGCCAGTGCCGTCGCCGGATGGCCCAGTAGGCCACCAGCCATTCCGACCAGGGAGAGGCAAAGCAGGGTAAGTCTTGAGGACGGGGTCAGGGGCTGAATCGGAGAATGCATTGAAGCGACCATGAAGTAATTCAAGATGAGGGACAAGAAACACAGAAAAAATACTGAGGTATCTTATCATTTCGCTATGGTGCACTTCTAACGGACTATGACGTTTTCTCAACTGGCGGCTCCGGGCTCACCTGACCCCAGGGCCTCCTATGGCGGGCCCGCAGAGGAGTGGGTCGGCCGGGTGATTCAGCGGGGCGGGCAAGAACTAAAGCTAGAGAAGCTGAGCGATCGCTTGACCACCCGGTTGCGCCAGCCCTCCGACCTGGCTGCTCTACAGGAGTATCTCTCACCCCTAGCGGTGAGGGCTGTGGCCGCTGGCCAACTAGTCGAATGGCAAGTTCAACCAACCGCCCTAGAAGCGACTCTAGAAAAAGCCCGCCGCCATGCCGGAGTGCGCTTTGCCAGCCACGTCTACTATCTCAGCGCCAGTCCCCACAGCTGGATTTATCTGACGGCAGAAATTACGGTTCAGTTTGCCGCGGCCACCCCAGAGCCCTATATCGAAGCCTTATTGCAGGCTCTGGGACTGGCTATCGTGCAGCCCCTAAAGGGAATTCCCGCTGCCTTTGTCACCGAAGTCACCGCCACCGCCCAGGAAAATCCCATTAAGCTGGCCAATCGCCTGATCTGTGATCCAGCGGTGCTGGTGGCAGAGCCCAACCTGGTGATGGCAGTCGATAATTTCTACCATCCCCGGGATGATCTTTACAGTCAGCAGTGGCACCTGTTTCATCAGGGAGGGCCAAACCTGGCGCCCGGGTCTCACATGAATGTGGAGGCGGCCTGGGATATTACCCGGGGGTCGAGATCGGTGGTGATTGCCATTACCGATGACGGCTTTGATCTGAACCATCCAGACTTGCAGGGCATGGGTAAGCTGGTCAACCCCATTGATTTACAAGACCAGGATGCGGTGCCTTTGCCCTCCCACCAGGATGATAGCCATGGCACAGCGGTGGCGGGATTGGCCCTGGGGGAGGAAAATGGCACGGGGATTGTTGGGGTGGCTCCTGGTTGCGCTCTGCTCCCCATTCGCACCACTGGTTTTCTTGACGATGCCACCATTGAGCAGCTGTTTGACCAGGCTGTACAGCGGGGGGCAGCGGTGATTTCCTGTAGCTGGTCAGCGGCGGCCAATGCCTTTGCTCTCACCCTGAGGCAGACTAACGCCATTGCCCGAGCCGCCCGGGAAGGACGCAATGGCAAGGGCTGTGTGATTGTATTTGCCGCCGGTAATGCTAACCGTCCTGTCAGCGGTACCATTCAAGAAGCCCACTGGCCCCAAAATGCCTTAAGCGGTCCCACCGAGTGGCTCAGCGGGTTTGCCATTCATCCCGATGTGATTGCGGTGTCGGCCTGTACCAGCCTGGCCACTAAGGCCGCCTACAGTAATTGGGGAGACCATGTCGCGGTGACCGCCCCCAGTAACAATGCCCCCCCTAGTATGGCCTTGCCCCAGGTTGGCACGGTCGATACCGGGCCAGTGATCACCCAATTTTTACCAGGGCTGGGTATGGTCACCAGCGATCGCGGCGGGGTTGAGGGCTACGGGCCTGGCTCCTACACCACAGACTTTGGCGGCACCTCCAGTTCTTGCCCCCTGGTGGCTGGGGTAGCGGCCTTGATGCTGTCGGTTAACCCTACTCTCACCGCTGCTCAAGTACGGCAGATTTTGCAAACCACCGCTGATAAAATTGTTGATCCTAATCCAGACCCCCAACTGGGGCTAAGGTACGGCACCTACGATGGTAGGGGGCATTCCCCGTGGTTTGGCTACGGCAAGGTGAATGCCTTTGCGGCGGTGCGCGAAGCCCAACAACTAGCCGTTAGGGGCAGAAGCCTGAGACAGGCGGTGACCTATCAGTGCCAAACCCCTCTGACCATTCCCGATTACCCAGCCCAGGCGGCGATTAGCCCCCTCACCGTTACCGAAACCGGCGCGGTGGTTGATTTGCAGACCCAGGTCAGCGTAGACCATCAGTTTCTGGGAGACCTCAGCCTTACATTGGTGGCCCCCAACGGCACCGGGGTGGTAATTCAGACCCGCATCCTGGGGCGTCAGCGGCAATTGCGACAGGTCTATAGCCTGAAAACCACCCCCGCCCTGATCGCTATGCTGGGGCTAGAGGCCAGGGGTAGCTGGTGCCTGCAGGTGCGAGATCACGCCCCTGGGGCAACGGGTCAGCTGCTGAGTTGGCAGCTACGACTGGGGCTGGGGTAACCCCAACTACCCGGCGGCAATTGATCGCGCCGGCGGGCAGAATTGCCGCCTGATGGTTTTCAATCCCCCTGGGCAGCCCTATAATATTAATTACGGTAAAGAATAGTAAACACTACTCATAATTTCTGCCCTACTGACTTGACAGAGGTCACGCCAACGGGTGGGAAAGTTAAGTAGGCGCCATCATCTTCCGTGTATATACCCTTAATTTCTTCATAACTGACGGAGACTTCCTATGACCATAGCAATGGGGCGTGCGCAAGCCCAGCGAGGATGGTTCGACGTCCTTGACGACTGGCTAAAGCGCGATCGCTTTGTATTTGTTGGCTGGTCCGGCATATTGCTGTTTCCCTGCGCCTACCTGGCGGTGGGGGGAT
>JAGWXD010000067.1 GCA_018970085.1 Cyanobacteria bacterium REEB459
GTGGCGGTGCATGGCCACGCCCCCTACAAAACCGTCCTTACCCACGGCTTCACCCTGGATGAACAGGGCCGCAAGATGAGTAAATCCGTGGGTAACGTGGTGGACCCCTCGGTGGTGATTGAGGGGGGCAAAAACCAAAAGCAGGACCCCCCCTACGGGGCCGATGTGCTGCGGCTGTGGGTATCCTCGGTGGATTACTCCGCCGATGTGCCCCTGGGCAACACCATCCTCAAGCAAATGGCGGATGTCTACCGTAAGATTCGCAACACCGCCCGCTTCCTGTTGGGGAACCTGCACGACTTTGACCCGGCCCGCCAGGCGGTGCCCTACCATCAGCTGCCGGAGTTGGATCGCTACATGCTGCACCGCATCAGTGAGGTGTTTACCGATATCACCGATGCCTTTGAAACCTACGAGTTTTTCCGGTTCTTCCAGGCGGTGCAGAACTTTTGCGTGGTGGATCTCTCCAACTTTTACCTGGACATCGCTAAGGACCGGCTCTACATCAGCGCCCCCGATTCCTTCCGGCGGCGTAGTTGCCAGACGGTGCTGGCGATCGCCATGGAAAACCTGGCCCGGGCCATCGCCCCGGTGATCTCCCACATGGCGGAGGATATCTGGCAAAACCTGCCCTATCCCAAGGGTCAGGCCTCGGTGTTTCAGGCCGGTTGGGTGGAGCTCGACCCCCAGTGGCAGCAACCGGCCCTGGCCCAGCGCTGGACCCCCCTACGCAGCCTGCGCCAGGAGGTCAACCGGGTGCTAGAACAGGCCCGCACCGCCAAGGCGATCGGCTCTTCCCTGGAGGCCAAAGCCCTGATCTACGTGGCCGATGCCAATTTGCGCCAGCAACTGGCAGCCCTCAATCCCGGCGATGCCGTTGCCGCCGGGGCCAACCATGTGGATGAACTACGCTATCTGCTGTTGGTGTCCCAGGTGGATCTGCTGGATAGCCCGGACGCCCTGGCGGACCTGCCCTACCAAAGTCAGACCGATAGCCTGGCGGTGGGGGTGACGGCGGCAGCGGGGCAGAAGTGCGATCGCTGCTGGAACTATTCCATCCACGTAGGACACAGCCGCCTGCATCCGCTGCTGTGCGATCGCTGTGTGCCAGCCCTGGCGGGGGATTTTTAAGTAGCCGGTTAACCTACGGGTGAATTGGGAAATCTGGCAACGATTCGGTTGGTCATTGATAGGGAAGGAGCCATGGCATCGGCAAAGGGAGTTCTACCACCAGGCTTGATCATTCGCTCTGGCCGATGGGTTTGGACCACCCTCTGGCAGCAGATGATGGCTAAGATGGCCCCCCCCAGTCAAGCTGGTGATTACCTGCGTCCCGCCAGTCAGTTCCGTCACCCAATTGCCCCCGATAGTCCCTATCCCCCTGCGGCTCAGCGCTATAGCTTGATCGTTAGCTACGGCTGTCCCTGGGCTCACCGTACCCTAATCACTCGGGCCTTAAAAGGTCTTGAGGACGCTATTGCTCTGATCTGGGTAGAGCCCTCTCCTGAACGGGGTGGTTGGGTCTTTACCACCCCCTTTCGCGGTTGCCAGACCCTGGCCGAACTCTACCGCCAGGCCTATCCCGACTATAGGGGGCGGGCCACCATACCGGTGCTATGGGATCGACAACAGGCCACCCTGGTCAACAACGAAAGCGCCGATATTATTCGACTTTTAAATGGGGCCTGGCAGGAATTTGCCACCCAGGCCCAGGTCGATCTCTATCCCGAACCTCTGCGGGCGGCCATAGATAGCTGTAGCGATCGCTTCTACCACACCGTTAACAATGGAGTTTATCGTTGTGGGTTTGCCCAAACCCAGGCGGCCTACGACCAGGCCTGTGGGGAACTCTTTGACACCCTCGATGAGTTAGAGACCCGCCTCGCTCAGCAGCCCTATCTATGGGGAGAAACCCTCACCCTGGCGGATGTATGCCTCTTCCCCACCCTATTTCGGTTTGACGCTGTCTACTACGGTCTATTCAAGTGCAACCGCCGCCGCATCCAGGACTATCCTGCCCTCAGTCGGTACCTAAGCCAGATGTATCACCTACCTGGAATAGCAGCCACCTGCGACCTAGCCAGGGTGAAGCAAGATTACTACGGTAACCTATTCCCCCTGAATCCCGGTGGTATTATCCCCGCTGGGCCCGATTTATCCTGGTATCAGGCTGATGTTGGCTCGCCAGCAAAGTCGCCAGAATCATAGGCGAGCAAAATCTGCCCTATAGGCGTATTGCCAATCGTGTTTAAGGTATAGATAATTAATGTATATGAATAAAAGCGACTAAAATGATAAAATTCTAAGCAATACTTCAGCATTGTTTTGCGGTTGCAAGCCGAGCTGCTGATTGGGTTAATCTTCATATCTGTATAAATTTTATCTATGAGTGAATATAGTCTTTTTACCTCTGAGTCCGTTTCCGAGGGTCATCCCGACAAAATGGCAGATCAGATTTCTGATGCTGTATTGGATGCCATTCTCGGTGAAGATCGTCATGCCCGGGTAGCGGTCGAAACTCTGGTTAAAACTGGTATGGCGGTGATTGCTGGAGAGGTGCGCACCAGTACCTATGTTGATCTCGAAGACATTGTTCGAGGTGTGATTTTAGATATTGGTTACAATAGCTCCGAAATTGGTTTTGATGGCGCCTCCTGTGCCGTTTTAAATGCCATAGGTAAGCAGTCTGCTGACATTGCGATGGGGGTTGACGAAGCCGATAACAAGGATCTAGGAGCTGGCGATCAGGGCTTGATGTTTGGCTATGCTACCAACGAAACTGAAACCCTGATGCCTGCTCCTATCTACTACGCCCATCGGTTGGTAGAACGTCAAGCCTATCTGCGTAATCACAAGGTGCTGCCCTGGCTACGCCCCGATGCTAAGAGTCAGGTTACCCTGCGCTACGAAGATACCCAACCCGTAGCTGTTGAGGCGGTGGTACTATCCACCCAGCACGCCGCTGATATTAGTCAAAGTGATATTCGGGAAGCGGTGATGGAGGAAATTATTAAGCCAGTGCTACCCCATGCTTGGCTCCACGCCGATACCCGTTACCACATCAATCCCACAGGGCAGTTTATTATTGGCGGACCCGTAGGCGATTGTGGTCTGACCGGTCGCAAAATTATTGTTGATACCTATGGTGGCATGGCTCGCCATGGCGGCGGGGCCTTCTCCGGTAAGGATCCTTCTAAAGTTGATCGCTCTGCTGCCTACGCTGGTCGCTATGTAGCCAAAAATATTGTAGCGGCGGGTCTGGCTGATCGCTGTGAAATTCAGGTTTCCTACGCCATTGGCGTTGCGGAGCCTACCTCCATTGCCGTTAATACCTTTGGTACCGGCAAGTTGCCCGATGATCGCATTGCCCTGCTGGTGCGCGAGCATTTTGATCTAAGGCCCCAGGGATTAATCGATATGCTCAATCTACGTCGTCCCATTTATCGGCAAACTGCTGCCTACGGCCATTTTGGCAGAGAGTTGCCGGACTTCACCTGGGAGCAGACCGATAAAGCGGGCAGTCTCAGAGCTAGTCTCTAGCCCGGCTGCTCAGGGGTTGAACTCTAATCAAGCTCAGTTAGAGTTCAAACGGCTAGTCAGGCCTGGGGGGAGTCGACGACACAGGCCTGGCTGCAACCGGTTTTCATGCCGTACTGATCGGCTTGTGTACCCTAATTGCCTCGCTGACCCCGGCACAAGTGTACCTAGTAAGTCTCTCATGTAGCAATAAATCTTAATACCGGTCACAATAATTAATAGCCATTGTGATGGTATTTCTTCCCTGTCCCTGTGATATGTGACTGCTTTGTCTTCTCTCTATCAACCAGTGAAACAACTATGACAGCTACTCTAATTGCTCAAGATTACAAGGTTGCCGATATTAACCTGGCCGATTGGGGCCGCAAGGAAATTGCTATTGCCGAAAGCGAGATGCCGGCTCTGATGGCAATTCGAGCCAAGTACCGCCAGACCAAGCCCCTGCAGGGTGCTAGAATTCTGGGCTGTATCCATATGACTATTCAAACCGCCGTTTTGATTGAAACTTTGCAGGAACTCGGTGCAGAGGTACGCTGGTCTTCATGCAATATTTTTTCCACTCAGGACCATGCTGCTGCGGCCCTAGCGGCTGTCGGCGTGCCAGTATTTGCCTGGAAAGGTGAGACAGAAGAGGAGTACTGGTGGTGTATTGAGCAAACCTGCCGTCTGCCTAACGGCCAACTGTGGGATGTCAATATGATTTTGGATGATGGTGGCGACCTGACCGGCTACATTCATGAAAAGTATCCCCAACTGTTAGAGGCCATCCATGGGGTGACAGAGGAAACCACCACCGGGGTACACCGCCTCTATGAAATGTTGGAAAAGGGCGAACTAAAGATTCCTGCCATCAATGTTAACGATTCTGTTACCAAGGCCAAAAACGATAATAAGTATGGCTGTCGCCATAGCCTTAATGACGCCATTAAGCGCGGTGTTGATCACCTGATGGCGGGTAAAAAAGCTCTGGTTATTGGCTATGGAGACGTGGGCAAAGGGTCGGCGGCTTCCCTCCGGCAGGAAGGCATGATTGTGAAGATCACTGAGGTTGATCCGATCTGCGCTATGCAAGCTTGTATGGATGGCTACGAGGTGGTATCTCCCTATATTAACGGAGTGAGTGATGGTACCCTGGCTAGCGTAAATCGTGAACTGCTGGCCACCACAGACCTGTTGGTCACCGCTACGGGTAACTTTAACGTCTGTGACGCCAACATGCTTGCCTGTTTGAAACGGGGCGCGGTGGTTTGCAACATTGGCCATTTCGATAATGAAATTGATACTGCCTATATGCGGCAAAACTGGCGTTGGGAAGAAGTTAAGCCCCAGGTTCACCAGGTTTATCGCAGCGATGATGCTCAGGATTATCTGATTTTGCTTTCCGAAGGCCGTCTGGTGAATCTGGGCAATGCTACTGGTCACCCGTCCCGTATTATGGATGGTTCCTTTGCCAACCAAGTGCTAGCCCAAATGTTCTTATTTGAACGCCAGTTCGCTAACCTGACTGCGGAGGCGAAGGCCAAGGCTTTAACAGTGCAGGTTCTGCCTAAGCATCTGGATGAAGAGGTGGCACGCTATATGGTAGAAGGCTTTGGTGGCGTCATCACCAAGTTGACCGAGCCCCAGGCTAAGTACATCAATGTGCCTATGAGCGGTCCCTTTAAGCCGGAAAGCTATAAGTATTAAGGTCAGCTGAGGGAAACCCAGAACAATTGCAATTCTGGGTTTCCCTGGAACCGCCAGACTAGGGGAGTTTTTCCCTAACCTGGCGACGGTTATTGTGCCAATCTTAGTTAAATTCCTGTAGCTATGACCATTAATACCCTGCCCCTTAGCTTTGAATTTTTTCCACCTAAAAATCAAGATGATATTAGTCAGCTAATGGTTCAGCATGAGTTGCTGGTACCCTATGGCCCCCGATTTTTTTCCATTACCTACGGTGCGGGTGGGTCAACTCGCGATCGCACCACCCATATTGTTATGGCCTGTCATCAGCGAGCCGGTATACCAGCGGTGCCCCATCTCTCCTGTGTTGGTGATACCCGGGAGTCCCTTAAACGACTACTAGATACCTACCGGGCCGCTGGCATTAGCCGCATTGTAGCCTTGCGGGGAGACCGGCCCCAGGATGGGGCCAAGGTTGCCCATGAGTTTTACTATGCCAGCGAGCTGGTGGCCTTTATTCGCGAATGCTACGGCGATACCTTTGAACTCATTGTGGGAGCCTATCCCGAGGTCCACCCTGAGTCCGCCAATGCCAGCCAGGATTTGATTAATTTTAAGCGCAAGGTGGATGCCGGTGCCTCAGCGGCGATCACCCAATATTTTTACAACCCTGATGCCTACGAAGACTTTATCAATCGATGTCAGCAGCAGGGCATTACGATTCCCATTTACCCAGGGATTATGCCGATTACCAACCACGATCGCCTGGTTCGCTTTAGTGCTCGATGTGGGGCCGAAATTCCTCGCTGGATCGAAAAGCGTCTCCTCGACTATGAGCATGATGCCGCCAGTCTGAAGGCCTTCGGTAGCGAGGTCGTGATTCAGCTCTGTGAAAAGCTAATGGCAATGGGCGCTCCTGGGTTTCACTTTTATATTCTCAACCAGGCCCAGCCCACCCTGGATATTCTGAATCGCCTTGGTCGGCCCCAACGGGTTACCCAGGCCGCCTAGCTCCTGGGATGGTAGGCTCAGGGCAGTGTCTACCCCTGTCCTGGGTTTCTGGTCATGGCCCTATTTTCCCATCCTGGCTCTAGTTCCAGCGTTGATCCGGTGATGCGGGCCACCGCTTATTTAGCCCAGGTGCGGCAGCGATCGCCCGATCCCAGCTGGATTAAAATGCCCCATCGCCACCATCAGTATGGGGCGGCGCTGACTTGGATCGGTAACCATATTGACAATCTGAACGGCACCTTCCAGGAAATTTTAGAGCATTTAATCAACTGTTGGCCTGAGCACCAGCGGATCCCCCTGGAACTGTGGGCGGCTCCCCTCGATCCCGACCTGGGCATTGATGGCTTTTGTTGCTTCCATTGCCAGCCCATGACCCTGGTGGTTGATCCAGGCCGGATTGCTATCGACCACTGGCCCCAACTGGTAGGTCACGAACTGGCCCATGCCATGGCCCATAGCCCTGGCCATGGTGAATCCTTTCAGCGGGCCCTCAGCCACCTCTGCATTGCCCAGGGTTGGCCCCTTCCCCCCAGCCACGGCGATCACCTGAAATCCTGGCCCCCCTGCCAACCCCATCCCCAACCACAGCAATTTTGGCTAGGTAATTGACCAGACTCTGACCATTGGATGGGAGAATATCCATGATCTGACTATTGGTAGAGCCTATGAAACAGGTATGGGTGATTTTAGGGATAGTGCTGACACTCTGGTTGAATAGCGCTACTCTGGCCACTGCGGCCATCCCAGAAGATGTCCAGAAGTTAATCGATACCAACGAATGTCCGGTTTGTATTTTGAACGAAGCCGATTTGAATCACGCCAATCTGGCTGAGGCCAACCTTAAGATTGCGGTTTTGACCGGGGCCGATCTAACCGGTGCTGACCTGCACTCTGCTAACCTCATGCTCAGCGACCTGGAAGCCGCTAATTTGAGCGCCGCTAACCTTACCCTGGCCCAGTTAAATGGCGCTAATCTGCCCAACTCAAATCTCTCAGGTGCCAACCTCTCGGGAGCTGAAATGACCCAGGCAAACCTGGAAAATGCCAATTTGGAGAACGCTAATCTGCAGGGAGCCATTATGTTGAGTGTCACCCTAGGAACTGCCAATCTAAAGGGAGCCAATCTAAAGGGGGCGAATCTGCGGGGGGTTAATCGTAGTCAGGTGCTATTTTGCAAGACTACGATGCCCGATGGTTCTCTGGAGAATCGGGACTGCCCTAGCTAATCGCCTGGGCTTGTTGACCGTAGGCCTGCCAGGCTAGATCCACTAGAGCGTCCATAATAGCGGTGGCAACCACGACACCGCCCTTTGTTCCATCGATGCGAACGTGGGGAATCATCGTATCTTGCAGACGGCTTTTTAGCACAGCGGGTTCAAGGAAGCCGGCTGGGACCCCAATCACCAGAGCCGGATGAATCTTACCCAGCTCAATTAAATCCACCAGGGTAGCCAGGGCAACCCCTGAACTACCCACCACAAAAATCGCCTCTGGATAGCGCTGGGCCAGGGTTTCAACTCCCCAGGCGGCCTGACTTTTACCCTTTTGTGGGCGGGTCAGGGCATCCAGGCTGCAATAGACTGGATTGGCAAAGGAGCCCTGAATTGCCGGATTAATCCCCACCTGTACCATGGGAACATCCACAATGATGGTGGTGCGGGCGGCCAGGGCAGCCGCGCCAGATGGCAAAGCCGATTCAGAAAAGTGAATTATCGACCCGTAGTCCAGATCGCCGGTGGCGTAAATGACCCGGCGAACAACTTCGTATTGGGACGGAGAAACGTGATGGGTACCTATGGTCTGATCAATAAGTTGCAGGTTTTGAGCATCGCTAACATGCCATTCCATCGGCAAAGATAAATTCAACAGCAATGGGCTCAGTTTAACCAGGGATGAGTGTCAGTGCAAGCAAGAGTTTGGTGCGGTAAGCTAAACTATTCTCGGGATTTTTAATCATTGCTGACTGGGTAGGTGAGCCAGCCAGGGCAGGGAGCAGTTAGGCCATGGAAAAAATCGTAGTCGGTCTCTCCGGCGGTGTTGACAGTTCCGTAGCGGCAGCGACCCTGCATGATCAGGGCTATGAGGTGGTGGGTCTGACCCTGTGGTTGATGAAGGGGAAGGGCCAATGCTGTTCCGAGGGCATGGTCGATGCGGCCCGGTTGTGCGAGGAGTTGGGTATTGCCCACCACATTGTCGATAGTCGCGATCTGTTTCAGCGAGAGATTGTTGATTACCTGGTGGCGGGCTATGGCCAGGGGATCACCCCTCTGCCTTGTTCCCAGTGTAACCGGGCGGTGAAGTTTGCCCCCATGCTGGCTTACGCTCGCCAGGTGTTGGGCTGCGATCGCATTGCCACCGGTCACTACGCCCGCCTCACCCATAACCCCGCCACTGACCGTTACGAATTGCGTCGAGCCGTCGATGGCAGCAAAGATCAGTCCTACTTTCTCTACGATCTGCCCCAGGAGATTCTGGCCACCTGCCACTTTCCCCTGGGGGACCAAACCAAGGTGGAGACCCGTCGCCTGGCCACCCAGATGGGGCTGCACACCGCCGCCAAACCCGATAGCCAGGATCTCTGTTTGATTGAACACCACGGCTCGATGCAGGGGTTTTTAGACCGCTACCTGGCCCCCACCCCAGGAGACATTGTCGATGGATCGGGGCGGGTTTTAGGCCAGCACACCGGCATTCACCATTACACCATTGGCCAGCGCAAGGGATTGGGTATTGCGGCCGCTGAACCCCTCTACGTGGTTGGGTTCGATATTGGTCGCAACCAGGTAATCGTTGCCGATCGCAGCGCTGCCCACTGGTCTGACTGCACCGTACAGCAAGTCAATTGGGTTTCCATCCCTGCCGTTGACGCGCCCCTAGCGGTATCGGTGCAAATCCGCTATCGCAGTGACGCGGTGGGGGCAACCCTGATTCCCCTCACCGGTGGTGCTGACCGGGTCAAACTGGTGTTTGATCAGCCCCAGTTTGGCGTGACCCCGGGTCAGGCTGCGGTCTGGTACGATGGCGATCGGGTCTTGGGCGGTGGGCTGATCGAGGCCCATCCCTGATCTCTGCTCCTTTCCCTACCTGCTTGCCGATGACTGATGCTATCCAGGATCAACAGCACCCCCAGTACAAAGACGATCGCCAGGCGGTGAGTCAGTTGCTATTGGCCGATGCCTCTGATTTCAATTTGGTTGAATTAGCCCGTTTAATCATTCGCTACGATGGGTTTCCAGGGGCTCGGGATATCCAGGCCGATCTCCAAAAGGCCCTAGCCCGCTGGCAATTGACAGAGGCTGATCTATTTACCAGAACCCGCGCTATTCATCAGCAGGGTGAGGTTTATAAGGGTCTGGGGCGAGGCCGGGAAGATTGGAGCTAGGGGCTGGCCCCAGGGCCTGAATAGATGCTGGTGCCCAGTTGAGTTGTGTTCATTGCTAAGAAATATAAGGTTTCCATCGTTGCCCTGGTCGGTAATGGCATGATGGGCCCGTTGAAAAGTTAGATAGAGAGCCTTTACAACCATGGGCAATACTTTTTCTAGATTCGTTTTGGTGTTGTTAGCCCTAGTTGCCTCAGGCCTGGTGTTGCTATCTCAGCTCTGGTCACAGCCAGCCGCCCTGGCTACGGCCTCCGCCCCGCCCAGCCTGGTATCGGCCACCTTGAACGGCAAACCCGCCTATGTCCTATATGTTACCCGTAGCGAGGATAAGGTGCTGGTGCGCTGCTATCCAGGCTTTGCCCCGACTGTAGCGGTGCGGCCCATGGCTGGCAACCCAGGCATGCAAGAGGGAGTATTAAGCTGCATTAGTCGGCCCTAGGGGTAGACTGGGAATCGGCATAGAAAACCCTCTAGCCTAACGCTTTAGCTCCGTCACCTATGACTACAATTGGATCAATTGCGTTTAACTGCCCTGACCCATGTCTCAAGCTGCTGCCGTTGAACCTATTGCTGAACCTATTGTTGTCGCCTCCCCCTCTGACGTGGCAGCGATTGAGTGCCCCCCCACCGACCTCTGGAGTGATGAGCCCCCCTTGGAAAGTGACGTTCATCGCGACCAGATTGACCTGCTGATTCGGATTTTGCGGTGGTGGTGGCGCGATCGCACCGATGTTTACATCTCGGGCAATTTAACGGTTTACTACAACCAGGAGCAGCTAAAAACCCGAGATTTTAGAGGCCCAGACTTTTTCGTGGTGCTGGGCACCGAAAAAAAAGACCGCAAAAGTTGGGTGGTCTGGGGTGAGCAGGGCCGCTATCCCAACCTAATTTTGGAGATTTTATCTGACTCCACTAAAGGAGTCGATAAAGGGCTAAAAAAAGACCTGTACCAGACCACCTTCCGCACCCCGGATTATTTTTGGTTTGACCCCAATACCCTGGAATTTCAAGGCTTTCATCTGGTGGATGGCCTCTACCAGGCGATTCAGCCCACTGACCAGGGCTGGCTCTGGAGTCAACAACTGGAACTGTATCTGGGTGTGTTTGAC
>JAGWXD010000100.1 GCA_018970085.1 Cyanobacteria bacterium REEB459
GATGATCTGGAAAAATACCGCCGGCAACTACTTACATCTATGGCAGTTAGATAGCAATTGGAATGCCCAGTCGGGTACCGGGGCCTGGGGCCTGAATTCAAGCGAAGCTTTTACCCAGGAAGCTAACTTTCAGCAGGACTTTAATGGTGATGGCCTGATTGGCGCGCCCTCCCCCTCCGCCTTTCTTGGGGCGGAGGGGTTTGGGGCCAGTGCCACCGGGGGGCGGGGTGGCCAGGTAATCTACGTCACCACCACCGCCGCCTCTGGGCCAGGGTCCTTGCAGTGGGCGATCGATCAACCGGGGCCAAAGTATATCCTATTTAAGGTCAGCGGCCTGATTGATGCCCGCATCCATCTGCGTAATGGGGATACCACCATCGCTGGCCACACCTCTCCGGGAGGCATTACCATTCGGGGGTTTGTTACCGACGAAACCCCCTATCAAGACCAGGCGGTCAGGGCCCCCAGCGACTTTGCCGAAAACTGGATTTTGCAGCATATCCGCATTCGACCCGGTCTGAATGGCCCCAGTGACGATGGGCTACGCCTGCGCTACACCCGTAATGCCATCGTCGATCACGTGTCGGTGGGCAATGCCACGGATGAGGCGGTGGAAATCTCCTATTCCAACAACATCACCATTCAAAACTCAATTCTGGCGGAGACCCTGGGGGGCCATTCCTTCTACGGCGGCATGTTGATCAACTATTCCAATCCTGCCTACGGTTTTGCCCTGGATAATCTTTCCATTCACCACAATCTCTTTAACCGGATTGAGGGACGACTGCCGGAGGCCTCCCGGGAGTCCCTGGCGGCGGCCGGTAGCACCATGAATCTGGAAATTTCCAGCAACCTCTACTGGGATCCCCGCTTCTTCATTGCCCTGGGACCTAATACGGGGCAACTCACCGATGGCAATGGCAATCCCTACCCCATCTACTATCGGCTGAATGCGGTGAATAACTACTTCCGCACCGGTAGCAGCTTCCCCTACGGTATGTGGGATGACCAGATTTTGCGGGAGAGCTCTGCCCCCAGCAATCAGCTCTACGTGCAGGGCAATCGCATGAGCCTCTACCCGACCCGGTCGGACTACGCCCTGTTTTATTGTTGCAATGACTACCCCCAGGTAACCAACCCTGACACCACCTCCCGCCTGGCTCAGAATAGGGCGGTGCGCCACGCCTTTCCCACCATTACCTATACCCCAGCCCTGGATCTACCCACGGTGCTGCCCAATCGGGTAGGGGCCTGGCCGCGAGACCCCATGGACACTCGTCTGCTCCAACCGGTGCGGGAAAACCGCGTTGATCCAGCCAGTCCCAGTACTAACCCCTACGGGGATGCCCTGTTGCCCCCCTATACCGGTTCTCCCCCACCAGCCCCTACCGATAGCGACAACGATGGCATGCCCGATAGCTGGGAGATTATCAAGGGTCTTAACCCCAACCTTGCCAATCATAATGGCACTAACCTCTCTACCCTAGGGTATACCAACCTGGAGGTTTACCTGCACGAACTGGCCGCCAATCTGACTAACCCTGGTCCTACCCTGGCGATCGCCCCCACCAATGCCATCCAGGCAGAGGGTAATAGTGGCAGCAAGGCTTTCACCTTCACCGTTACCCGCTCTGGTAACACCACCGGCGTCAATGCCGTTACCTGGGCGGTCGCCGGTAGCGGCACC
>JAGWXD010000068.1 GCA_018970085.1 Cyanobacteria bacterium REEB459
AGCAATGGTTTGGGCCACCTCCCCCTTCCAAAGGATGTTATCTAGCACGATCACTCCTCCCCTGGCCATCAGCGGTAGTAGGTCTTCGTAGTTCTGATGATATTGGCTATTCAGGCCATCCACGTAGGCTAAATTAACCTGGCCCACCACATTGGCATCCCTCTGGAGTGGGGGCAGACCCTGGGCGGCATCCTCTAGCCGGAGATCCACCCGATCGCTAAAACCCGCTCTTGCCCAGGCCTGCTGGGCGATCGCCGTATAGTCTGGGGAAACATCAAAGGCCATCAGGCGACCCTGGGGCCCCATGCCATCCAGTAGGGCCAGGGAGGAGGAGCCGGTAAATACCCCCACCTCAATGACCGTTCTGGCCTGTAGGGTGCGGGCCAGCCAGCGCAGTAAAAAGCAAACCTCCAGGGCTGTCATTTTGGTGGCGATCGGGCCGAAATGGCGAAAGGTTTCGGCTCGTACCCAGTCCCATTGGGGAATCGGTGGGTTAACCGTCAGCAGGTATTGGCGGGTCGCCTCGGGGGGCTCCTTATAATCCAGGCTGGCGGCGGTCAGCCCTGGCCGGGTCGGTGGGGTTGGGGCCGTCGCCACGGCGGTGGGTGCATCCGCTAGAGAGGCGGGCTGGGAATCTCGAAAGGCGGGTACGGTCAGGCAGTGTTGATAGATGCGAGAGAGGCTGGCAAATTGGTTAATATCTAGGCCAAACCGGCTGGCGGCAATTAACTGGGGAAAGACGGTGCAATCCGCCAGGCTGGCTTGATCGCCAACGCAGAAGGCTCCCGCCTGGCGGGCCACCAGCCGTTCTAGCTCTGGTAAGGTGGCCGCTAGATGGTGACGGGTGAAGCGATCGCAGGCCTCTCGGGCCTCACCGGGCTGATGATCCAGGTCAAAGTCTTCAACCATGCGTCGCCGGGTGGCCCCTGGCAGTTGGAAGGGCTGCATCATGGAGGTGACAAACAGTGCAATTTCCCGGCTCTGGCAACGAGCCCTGGGGTGCTCCGGTAGCAGTCGCTGCCCAACCCCGGGGAAGTATTCCTCCAGGGCTTCTAAAATCGCCAGGGATTGGCTGATCACCTGCCCATCGATCACCAAGACCGGTACCTGGGCCCCTGGATGGATTTGCCGGAAGGCAGGTTGGTGTTGCTCCCCGGCGGTCAGATCAATCGGCTGATAGCTAAAGGGCAGTTGTTTTAGCCTCAAGCCAATTTGCACCCGTTGGGAGGAGGACGATCGCCAATTACCGTATAGAACTATTTCAGATGTGATCATCACGATTTCCCTACTTCTGCCCGCTGAGGCATGCCCCTAGCGGGTGAAACTTCCATCCGCGCCTGCCATCAACTCACCCTGCCCTCAGGCTTTGGTCAAAGCTATACAACCCTGCCACAAATCTTACCCTGTCAAGGATTATCTCTACCCTTGACCAGACTGGTAACCTGAGAGGAGCTTTGAATAAGGATAGCAGCTTGCCCAACCCGGGCAGAATCAGCTGTTGATGAGGCGAGGTTATCAATTAATGGGGAACTGGGGTTAGAACATGGGTGGAGAAAAAGCCTTGACATCAGATGTTGAGCTTTTGCAAGAGTACATACAGTTGGGTATCAGAGATATTCTGTCCGTACCCTGCTCCATCACCGACACCTGGCAGTGGCTCGCCGCTCAGGCCTCCCTGGCAGGCTCGTTGCGATTAACCATGTCTAACCACGAAGGTAACCTTCCCGGTCTGGCCGCCGGTGTCTTTTTTGGGACGGGTCAGCCAGCCCTGGTACATATGCAAAACACCGGTCTGTTCAATGCTGGTGATGGCTTTTTGACCTTAGTCAGCCCGGCGATTTACCAGATTCCTGTGGCGGTGATCGTAACTTGCCGGGGCTCCTACCCGGACGACAGTAGCGAGCCCCATCAAGAGATTGGTAGGCGGACTGACGAACTGACGGCAACCATTTTTGGTGACTCCAGGTCCGTGTTTGGTTCCGACTCGGGCGGATGTCTTTTAGATCAGGTCCGTGCTTCCGTATCGGTAGCCCAGGCCGGTGGTGTGGGCGTCTTAAAGCTCTCGCCAGCTGCTTTTCGTAAAACCGTCACAGCCCAGCTGGCCTCGTCCTTTGCCGCACTCACCATTGAACCCCTTGAGGCTCTGCGGATGACCAAGGGTGAGCTATCCCTACCGGCCACCCTACGGTTTGCTAGTGCGGTCCATCGCGACCAGGCGATCGCCGCGATCGTGGCGGCCCATCCCAAGGCGGCAATTCTCTTCTGTAACGGCTACACATCCCGAGCGGCCCAAGCCGTCGCCGACCGCTGGGGCAATTTTTACAACCTGGGCTACATGGGGGGGACCCTGGCAATTGGCTGGGCCCTCGCCCGCAGCCGACCCGATCTGGAGGTGGTGGTGGTGGACGGCGACCAAAACGCCCAGATGAGCACGATGAAGGACCACTTGCTAGCCAGCTATCCGGCCAATCTGTATTGGTACGTGCTTAATAATCATGTGGGAGCATCGGTTGGCACAGCCGACAGCATTCCCCTGGCCCTAATATACCGATCCCTGGCACGGGTGATTGAAGCTATTCCGGATCAACCCGACAGCTTTCCCCATCCACGGGTGTGTGCCAGAGGTGCCAATATCGTTGATGATCCCCCATCCGGTGAAAAGCCCAATCTCGCCAGCCTGGCTCGGGGTTTTCGAGCCTGGGTCCAACAGACATCCCAAGGAGTGAAGGATGAATCCAGTTATAGCTTTGGTCAGAACGTTTAGGTTCCGGTTATTCGGTGAAGGGTGGGGTCAGGCAGGCCTTCTGGCTCGTCTACTATGCCCCAGCGATCTCCCGCCGGTAAATCCCATCGAGACTTCGCCGCGGATTACTCCCCAGTCCATGGAGGACCTGCGCCCTGACTGGGTCGCCATCCTTGAGCGCATTCCTGGCTCCGGCCTGAAAGGATCAGGTTTTCCCTCTAATGTGCTGGGGGAGATTATGCATAACCCCGACACCATGGGGCCATTCCTGGATTACTGGGTGACCTGCAAATCGAAGATGGGCCTAACCGTGCGAGAACAGGAGTTGGTGATCCTGCGCATGGCTTGTCTTTACCGTAGTGACTACGTTTGGAAACACCATGTACCGGTTGGCCGCGAGTTTGGCATTGACGACCATGAGTTGCAATCGGTCCGCCAGGGCCGCTATGAAACCACCTTTAACCAACGGGAAGCCAGCCTGCTGTACCTCACCGACGAGATGGTGAACCAGCGCACGGTCAGCCCTAGCGCCTGGACAGGTTACCGCAGTTGTTTGAGCAACCAGGAACTGGTGGACCTGATACACCTGGTATCGCAGTACGTTTTCTTCGCGTTGATGAACAATACGCTGCAGGTGCAGATCGAAGCGCCCCTCCAGACTATTCCTGGTCTGGCCGATCCCCTACCCCAGCTATCCCCAGAATCTTAGAATTGAACGATCCAGGTAACGAAGCAACTCAAGTCTCGCGAATGCCTTATCCGGGAGATGTTCTTGAGCTAGCCCCTTTCTATAGTTGGGCAACAATGCCGGCAAGGCGCTTGAGGATTTGTAAAACCTGTTCTAAGTCATGATCCTGTCCCAAAATAAATTGCCGCGAGCGGGCATAGAGGGGATGGTCTTGTCGCAGGAGCTTCAGAAAAACAAAATCGGTGCCATTCGTAACCAGCCCATAGAGGGGCAACCCCCTCTGGGGAGCAGCTAGCATATAGGAGAGGATCTGGGGAATGCCAACCTTGGGGGAGAACTCGGCCCGCTTTGACTCAATCACCAGTACCCAAAGCTGGTCCTTGATCACCAGGATGTCAATGCGACCCCGCACCAGAGTGGTCTCATCCCTGGCTTCAATTTCCACAGAGTTTTCTGTACTGACATAAAAAGGTGGCAGAAAAAGCCCTGACAAATCTAGCAGGGGAGCGACGACGGCTAGCTTGACGGTATTTTCCAGAACAGATCGCTGCTCTAGATTAGCCACGATCTGCCGCACCCGGGATAGTCTTTGTTGCTCAGATTCTGTCAGTACCGGTAGGTTCTCCTGCCACTCTGAAAAGAAGAATGGATCCTCTGTTTGTTGTAACTGGAAATGCTGCTGCAAATCGTAGAGGGTGAGGTTATCTGCGGCGATTGTTTGTACCATAGGGCTATCCCTCTTTGTAACCTTCAGGGCCTTTGGGTCGATTCTAACACCAGCAGATCTGTGATCTCGGCCCTCCCTAACCCTATGGCAGCCCCTTCCCCCGAGATCGCATCTCCCCCCATCAGGCTCTTGGCCCTCCATGGCAGTGGCAGTAACCGCCAGGTCACCCAGCTGCAGCTGAACAACCTGGGACTTTTACGCCCTCAGTACCACATCTTCTATCTGCATGGCCCCAGGCCGATTGATCAGCCCGGCTTAGGAGTCGGAACTGGGATCCCTGGCCCTTGGTATGGCTGGTTGCCGAGAAACCTGGAGCAGATCACCCTGGAGGGGTTACTGGACACTCTGCACTACCTGCTAACGGTTCTAGAACAGGAAGGCCCCTTTGACTACCTTTTTGGCTTTAGTGAGGGGGGCTGGCTGGTTTCCCTGCTTTGCAGCCTAAGTCAGGATGAATGGCTGCTCAGCGCCCTATCCCAACGGCATCCGGGTGCGATGGCGGCGGCGCTGCAGCCAGACCGACTGGGACGCGGAGCGATCATTGCCTGCGCCGCCATGGCTTTTCCGCTCTGGCAACTGCGATCGGCTTTGGGATGGGGCGCGGGGCCGGCTGGGGTGCCCCAAATTCCCAGTCTGCACCTGATTGGTCAGCAGGATCCCCATCGGCCCTGGTCGGAGGCCCTGGCCCTGGCCATGAACTCTACCCACACCCAGGTCTACTACCTGCAGGGGGGGCACGGGGTGGATCAAACCCAGGCCAAGGACCCCACCCTACAGACCCTGATCGATGGTTTCATGGCTGGCGGGGCTGGAGCACCTACCCCGACCCTGCGCTGGAGAAAAACCAGCGGTCTCAGTTCCCGGGCAGTAGTAGATAACCTGCAGGTGCAGGCGGTGGCCATCCAGACCGCTGGGCTGCCCACCACCCTGCTAGAACTGCTGGCGGCCCAGCCCCGCACCGCCCCACTGCTGCGGGATGCCCGACACCAGGACCCCCAGCGGTTTACCTCCTACGGCCAGGTGTTGAGGTTCTGCCAACCCGGAGGAGAGGGGGACCTGCGGCGACTGGGGGTGCAGCCCGGCGAGGTGGTGGCCTACCTGGCTCCCCCTGGGGGCAGTGCCACCTCTGCCCTGGCTTTTCTCTCCATTGCCTGTCAGGCCTGCGCGGCACCTCTGGATCCGCGCCTGAGTGAAGTGGATACCTGGACGGCCCTGGAGCAGATCAGGCCCCAACACCTGGTGCTGTTTACCGGGGTGACTCCCCCCGCCGCCGTGGCTGCTTTTGATCGCTATGCCCAGTCGGGACAGGCCCAGCTGCACCGGGCGGAAACCCTTGACATGGATTCCCCAGGGCTGTTTCGATACCGTGATCCACGCCCGGGTTTTGAACACCAACCGGTCTTAAGGAACGGCGCCGAGGCCCCCTGTCTACTATTGCGGACCTCCGGCACCACCGGGGTGGCCAAGCTTGTCCCCCTGGGGCAGCGGCAACTAGTTTGGAATGGGGCGATTTTGGCGGAGGGCCTGGGGCTAACCTGCCAGGATGTCACCTACAGTGTCATGCCGCTATACCACATCGGCGGCATCAGTGCCTCGGTGGTAGCGAGTCTGGCGGTGGGGGCTGCCATTACCGGTGACGGGGCCTATACCCCAGAGACCATGGTCGAGGCCCTGACCCATTCCAACCCTGCCCCCACCTGGTACTCGGCGGTGCCGAGCATCCACAACGCCACAGTCCGCTACCTGTACAACACCCCCACCCTTCAGTTTGACCAGGATGGAGTCTGGCGCGCCCATCAGCTTCGCCTGATTCGGTCTGGGGCGGCGGCCCTGCAGGAGTCCGATCTCCAACTCCTGGAGAAAACCTATGGGTGCCCAGTGGTGGCCACCTACAGCATGTCGGAGCAGATGCCCATCTGCCAACCCCCCCGCACCGGTGAGGAATGGCAGCAAACGCCAGGCTCGGTGGGGGTGCCCGTCGCAGCCTCCCTGGCGATCGTTAACCCCCTGACCCTCAACCCCCTACCCCCGGGGGTCGAAGGGGAGGTGGCTATTACCGGTTCAACCCTGTTTAGCGGCTATCTTGATAACCCCCTGGCGAATCAACAGGCCTGGTTTTTGCTGCGATCGCCCGTGGATGGCCGCTTACATGCCTGGTTTCTCACCGGCGACCTGGGCCAGACCGATGCTGAGGGGACCCTGACCCTGGGGGGTCGAGTCAAGGAGTTAATCAAAAAGGGGGGAGAACAGATCGCCCCCCTGGAGGTGGAAACCCTGCTGGTCCAACATCCCTGGATTCAGGAGGCGGTTTGCTTCTCAGTCCCCTCCCAGATCCATGGAGAAGAGGTGGGTTGTGCCCTAGTATTGGCCCCTACTATTCCCCGCCGGGTCACCCTGCCCACCCTGCTGACGGAAATCAGACCCTGGCTAAGAGACATGGGCCTGGCCGCCTATAAATACCCCAGCGTTTGGAGGCTGGTCAAGGGGGAAGACTTACCCAGGACCGCCAGCCACAAGTATGTGCGGCGGGGCCTGTTTGAAGTGCTGGGCATCGCCCCCCGTGGAGTTGAACCGGCCCCCGGCGATGGGTCGGAAAAGCCCAAACTAGATTGGTCGGTGGTGACTGGATTCCAGTTTGTGCTGGTGTGCTACGTGATGTTAATGCACTTTGGGTCTGAGGCCTCTCTGGGTCCGGTTGCCAACCTGCGCCAGTTTCCCTGGCATATTCACAGCTTTTTTACCCTGTCGGGGTTTTCTCTGGCGGTCTCCATGCCATCGCCAATTACCAAGCCCCTGGGGTTTATTAAAACCCGTATTGCCCAGATCTACCCCCTCTATCTAGTAGCGGTGGGCCTGGGCCTGGTTCACTTGCTGGTCAGTTGCCGACCGGCGACCTTCTCGCCAGCCTTTCACTGGGTTGCCCAGGGGGGCGATCTGGAGCGCCTCTTCTGCGAGGGCACCCCCTGGATACCCACCTCCTGGGGCGCTAACCTGGGCCTGACCCTGGGGGTATACCTGGCGGGGCTGCAGGCCACCCCCCTCTGGAAAACCACCTGGTTTTTAGGCTACTACCTCTGGTACATCTCGGTGTACTGTCAATGTCTGGTGATCTTTCCCTTTGCCTACAATGCTCTCTACCAAAAACGCGGCCAACTCCCTTCCCTACTGCGCCTGATCGGCGGAATTTTAGGGATAAACCTGGTGCTGTTGCTGGTGTTCTGGTTTGGCTACGCTGCCAAAGCCACCGGCACCCCCGCCGACAACGCCCTCATGCTGGATTTTTATCTGTTTTCACCCCTATGGATGATCTACTTCGTGGTGGGTATAGCCGGGGCCTTTTTATATGACGCCATTCGCCCCCTGGAGCGGCAACGCGGCCAGCCTTGGGGCTATATTGCCGATGCCATCACGCTGATGGTCCTGGGAATCAGTTTGGCCCATATCGCCCAGGGGAACTTTGCCGATGGCCATCAATTTTGGATGCGCCCCGGGGCAGCCAATAGCAGTGCCGATCCCGCCCTGGTTAACCGTATCTGGGATGACCTCTACGCCCGGCTGTTTGCCCCCCTCACCCTGGTTTGGATTTTCACCCTCAGCACCGGGCAGGGGCTAACCGCCAGAGTGCTGCGGTCAAGGGGGATGACCCGCCTGCTGGCCCCTACGGTCTATGGGTGTTTCCTCTTCCATCAAATGGTGGGGCAGTGGTACTACGCCCTCACCCGGGGCGAGTGGTGGAACTGGTGGAGCTACCGCAAAGCCTTTTACTGGTTTAGCCCCCAACCCTGCCCAATTGAGTGGTACGAGTTTGGGGGGCTGGTGATACTGGTGGTTTTATTTACCAGGCTAGTGCGCCCCCTGGATGGAGTTTTGAGACGGGGTTGGGCGCCCCGATTAGCCAGTGCCCCCCCCGCCACCGGAGATACCCTGGCTGAACTGATCCATATCGTCCAACACATCACCGGCCTGGAGGCTAAAGCAGAGTGGACCCTGGAGGAATGCGGGCTAGCTTCCCTCGATATTGCCCAGTTCACCAACACCCTAAATGCCCAGCTGACGGGTCAAGCGCACCATAGCATTAATGTTTCTATCTCAGAGGTGATCTCGGCCACTAGCCTGAGGGACCTGGCCGTCCGTCTCGATCAACACTATCTGTCACCGGGCCCCCCACCATAGGACCGGAGTAAAACTCCTGGTTCTATCTTGGAGGTAAGGACCCCCAGGATAGAGCCAGGGCCTTTGCCGATCAACTGGCCCCTAACTGGAGGCCCGCTCTCCCAGGGGATAGGGGGCCGTGGCCTTGACCGCAGGACTAGCCTGCTGCACCAGGGCCTCCACCAACCCGGGGAAGATCCGCTGCAGCCACACCGCACCGTGGCTCTGCCAGCCCACCAGAATCTCCCGGCGGCCCTGCCGCAGACCCGTCACCAGGGCCTCGGCCACCTGTTCTGGGCTGACCGGTTGCACCCAGCGAAACCAGTCAAACCCCCGCACCATGTCGGTGTCGGTGAGGGAGGGCAGCAGGGCCACCACCCGCACCTGGTAGGGGGCCAGTTCACTGCGCAGGGCCTGGGTAAAGCCCAGGATGGCAAACTTTGTGGCGGAGTAGGTGGCCATGGTGGGGGCCGCCACCTTGCCCATCAAACTGGAGACGTTGACAATGCAACCCTCCCGGCGCACCGCCATACGGCGGCCCACCAGGCGGGTGACGGTATAGAGCCCCACCAGGTTGGTGGAGATTTCCGCCTGCACCTGGGGGAGGTTAGCCTGCAGAAAGGGGGTTTGGTGGGCTACCCCGGCACAGTTAACCAGCAGATGCACCGGCCCATACTGCTGCCAGGCCTGGGCAATCACCACATTCACCTGGATGGGGTCCGCCAAATCTACGGCCAGCACTATCCCTTCGGCCCCCCACCCATGCAGTTCCGCCGCTACCTGGCAGAGGCGATCGCGGTTACGGGCCAGTAATAAAATTCGTTGACAGCCCTGCTGGGCCAGCTGGTGGGCGATGGCTCGCCCAATCCCTCGAGACGCCCCGGTAACCAGGGCGGTTTTTCCTTTAAAGTTCATTATTGTCCTCCTTCTGCGGGGAAACCCCGCAGTGAGATGGCAGCCAACCGAAGGGTAATTAACCCCCTAGGGGAGTTTCCCGGGTACTGCCTGGATCAAGGTTGTAAAAAAGTAATGGGCACAATCGCCAGGGGTGACCCTAATTAGAATCGGTCTCTACAGCGTCTGGAAGGATAGAGCCCTTTTCCCGACTGAGTGGGTCACCTAATCAAGGGATTTAGCGATAGATAGGACCATGGTTTTATTCTCCTAACGTAAGGACTGGATCAACCATTGCCTACCGACCCTAACACCGGGATTGGGGATCGACAACCATTCTGATCAAAACCCGAAAATTGTAACCTATCGTAGCTGTCTTCTCAGAAAGGCCTAACCTTAATCCGAGCTGCCAACCTTCCCCTCGTCCCAGGCCAGACCGTAAACCCAGTCCCCAGCCGGCCTATCCTGCCACCCCAGCCCAACTTAAAACCCAACTCGACCCCATCCTAAAAATGAGAGGGTAGTATTTGCGGTGACTAACCCATCAACCCCCATCCATTTAGGGTCAGAACCTTACCAGGCCCTAGTCCATCCCCATTAAATAACCCCTGGCGCAAGTGGGCACCAGGGGTTGGTTTAGCTATAGGAGATTAGAAATAGAGACTTTAAAGGCGTTAATATCCCTATACTGCCCCAACTATTACTGTCGCCATAGGGAGCTGCCCCCAAGTTCACCGGATGTTAATGAAAGTTGCTCCTATGCAAAAATCCGATGCTGGGGTGCCAGTGGTCTAAGAGGGCGTTTGAAAAGTCGGATAGTTAGTAAAAAAGCTCACACGGTATAAGCTAGTAGTGCAAATCAACTAGTATCGTGAGAGCCATGAGTAAAGCTTACACCAGCAATTTGACCCGCGACCAGTTTGAACTGATTGAGCCGA
>JAGWXD010000022.1 GCA_018970085.1 Cyanobacteria bacterium REEB459
CCTGGCCACCCCCTCTGAACTAGATCTAAGGATGACCCCAGCCACCTCAACCCCACCCAGTCTTTGCCCTTAAGGGCTTCACCGGGATTTAAGGGAAATTATACCTCCGCAGCGTCCCTGGCCTCTGCCCGCCGTTTGCCTAGCGCCCTTAAGCCAAAGGCAATCAGGCCAGGCAGTAAGGCTGGAGTCGGCACAGCAGTGGGATGCGATTGCAGGCTGTAAGCAATGCTCCCCTGAGAGATTCCCGATTGGAAGAGCTCAACTTCAATATTATGGAGTCCTGGTGCCAGGGGAGTTAAAAAGGTTCCATGCTGATATTGCTTGAAGGTACTACCATTCTGGCTAAAGCTAACCGGCCCCACCAGATACTCTGGCCCTAAAATAGTGGTCTTACCATCAACCCTAACTGCACCTGACAGGTCATTTTGAGAAGGGTCAAAGAGTGCGAAGCGGGCTGCTGCCAGGGTCTCAGGAAAGGGATCGGGGAAGGGGGGCGGAGCGTTGTTGGTATAAAATACCGGAACATAGAGATAGGCACTATCGGTAACGGTGTAACTTTTAGGCAGACCATCCCTACTCACGATCTGACTAAAGGGAGTGGCCGGCAAAGGTCCGCCATTGGGCAGCCAGGAAGCCTGTACCGAGGCAGCATCGGTGAGGGAATAACCACCGACAATAGCTGTGGCAGGCATCACCTCACCACCAAGACTGGTGGCTAGGGCAGGGGCAGCTTCCAGGGCGATTCCCCCAGTTAGCACCGCACAACAGGTTGCCACTAAGGCCGCAGAAGAATTTCCTAATTTCATGACTTAAACCCTGCTATTAAAACAATGAACCCACGGACTAAACTAGCCATTGGGAACAACGAGAAAACCTTTTAGAAAAGCTCTAGTAAATTTACCTAGGCTTAATAAATTTAATATATTCTTCTTTTTAAGTCAATGAATAGCTTAATTAAAAATTATGATTAACACGTGATTCAGCCCTGAGCTGATAGACCTTCCGCCGCCCTGGGCAAGCAGATCTGCCCTCGGTGTACCTGCAGTTAATTGCGATCGGGGGGCAGGGTGGGAGTTAGGCTGAGGGGAAAACTGGCCTCCCCCAATTGCCAGGCAAAGCTGGGCTGCAGGAGGGGGCGAAACCGTTCGTCACCATTGAGGGTGAGTTTAAAGAAAGCCTGGGCAAATATCTTGATGTAGTTTTGAGCCAGATCGGGGCGGGAGCCAATGATATCACTAGGAATAGCCAGAGCCTGATCGGAACCGCCGGTCTCGCCATCACCAATGCCCGAAAAATGGGTGCCTTTATGCATCAGCAGTAGATACCGATGGGGAGTGGTTAACCAGCTAAAGGGCTGAATCTGTTCTGGAAAGGCCGGGGCAACGGTGTCAAGGGCACCGGCAACCATCATGGTTGGAATCGAGATGCGACCGTAGCCCGATCGCCCAAATAGGGCACTACCAATGGAACTAATGGTAAAAATTGCCTTAACTCTAGGATCGGCCAGACTGGGGTTGGGAGAGCCCAGGTAAGCCGCCTGACATTGCAGCAACAGAGAAGGGTTAAAGGTAACCTGACTGGCGGGGCAGTACTGGGCTAACTTAGCCTGATCAAAGCTCGCCCCAGCCAGGGCGAGAGCTGTATAACCTCCCAGGGACTGGCCTATTACCCCCACCTGTTCCATATTTAGATGGCCAAGCAGGGCGGGTTGAGTCAGGCGGGCCTTGGTCAGGGCCGTAATGGTTAGGGATACATCCTCAGGGCGACGGAGAAACTCGATGGGCGGTACAAGGCTGTCGGTTTCTCCCCGCAGCAGGTTAATCAGTTGTTGGCCGTTGCTGCCGCTGTGTTCTAGGTTGACCACCGCCAGGCCCGTGGCCGCCAGGTCTTGGGCCAGGTAACTATAGCTGCGCCGGCTACCGCCTAATCCGTGGGAAATGATGATCACAGGAAACCCGGCGCTAGGGGCTCTTACCCCAGGTCTGGGTTGAGGCAAAAATAGGGTGGCTGGTTTGCTCACTCCTGGCACTGCTAGATCATGCTGTTTTACCCTGTAGCGGTGGTCAGCCTGGACCATCTGCTGGAGGGAACGAAACATGCCGGCGGGGAGGGGGTTAGCCTCAGCTTGCTGTTTAGCGATCGCCTCTACCCTGGCAACGGCCTGGCCTGATTGTAAAATCGCCTGATTAACCTCCTGGACGATGGTCAATACCCCCACCAGGTCAACTCGAATAGTGGCTAGGGGGTAGGCCCGCAGAACATCTAAAAAAGTAAGGTCATCGCTATGGCTGGCCGCCGCCAGAATCAGGGCAGCCCGCAGCGCCGAAAAACTGGCCTGACGTACAGGAGCCTGCACCGCCCGGGTGATCTGTTGCAGCAGAATTTGCCCCTGCTCGGTGTAAAGAAATTGAGAAACCGCCACCACATCAGGGTTGCGGACTGGGGTGACTAAAACCTGACGGATCTGATTTAAGCTGTCCTGGGACCACTGCAACTGCCAAATGTAGACCTGCAGCTGGGGACTCAGCTCACCGGTCTGGGAGAAGTGTTCTAGATCGGCAATCGCTAAGCTGCGCTCAAAGCCGCCGTAGGAAACCACAATTTCACTGGCAGCGCGGCCGGGAGAGGCGGTCAGGATGGCAGCTAGGCCACCCAAAATCATCACGCTCCAGGACCACCAGCGGTTTGGCCGCCTGCAAACGGCCGGCCCAGACTTTTTCCAACCCCGAACTGTGCCCATGCCTTCCCTGCTCCCCAGGGTGAATGGTAATCATTAGTAGTTATAATTTACAGCTCTTTTCTGTCGATAACTAAAGGATTGGCCGCAGCATCTGAAGCTGACCACTAACTAGGTGGCAGCCGATCCAGGGAGAGGCGAGCGGCTTCTGCGACTTGAAAGTTAAGGTCTTTTTCGAGGTACCGCAGGGCTGATTTGGCTTGGGGGCTGGGCAAGTTACCAAGAGCCTCCGCTAGCCGTTGGCGCACCAGCCAATCCTCTGACTCAACGAATTTCAGCATGGCTGGGATGGCTTCCATGTCACCGATTTCTCCCAAAGCTGCGATCGCCGCCTGCTGCATTACCACTTCATCGCTCCCCAGGGCCTGCAGTAAGACATCATGGGCGCGACTGTCCTTTAAATTGCCCAGGGCAACGGCGGCACTAAAGCGCACCAGCCAATCCGTATCTTCGTAGAAGCAGCGCACCAAAATCTCAAAGGCTCGGCCATCCTCTAGGTAGCCCAGGGCCCCAGCCGCATCCGCCCGAATACTGTAGTCAGCGTCGGTGGTTAATAAATTAATCAAAATCTCAAAGGACTGGTCATCGGGCTTGATTCCGAGGGCAAAAACCGCCATGGAGCGAATTTGCAAGTTACTGTCATAGATCATCTGGCGAATCAAAGGAGCCGCCTGAGGGGCCGGGACATCACGCAGAGAAGCCAGAGCCAGCATGCGATCCCTGGAATTTTCGCTTTTTAGTTGAAGGGCAATTTGGTCTAAATCTGGAGCGGCCATAAAGTCAATATATTAACAATCTGAGTCAGCCTACGCCTGCTGCCAGAGAAACCTGAGCCGAAAATCGCCATAGGCGAATAAGGCGTACCGTTAGCACCCGACCCAATGCGGCAACTACACATTTATTTACAGTATAGCAGCCCCCTTAATGTTTATTTGCCCTCCTTAGCAACTCGCCCAGGGATGTCCCTATTGTGGTTGAATAGGGGATGTAGACGACGTGGAGAACCATCATGGGGTTTCTAGCCTTTGCACTGTTTCTGACCGGGATGGTGGGTCTCGCCTTGGGTCTGTACTTCAGCCTGAAGTTGGTGAAATTAATTTGAGGTTTCACCTAACTGCCCCTGGGACAGACGTCTAACCCCAGGGGTTAGTTAGCTTTTTAATCCCCCAGGCGGTGGGGCTGTAGCGGATGCTCTCGGGCCTGATAGGGGTTTGGGCGCAGATTATCGAGATGGCAAATGGGGCTCGGCTTCGTCCTGGAAAAGAAGCGGAGATTTTTGTAAGTCTTCTGTTTAAAGACATAGATTCGCTAAAAAATTGCGCTAGAGTCTATTAGTTATTTTTTTAGCTAATTGGGTCTAGTTGAGCAGACCCCCGAGAGAGACCCCATGGCACTACCTGCACACCAACCGATTCTGCTGGTGGTTCTGAATGGCAAAGGTGGAGTGGGTAAAACAACCACTGCGGTGAACCTGGCGGCTATTTTTGCAGAAACCCGATCGGTGCTTCTGGTGGATGCCGATCCCCAGGGGTCGGCCCTGTGGTGGACTGGACGCAGCCCCAGGGCCCTGGGGTTTGATAGTGTTAAGGTTGCAGACGCAGCCGCCCTGGGGCAGTTAAGCCAGAGCTATCACCATGATCTGATCATCGTCGATACTCCGCCGGCGCTGCATTCCCCGGCCCTTACCCTGGTGTTGCCCATGGCGACCTACGTGTTACTGCCTACCCCCCCCGCTCCCATGGATTTAGCGGCCCTGATTACTACGGTTAATCAAGCGGTGTCGCCCCAGGGGGTCCCCCATCGAGTATTGTTAACAAAGGTAGATTCCCGCAGTGTAGGGGAGGCAATCGAGGCACAAAGAACCCTGCTAGATTTAAACATACCCGCCTGTAAAGCCTTTATTCGTGCTTACAAAGCCCACGAGCGGGCGGCGCTGGAGGGAGTTCCTGTCTTGCATTGGCATGGTCAAAATGCCCAGGAAGCCCGATCTGACTATTGTCGAGTTGCTGAAGAAATAGAGCAAGACTGGAACCCCTATGACTAAGAAACGTCTTTCTGACCTGTTGAAGGAAGAAGCTGGTAAATCCGATGCCGCCGACCTGCCTAGTCCCGAACCCCCACCCGAGGGGCGTCGCCCCCTGTCCCGGCGCCGTGGTACCGCTGCTGCCCTCCATAGCAGCAGTAGCGAGCTTGCCCCTGAGCCATCAGTGCCCTCCGAACCCCCTGCCCCAAGTGCTTTAGACCCTCGCCTTGCCGAGTTGCAGCAGGCCCTGGCTGGGGTCGAAGCCGAGAAAGCTGCCCTGGCCAGTACTGTAAAGGCTTTGCAGAGTGATCTGGAGGCTCACCAGGGGCGATTGTTTGAACTTAAGGATCAACTGGACAAATCCCAAACAGAATTGCAGGCAGCTAAACAAACAATTTTGAAGCTCAGTCAGGCCCAGTCGGCCCCTACTCCGGTGAGTAAGTCCTCCGGTCGGGTTTCAGGGGTCGATATTCTGCCCCGCTCTCCCGGTCAGAGCAGACCTGGCTATAGCCGGGGTGTACCAGTCCAACCGGCCCAGGTCAGTCAGCCTAATCCGATGATGTCTAACGAGGATATTGGTTGGGTTGACTAAGGGCCCAAGCCCGTGGCTAATGCTGGGCTGGTCATGTTAGCAGCCATTGCCAAGCTCTATGGAACCCATTCGTATTTCCTATTTCTCTGATGTTCTTTGCATTTGGGCCTACGTTGCCCAAATTCGCCTGGACCAATTGCAGGCTACCTTTCAGGATAAGATTGCCTTTGAATATCATTTTGTCTCAGTGTTTGGTAACGCTCCCGAAAAGTTAGCCGATCGCTGGCGCGATCGCGGTGGCCTACAGGGCTATAGAGCCCATATTGAAGAGATTGTGGAGAAATTTGATCACCTCACCCTTCACCCCCAGGTCTGGAACCAGGTGGTACCCCCATCTTCCTTGAGCTGTCACCTGTTTCTCCATGGCGTCCAATTACTGGAAAAGAAAGGTCTGGTGCCGGCCTCGGAAAAGCTCTTTGAAAAGACCATCTGGGCCTTTCGTCAGGCCTTTTTTGGGGAGTCAGCCAATATTGCCGATCGCCGGGTGCAAGTTGAGATCGCCGCCTCCTTGGGTTTACCCATTCCCTTGCTTGAGCAGTTGCTAAGCGCCGGTGAGCCCTATGCAGAACTGGCCAAGGACTTTGACCGGGTGAAGGTGCATGGGGTATCGGTGAGTCCAACCCTGATCTTTAACGAAGGTCGGCAGCGATTAAACGGTAATGTTGGCTATCGGGTGATAGCCGCTAATATCCGGGAACTGCTCCATAATCCAGGGGGGGAGGCGTCCTGGTGTTAGCCTGGGGCATCGGCTAGGGTCGGGAGACCGATGGCGAGTCCCCCAGATACCAGCGCCAGGGTAGGTCAGTGCCCTGGGTCAAGCCAATCCGGGTGGTTTGTACCTGATTATTCGGCTTGCTTAACCGTTGTTGCCCATCGGCGTCGGGTGGCTCCAGCCAGAGACCACTGGCAGGCTGGAGGGGACAATTGCTGAGGCGCCGATCGATATCCATCAGCTGGCAGAGCTTGCCAGGTCCTGCACCCCAACGGTGGGATTTTTCCTGGCGGTAGCCCTGCAGCCAGTCAGGAATTGTCACCAGTTCTACGGCTCGAACCAGCACGGCTGCGGGTATCTGGTCGCGATCGGTAACCACATTAAAACAGTGGTAGATACCGTAGATCAGGTACACATAACTATAGCCCGCTGGGCCAAACATGACCCGATTACGGGGAGTTTGCCGGCGATAGGCATGACAGGCGGGATCGGTGGCGGTGTAGGCCTCTACCTCCACAATCACCGCCGTTAGTTGGCGCTGATCAGGCCAACGCCGCACCAGGCGGCAGCCTAATAGGTCAGGAGCTACCTCCAGGGCCGAACGGCTTAACCAGTCAGGGGTAATCAGGGCATGCATAACTCCCCAGGTAGGATTCGAACCTACGACCAATCGGTTAACAGCCGACCGCTCTACCACTGAGCTACTGAGGATCAAGAAGTAGTAAACATAGTAGCGACAAACCCGTTCCCTTGACAACCCTTGGCCAGGATTTCTCCGCCATGGCTGGGCCTGGAGTCAGGGGCAATCGCAGGGACCTCAGCCCGACCTCAGCCGCATTAGCTTTTCGCGGGTTTCCTGATTGAGGTGGCTAAGCAGCGACTGGGGCTGGAGTCGCCGGTGGCTGGAGCTGATCGCCTGGCGCTGGGTAACATCGATATCCCCCTGGAGTTGCCTGGCAGACATCCATTCAGCCCCGTACCCCACAACCGTGAGCTGGTGACTGCGGTCAGAGGTGGCGACAATCACCCGGTATTTGCCCCTAGCGGATTGGCGCAACTGGGCGCAGACTCGCTCAATATAGCTGTCGGCGGTTTGGCCAAAGGCGGTGTAACAAACGGAGAGATTGGGGGTAATCATCTCCTGGTTCTGGGGAGACCTGACGCTGTAGGCGTCAAAAATAAGCTGGGTGTCCAGCCCTTTACGGGCGCTGTAGTTAACCAGTAGCTCAATTAACTCCTGCCGGGCTGCCTCAAAGCCATGGCGCTGACGAACCCTGACCAGGGTTGGCCAGGCTCCAATCATGTTGTAGCCGTCTACCAGGAGTTGGGCGAGGTAATCATTGCTTTCCATAGCCCTGTACTAATCTCTTAAGAAAGTTAGCTAAGCTGGTTTTTCCACCCGACCTGGCTCGACCTAGAGTCAGGCCGCAACCTTAACCCCCGACTTGAAAGGCGACACCCGGATTCGAACCGGGGGATGGAGGTTTTGCAGACCTCTGCCTTACCACTTGGCTATGTCGCCATCCCTAACTTAAAAATTTAGTATAACAAACTTTAGAGTAGCTTAAGATTTTCCCGGGCTGGCCTGAGTCAGCACCACCTCAGCTAAACTGCCAGAAATTGCTGAATAACGCTGCTGCTCAATTCGTGGGTAGGGCCAGAGGCGACAATTCCACCCTTTTGCATCGCGTAGTAGTAGTCGGCTTGGCGAACAAAGTGCAGGTGTTGTTCCACCAGCAGCACCGAAATACCCGTCGTAGCGATAATCTGCCGTACCGCTGCCTCAATATCTAGAATGATTGAAGGCTGGATCCCTTCTGTCGGCTCATCCAGTAGGAGTAACCTGGGACGGCCCATAATCGCCCGGGCGATCGCCAATTGTTGTTGTTGCCCACCGCTGAGGTCACCCCCCATGCGCCCTAGCATGGTTTTAAGGACAGGAAATAATTCAAAAATCGATTCAGGAATATCCTGGCTCACCTTGCCCCGTTTCCCCAGGGCTTCCTGGCCAATTATCAAGTTTTCGCGAACTGTCAATCTAGGGATAATTTCTCGCCCCTGGGGCACGTAACTAATGCCCCCGCAGGCCCGGCGATCGGGAGTGAGTCCATTAATTAGTTGACCTTCGTAACAAATCTCTCCCCGTCGAGGTTGCAATAAGCCCACAATATTTTTCAACAGAGTTGTCTTGCCGACCCCATTGCGGCCAATTAAGCACACCATCTGCCCCTTGGGTACGGTGAGATTCACATCCCGGAGGATATGGCTTTCACCGTAGTAAAAGTTGAGGCCCGTAATAGTTAGCATAGGAGCCGTCGTGGGATTCTGATAGGAGGGGGAAGGCTGGGGGGTAGTCATGGCAAAAAAAATAAACAATCGGACCAGAGTCTCAGCAGAGGGGGCTGGGGGGAGTTTCTAAATGACCCCCCATAGAAGACCAGGGTAGGCAGCGGATTACTTAAGCCCGGTGACTCAGCTGGCTTCTTCGCCCAGATAGACTTCAATCACGCGAGCATCGTTTTGAATTTGATCCATAGTGCCCTCACACAGAACCGTACCCTCATGCAAAACCGTAACCTGACGAGCAATCTGGCGCACAAATTCCATATCATGCTCGATCACAACAATGGAGTGGCTGGCAGCTAGGGACAATAGCAGTTGACCGGTTTTGGCCGTTTCCTCATCGGTTAGCCCTGCCACCGGTTCATCCACCAGTAGCAGATCGGGGGATTGGGCCACCAGCATGCCAATCTCCAGCCATTGCTTCTCACCGTGGGAGAGCAAGGCGGCAGGAATATCAGCTTTGTAGTCCAGGCCGATGGTTTCCAATAACCCGGCTACAGTACGCTTTTCAGCGGGGGGAGTCTGCTTAAAAAGGGTGGCCAGAACATTCTTTTGCCGGTTACAGGAGAGTTCCAGATTCTCACGGGGGCTCAAGTTCAGGTATACCCGGGGAGTCTGAAACTTTCGCCCAATACCCAGGCAGGCAATTTCGTGTTCCTTCCGTTTGCGCAGGTCTTTGCCCTTGAAGTAGGCAGCCCCTTCGGTGGGTTCAACTTTGCCAGTAATTACATCTAAAAAGGTAGTTTTACCAGCTCCATTGGGGCCAATAATCACCCGTAGTTCGCCTTCCTCCATGGCAAAGTTGAGGTGATTAAGGGCCTTAAATCCGTCAAAGCTAACGGTAACGTCCTGAATATCTAGAATTTTACTCACTGGAGTTAACCTTCCTTCTCTGCCAGAGTATCAGCCCTTAACTCATCATTTTCTCCGTAGGCCATAGGACCAGCCGATAGCCCCAGGGCTTGACTGACGGTGGGGCCAAACTGCCGTCGCCCCCAACCAATCAAACCATCCGGCAGGGCCGTAACCACCAAAAGAAATAGGGCTCCTTGAAAGAACAGCCAGATATTGGGAAACCGTTCGCTTAAAAGGCTGCGGGCCATATTGACTAAAACTGCTCCGAGAATCGCTCCCACCAGAGTAGCTCTGCCTCCCACGGCTACCCAAATCACCATTTCGATAGAAAAGGCAATGTCCATGGCCTGGGGAGAAATAATACCCGACTGGATCGTATACAGAGCCCCAGACACCCCTGCGATCGCCCCTGAAATGGCGAACACCAGTACCTTAAAGCCGGTGGGATTATAGCCTGAAAACCGCACTCGGTTCTCATCATCTCGAATCGCCACCAGCATCCGCCCAAAGCGTCCACTGGTGAGCCATCGACAGAGCGCATAGACAATCACCAGCACCGCCACCGTCACCACATAAAGGAAAAACTGGGTTTCTGGGGTGCCAACCTGCTTACCCATCAAAATGCTGGTGTTGGTTTTCAATCCGTTGGTGCCGTTGATCAACTTTTGTTGACCATTGAAGAAGTTAAAAAAGACCACCAGGGCAGCCTGGGTCAAAATCGAGAAGTAAACCCCTCGAATTCGGTTACGAAACACCAGGTACCCCAACAAACCAGCTACCAGGGCTGGGATGATAAAAATTGCCGCCAGGGTGAAGGGAAAGCTATAAAAGGGCTGCCAAAACCAAGGCAGGGAAGAAACCCCGTAAAGACTGAAGAATTCAGGAATCTGACCAGATGGAATCGACACTAGCGAAAGATACATGGCCAGGGCGTAACCGCCCAAGGCAAAGAAAATGCCATGGCCCAAACTGAGCAGCCCCGTAAATCCCCAAATCAGATCAATGGCCAGGGCAACAATACCAAGGGATAGAAATCTGCCCAGCAATCCCAAGCGAAAGTCCGTCAGCAGGTGAGGTAAACCCAACAAAAGGAATAGGGCGACAGCGATAACGGCAATCACTTCAAACACTATTTTTTTGCGTCCCAGGGCCTGGGCCAAACGTCGGGGCTTAACGGTTACATCCATAGCTATACCTCCACCGAACGACCCTTCTGCGGAAAGATACCCGCTGGCTTAATTTGTAAAAAGGTGATGATCAACGCAAATACCATGACCTTAGCCATACTGGTAGTGGCAAAAAAGGTAAAGAAGTCGGTTAACGGCTTCAACAACTCTCCGCCAGGTACCATCAGGGCCAGAGCTCCAGAGCCAATTAAATAGGTGGCAATGCCAATGACCAGGGCAGCCACAATGCTGCCCACCAATTTACCTACGCCGCCGACCACTACCACCATGAAGGCATCTACGATGTAGTTACCCCCCAGGTTAGGGCCCACCGAACCCAGCAGAGTTACGGCACACCCAGCGATACCGGCCAAGCCTGAGCCAAGGGCAAAGGTAAGGGCATCAACTCGCTCGGTGGGAATACCCAGACAAGCACTCATGGAGCGATTTTGGGTGACCGCCCGAATTCGTAGCCCCCAGGCAGTTCGATTAAGAAACCAATAGACCGCCAGTAGGCACAAAATCGTTGTGGCAATAATAAATAAGCGGGCGTAGGGAAATTGCATCGTACCCAAAGAAATGCCACTCCGTAACCAGGAAGGGGGAGTAACATCCACATTGCGGGTGCTAAACCAGGCCCGACCAAACCAGGTGGGGCTATTTTGTTGCAACATCACGCCAGCTAGAGCCGAGATCGCGGCAGATAGGCTCAAAAACAGCAGATTAGCCCAACCTGGTAAGCCCTTCCAGCGGCTAGAACGTCGCAGCACCCAGCCCCCCAGGCCAAACAAAAGCCCAAACACAACCAGGGCGATCGCCATAGGCCAATTCACACTGCGAACAAACTGGCGCAGAATCAAACTAACCCCCCAGGTCGCCAGCAGGGTTTCCAGAGGGCGACCGTAGAGATAGCGAATAACACTGCGTTCCATCAATAGCCCCACCAGGGCAGCCACTAAAAAAGCGCAGGGTAAAGCCGCAAAAATATAGGTCTCCGGTGCCCAACCCCCCATGGCCTTAGCGCCATTTTGAATCACGTAGGTGGTATAAGCTCCCAACATCATTAATTCGCCATGGGCAAGATTAATCACCCCCATCAGACCAAATACAATGGCCAGACCCAAAGCGACAATTAAGAGCACAGCACCAATGCTAACGCCATCGAATAAGCCGCTTACCAAGCCCTCAATCACAACATTACCTACCTCTATTCTCCATATAAATCGGCACCTCAAGGAATCCTCCGGGTGATGCCAGCGAGGACCTAAAAACCGTCGAAATCCAGCCATGGCCTTGAATCAGCCTAGATTCTGCCAGACACGCCGGTTTTACTGGCCCATCTTAGCCGCTAGAAAAACCAGAAACAGTTCATATTAAACAACTTTATTCGTCCCTTTGCGCATTCCAGGTGCCGTCACCCTCAGCCCAGTCGAGACCTGGCAACAACCCAGGGGTCCTGAGCAAAACAGCTTCAGCCAAAGAGATTGTCAACCTGGATTAGAAGGCTTGCTGGAACGATACTCCTTACGCCAGCAGCGCTCTAAAAAACGAATGCGGTAGAAATAGGAGAACCGCCAGGGATTGTAGATGGCCCTGTGGGTGCGATTGAATACAGGTTGGTTCAGGTACGGCCAGAATGGAAAATGCATCGTCTCAACCCCCTTGACTATCAACCCCTACAGCAGCTGGCTCAGAAATATTGCCCTGGCGCCTGAGTCGATTCGAGAGACCTGAATGCGCTCCTAGGGGCTCTTCTTAGTATACGCAGATAAAAAAATAGACCCGGACTCAGGTCTATTTTTGGAAAGATATTTAATAATCAAACATACTGGTTTATATTCGGGCACCAGTCCCACGTTGAATCCCCAATCTAGCCACGAAACCAACAGGCAAAGCACCGACAACCTATCCTACAGACTTGGGATCACCCCCTGGTTAACGCCGTGAGGAGCTGCCTGCCCTACCGCCCGTGAAAACACATTTTAATGGAGCTGACGGGAGTCGAACCCGTGTCCGCTTTGAGTATTAACACACCACTCATTCACAGGTTTAGCCCCTTTAATCCGCGGGGCGGGAATCGTTCTTATCCCGAACGATGGGATGCTCCGGTTAAATCTTAGCTAGCTAACAACTGGAGAAAATCAGCTAGAGCATCCGTTGGGGTTTGTCCATAGCTCTTAACGGAGTCAAACTATGAACGCTCGCTAAAAGAGTTTTTAGTTAAGCAGCAACAGGTGCAGCTTTACGAGCAAAGGGAACGATGTTGTTCGCATTTACGTTTGGTTTGAGCCTGGATTAACGAGAGTAGACTCCCTCTCGACCTGAATCACAGCGTGACTTTCGTCAAAACGTCGAAACCGTTACAGCCCCCTGGATAAACTCTTACATTTAGTATAGATCAGGACCTTGCGGATGGGAGACACAACCCCAAGCGGTTTACCGATCTGAAGCGGGGGAAGGGGTAAGGCGCTTTTTCAGAGACGCGGCCCGACGCTTAGCAGTGGAATTGCTGGGCTCAAGGCCCAGGGCTTGCTCGTAGGCCTCTAGAGCTTGCTTCATGAGTTGCTTGCGCTCGTAGCTATGAGCCAGGTTATTCAAAGCTGTCACATAACTGGGGTCGACCCTCAGGGCCTCGCGATAATTGCGAATTGCCAGATCATACTGCTCCTGAGCAAAATAGGCGTAGCCCAGGGCGTTGTGAACCAATGCTGAGTTTTCCAGTTCTTCTTGATCAATCTGTTTAAGGGCCTGCTGCAGGTATAGGGCCGCCTGGGTGTATAGCTTTTTGTCTAGCAGTAAGCTGCCTAGTTCGTAGTATTCCTGGGCTGTACCCTTAGCCTTGGTAAGTTTGGCTTGCAGCCGGGAAAGGGTGGCTTCAATGCGGCGGGTTTTAATCACCTGGCGAGTCACAAAAAAGGCGGCAACCCCCAATAGGCCCAGGAGTACCGTCAGGTAAATCAGCAGCAGGTTAAGGTTTTCCATAGGGAGACTTACTTAAGGAGTAGATGGCCGGGAGCCCGGTTGATCGGCGACATCGGGCAGCCCCCAGAAGCGTATCCGTTGTTGCAGCCAACCGCTTTGATGCCAGTCTCCTATCGCCTGGTCAATCAGAGTTTGGAGGGAACCTAGAGAACTTCCCTTAGCCATGGCGATAGCCAAGGGCTCCGCGGCCATGCGATCGGGTAGCAGGCGATAGCTGGCTTGCTCTTGTTGAATTCCTGTCAACACGGTTATGTCTGCCGCTAGGGCGTCGATCTTGCCCTGATCAAGGGCGATCAGGCCAGCGGCATAGGTAGCCAGGGGCACCAACTGGCTATGGGGTAAGCGGTAGCGGACCACCGCCAGGGTACTGGAGCCTTGTAAAACCCCTATAGAGCCCCGCTGCAGGTCACCCAGCTGGCGTACTTTACTGCCTTGCAACAAAAATCCCGCGCCATCCAGGTAGTAGGGTCCACTAAAACTAACCAGGCGACGGCGGGCTGGCGTGATGGTTAACCCAGCGATGGCTAGGTCTGCTTGATCCTCTAGAAGGGTGACCAGACGATCCTGATTGGTGACGACCTTGAGACTGAGGGCATTGGGGTCATTAAAGATCAGTCGGGCTAGCTCATGGGCTAGATCAACCTCCAGACCTTTTAAGGCGCCAGTACTGTCTCGAAAACTCAAGGGCCGCCAGCCCTCCCGCACAGCCACCACCAGATAGCCACGGGCCTTGATAGAGGCCAGATCGGATGCCAAGACTGGGAACACAGTCGCCTGCATTCCCAGGGTTATGGCCAATGTCCACACAGCCCATTTCACCAGCATATTCAGGTCACAGGGTGGCTTCGCGGGGTTTAGACTTAGACCTTAGCAGCTACCTCAACCACCCTGGCAAAGCCATCGGGATCAAGAACCGCTATTTGAGCCAGCATTTTACGATTTAAGTCGATATTGGCCTTCTTCAACTGGCCCACCAGTTGACTATAACTTAACCCGTGAATCCGGGCCGCCGCATTAATCCGGGTGATCCAGAGGCGACGAAAGTCTCGCTTACGGTTGCGACGATCGCGGTAGGCATAGCGCAGGGCCTTCATTACCTGCTGGTTAGCGGTGCGAAATAACTTTGAGTGAGACCCCCTAAAGCCTTTCGCTAGCTTGAGAATCTTATTGCGGCGTTTGCGTGCAACATTACCGCGCTTAACACGTGCCATGGTCCGTACAATCCTTAGGGAGACTTGAGAGTGGGCAATTGACTAACGCAACCGGGATAAAGGCTAAGGCTACAGGTAAGGTAGCATCAGTTCCACATTGGGGGCATCCTCTTCAGATACCAGAGCCTTGTGAGATAGGCGGGCTCGGCGATCGGCACCTTTGTGCTGTAGCAGGTGGTTTTTAAAGGCTTTTCGCCGCATAATCTTGCCACTACCAGTGCGGTGAAAGCGCTTGGCGGCAGCTTTGCGAGACTTTAATTTGGGCATGGGTGCAGATTATTTCGACACAGTTTTTAATTTTACCATGGTTTACAGGTGCCCCTGAGATGGGTTTGCGTACTTTTCTTCAAACCCCTAGCGTCAGTATTACCTCAGCGACTCAACTCGGGGCCCAACCCCAGTTAGAAAAGCCCTAGCCCCTCCCTTGATCGGCAAAGACTTGGGTTTGACAAGCTGGTGATCACGGTGTCTGGAGAAACCAGCTGAGCTGGATTGGTTTACTCCAATTGGCCACAGTCAGTAATGACCACCGGCTTGGCTGGGCTGCCACTAGAGCTGCCCACTGCGGCTATGGCCTTAACCACATCCATACCTTCTATGACCTGGCCAAAGACCACATGCTTACCATCTAGCCAGGGGGTGGCATCCAGGGTAATGAAAAATTGAGAGCCGTTAGTATTGGGGCCGGCGTTGGCCATGCTCAATAGACCGGGGCGATCGTGGCGCAGGGTAAAGTTCTCGTCGCTAAATTTATTGCCGTAAATCGATTCTCCACCGGTACCATTGCCCCGGGTAAAATCTCCACCTTGACACATAAAGCCGGGAATAATGCGGTGGAATGTAGAGTTTTTAAAGTGTAAAGGAGTATTGTTAAGCCCCTTACCCTTTTCACCGGTACAGAGGGCACGGAAATTGTCGGCGGTTATGGGAGTCACATCTGCGGTTAATTCCATGACAATGCGACCACTGGCCACATTGCCAATGGCGATATCAAAGAAAACCTGGGGATTGACCTTGGTATTATCTACACTCATGACTCAGGTTTGGGGGAATAGTTACACCCATAAGAGTAGCTCACCCCAGGTCGGTCTTCACCAGTGACCGCCAGATTGATACCAGGCCGGGGGCTAAAAATCAAAATAAATATAGGGCAGGGCCTGGGCTGGGGCCAATAGCCAGGCCAGCCAGCTAAACAGGGGCACCAGCAGGAGCTTAAGGGGCCAGTTGAGTTCCACCTTGAGGCTGCGCTTACAACTATGGGCGATCGCCATTACCCCCAATACCCCCAGTAACAAAATCCCTAACTGGCCGTAGGAAAAACCCAGGGCCTCTAGATAAACCTTCTGGACAAACTGAGGATCGGCCTCCACCCCCCACAGACGCTGTAAAGCCAGGGTGAACTGCTGAGGATCGGGCAGACGGAAGAACAACCAGCTAAAAAACACCAGAGACTGAGTAAGGATCCAGGCCAACCCCACTCCGGGCGGGGTTTTCCAAAAAACCTTGAAGTCCGGCGAGTCCTTTGCCAGGGCCTGGGTGAGTCGGTGTATCACCAGCCCCAGTCCATGGAGAGCTCCCCAGATCAAAAATCCCCAGTTATTCCCATGCCAGATCCCCGCCACCAGCATCACCACCATTAAGTTCAGGCAGGTGCGGGCTAAACCCTGACGGGACCCCCCCAGGGGAAAGTAAAGATAATTGCGGAGCCAATCCCCAAGACTCATATGCCAGCGCCGCCAAAAGTCAGCCAGGCTGGTGCTGAAGTAGGGAGCATCGAAGTTCTCTGGTAAGTGAATGCCTAGCAGGAGGGCGCTACCCCGGGCAATATTTACATAGGCGCTGAAATCCAGGTAGAGCTGGAGACCGTAGGCAAAGGTAGCTAGCCAGATATCGGTGCTGCCCGCTCGTTGTAGGTTATTAAAGCTGAGGTTGACCAGAATAGCGATATGGTCAGCGATCAGGAGTTTCTTCACCGCCCCACAGGCAATTAACCAAACCCCCTCAACACTACCAACCAGGCCAGGGGCTTTGCCTTGCTCAAGTTGATCAATAAACAGGTGAAATCGAGTGATAGGGCCCGAAATCAGCTTGGGAAAGAAAAACTTATAGGCCCCAAAATCAGAGAAATTGAAGGCCGCCGGGGACCCCCGGTAAACATCAACCAGATAGGCAATACACTCAAAGCAAAAAAAACTTAGCCCCAGAGGCATGACCCCATCAACCAGGGAATTGGGTATGGCCACATTAAACCCCAGTGGGTTTGACCATCCCAGCAGCCGTAGTATCCCAGCCAAATACTTAAAGCCCAATAGGAGTAGAACATTGGTGGCAATACCCAGCCCCAGCAGCCGCGATCTGCGGCGGTTCCAGCCTTGCTCCGCCACTTGCCAGCGAGCGTTGGCAATGCGCCAGTCCAGGGGGGTTGAAAGGGCCTGGGCGACAAAAAAGGTGACCAGCACCAGCGCCACCATCAGCAGCAGGTACTGCACCTGTAAGGAGGCATAGAACACCAGCCCCGCCACCATCAGTAACCAAACCCGGGCCTGGAGAGACTGTAAAGTCCAGAAAATGCCGATGACGCTGCATAAAAACAGCAGATAAACCAAAGAAGGCAGAATCATGGCGTCGCTGGGGAGGATGGGGAGACCACGGGCCAGGAAATTAGAGGATCCTGGGCTAAGTGCAAGGAAACTTGATAAGCTCCATAGCGATTAAGGTGGCTGGGATCGGAGAAATAATCATAATGCCGGGGCCATATCTGCCCGAGATCGCGAAATAGAAACCCCACCTGGGACGAAGATAGCTTCAACATGTATTGGAGAAATTCCCCTTCCGCCTGCTGACGATAGTCATCTAGATACTCATCGGTGAGGGGGGTGTTAACAAATACGATGGGAATTTTTTTGGCCTGGGTAAACTGCAAGAGCTCTGCAAAGGCCTCTGATTGCTTGCCGTCCAGGCGGAAGCCATCGTAGTCGCCATCGTAGTTACCCGATACCCGAGCATAGGTTCGGTAGTAGGTGGCCGGGTTGAATTGTACCGACAAGGGCAAAAAGCCATCAAAATCAATGGCGCTACCGGCGGGCATAGGGGCATCCAGTCGTTCCTTACGCAGGTCTGCCGGTTGAGCCAGGGCAGAGGAAAGGGTAACCATCTGGGCCCTCAGCCAGGTTTTGACCTGTTCGCGATCGCGGTAAGCGCTTGATAGCTGGCCCATCTGGTCGCTGAGCCAATGGTCTAGATTGGCGTAGCTATTGGGTAGGGAGGGAGTATCAGCGGCGGTATGTCTGCTGCGGCTGGTTTGCCTGCCGACATGGACCGCCTGTCTAGCCATCAAGTCACGATAACCCGCCGAGGCCACGATGGCGTTATAGGTAACATCCTCCCGGCCGCTATTAAAGGCTCGCGCCCCATCGGCCCAGAGGATTAGTTTAGGTAACTGATCGGGTTCGAGAATTTGACGAATGACCAGATCAACCACCTGAGCCGTAGCCCCATTGATGCCAAAGTTGAAAATATTTACAGAGCTATAGCCCAGATCCGCCAACTGCTTCTGCAGATTAGCCGGATCCACCCCCCGCAAGGCCCGAGAGCTGCCCACAATCATCACATCGGCTGGACCAGACTGGGCCAGGCGCTGCCGATAGAGGGTGAGCTTCTCATTTAATTGCTGACTATTAAAGCTAGCAAAGCTAGGGGATGCCGGCATCCCTTTGGCGGTTGTGCTGGAATTAGGGGGCACAGCCGATCTCTGCTTGGGCTCAGACTGGCCCTCTGGGTTGTCAATAAAGCCCTTAAGCTGGGTAAAGGGGGTCGGGCTGGGGCGGCTGGAGAAAGCCGTCAGGGTGCTTTGGTCAACTTTGGTACGGGGGCTGGCAGCTACCGTCTCTGCCCTGGCCAGGGCGGTGGTGGGGGTCAGCAGTTGACCAATCAGCCAATCCATTTGGAATGCTGCCAGGACCCCAACAGCTGCCCACACCAGGGCAATTTTAATCCCCTCTCCAGAGTTGCCCCGACCAAGGCCAGTCAGGGGAGGGGGGGCAGAGGAACTGACAAAAAGCTGGGTTCGCAACAACCACTGGCCCAGTCCGCGGCCCAGTTGGTGTGGTCCAACCGGTTCCTGGTGTGAGCTAATAGCCTCTTCGGGGCGAACTAGTAGGTCGTTTACGTAGCCGTGGGCGGCGGTGAACTCAGGGGCTGCCTCGGGCACCAGGCGATCGCGGGCGAAGAAGTTGCGGCCGTAGCTCCAGATCGGCTGAGACTGCCCCGATCTGCGACCATAAATACGAACCCCTTCGATATCAACCGGCGAAAGACTTTGCAGATAATTGCGAATCAGCGGAGCAATCAGCCGGCGTTGGGGAACCAGAGGGCTATCTACCATGATGTGCAGCAGCCGGTCTCGAATCAGCAGTTGTACCCGCATGCCCCCGGTGGCCAGGCGGTCCTCCAGGTTAGGGTTTAATTGTCGGGTGAGCAGAAAGGCCAGCGCCGGTAAATCCCCGATTTGGGCCAGGTACTCTGGTGGGTCCGCCAGGGCGGCATGACTTGCTGCCGGCAGATCGAGGTAGTGAACCCAATCGGGCTGGCTATCATCCTGGGGCTGGCCGTAGATCACGGCCCGATGAATTCCCTGGGGTGCCAGGTCCTCCAGTAGGGTGGCTAAACTGGTCACCAGGTTGGCCTGGGTGGCCGACAACTCAGGGTGGCGATCCCCTGGTGGTTGGGCGGGCAGGATGCAAATGCTATGCAGAGTGGCATCCCTGAGGGCAAGGCTAAGGCTAATCCCGTAGCTCTCCAGATGCAGGTTGAGCAGTTTTGCCAGGGCATCCACATCACCCCAGCGGCCCCATTCCCGCAGCATTTCCTCCGCTGGCGTCAGATCAATGCGCAAGCTCCAATCGGGCTTGCTTTCTCCCCGCACCTGTAGCAGCAGCACAGCATCTTTAAATTGGGTTAGGCCTAATAGCCGCAATCGTTCAGCCGTCGGCCGGGCAATCAGGGCCGGATCAGGACTATAGGTAGCCTCACACAAAATCCACAGGCGGGGAATAGCCGTCTGGTTACCGGGGCGATCCGGCAGGAAACGACCCTGGAGCCATGGGTCTGGCAGTTGGGTATCCGTGGTCATCGAGCGGGGCAGGCGAGCCATCCCTGGAATCGCTTTAATGCTGACCCAAACCCCAACATCCAGGGCACTCAGGGTCTCACTTAGGTACCAGGCAATGGCCTCTAAATCGCCCCGACGGGCCAGACTCAGGTTAGACAGCACAATCGCCTGGCTACTATCGCTGCCCAGATTGGCCAGGTCACCGTGGCTGTGGGCGTAGTCCTCTAACAATAGTTGAGAGGCCTTGAGGTCTTCGTCATCTTGATTATCCAGCACTAGCTGGGCCAGGTGGCGCTCTAAACGGTTGAGATAAAGGGGAGCGGTCCACTGGGGTGCGGTAGCGTTTCCGGCTCGACTGTAGAGGTAGAGTTGATAGATGTGGGGATAGAGGCGACGCAGGGGATACTGGTGCTGGGAGTCCAGCAGCGATCGCACCAACTTCAGCACCACGGTGGCTTGGTCTAAGGGCTCTGGAGTTTCGCACAAGACATGCAAAATGTTGCCGCGGAGCTTGATGTGAAAAACCCCCTGGGGTTGGCCCAGGGCAGTTCTAAACCAGCTTAAAAGACTTGGCGCCGGGGCGCTGGTCATGGAATAAAATTGAGATAGGGGAACGACCATATATTAGTAGGACAACTGTCTACTCTCCAGAAGTGTTGGCAGCAAGCCAGTGGTCCTATCATCCAACCCGCTGGGTGATAGGACCCTCAAAATAGCACCCGGTATAGGACTGAAGCATACCGCAATCTGCCAATTTGGTCTCAATATTCTCTCAAGATTAATTCCCTCAAGATTAGGGAAACTTTTGACCAGCCCCGGACTGTCAGACCTAATCAGCAGATCTAACCAGAGCCAGATAGATTTGGCCCGCACCGGTAAAGTCGAGTACATTGGGCATAACCGCAGCAGGTGAAATCATGAAAAACCCGACTATCCCATGGTGCCCGCAGGGGCCCCATAGTGGCCCTAGGTTGTCTTCACCATCAGCCGATCTGCTGACCGCTGCCCTTGTTCCTGCCTATCTGCTAGCGATGCTAACTGGCCAGTCCCTGGCCCGAGGATTAGTCCACCTGGGGTGGCTGAGTGAGCAAATTTTGCAAGGCCGCCGGCTGCCTACTTTGAAATATTCACGACTAAATATTCACGACCATCCCCCCGGACCTGACCAGACCCAGCCCCGGCAAGCAGGTCCCTGAGTGCCCCGGGATTGTCCCAGGATCGATTGTGAGAATTTCCTTAAAGCCCCTATCCATCCCTAGCCAAAATCGCCCCGGTGCCGGTAGAATGCCTCGAATACCGGTAGCCTCAGGGATATTTGGGTGGCGATCAGCGGTTTGTCTAGCTTTTCCACCATCCTCCCGGCTCAATTGCTTTTTCTATCGGGGTTAATCCTATAGAATCAGTGCAATATTGCTGTTCTCTCGCGGTCTAACCCATGAGTTCTACACTGCATTCTTCTGGCGATATTCTACCGACCACGGCCATCGATGGCATGGGTTCCTCCGAGACCCTGGCGGCTTCCTCCACCTATGACTGGCTACTGCGTCACCGGCTGCGAGTGGTAGAAGATGTCTGGGAAAACGTGTTGGATCATGCCTGTGGTCCAGAACTGCTGAAGTTGCTGAGACTGCTGAGGCAAATGTGTTCGCCAGAGGGGCAGGCTCCCACCACCGACGAAGCCCGGGTAAAGGCCGTGGTTGATGTGGTGGAGGGGCTAGATCTAGAAGATGCCATTCGAGCTTCCCGAGCCTTTGCGCTCTATTTTCAGCTCATCAATATTGTTGAGCAGCACTACGAGCAACAGGGTCAAAAACAACAATATCGAGCCGCCTACCAAAATTCTGAACTGGCCCAGTGGGCTAGTAACCCCGCCCCGTGTCAGGGGTTAGACGGGGAGAGAGGTTTTGCCGATGAGTCTGGTGGTCAACGATTTCAGGCGGATCTGCTAAATCGCACTGTGGCAGACTTTAGCAGTTCTCGACAGGAGGCAGGCACCTTTCACTGGCTGTTTCCTACCCTGAAGCGACTGAATGTTCCTCCCCAAATTATTCAGAATTTTATTGATCAACTGGATGTACGACTGGTTTTTACAGCCCATCCTACGGAAATTGTTCGTCATACCATTCGCGATAAGCAACGGCGCATTGCTAGAATTCTGCGCCAGATGGATCAGGCTGAAGAAGGTGCCCAGACCCTGGGTCTGGCTTCTTCTTGGGAAATCGAAGATTTGAAGCTACAGCTAACAGAGGAAATTCGACTGTGGTGGCGGACCGACGAGTTGCACCAGTTTAAGCCCTCCGTGCTGGATGAGGTGGACTACACGCTGCATTATTTTCAAGTGGTGTTGTTTGATACCTTGCCCCAGCTTTATCAGCGGTTTAAGCGGGCGATCGCCACTACCTTCCCAGAGTTGGATCCACCCCGTCATCGATTTTGCCGCTTTGGCTCCTGGGTAGGAGCAGATCGAGACGGTAACCCTTCCGTTACCCCTGAGGTTACCTGGAAAACCGCATGCTATCAGCGTAATCTGGTGCTTAACAAGCATATCAGTGCCATCGACCACCTCACCGAGTTGCTCAGCCTGTCTCTGCACTGGAGTGAGGTCTTACCGGAGTTACTGGAGTCCCTGGAACAGGACCAGGTGAAGATGCCAGAGATCTATGATCAACTGGCGATTCGCTACCGGCAGGAACCCTATCGCCTCAAACTGGCCTACATTAAGCAGCGCCTCAGCCATACCCTGGAACGCAGTTTGCGCCTTTACCAGGGCGACTCCCTGGCCGCTGGCTATAGCAGTGAGCCAAGCTCCGGTACCACCTATCGCGATGGTGAAGAGTTTTTGGCAGAACTACACCTGATTCAGCGCAATTTGGAGGCAACTGGATTACATTGTCAAGAATTGGACACCTTGATCTCCCAGGTAGAGATCTTTGGGTTTAACCTGGCCCAGCTCGACCTGCGCCAGGAAAGTTCCCGTCATTCCGAGGCTTTAGAAGAAATTACCAGCTATCTGGAAGTTTTACCCCAGCCCTACAATCACCTATCAGAATCAGAAAAAACCGCCTGGCTGGTGTCAGAGCTTAAGACCCGGCGTCCTCTGATTCCAGGAGAATTACCCTTTTCTGAGAAGACTCAGGAAACCATCGAAACCTTTCGCATGGTGCGCCAGCTACACCAAGAGTTTGGCCCCGATATTTGCTTCAGTTACGTCATTAGCATGAGCCACCATGTCAGCGACCTGCTAGAGGTGCTGCTTTTAGCTAAAGAAGCGGGTCTCTACGACCCTGCCAGTGGACTCAGCAGTATTCAACCGGTACCTTTGTTTGAGACCGTTGAAGACCTGCAACGGGCTCCTGCTGTAATGCAGGAACTCTTCACCATTCCCCTTTATCTAAAGTTGTTGCAGGGCAAGGCCAGCCAAACAGAGGCCACTAGTGATCTAGACCCAAATCCTGGTCCACTGCAGGAGGTCATGCTGGGCTATTCTGACAGTAACAAGGATTCTGGTTTCTTAAGTAGTAACTGGGAAATTCACAAAGCCCAGCGGGCCCTTCAGACTACTGCCGACGAGTTTGGGGTGGCCTTGCGAATTTTCCATGGGCGGGGTGGGTCGGTGGGCCGGGGGGGAGGGCCTGCCTACGAGGCCATTCTGGCCCAGCCAGGGCGCAGTATTAAGGGGCGGATTAAGATTACTGAGCAGGGTGAGGTACTGGCCTCTAAGTATAATCTCTCCGATCTGGCCCTTTACAACCTAGAAACCATTACCTCAGCCGTACTCCAGGCCAGCATTTTAAGCAATAGCTTCGATGACATTGAGCCTTGGAATCAAACCATGGAAGAACTGGCGGCCCGGTCTCGTCAACATTATCGCCAGTTAATTTATGAACAACCCGATCTGGTCGATTTCTTCCATCAGGTTACCCCGATTCAGGAAATCAGCCAGCTACAAATTAGCTCTCGCCCGGCTCGTCGGGGTGGACGCAAGGACCTCAGTAGTCTGCGGGCCATTCCCTGGGTTTTTAGCTGGACCCAAGCTCGTTTTTTACTGCCCTCCTGGTACGGGGTTGGTACGGCTTTAGAAGAGTTTGTGCAGGAAGCTCCCGAGGAGCATTTAAAACTATTGCGATATTTTTACCACAAGTGGCCTTTCTTTAAGATGGTCATTTCTAAAGCCGAAATGACCCTGGCTAAGGTCGACTTGCAGATCGCCGAGCACTATATGCGAGAGCTCAGTGACCCTGCCGATCTGGAGCGTTTTGCCCATCTGTTTGAGGCGATTTCTAGAGAGTTCTACCTGACCTGCGACCAGGTTTTGCGCATTACGGGGCAGGAGCGCTTGCTGGATGGCTCCCCTGATCTGCAGCGATCGGTGTACCTGCGCAATGGCACCATTGTTCCTCTGGGTTTTTTGCAGGTAGCTCTGCTGAAGCGATTACGGCAGTACCGCAGTCAGGCCGCTACTGGCATGATTCGCTCTCGCTACAGCCAGGGTGAGCTATTACGGGGGGCTTTGCTGACCATTAATGGCATTGCAGCAGGTATGCGTAATACCGGCTAAGGGCAACTTGGCGACGGGGCTTGGCCCAAACTTTGTCGTCAAAGCTATAGTGGTTTAACCCGGATAACTCACCAGGTTATGACTCAACTCCCTAACTCTAATCAGCGGGGCGGTCCTCCCCCCATTGTTTATATTGCCCTGGCTCTGGGTTTGGCAGCCGGGGGCTATTGGTTTTTTCGGCACCGCCCTGCTCTACCCAGGTTTAGCCTGCCCAAGCTGGACATACCCGCTCAAATCCCGACAGGATTGGGGCAGGGAACCCCAGACCCGGGTTTAACCATCAGTCGGGGCGATCGCCGGTTGTTTGGGGACAACCCTAATCAGAACTTACAACAGGGCATAGCCGCCTTTAAAGCAGGGGACTACGGTACTGCGGTCAGCCAATTTACCGCCGCCCGGCAGGCGCTGCGGACCGATCCCGAAGCTCTAATTTACCTGAATAACGCTCGCCTTGGCTCTCAACCCGCCCTGGGGATTGGGGTGGTTGTGCCCATCGCTGACTCCGCCAATGTGGCCCGGGAAATTTTGCGGGGGGTAGCCCAGGCCCAGACAGAGGCCCTACAGGCCGGTATTCCCCTACGGGTGCTAATCGCCGATGACGGTAACGATCCAGCCCGGGCCACGGCGATCGCCCATACCCTGATTGAAGATGGGTCCATCATCGCCGTGATCGGCCACGGCACCAGCCGCACCACCCTGGCGGCTGCCCCCCTGTATCAGCAGGCCAAGCTGCCCATGATTGCCCCCACCAGCACCACCACTGAATTGGCAACTATTCCCCGCCAGGGGGCTAACTTTATTTTTCGAGTCGTGCCCAGCGACCAATTTACCGGTACCGCCCTGGCCCGCTACATGCTATCTACGGGCAAAAATAAACCAGTGGTTTTCTATAACTCCCAAAGTTCCTACAGTAAATCCCTGCTGGATGTTTTCTCCACAACCCTGGGGCTGGAGGGAGGTCAGGTGGTAAAAACCGTTGATCTATCCCAGCCCAACCCGGGGAATGAATTACCGCGTAGTGGTGCTGACGCCCTAGTGTTGTTTCCCGATTCCACCACCTTTGAGCCGGCCATTGCCGTGGTTCAGGCTAACCAGGGTAAACTGCCGGTGCTGGCAGGGGATTCCTTTTATCGTATTGAAACTCTGCAACAAGCTGGTTTTAGTTTGACAGGGGCGGTGTTAGCCGTACCCTGGCATCGTCAAAAGGCCTTGCCCCAGTTTATTCAAGCCGCCAACCAGTTGTGGGGAGCCGATATTAACTGGCGTACCGCCTTGAGTTACGATGCCCTGCAGGTGATTCGATCAGCTCAGGCAGCCGGGCAGATTACCGCCGCCATGGGGGTGCAAGGACGCTCCCGACTGGAGCAGGTGCTGGCCAATCCTGGTTTTTCTAGCCAGGGTTCAACGGGTAAGATTATCTTTTTACCCTCCGGAGATCGCAACGCCACGGTCTTGTTGGTAAAAATTAAACCCGGAGCGAGATCGGGGGCGGGCTTTGACTTTGCTCCCCTATAGTAGAGGGTTAGGTGGGGTCTGGTGAATCGACGGGCAGTTCTGCCAGGGGCTGAACCTGGCTATCCAGCATAGCAGGATCCAGCCCCGCCTTATGGGCAGCCAATAGGCCAATTGCCTCCAGATAATTGCCTACCCGGGTGGCCCTAATACCCAAAGCCTCAGGGGTGACCTGCAGGTGGGTGAGATTGGCGTCTACCGCCACCACCAGAGCCCGGGTTTGACTCAAACTGAGCACGGCACTACCCCCGCAAGCCCCCGCCGGAATCACAACGGCGTCCACCTGATCAACCCAGAGGTCGCCTCTGCACCCCTGGCCGGGGGTGACAAATTGGGGAGCCCGACTCAGACCAGCCAGAACACAGGGTAAAAAGGTATAGCCAATTTCCTCAGCCGCCGCCTTGGGAGCCACGGTTCGATCCAGGGGGGCGGGGCTAAAGGCTGGAGCATGGGCGCAGGGAATGGCAAAGGTGCGCACCACCAGATGGCTAATCACCGCTTCGGCCCCCGCTACCGGGTCTACCCCCTGGCCCCGACGGTAGGCCTGCACCAGAGCCTCCTCTAGCTCTTCTGGAAAACGCGCCACAACAGCGATCGCCTGAGCCCCTGCGGAGATCGCCCGATCAGCCGCTCGTAGCAAACTGTCCGGACGTTCCAGGGTGCCCCAACTGGTGCCTGAATCGGCCTGGCAAAGCCTTACCCCCAGGGGCTGGTCCGTCACCACATAGTCTTGCAGGGCCAACCCCAGAGTAGCTCGACAGGCCTCAGCCACCTGTCGATGGCGCCAGAATAGGGTCTCCTCGATGGCCTGGTCGAAAACCAGGGCAATTCGGTTGCCAGGCCCTGGTCGGAGCCCCCAGGCCCCGGCGGCAAATTGATCCAGCCCATAGCCCTCGACATAGAAGCCATTGTCGAGGGGCCAATACAGTTGGGCTCCATTCATGACATTGGGATGGGTAATCAGGATATCGGCCACCGTTGCCATCGCCCGGGCCACGGGCAGGGCATCCCCGGCATAGCCACCAATGGCCGCCCCAATGCCGGTGGGAACCACCAACATCACGGTATAGGGCCGACGGTGACTATATTCCCCCGCCATCGGTCCTCCCTAGCGTCGAGCCTGAACAATGACAACGGCTTCTACGGTGATCAAGTTAGTGGTCGAATTAACCCGGGTAATGGCCCAGCGTAGGGGCTCCCCCCGCTGTTGTAGTTGCTGCTTGATGAGGGGTATCAGAGCGCTGGTGAGCACTGGCAGGGGTAGTTCAAGGGTAATCCAATCGATGGTTAGGGCCATGCCAGCAGTCATGATTGGTAAAAACAAAGCGATGGCAGGTCGGGCTGGGGCTACTCTCCCGATAGACTCTCCAGGGAATTCAGGTAACGTCGCAACCGTTGATAATCAACGGCAAAGCCCGGATCCATAGCCTTTCCCCTGGACTGGGCCGAGTGACGGGAGGTCTTAACCCAGCGGATAAACTCATGATCAAGGGGATCTTCGGAGCCATCTCTAGTGCCCATGGGAGTATCCATCACAGCCCCTGTACTATAGCCAATTCTGGTGGCAAAACCAGGATCTGTTACAGTCCTCAACCTTTGGCCCCGCCAGGGCAGGCCAGGGGGCGAAGCACCCTGAAATGTTGGAGGGACCCAAAGGGGTGGTTAAGGGGAGTTTTTAAAGGTTTTAGCTCAGGTGATCGGTTCTCACCATGGCAGACCGTTAGGATAGAAGCAGCAGGCCTCGCACCGATAATTTCCATCAATCCATGATCATGGTAGACAAACTTAATCAACTCAGGGCTTTATTTGCCACCATGGACCGGGCCCTGATTGCCTACTCTGGCGGCGTCGATAGTACCCTGGTGGCCAAGGTAGCCTGGGACGTACTGGCAGATCGGGCCCTGGCGGTTACCGCTAACTCCCCCTCCCTAATGGCCGCCGATCTCCAGGAGGCCAGGGCGCAGGCGGCCGCCATCGGTATCCCTCACCGGGTGGTAGATACCCGAGAAATGGAAAACCCTCAGTACACCGCTAATCCTGTCAATCGCTGCTATTTCTGCAAGAGCGAACTCCACGATACCCTCAAGCCCCTGGCCCAACAGTGGGGCTATGGCTATGTGGTCGACGGGGTCAATGCCGATGACCTCAAGGACTATCGGCCGGGCATTCAGGCGGCCCAGGAACGGGGAGCGCGATCGCCCCTGGCAGAACTGGGAATTACCAAGCTGGAGGTTCGGCAGATTACCCGCGAGCTGGGTCTCCCCTGGTGGAACAAACCAGCCCAGCCCTGTCTCAGTTCTCGTTTTCCCTACGGCGAAGCGATTACCCCTGAGAAGCTGCAACGGGTAGGCCAGGCTGAAGCCTATCTCCGCCATCTGGGTATCGCTAACCTGCGGGTGCGCTCTACTGGGGACACCGCTCGCATTGAACTGCCGGCGCAGGAGATTAGGGACTTCATTGCTAACCATGATCTAGAGGCCCTGGTGCAGGCCTTTCAAGGCTATGGCTTTACCTACGTTAGTCTGGACCTGGAGGGCTTTCGTAGCGGTAAACTAAACCAGGATTTGCCCTCCTCCCTGCCCCGTTTTTGAACTATGACCTATCTCCTAGCCGGTGATATCGGCGGTACCAAAACCATTTTGCGGCTACTCCGGGTGATCGGGGCAGCTGCCCCCAGTCTTTGCTTTGAAGCCACCTATCCAAGTCAGGCCTATGCCGATCTGGTGCCAATGGTGAGGGAGTTTCTCCAGCAGGCGACGGCCCACACCGGTCAGGGTTGCCCTGCCGAAAGGGCCTGCTTTGCCATAGCCGGCCCCGTGGTCAATAACTGTTCTAGCCTGACCAATCTTACCTGGCTGCTCCAGGGCGATCGCCTGGAAGCAGAATTAGACCTGGCCCGGGTAGATTTAATTAACGACTTCGAAGCGGTCGGCTACGGGGTGTTTGGGCTCACCTCCGAGGATGTCTATCCGCTGCAGGCGGGAGACCCCCACCGCCTAGCTCCGGTGGCCATTATTGGGGCTGGCACCGGTTTAGGCCAGGGCTTTGCCCTACAGACCCAGGGCTCGCCGGTGGTGTTTCCCTCCGAGGGCGGCCACAGCGATTTTGCCCCCCGCTCAGAGCTGGAATTTCAGCTGTTGCACTACCTGCTGGACAAACATCAAATTTCTCGGGTTTCGGTAGAACGGGTGGTCTCAGGGCAGGGCATTGTGGCTATTTACCAGTTTTTGCGCGATCGCCAGTTTGCAGCCGAGTCCACGGCGGTAGCCGAAGCAATTGTGACCTGGGAACGCCAGAGTGGGTTGGCGACTAAAACCGTTGATCCAGCTGCCGTTATCTCTGCGGCTGCCGCCAGTGGCGATCGCCTGAGCCAGAACGCTATGGATATCTTTGTTTCAGCCTATGGCGCCGAAGCCGGCAATCTGGCTTTAAAGCTATTGCCCTACGGGGGGCTCTATATCGCCGGCGGCATTGCGGCTAAAAATCTATCGCTGATCACCACCGGCGCCTTTATGGAGGCCTTTACCCACAAGGGCCGGGTCAGCTCCCTGCTGGAAAAAGTACCGGTCTATATCGTGTTAAATCCCCGGGTGGGCCTGATTGGAGCGGCCCTGAAGGCAGCCAACTAGATACCTGACCCCTCAGCCGCCCCGCCCAAGGCTGGCTACGGCTAGCGCATCCAGGGCTAAAATCGAAGATGCAGTTATCCCCTTCTGAAGCCATGGCAGGTCATAGTAAGTGGGCCAATATTAAGCGGCAAAAGGCCCGGGTTGATGCTGTTAAGGGCCAGGTCTTTGCCAAAATGTCTCGGGAAATCATCGTTGCCGCCCGCCTAGGGGGAGCCGACCCAGGGGGCAACTTCCAACTGCGGACGGCGATTGATAAGGCCAAGGCGGCGGGGGTACCCAACGATAACATTGACCGGGCGATCGCCAAGGGGGCCGGGCAGTTAGGCCCTGACCAGGCCTACGAGGCCATCCGCTACGAGGGCTACGGTCCAGGCGGGGTAGCCATTCTAGTTGAGGCCCTAACCAATAACCGCAACCGCACCGCCGCCGATCTCCGCGCCGCCTTCAGCAAACGCCAGGGCAACCTGGGGGAAACGGGCTGCGTCGGCTGGATGTTTGAGCAAAAAGGAGTGGTCACCCTGATCAACCCCGGAGACGAAGAGCAATTGCTAGAGGCCGCCCTGGCGGGGGGGGCGGAGTCCTACGACCTGGTAGATCTGGAGGAAGACACCCCGGCGGCGGAGGTGTTCTGTGCCCCCCCTACCCTGGAAGCCCTGGACACCGCCCTCAAGACCCAGGGCTATCGGGTCCACCAAACAGAGCTCCGCTGGCTCCCTAATACCATTGTGGTGGTGGCAGAACCAGACCAGGCCCGGCTTTTGCTAAAACTGATGGACGCCCTGGAGGATTTAGAAGACGTCCAGTCAGTCACCGCCAATTTTGAAGTTAGCGAGGAGGTACTGCAAGCCCTGGGCATTTAAGGCTAGCCATCTAGTCTTGCCAATCATCGCCGTCCCGTGGGATAAGGGAAATAGCCAGCGGTAGGCCGCTGGTTCAGGTGCTATCCCTGAGCGGGGCTCTGCCCTTGCAATGCTGTGACCGTTGCCCCCGGCCAACCCTTGTCTTTATACTCTTTTCCCTATATCTAAATGATTAACTTAAATGGTTAACCCAACTGCTACCGCCACCCCTGCAGCTACCCCTGGTTTTCAGTTGGGCGGCCAGCACCTCTCCCTGCCCCAACTGATTTGCCAACTGCGACGCTACAACTTGCTCCCAGCCCTGGCGAAGGAATTGATTATTGATCAAGCCATTGGGGCAGTTCCCCTGACAGAAGCAGAACAGAGCCAGGCCATGGAGGCATTTCTGCAGGCTGAAAACATCACGGAGGCGGATCAACGCCGTCAGTTTCTGCACCAACGGGGTCTGGCTGACCATGAACTTTCCGATCTGGCCTGCCGGGATCTAAAACTACAAAAGTTTAAAGCCGATACCTGGGGCCACAAGCTAGAGTCCTATTTTCTCCAGCGCAAGGCCCAACTGGACCAGGTCCGCTATTCCCTGATTCGGACCCAGGACCCAGGCTTGGCTCAAGAACTTTACTTTCGTATTCAAGACGACGGCCAACCCTTTGCCGATCTGGCCCGAGAATTTTCTGCCGGCCCCGAGGCTCAGGTGGGCGGGCTGATCGGGCCGGTAGAACTATCGGTACCCCACCCCCACCTGGCCCGGCTACTATCGATTAGTCAACCCGGTCAGCTATGGCCGCCCAACCGCATCGGCGATTGGTTTGTAGTGGTACGGCTGGAGGAGTTCATTGCCGCCAGGCTAGATCACCCCACCCGCCAGCGGTTACTAGATGAGTTATGCCAGAGTTGGCTGACGACCCAGGTAGAGGCGGCCATGAACCAACTTGACTGAGGGTCCCAGCCCCATCCAGCCCCATGGAGTTGACCCGGACATGACTGTGATTCCCCCTAACCATTCCCCGCCGGGCTGGCAGTTCTGGATTGATCGCGGCGGTACCTTTACTGACATCGTGGCCCGTCGTCCCGATGGTGGCTTGCAGGTGCATAAAGTGTTGTCAGAAAACCCTGGCCGCTATGATGATGCCGCTCTTTACGGCATGGCAGAAATACTGGGCCTGGCACCCCACCAGCCCCTTGCCAGGGATGGCATCGAAGCGGTGAAAATGGGTACCACCGTGGCGACCAATGCCCTACTGGAGCGTCGGGGCGATCGCACCGTGCTACTAATTACTGAGGGTTTTGGCGATGCCTTGCGGATTGGCTACCAGCACCGCCCAGATATTTTTGCCCACCAGATTCAATTACCCTCTATGCTCTACGAGCGGGTAATTGAGGTGCCAGAACGCTACACAGCCGCGGGGGAGGAACTTCACCCCCTACCCCCAGATGGGGCCTGGGTAGAGGCTTTGCACACAGCCTTTGACCAGGGCCTGCGGAGTCTGGCCATTGTTTTTCTCCACGGCTACCAGTATCCTGCCCACGAACAGCAGGCCGCCGCGATCGCCCGCCGTCTGGGCTTTACCCAAATCTCGGTGTCCCACCAGGTGAGCCCTTTGATCAAGCTGGTAAGCCGGGGCGATACCACCGTTGTCGATGCCTACCTCTCCCCCCTGTTGCGGCGCTACGTCGATCACCTCAGCCAATCCTTGGGGACTACTCCCCTGCTGTTTATGCAGTCCCATGGAGGGCTGGTGCGGGCCCAACAGTTTCAGGGTAAAGACAGTATTTTATCAGGACCAGCCGGGGGCATGGTAGCAGCGATAAAAACCGCTACTGCCGAGGGTTTCGATAAAATTATCGGATTTGATATGGGGGGTACCTCCACCGATATTTGCCACTACAACGGTGAGGTTAATCCAGAGGATTATGAACGCACCATCGAAACCGAGGTGGCGGGGGTACGGCTACGCACCCCGATGATGGCCATCCATACCATCGCGGCCGGTGGGGGATCGATTCTGGCCTTTGACGGCAGCCGCTATCGGGTAGGCCCGCAATCGGCGGGGGCCTACCCAGGGCCTGTGGCCTATCGTCAGGGGGGTCCCCTGACCCTGACCGACGCCAACTTGATGGTGGGTAAAATTCAGCCGGCCTACTTCCCCGCCCTATTTGGATCGACTGGCGACCAACCCCTGGATGGGGCCGCTGTAAAACTGGCCTTTCAACAGCTGGCGGCAGAGATCGCCGCTATTAAGGCTGACCAGCCTGAGCCCGAGCAGGTGGCGGCGGGCTTTCTGGCCATTGCTGTGGAAACCATGGCCAATGCAATTAAACAGGTATCCATCCAGCGGGGCTATGACCTCAAAGACTATACCCTCTGTAGCTTTGGCGGTGCCGCCGGCCAGCACGCCTGTCTGCTGGCAGAAAGCCTGGGCATGGCCCGGGTCTTTCTCCATCCCCTGGCAGGGGTGCTGTCAGCCTATGGTATGGGCTTGGCGGACCAGCGAGTAGTCCGGGAGCAAACCCTGGCCATGCCCCTGAGCGCAGCCACCATGGCCAGCCTGGGCCAGGCTCTAGACCAACTGGCGATCGCGGCGGAGCAAGAACTGCGGGCCCAGGGCCTAGGAGAGACCCCGGCAACGGTAACGCTGCGGCGGCTCCATCTCCGCTACCAGGGCAGTGATCTGCCCTTGACCCTGCCCTTTAGTGACCTGGCCAGCCTGGTTTACCAGTTTGAGCAAACCCACCGCCAACGCTACGGATTCATTCAACCCAATCAAGCCCTGGTCGTGGAGGCAATTAGGGTAGAAACCCTGGCCCCGACGGCAGAATCGGCGCAACTCGGGGCCCTGCGATGCCCATCTGCCTCGACCGCTCTGGGGCCCCTTACCAGGGTTCCCCTTTATAGCCGCAACCAATGGTGGCAAGCCGATCTTTACCGGCGGGCTGACCTGGGCCCGGGGCAGCAGATTGAGGGCCCAGCCCTGATCGTTGAAGCCACCGCCACCACCGTGGTAGAGCCGGGCTGGCAGATGCAGATCACCGACCAGGGGGGGCTGGTAGGCCAGCTCTCTGCCCCAGCCACCTCTGCCCAGGCTTTTGCCCCGCCCCCTAGCCCAGACCAGGAGCCGACCCCAGACCCGGTTGAGTTAGAGCTTTTTCACCATCGGTTTCGCTCCATTGCCGAAGAGATGGGCCTGGTGCTGCGAAATACGAGTGTTTCAGTCAATATTAAAGAGCGCCTTGACTTTTCCTGTGCCCTGTTTGACCAGCAGGGGCAGTTGGTGGCCAATGCCCCCCATATTCCCGTTCACTTAGGTGCCATGGGAGCCAGTGTGGTCAGTCTGATGGGCGATCTCGGCGCCACCCTGGCCCCCGGCGATGTCTACCTCTCCAATAACCCCTATAACGGTGGTACTCACCTGCCCGATATCACGGTGATAACGCCGGTATTTTTGCAGGCTGACTGCCAGCGGCCCCAGCTTTACGTTGCCTGCCGGGCTCACCATGCCGATATTGGCGGCCTCACCCCCGGTTCTATGCCTGCCCATAGCACCCACATCGACCAGGAGGGTGTTCGGCTGGATAACCTGCTACTGGTGCACCAGGGAGAGTTTCTAGAGGCGGCCATCGCCAATCACCTGGGGGCGGGGCCTTACCCCGCCCGTAATATTCCCCAAAATCTGGCAGACCTGCGGGCCCAGGTGGCGGCCAACCAGCGCGGCGTGCAGGCTATGGAAGGATTAGTCCAGAGGATGGGCCTGAAGCGGGTACAGGCCTATATGCAGCACCTCCAGGATAATGCCGAGGCTAGTGTGCGGCGAGTGATTGGGGAATTGCAGGGAGGATGTTTTAGCCTCACTACCGATGAGCAGACCACCATTCAGGTGGCGGTGAGGATTAATCCCCACCAGCGCTCTGCCCAGATTGACTTTACCGGTAGTTCTCCTCAGCAGCCCACCAACTTTAATGCTCCTCTGGCGGTTTGCCAGGCCGTTGTTCTCTACGTCTTTCGCACCCTGGTGGCGGATGACATTCCCCTCAATGCCGGGTGTCTTAAACCCCTGGAGATTGTGGCCCCCCTGGGCTCCTTGCTCAACCCCCAGTACCCAGCGGCGGTGGTGGGGGGCAATGTGGAAACCTCCCAGGCGATCGCCAATGTCCTCTACGGGGCCCTGGGGCTACTGGCCGCCGGTCAGGGCACCATGAACAACCTCACCTTTGGTAGCGATCGCTACCAATACTACGAAACCCTCTGTGGCGGGTCGGGAGCCGGGCCAGACTTCGACGGTGCCGATGCGGTACACACCCACATGACTAACTCCCGTCTGACCGACCCAGAAGTGTTGGAATCCCGCTTTCCAGTCCTAGTGGAGGCCTTCTGCCTGCGTCCCAATAGCGGCGGTGCCGGTCGCTACCGGGGCGGTAACGGCGTCATCCGGCGCCTGCGCTTTCGAGAAACCATGACCGCCAGCCTGCTCTCCAGCCATCGTCACGTCCCTCCCTTTGGCCTGGCCGGCGGCCAACCAGGCCAACCAGGCCAGAATTGGATAGAACGTCGCCACGGTGGCATAGAAATCCTAGGCAGTCGAGCCCAGGTAGTTCTCCAGGCTGGTGATGCCCTGGTGCTGGCAACTCCTGGCGGCGGCGGTTTTGGTGCGCCAGAGTGACTGTAGCCAAAACTACCTACCATCGGTGGGGGTCAACTGGATGCGGGCAGGGCTGCCGGTTGCCGTTGGGGCATAGTTGGCCCCGGGGTTGGCACCGTACAGGCGGGCAGATCAAACCAGAAGGTAGTCCCCACTCCCACCTCACTGACCAGATACACCTGGCTGTGGTGCTTTTCAATAATATTTCTCACAATCGAAAGCCCCAGTCCCGTCCCCTCCAGGGTATGTACCCGGTTTTCTACCCGGAAAAACCGATCAAAAATAGCCTGTTGATCCTCAGGGGCAATACCAATGCCCGTATCCGCCACTTCAATGCGAATACAATCGGTTTGACCACTCTGATCGCAGGCACAGGACAAGCGATAGGCCCGCAGACTGACCTTGCCGCCAGACTCAGTAAATTTAAGGGCATTGCCCATCAGATTACTAAAGACCTGTAACAGCAAGTCGTAGTTCCCCATCACCGGCGGCAGGTTAGGTTCTACCAACTGGATTAACTCGATGTGCTTGTCTCTGGCGTTGAGGCGATGGGTACGCAGGGTTTGCTCAATCGGTTGGGCAATATCAACCGCATCAATGACATACTGCCGGCTCGACTCCAAGCGCGACAGATCCAGCACGTCGTTAACCAGGCGGGTGAGGCGATCGGTTTCATGGTTAGCGGTTTCAAGAAATTCCTGCCGCTCAGTGTCACTTAGATCTTCGCCGTATTCCTGCAGGGTTTCAATAAAAGACTTGATATTGAATAGAGGAGTGCGTAGTTCGTGGGATACATTACTGATGAACTGGGCTTTGGCCTCATTTAAGGCGGCTTCCCGGGTAATATCCTGCACCGTAATCGCCAGCCCCTTAACATTTTCCCGGGCCTGATCTAAGACTGTATTCAACAGAATGCGCAGGGTGCGGGAAGCGGGCTCACTCAGGGGAATGCGAAATTCCATCGCCTCCGCCTCTCCCTGAACTGCCTGAAATAGGGGCCGGGTCAGCTGCACCCGCACAGGGCTGGGTAAGTGATCGAGAATGGGCTCGCCATCTAGGGACTGACTATCCCAATTAAAGATGCGACGGGCGGTGGGGTTAACCAGCACCACGTGCATGTCGGTATCCAGTAAAATCGCCCCATCGGCAATGGTAGACACCAGGGTTTCTAACTTTGCCTTTTCGGCGGTTAGCTCTTCAATGTTTTGCTCCTCGTAGCGCTCCAGGCGCTCAGCCATATCGTTAAAGCTGTAGATTAATTCCCCCAATTCTCCCCCCAGGGGCAGGTTAATCCGTTGCCTGAAGTTGCCGGCGGCAATGTTTTTGACTCCCAGGAGTAGTTCCTTAATCGGTTTGGTAATGGTCAGGGCATTGAAAACCGAGCCTAAAATCACCATTACCCAGATCGAAACAAACACCGCAATGGTGACATCTCGGGTCAGGTGAGAAGACGCAACCACCGTCGGGTTGGGGTTAATGCCCAGGGCTAAAATCCCCATTTGTCTGCCTTCGTAGTTAAGGGGGACAAACACATCGGTAACTTCTCCAGCCGGACTAAGATGCTGGCGTACCAGGGGCAGACTGGTATTTTGGGCATAGCCTTCAGGCAGTTGAATGCGTCGACGCAAGGTTAGGGCGTTGTCTACGGCGGCTTCTGATAGGGGAATGCCAAAAAAGATTTCCCCCTCTTCGTCGGCGTAGAGCATATAGCGCACACTGGTGGTGCTTTGGTAGAAGCTGGAAGAAAATCGCGCTAGTTCAGCCCGATCGCCATGGCTAACCAGAGGAGCGACATTGGCAGCCAGCAGTAAACCCAGATCTCGGGCAAAGCGAGTATCGTTGAGGCGAGCATCGGACTGAATCGTGTGCACGGCCCAAAAGGTCAGGGCGCTGGTAATTAAAGAGACCACCAGCGTCGCTCCGGCCATCAACCGGGTCTGCAGAGTGAAGTCGCCCCACCAGCGTCGAAACAACTGACGAATTTTTACAAGTAGCCTGATCAAAGGTATTTGTGTAACTAGATGGCATATTCCGCCTATATTTTGGCACGGTTAAGCGAGTTTGGCTGAGCTAGAGTGATAAAACCAGAGCCTCAGCCCTCTTGCTTAGACTAGAGCCCTAGCCAACCTGACGGTCTACCTGGATCACCGCCTCGGTGATCTTTTCAAAGGTATCGTCATGACTGATGACAAACAGTTGTTCAAAGTTTCTGATGCGCCCAATCGCTTCCGCCAGTCCTTCCCGGCGAGACCGGTCCATATTGGTGGTGGGTTCATCGAAAAAGGCAATATTTAAGTCTGCCAGTACCTTCAGGAGTGCCAGCCGCACCGCCAGAGCCGCACACATTTGCTCACCCCCCGATAGATTGGCAAAACGCCGCTGGTGGGGACCCTCCTGGACCAGAATTTCGTAATCCCGAGTCCACTGCAGGGCCACATTGGGGCGGTTGAGCAGTTCCCGAAAGAGCTGGTCGGCATGGTAGGAAATATTGCGCAGATACTGCTCCGTAATCCGGGGCCCGGCTTCGTTATAGGCTTTGCGGGCAAAATTAATAAACCGCTTCACCCGCTCTCGCCGTTGCAAATCCGCCAGGGCCTGTTGGCGTCGTTGCCCGATCGCCGCCAGCCCGGTTAGCTGCTGCTGGATATCGACCAACCGCTGCTGTTGCTGGGGCAGGCTACCGGCCAGGCGATCGGCCTCCGATCTCATCTGGCCATAGGTGGCCTCCAGGCTGGCGGCTGCCGCCGGGTCAAACTGGGCCAGGGCCTCCTGGTAGGTGGTTTCTAAGGTTGCCAGTTGGGCCTGTAGGGTTTCTAGTGCCCCCTGGGCCGCCGCTAGATCAGCCTTAAACTGAGGCTGTTGATGGGCTAGGGTTTGGTTTTGCAAATAGAGATCATGGCCCGACTGGGACTGACGGCGGCGCTCTTGCTGGGTAGCGATCGCCGCGTCGAGGTCCTTAAACACCTCTAACTGATGTTCCAGGGCGACCAGTTGCTGTTCCAGGGTGGTCTGGTCTGCCTCCAGTCGAGCCTGGTTGGCCTCCATCTGGGCTTGATCCTGCAGGGTGCGCTGCAAAATCTGGCTTTTTTCCCGGGGTCGTCCCAGACCTTCGATCTGCTGGGTCAGGGATTGCACCTGCTGTTCCACCACTGATCGACCTGCCAATTGATCCAGACAGCGGCGGTAGGTGTGGTGCAATTGCTCCTGCTGGTGCTGAATTTGCTGTTGTTGAGTAGTTAATAGAGATTTTTGAGCCAGTTCACCCTGCCAGGCATAGCGCTGTTGTAGATCTTTCTCGAGGGTTTTTAACTGATTTTTGAGCCCAGCCACATCGGTTTGATCGGTCAGGTCCTGCAAAATTGCCTCCAACCCCGCCATCAGGCTACCCTGGATCGCCGTCGCCCCCGCTAAGCTCAGCTTCAGTTCTTCCAGTCGGGCCGCACTGATGGGCGATAGGGTAGAGAGGAGAACGGCGAGGTCCGCCAGAATGGTCTCGGTTTCCCCTTGCTGCTGGGTCCAGTCCTGCTGGGTCCGATCCACCAGGGTCCGCAGGTCTGCTTCAAACTGGCGAGCCGTAGCCAGTCGGCTCAGATGCTGTTGACAGCGATCGCGATCGACCTCCAGGTTAGCCATGGCCGCCACCGCCAGGGCCAGTTGATCCAGACGCTCCAGGCTCTGCTGTAGTTGTTGCTGCTGCTGACCCAACCGCTGTAGTTCGGCCTGGGCCTGTTGCTGTTGCAAGGTCAGGGCCTGAAATTGCTCCAGTTGCTGCTGATACTGTTTCAGGTCCGCCTCCAACTGTTCCTGGACGGTAACCTGGGGCCGGAGTTGCTCCAATTCTCGGACCGTAGCGGCAAAGGTTTCCCTTTGTCCCTGGAGGCGAGCCAGTTCAGCCTTTTTCTGGCCATAGTTAGCTTGCCAAGCCTGGTACTGTTGCTGTAAGGTCTGGCGCTGCTGCTGCTGCCGCCCCAATTGTTGGAGTTCCTGATCGGCAGCCTGGTAAGCCTGGTAGGCAGGTTGGTGTAACTGGCACTGGCTAACCGCCGCTTCAGCCAGGCTGAGGGCCTGTTGCAGGCGGTCTCGATGGGCCTGGCTAGCGGCAATTTGATGCATCAGTCCCTGACGATTCTGGTTCAGGTCCTGCAGGCGATCGGCCTCGGCCTTGAGGCGCTGCCGTTGCTCCTCCAGGGCCGTCAAATCCACCGTCAAGGTCTGGAGCCGCTGCTCCGTAGCCCCAATCTCTTCCCTCAGGGTCTGGTGTTTCTGGCTTAAATCTGACCAGGGCAGGAGGGCCTCTTCGTACTGACTAATTTGGCCCTTAACCGCCTCCACCTGGTCCTCGGCGTAACGGCGCAGGGAGTTCATCTGCTTGAAGGCCAGCTTGTAGTCTTCTACCTTGAGAACGGCGTCAAAGACCGCCTTGCGCTGTTCAGCGGGCTGGAGGAAGTCTGCCGTCAGGGTGCCCTGGGGCACCCCGACGGTACGGGCAAATAACTGGGCCAGGTTAGTACCGGCGCCCACCCCTAGGTGCTGGCGCAACCAGGGCAACACCTCATCCTTGAGACGACTGTAGGGTAGACGTTCGTTTAACTGCGGATCAAACAGGCTATAGCCCCGCTGGGTGCAGCGCTGGACCTGGTAGGTGCGACTATCCCAATGGGAGACGAAGGTAACGGTCACCTGGGCACTGCCACTACCATTGCGAATCAGGTCCTCCCTGGCATAGTCTCCCTGATAATTAAAGAGCACCCAGGCGATCGCCTCCAGGATGCTAGTTTTACCAGCCCCATTTTCGCCGCAAATCGCATTGATACCCGGTTGAAACTCAAAAAAGCGATCCTGATGGGTTTTGAAGTTTTGCAGAACAACGGACAGAATCTGCATAGTCCTAGGTACTCCCGCCAGAGAGTTGAGAAAGGCCATCCCCCTCCCAGCATACCCGGCCAATTTCAAGATGGGCTCTGCTGCCAAAAAACTTCAGAGAGTGTTGAAGGCTGAACATCGGGTTAGGCCAACCGTTGCACCCGATCTCGGGCTTGCTGCCGCAGTTGACGAGCGATGCGAAAGAGTTCCTCGCCGGTGTGCAGGTAAGATTCTTCGTAGCTCTGGGTAAACCGCTCCATTTCCTCCACCCCATCATCCAGTTGTCCCAGGCAGTGGTAGAGATCAGCGGCGATGGCCGCCGTCGCCGCCGGGTTCGCCATGGAGTTAAAGCGATCGCGGGCCTGGTCTAACCACTGGCGACAGTTTTCCAAGTAGGTTTGAAACCCCGCCATTAAATCATCATCAAAGGGATCGGCAGCAAGGTGGTGAATCTCTCCCCGCAGGGGAGTGATCACCTTGGCCAGGAGCCGGTCCACCGGTCGGTAGGTCAGTCTCAGCCAGGCCTCTAGCTGGGCCTCAGAAGATTGGCTGGCCTGGCGTTGCTGGCGGTAGAGATTTTGCAGATCGGCGGTGCGCTGAGTGCGCTGACGGGCACTGCTGGCGGCATCGCCAGCGGCCCGTTGCCGGTCGTAGAGCCGGCGCTGTTGGGGATCCCCCAGCACTTCGTAGGCACTGTTGAGGCGAGCAATGCGATCGTGGGAAGCGATCGCAGTTTGGCTATCGGGGTGAAACTGCTTCGCCAGCCGTCGGTAGGCCCGCTTAATCTCGCTCTGGCTGGCGGTTTCTTCCACCTCAAGGGTGTCGTAATGGGTTGGATTTGCCATAGAATCAGTCACCACCATGATTAAAGGATACCCGGATTTGGCCGTCCAGGCATCCTTTAGCCCCTACCAGCTGCGGGTAGGTGAGAGAGCCTGACCCCGCATCAGGCTACCCAGGGTTTTGGCGGTGATCTTCATTTGTACCAGGGGGTTAGCCGGCACCACGGTTTTGTACAGGTAGCTGTCAAAGGTCAGCTTTTGCACATCAATGTCAGAACACATTTCCACAAAGGCTTCCCGGGTGGCATCGGAGCGGTAAAACACCGTTTGCAATAGATCCAGGACCTTATAGGTCATGCCGTACTGTTTATCCCACCGCTTCAGATAAACCTTGAGGTCGGCTTCGGTGGGGATACGCTGGCCCTGATTGGACAGTTCCACAATGGTTTCAGCGCACATCCGGGCAGATTTGGCGGCAAAGTAAATGCCTTCCCCCGAAGACTTGGTGACGGTACCAGCGGCGTCGCCCACCAGGGCGACCCGTCCCACCACCCGCCGCGGACGGGGATGTTCGGGAATGGGGTGGGCTTCCACCTTAATGATTTCGCCCCCCTCCAGGCGATGGGCAGCTCGAGCCCGGATACCCGCTTGCAACTGCTTGATTTTAGCCTGGTTGACCCGCATGGTACCGGTGCCGACGGCCACATGGTCGTACTTGGGAAATACCCAGGCGTAGAAGTCGGGGGAAACATCATTACCCACATACATTTCCGCCAGGTCTTCGTAGTAGGCCATTTTATCGGCAGGCAGACGAATGCGCTCCTGGAAGGCGATCGCATAGTTGTAGTCACCCGCATCGATGGCCTTAGCAATGCGAGAATTGGCCCCATCGGCCCCAATCACCACATCCACCTGGAGGGATTTATTTTCTCCCACCAGGCCATCTTCCCGGTGGGCGGTGTAGTGCAGGGTATAGGGACCGCGATCGCCCTTGGGCATTTCCAGGGTATGCAAGGTGCCATTAATTAGCTTGGCACCCTGGCTGGCGGCCCGATCGCGGAGAAAGCCATCTAGAACTTCCCGCCGGCACATGCCAATGTATTCTTCATCATTCAGGGTGCTGCCAATGTTCACCTCAACGTTAGAGGGGGAAATCATTTTCATCTTTCGCACCTGGCGATCGATGATATGAGGCGGCAGGTCAAACTCCTCCACCATACAGAGGGGAATGGCACCTCCGCAGGGTTTGGCGTTATCCAGCTTGCGCTCCAACAAATAGGTTTCAATCCCAGCTTTGGCCAGAGTCTCAGCGGCTGAGGAGCCCGCCGGACCCGATCCTACTACAGCTACCCGAAGTGGCACGGATAGTTATCCCCCATCAATAAACGCTATGGAGGGCATCCTATCACGGCAGCTTAGGGGTGATCGCCTTACTTCAAAGGATGTAACTGAATTGCAACAGTCATTTACATTGACGGCCAAAAAATCCTGGCTGGCCGCCAAGCCCTTCTGACTGATGAATCCTTCCCCCCTGGGGTAAGCTAACTCCTAGGGCTGTTCACCGAGTTGTGATGAAACAGCTTTAAAATGAAGGTCAGGCCCCCAGGGTTGCTCCTCCAGGTGCTTTTTCTGGCATTGATTCGGCTCTACCGGTCCTTCAATAAGATACAAGTTTGTTCCCTTAGCGATACGGTTAAAACCGCCATTGCTTCTGCTCAGGTTCTAACCCCATGGTGCGATCCAAATCACGACGCCAAAACTCTGCTGCCGGGGGGCTGGATCTAACCCCCGAGCAGCAGGTCGCCCTGGTCGCCTTGAACCAATTTGTGCAGGGGCAAGAAAAACTCTACCTGTTAACGGGCTATGCCGGTACCGGCAAAACCACCCTCTTGCAAGTATTTATCAGCGGTCTGCGGCAACAGGGAGATCAGCGCTCCATTGTACTCACCGCCTTCAGCAATAAAGCCACCAAGGTGCTGGCGATGATGGCTGCCCAGTGGCGCTTAGATCTAGACACCATGACCTGCTGCAAGTTGTTGGGGTTACGCCCGGTGATTAACGAAGAAAATGGTAAGCAGGTATTTCAACTCGATCGCCAACAGGCTAACCAGATCGATCGCTATCGCCTGGTGATTGTAGATGAATGTTCGATGGTCAACGAAGAACTCTGGCAGTTGTTGGTGAATGGGGTTTCTAACCTGTACCGCAACACCCAGATTCTATTTGTCGGTGATCCGGCCCAGTTGCCACCGGTCAACGAACCGGAATCGGCTTGCTTTCGCCAGATCCACCAGCGGGCAGAGCTAACCCAGGTGGTGCGCTACGGGGGTGCCATTGGCGTGGTGGCCGAAGATATTCGCCGTAATCTGGATCGCCCCCAACTGCCCCGCTTCTACACCGATAGCAATAGCGACCAAACCGAAGGCTGTTTTGCGCTCCCTCGCCCGATTTGGGAAAAACTTCTACTGCGCGCCTTTAGCAGTGAATCCTACAGGCAAAACCCAGACCAGGTCAGGGCCCTGGCCTACACCAACCAGCGCGTCAACGCTCTGAACCGGCTGATTCGCACCGCCATCTATGGCCCCCAGGCGCAACGCTTTGTACCGGGAGAACGCCTGATTGCCCTCAACCCCTGCCTGGAAGGGGATAGCATTGTGCTGCCGACCTCAGCAGAATGCCAGGTGCTGGAGGTGGCCCGGGGGCGAGAGGGGGAATGGCCGGTTTGGTTTCTGGAGGTAGAAACCGAGGAACTAGAGTACAGAACCCTGAGGGTGCTGCACGAGTCAGGGCAAGCCGAATTTAAAGCCAGACTTGATTTTCTGGCTCTAGAAAAACGTTGGATGGAGTTTTGGGACCTCCAGCAACAACTCCATGCCGTGGACTACGCCTATAGCCTGACCATTCATAAAAGCCAGGGTTCTACCTTTAAGGATGTATTTGTCGATGTCCCTTCCATGGTGGTTAACCGTAATGTGGTAGAACGTAACCAGCTCTGTTATGTGGCCTTTACCCGAGCCGCCAAACGACTGTTTTTATACCAGTAGTTTTTGCAGTTACAGCGGCAGTTTTAACCGATCTGGGGTAGCAGATCGAGGACTCTGAGGGTATAGATAATCGCCGATAGCCGGGTTTGCACACCAAACTTGCTATTCTCCTATGCCCCTAGCCCCTACTGCCTCCCTCACCCATCGTCTGGTTAACCAGGTCCTGGCCATCAAGCCCCTATGGAACTGGGCCAGGGGCCGGGCTCGCACCATGATGATCAAGCGGGCAGAGGGGATCGGTGTGGACTGGATGGGACGGGTGCAGGAGTTGCGATCGCGCCACAGCGACGATGACTTTTCTCCCCTCTGGCAAACTGACCTGGAGGCGCTGCGAAACCCCAATCTTACCTACCCTGCCTACTACACCACCAGTTTTCATGCCTACGATGAGGGTAACCTGGGCTGGCAGCCGGCCCTGGAGGTGGAGGTGGCCGCCCTCGCTGTCCATGCTAAACTCTGGCCCGGCGCTGGCCCTCAGGGGGATGCCCGACTGCGCCAGAGCTACCATGATGTGCTTACCTACCACCTGTCCCAACCCCCCAGGGCCATTCTCGACCTGGGCTGTGGCGTCGGCCTCAGTAGCGAAACCCTACAGGTCAGCTACCCTGAGGCCAAGGTCGCCGGCATAGATTTGTCCCCCTACTTTTTGGCCGTGGCCCAGTATCGCCAGCACCATAGCCCATCCCCCAGCCCCATTACCTGGCACCATGGCGCGGCTGAGCACACCGGCCTGCCCAGCGCCAGCTACGATTTGGTCTCTGCTTGTTTAGTTTTTCACGAACTACCCCAATCTGCGGCCCGGGCTATTATCGGCGAGGCTCGACGGTTGCTGCGGCCCGGGGGACACCTGGCGATTATGGACATGAATCCGGCGTCGCCAGTCTATAGGACCATGCCACCCCTGCTTAAGACTTTGCTAAAAAGCACCGAACCCTATCTGGACGAGTACTTCAGCCTAAATTTGGAGGCCACCCTGGTGGAATTGGGGTTTGAGCAACCAATCGTGGTCTGCAACAGCGCCCGCCATCGTACCCTACTGGCCTCAATTAATTAAGGCCAGTAGGGTCAGCCCCAACCGGTAGAGTCGGGGCCTGGGCCTTAGCGTTCCGTTAAGCGGGTCAGGAGCCGGTTAGAACGGTCTACAAAGGTCTTCATGCCTTCGGCGTCAAACCCCTTCTGGGCCATCAGGGCGGTGTCGTAGACCTGGTTGCAGATCAGCTCCGCCAGTTCGCCAGCGGGCGATCGCCCCCCACCGGGGCCAATGATGGTGCTCTGGCTCAGCCCTAGTAGGTTTTGAATCAGGGGATGGGCGGTATTCACCATGAGCACGTGATCATCGGGAAACTCCATGGCCTTTTGCTGAATCATGGCGCTGAATTCCTGCATGCGGCGGGTGCTTTCCGGTAATAACACCATGGCGGGGGGAGCCCCTTCCCCCTTGAGGGCCTGGGGTTTGACGTTGACTCGGGGTTTGTTCAGGGCCTTCTCAAACATTTCCTTGACCTGGTCGTCCCGGGTTTTGTTGGTGGTTGGGTCGACGATTTCACTTTGCTTCTCCCGATCCAGGAGGGTATCATCCAGGTCGGCATCCACCCGGGAGAACTTAACGTCACTGTAGGTTTGCTCTAAAGCCGGAATAAAGTGGGTGTCGATGAAGGAGTCCAGATAGAGCAGTTCTAGACCCTGGCCCTTGAACAGCTCGATATAGGTGGCCTGGGAAACCTCATCGGTGGCGTAGAATACCCGATTCTGGTGTCTGTCCCGGTTCCGTTCCAGGTAGTCCTTGAGGGTGGTGTAGGAACGCCCCTGGGCATCGGTGGCGGGTTGGGTGCGGTCGGCCACTTCGGCCCAGGCGTCGTCACCGTCGCCCTGGACCTCTACTTTGGGGGTCTCCGAGCCCTGACCCAGGTCGGCGCTGGTGCGGAAGATGACGATATCTTCTACCTGACCCTTAAACTTCTCGTCATTGAGGAAGCCAAACTTCACAAAGTTACCCAAATCCTGCCAGCTGCTGATGTACTTGGCGGGATCGTCCCGGTAGAGGGCCTTGAGGCTATCCCCGACCTTCTTGGCGATGTACTCGGCAATGCGGCGAACGGTGCGATCACCCTGGAGAAAGCTCCGACTGACGTTGAGGGGAATATCGGTACTGTCAATCACCCCCCGCAGGGGCAGCAGGAAGCGGGGCACCACCTCTTCGCAGTTATCGGTGACAAACACCTGATTACAGTAGAGCTTAATACTGCTCTTGGTGATGTCGATGTCCGGTTTGAGCTTGGGGAAGTAGAGAATGCCGTTGACCACAAAGGGATAGTCGGTGTTGAGGTGAATCCACAGCAGGGGGTCTTCCTGGAAGGGGTAGAGGTAGCGGTAAAACTCTAGATAGTCTTCGTCGCTGAGGCTACTGGGGGACTGCTTCCAGGGAGCTTCGTGTTTGTTGACCACCTCCCCGTCCAGTTGGATGGGCACCGGCATAAAGTCGCAGTAGGTTTTAATTAACTGGCGAATCCGGGCGGGCTCCAGGTATTCCTCCTCCCCCTCCATCAGGGAAAGGGTGATGGTGGTACCAACGGTGGTGCGATCGCTGGCGCTTAGTTCAAATTCGGTGGAGCC
>JAGWXD010000069.1 GCA_018970085.1 Cyanobacteria bacterium REEB459
GGCATCCATTCCACAAAGCGGTTGTAGCTGACTAGGCCAGGAAAGGCCTCTCGCCAGTGAACACAGACATGGTTACAGTAGAACGCTTTGAAGTTTCGATAGTGCTGCTGATGGAAGCTCACCAAGAGTGTCATGATCTCGCTCAAGCTCAGTGATCGCTGGCGCTGACGGTGCTGAACGCCTTTACCTAGCAGCAAGGAGTGCCATTTCGGCTCGAACTGCTGGCAAAAATCATCAATATGGCAAAACAACTCTTCTAGACTGTTCATAGGGGGGCCTGCTGAATCCTTTAGATAATTTCAGCTTACAGAGCCCCTCCTTTCCTTATCCCGAACTGAGGTTGAGTAGCAAACCGTCCCGGGGAGTGGGATGGGGTATGATGGAGCCCTGTGCCAAACATCTGGGTCAGAGTTAATTGATCAATTGAACAGGTCCTAAGATGCCTCTTGGTTACGGGCTATCCAACAGCCCAGCCTCCGCGGGCCCTCTGACTCGGCTTCCCCGACTTATGCTGTGTGATTTAAACGATTATCCCTACCCCTCTCGACGGCGTGTGATTTTAGGCCAGCGAGGGGCCGTAGCCACCAGCCAACATCTCGCCACCCTGGCCGGAATGGAGATGTTTTGGGCAGGGGGCAACGCCGTGGATGCGGCGATCGCAACGGCCATTGCCCTAACCGTAGTGGAACCTACCGCCAATGGCATTGGCTCCGATGCCTTTGCCCTGGTCTGGGATGGTCAATTACATGGCCTCAATGGTTCGGGCAGAAGTTCGGCTCATCTATCGCTGCAGGACTACGCCGATCGGTCTGAGGTGCCGACCCTGGGCTGGCTCTCGGTGACTGTGCCCGGTGCGGTGTCCGCCTGGTTTCAGTTGTGGCAACGCTGGGGAAAACTACCCTTTGAACAGCTTTTTGCCCCCGCCATTCGGTATGCCGAGACCGGCTTTCCAGTCTCACCGGTAACCGCCCTGGCCTGGCAACAGCAGGAAAAGGTGTTTTTACCCCTACAGGATCCAGAGTTTCAAGCCTTTAAGCAGACCTTCTTTGCTGGCGATCGGGCTCCCAGAACCGGCGAAACCTGGGGCAGTGTGGCCTTTGCCCACACCCTTAGGGAAATTGCCCGCACCGGAGGCGAAAGCTTCTATCGCGGTAAACTGGCCGAGGCGATCGCCCGTTTCTCTGCCGCTACCGGCGGCCACTTGACCCAGTCTGACTTTGCCCAACATCAATCGGAGTGGGTTAACCCGATTAGTACTCCCTACAAAAACCTACGCCTCTGGGAAATACCCCCCAATGGTCAGGGTATTGCTGCCTTGATGGCCCTAAATATACTGGCCGGCCTACCGATCGAAGCCAGCGATCGGGATTCAGCCGCCAGTTTTCACGCCCAAATTGAGGCGATGAAGCTGGCCTTTGCCGATGTCTATGGCCATGTCGGTGACCCCGACGCCATGCAGGTCCGGGTCGATCAACTATTGGACCCCCAATACGCCAGGGAACGTCAGGCCCTGATCGGCGATCGCGCCCTTCCCATGGCCAGGACCGGCCTACCCCGGGGCGGGACGGTCTATCTCTGTACCGCCGATGCCGACTTAATGGTGTCGTTTATTCAATCCAACTACGAGGGCTTTGGCAGTGGTATTTTAGTGCCCGACACCGGCATTTCCCTCCATTGCCGAGCCGCCGGTTTTTCCCTGGAACCTGGCCACCCTAACCAGATCGCCCCCCATAAGCGGCCCTTTCACACCATCATTCCCGGTTTTCTCACCGAGGCCGACCAACCCCTGGGGCCCATTGGTGTGATGGGGGCTCCCATGCAACCCCAGGGGCACCTGCAGATGGTGGTTAACTTAGCCAATTATGGGATGAACCCCCAGGCCGCCTTAGATGCCCCCCGATGGCGATTCCTCCAGGGTCGGCAAATCCTTGTGGAGGGAGGAGTTGGAGCTGGGGTCGTGGATGGGTTGCGAGACCGGGGCCATGATCTACAGGTGGCTCCTGAAACCCAGTTTGGTAAGGGCCAAATGATCTTGAGACACCAGGGAGCACTGGTTGCTGCCTCCGACCCGCGATCGGATGGGCTAGCCCTGGCCTACTAAGGAAAACTATGCCGCAACCAACAATTCCAGTGATCAATTACGGCGATCTGGTCAGTACCGACCCTGACACCCGGCATCGAGGGATCGCCGCCATGGGCCTGGCCTTAGAACAGATCGGCTTTTTCATCCTCGATCAGAGCCCGGTTGCCCCGGAGGTCCTGGGTCGCGCCTACCAGATGGCCATGGACTTTTTTACCCTACCGGCGGCGATCAAACTAGGGTACCAGCAGGCTGGCCAGGGGGGGTTCTCTGCCTTTGGAAGTGAACAGGCTAAGGGCTCTAGTCGGCCTGACCTGAAGGAGTTCTGGCATGTCAACCCCGCCAGCCTGAGCCAGGCAGAGGCCCTTTGGCCAGGGGAAGTGCCGAACTTTCAACCCGTCATGACCCGTTTATACAATCAGCTCTACAGCTGTGCCATGACTCTGCTGGAGGCCTGTGCCCTTTACCTGGGTCAGACAGACCAATGGCTGGTGGCGATGGCCAGGGGGGGAAATACGCTGCTGCGTTTAGCCCACTATCCCCCCCTGGGGGTGAATCCTCCACCAGAAGGTTTACGGGCTGCCCCCCATGAAGATATTAATCTGATTACCCTCCTGTGTTCCGCCACGGCGCCGGGGCTAGAAATTCTCAGTCAGGAGGGTACGTGGCTGCCCATTCAGGCCAACCCTAATCAGGTGGTGGTAGACACCGGTGATATGCTACAAAACCTCACCAATGGACTGCTGAAAAGTACCACCCATCGGGTGATTAATCCTCTTCAGAGCACACAACGGCGGCTATCGATGCCATTTTTTGTCCATCCCCGGGCGGAGATTGATCTGTCCCCTCGACCGGAGTTTATTGCTCGCACCGGCGGTATCCTCCGGTTTCCACAGATTACCGCCGGTCAGTATCTACAGCAACGACTGACAGAGATTCGGGTAAAGCCCCAGAATTAGCACCCCAAGCCCGTTTATATCAATATCAATTAATCTGCAGGTAGTGGAGTAGGGTTTCTAAAACCTCAGGGGGAACCTGGAGTCGCCGTTGAAAATCCGCCAGGTCGCGAAAGACGCCCCGCTGTTGCCGTTCCCAGACGATCACCTGGGCTTGGCCTAGGGTTACCCCCGGTAGCTGGCCCAGTTGGCTGGCCGTGGCCTGGTTCAGACTGACTCGAGCGGGATGGCTGAGGCTCTCGCCATCGTAGTAACAAAACCGTAACACCCTGGCCAGGGGGTGAAAATAACTGGGAGGTACCCCCAGGGCGGCGGCCAGGTCTTCCAGGCTATAAAATTGCACTCCAGTTTGGCGTAGATGGTTAATCACCTGGGCCTGGCGAATGGAAATGCCAGGTAGTCTCAGCCAGTCATCCACGCCCGCCTGGTTGACATCCAGGTGAAATCCCAGTTCAGCTGCCAGTTGAACCTCCTGGTGCGATCGCAGCCGATAGGTAGGGTCCTGCTCCAGGCGAAGCGCCAGGGGGTGGATAGGGGCTGTTAGCTTATACCAGTGTTGACGCCAATCCCCCATCATCAGCCAGGACCCAATTGCTCCAGTAGGTAACGCCGCTTTTGTTCAAACTCCAGTTCAGAGATCAATCCCTCTTGTCTGAGCCGATCCAGTTCCCGCAGGGCGACACCCAGGGCACCGATGCGATCGGCCTCAAAACGGCTGTCTGTGTGCTGTTTGTCCTCAAGTTTAAAGGCATCTGAAGGGCGACTCAATAACCAGAAACCCTCAATCGCACAGGCTACCCGAGGAATTTGGGTCCAGCCCAACAGCAGGTATACCACTCCCCAAACCGGCTGACCCAGGTAGAATTTATGTAGTCCCGAGAGGGGAATGGGGCCCGGGGCTAAGGCACCGAGCCAGGCCAGGGCTACAGCCCGATGACGACGGTTCAATTCCGGAGTTTGACCAAGCATCCAGCTATCCTTAGGATTTTCTCCAGACCTATTTTCTCCAGACCTATAGTATAGCTCCAGCTCTAGGTAAGCAGGCCAGCAAGACCAATCTGGGGGGTTAGCCTGCAAGGGATGATTCAGAGGGGTTGCCCAGCCTCTGACAGCAGCCATTATTGACCCCAGCGACCCAATTCGGGCAAGTCTTTGCTAAAGTTGAGCCTGGGCACTAACTGCAATCAGGGGACCGACCCAGCCAGATGGCCTATCCTTACCCCCCCTGGAGACCCCCTTAGCCTTTTTGCCCTGGAGTCTACCAGGGGTTGGCGAGAAGGCCCGACCAGGGGCCCAGAAATTGCTGAATCCGTCTCTATCGATCAGTTCCCCTTAATTCCTGTCAATCGGCTCTCAGTTTTGCCACCTATTACGATTGTGTTTGGATGTCTCACCCTGCCTTTTCTCCTGCCTGGCTGAACCAGTGTTTAAGTGATCCCTACGCGATTTTAGGGGTGTCGGTGGCAGCGGATGACCAGCGTATCCTCAGGCGCTATCGCACCGTTGCCAAGCAACTCCATCCCGATACCCAGATGGCCGCCCCCAGTGAACACCAGGCCTTTGTTCATCAGGTCCTACCAAAGCTGGTGAATCCCGCCTATCAACGCCTGAAACGAGAAAAGGGCCGTAGTGAGGTGCTCGCTACCCTACGTTTTAAGGTGCGGCGGCTGAGCCGAGACCAGCAGCTAAATCCTCAAACCGAGGGTGGTCGAGGGCTGCTGAAGACGCCTGAAGAGGAGGTAGATTTGGTCTATGAGCATGTCCTCGGTCAGCTCTGCGATCGCCAATACGGCAGTCTGGCGGAGTTTGAAGCCGTCACCCAGGAGATTACCGAACTAAATCTGATTTATCTCAAACGTAAGATGGGAGAGATCGTGATTCGGGAAAAACGGACCGGGCTGATGGCTACCAGCAGCCTCACCAGTGCCCCCAGCCTGGATGGGGCTCTAACCACTGACCAGACGCCCTTGGTAAACTACGGCGATCGCCATTTCAGGCGGGCTGAAGATTACCTAAAGGCTGAAAATGCTACCGCTGCCATCCAGGAACTGAAGGATGCCATTAAACTTGACCCTAAAAATAGTAACTACCACTGCTTGATCGGACAGGCCTATTTATTGGCCAATCTGCCAGGCATGGCCAGGGTTCATGTCAAGCAAGCCCTGCGGTTAGAGCCAGGGCACCGGATCGCCCAGAGCTACGCCCGCCAGCTTAATTTAGACCTCATTGATCTCAACCCGGCTCCAGCCAGAACGGTGGGCACCCCCCCTGGGGTAAAAAAAAACTCTGTTTGGCAGTTTATTCTCACCCGCATGGGCCGGTCTCCTCGATAAATAGGCCCCTGCTTGGGCTCCCGAGATTTAAAGGTTTAGATAAGATCCTGGCGAGGACGGAGCATCTCGGCGATCGCTGGGTCACCCTAGACTTAGGGATCTGTCGCCCGAGGCCACAGGCTGAGGCCGACTAACCCTGCCCATGGGCATCCTGGCCCTCCTCTGCCCGGTTGTAGAGAGCCCAGGCTAGCCGTGTTTCATACCTGCTTTTTTCCCCTAGATTTAGAGAACGGCGTCATGGCCCTGCTGTATCAAGACATTGTCATTGCCCTGAATAACACCTACAGCGGTTGGATTCTATGGAATCTTTTTCTAGCTTTGATTCCCCTACTGCTGAGTTTTCGCCTGTTTCGTCCCCAGGCCCTACCCAAACCCTGGTTCAGAGCTATCTGCGGGATTGTGGGACTGGTGGGGCTATCTGGTATCTGGTCTCGATTACCCTGGATAGTCCACAACTGGATTAGCCTAGTGGTTGAAGCCAGCACTGGCAATAGCCGGGCCCTGCTGCGCCTGGGGTGGCTAGTATTAGCGGCAGGGTTTGCCCTGGGGTTGGGGCGATCGGGGTTCGGTTCCCGCGAGGGGCGTAGAGCCTGGGGCTGGGGGCTGGGGGTCGGGGTCTTTATGGCTTTTCTACCCAACGCCCCCTATCTACTGACAGACATTATTCACCTGATTCGTGGTCTCAGTTCTGGCCAGGTAGCCACCTGGGTAGCCGCCTTGATCTTTGTGCCCCTGCACATAGCAGCGATTTTGGTCGGCTTTGAAGCCTATGTGCTATCGATTTTAAATCTGGCCTTCTACCTGAAGCAGCACGGAGCCAGAGCCTGGATTTTACCTACCGAGCTACTCATTCATGCCTTCTGTGCCCTGGGCATCTACTTAGGCCGATTTATTCGGTTAAATAGTTGGGACCTCGTCACTGCCCCCTTAGATGTGCTGACCCAGACCCTTAACCTGCTCAGCTCTAAACGCCCCTTGCTGGTAATTATTCTAACTTTCCTAATTTTGACCGGGCTGTACTGGTTGATGAAGCAAGTGACCCTGGGCCTAAAGTTGCGTCTTGACTACGCCCGTCAGGGACTGGAGGCGCTGGATTAATCCCTGGGGAACTAACCGTAGGGTTAGTTCCCAAAGTATCAAAAAGAATATGGGGAAGAGAGCGATGAACCCACCAGCTTGCACACCTTTCAAAAATACGGGTTGCGTTTCGACATCGAGGAACGTTTTTTAGATGACCAGTCAGGTGGCTGGAACTTACAAAAGTCGGAAATTCGGTCTGTCTGTGCCCTTTCTCGACTCTGTTTCATCTTGGCGGTGGCTACTCTCTATGTCACCACCCAAGGAGTTGATGTGGTGGCATCGGGCCAGCGCCGCCGCGTCGACCCCCATTGGTTTCGGGGTAACAGTAAGCCAGAACGCATTCTCGGTAAACGTTTTGACCGATCCACTTTACTCTGAGCGTTCTGGCCAAAAACAAACCCCGCATTGGCTGGGACTGGGTTAAAACCGCCTTGTATCAAGGCTGGCAACTGATTGACTCAGTTTGTTTTACTCATGCCAAGGATACTCAACCGGCGATGGCATCTCGAAAGCAACATGATGAACGCACCTATCGAATTGAGTTCAAAATACACACGTACCAGTATGCCTCTGACTAAGTTTTGTCAGTCAACCAGGATAAAGGACGTGGAGATTTAGTATTTACTGATGGCACTGGATGTTTTGCTGTCGTAGAGGTGAAATGGATTGATCTTGAGGGACTGGGACGAACTGGATCAACTAAAAGGACGAGTAATCGCAAAAAACGAAGAACAAACGAAGAACAGTTGAGGAATAGGCTATCAACTATGCAAATATCCATACAGACCTAGTGTTGAGAGAACTCAACTAATGCACTGTCACTACCGAAAGGTTAAGGGCTAACTACTAGATAGAGAGAATTTTTTCGTCTAATACCCGGATACGGGATCTTAGGTAGAAAAACTGCAGTCTCAGTAGATCGCAGAGTCCCCTACCCTGAGCCCGCCCCGATCGCGGGTGCTGTGGAGTAACTCCCTGGCGGTAGACCTAGCCAAACCAGGAGTAGTTTAGATGTATCGTAACAGCGCCCCCCGACCCGTCTACCGCCACCCCGCTAAGAGGGCAGTGGTCAGGAGTTCTCCCGTCATGGGTCGAATTTCTCCATTTACATATTCATATTCATGGCGTTCCTCCGAAGCCGTTTCAAATTCCAGATAGTCTTCACGGGTATAGGTGCGTTGCTCAAGTGCCTGTGTCATGGTGTCTTCAACCTCCCCTATGCTCAACGGTATCGGGCATTTGCTGGATGATTTCCATCGTGCGAACGCTGACGGTGCAGACCCGTTGTAGTAAATCGATGACGTCTTCTTTGTAGTCAGCAAATTTGTAGGTATTAAAGAGTTTGGCGATCGTCGGATCTTTGGGTTTCTTTTCCTTGTACTGGTCGAGTATCCATTCCAAGGCGGAGCGGTTGCCGAGTTTGTAGTCCCAGGCAACAGCGGGGATACCTTCCAAGGTGGTTTCGGTATCGAGGATAATTTTGCCTTCGGTTTTGTCGGCTTTGAGTTTGGCTTTGGGTATGGTGCGTTTGATGGGTTTGGCTGGGTCGGGGGCGTCGGTGGGAATCAACGATCCTTGTAGGGGCGCATCGCTGGGTAACTTTTTGCGCCCCACCTCGACCCGTCGCAATCCGTAGGGTTCGATGGTTTCATAATTCAAGTGCAAGTCCATCAAAGCTTTGCCCCAGGTTGCCCATTGCTGGAAGTCGGCGTAGAAGGGCAGGCGGGGAAATTCGCGTTTGAGGTTGAGTTCGTATTTAGTGCGATAGGCGGGATGGTGGAGAACAGCGTAGGTGTAGTGGAAGATGGCTTCTTTGGTGATGGTGGGGTCGTTGTAGTAGGTCTGAAATTGGGTTAAGCCCCAGTCGGTGATGTTGTCGATGCGATCGCCGTTTGAGTCATAACTGTAAAAAGTAATTCCTGTTGTATCCCTTGATCCATAGCCATAATCGAAGGGATGCATTGTTGCTTGAACACAAAATGGGACTTGACTGTGCGCTGTGACACAAATACTTCTATTGCCCAAGTCACCGACTTTGAATAAATTCTCTAGCTGGTGCAGTCTATGTAAAGCTGTTTTATTCCAGAAAACATATTTTTGAGTAAATGGTCGAGTTGAAATAACACTAATTCTATCTGGTTCAAAAACAAGCTTATCTCCTCTAGCAAGCTTATTTTCTAGTTCGTCACTCCACTTAATTTCTCTATCTACAAAATCTTTAATAGAGGTCTTCCCTCTAAAAGCATTCCATCTCTTTTGTTCTGAAGTATAAAATTTGCAAAAGAACTCTATTTTTGATTTCAAAGAATCAGTATTAAAATCATATAACCATTCATCTCTTGCAGTGATGACTCCAAGGGAAAAATTTCTGAAGATGGCTTCCTCTCTGCGACCAAGTTTTGTCTCTTTATCAACCAAGGGAATTAAATCTTCAAAGCCATTTTTCTCATATAGCCAATCATAATTTGCATTTGGAGTGAGCCGCTGAAGATTAAGATTCTCAAGATGGTTCTCTTTTAAGAGATCAAGCTTTTCTTCAGCCGTATCGTATTCTCCTGTTTGAAAGTAAAAGATCTTAGCTTCCCCTTTACTGTTAGAGTCTCTGACGAAAAAAGTGATACAAACTCCCGCCTGGATTCCAAAAACATTATTTTTGGTTCCTGATATTTTGGGATTTTTCCGTACATCTCCTCCTAGATCAATTAAGTATATCTCTGCAAAATCTTGAGATGCAAGCTTTCTGAAGCCATCAAAGGTTTTTGTATCTATGAAAGAGCTATTCGTAATAAGAGCAATAATTCCATTATTTGCGAGTCTATCGGAAGCCCATCTAATGAAACGAGCATACATATCGTAAGCTCTATTTTGATTTTGAGAACTACCTGATTTTAGATAAGTATCCTTGATTCTTTTATCTATTTGCTCATATTCTCTATTCGCATTATTTTCATTAGAGTTTTGTTGTTTGGCATTGTAGGGTGGATTGCCGATGATTAGAGTGATTTCCTTTTCGTTTTGACGCTGGATTCTTGTAGTGTTCTCAACGCTTAAAGCAAGTAAATTACCTTGTTTATATTCAAAGTTTGTATGGAGTAGCGTATCCACTAAGCAAATATTCTTAAATTCCTCATAGTTACCCATCTTTTGCTGATAGGTAAACTCAATATTTAAATTAGCAATGTAATACGGCAAAATTGCCATTTCATTACAGTGAATTTCGTGTTTATATTTATGCTCTAGCTTGTCCGCAGGCAAATATTCGATCAGTTCTGTGACATAGGTGCCCGTCCCCGTACAGGGGTCAAGAATCTCTACCCCCGGATCGCTCAACAACTTGCCAAAGTGCTTATGGGTCAGATAATCCGCACTCTCAATCATGAAGCGGACGATCTCATTCGGCGTGTAAACAATCCCCAACCGATCCGCCGCCTTGGGATTGTAGGCTTTGTAGAAATTCTCGTAGACCGCCTTG
>JAGWXD010000023.1 GCA_018970085.1 Cyanobacteria bacterium REEB459
TCCAGAGGTAACCGAGGTGGTCAGGCGCTCTAGCCAGAGGGCCTGACGAAAGTAAGGGTCGAGGAAAAAGTCAAGGCTTTCAAAGATCAAGGTGAGGACAATCCCCACCGTGGTCAAAATCGAGATGGCGGCAAAGGCAAAGCACAAAGCCCTTACGACGGCCTCAATCTGACGACTACGCTGGCGATTAGAACGCCAAAGACTAGAATCGGGAGGGCTAGGAGGAAACTCTGCGGTCATCGGGTTAATCCTTTCCGAGAGCACTATGCAGTCAGGAACTGGTTTTCTACACTGCCACAAAACTGGATTTGGGAAAACACCAGTTTCTTAACCTGGCGTTCATAGATGGGGCCTAACCCTGGTGAGGTGTTCTGGCCAGTCCAATATTGAGGTAGAAGGCCCGTCCAGGCCCTACTTTGACCGATCAATCCTATCGTCAGGGCTATGGTCAAAGCAGCAATCATTTGCCGTGATAAATGGTTGCTGCGATCCCCAGAAAATAATCTATAACATGTGTTCAAAAAACGAGAATTTCAGGTTATTCTCCTTCCGTGGAATTACTTGACTCCATCCTACTTGTCTATAAATTCCCGTCCTGAAAAATTGAAAGGATTAAAACATGGATCAAAATCTGAAAAGATACGGCGCTGAGTTCTTTGGAACTTTCTGGCTAGTCCTGGGGGGATGCGGTAGCGCCGTATTGGCAGCCGCCTTTCCAGATGTGGGTATTGGGTTGTTAGGCGTATCACTGGCCTTTGGTTTAACTGTGTTGACCATGGCCTTCGCCATCGGCCATATCTCCGGTTGTCACCTGAATCCAGCGGTCTCCTTTGGGCTTTGGGCTGGCGGTCGTTTCCCCGCTAAAGACTTGCTACCCTACATTGTTTCCCAGGTTGCGGGGGCAGTTGTAGCGGGTGGAGTTTTGTACCTGATTGCCAGTGGTAAGGCGGGCTTTGACCTATCTGCCGGTTTTGCCTCCAATGGCTTTGGTGAGCATTCTCCCGGCAAGTATAGCTTCCTGGCAGCCCTGGTCAGTGAAGTGGTGATGACTGCATTCTTTCTGCTGGTTATTATGGGCGCGACTGACAAGCGCGCACCCCAGGGTTTTGCACCCATTGCCATTGGCTTGTGCCTGACCCTGATTCACCTGATCAGCATTCCGGTTACCAACACCTCTGTTAACCCTGCCCGCAGCACCGGCGTTGCCGTCTTTGTGGGGGGCTGGGCAATTTCCCAACTCTGGCTGTTCTGGGTGGCTCCCATCGTGGGTGGCATCATTGGGGCTTCTATGTATCGCTTCCTGGGTAGCGAAGAAGATTAGGGCTTACCCACTTTGATTGGCCTCCCCCCCGACCAGGGGTTCTAGACCTGACCACTACGGTTTCCTATCCAGGGGCCGTAGTGTTTTTTTTGGGGGTCACCGGGCGGTACCCTTAAAGTTGCCAACCCCACATCAAGGGCGTAGGGTATTGCAAAATTTTTTCCAGGATCCTATGACATCCATTTCCCAACGGCCCCATGAGTGGCTGGAGTATTATCGGCAGTTTCCCTATTTTTCTATCGATACCGTTCGAGATGGGTGTTATCCCCGCATCAGGGAGCAACCAAAACCAGCGACCAAGGCGATCGTGCTGGTCCATGGTCTGACCGACTCCCCCTACTTTATGACCGCCATTGGCGACTATTTTTTTGACGTCTTGGGCTATAACATCTATCTGCCCTTACTCCAATGCCATGGGCTGAAGCATCCCCAGGATATGCAGGGGGTAAAACTTGAGCAATGGCTGGCTAATGTCAGTTTTGCCGTTGACATAGCTGCCTCAAAGGCGGATCAAGTTGCCATTGGTGGGTTGTCGACCGGGGGTACCCTGAGCTTTTACACCGCTGTCAACAATCCCAAGATAACTGGTAGATTGTATCTCTTCTCTGCCGCCCTCGATCTGGCGGGACCCCAGGGGGACCTGGAAGAAATCCTGCTACGCACCTTTTTAGTGGATATTCTGGAACATCTAGACGATACCCAACCCCTGATTGGTAAACATCCCTACCGGTATGCTCGCACCGATATGAATGCGGCTCGAGAACTAGCCAGACTGATTCAGAAAACCGATCGCCTGATTCAAGGCTATCGGCAAACTCCCCTGGCCAAAGCAATCTTTGCTGCCCATTCCGAAGCGGATGTAACCGCCAATATTAGCGGCATTGAAGCCCTGCAAAGGGTAACGGTGGCCGATCAGTTTGACTTTTTTCGGATTCCTAAGGCCGCCGGGGTGGCTCACCCCAGTGTGGTGCTGAAGGAGCCGATTTACGCCCCTGATGCATCCGCCAGCGACTTTCCTCTAGAGTACGCAAACCCGGTGTTTCAGGCCATGGTTAGGGCGATGGGGGCCCTGGCCTAGATGCCCTGGGGCCGCTCTGGCAAGAAATCTATATATTTCAAATCTATACATTTTATAGACTGGTAAGAATTTGGGCTATAGTACGTAGGCTAAATTTCTCCATCCCCTTCGCACCTTACCCAGGTAGGGCCAGGCCGATGAAACCTCTTCTCAAGCGCTTAACGGTTTTTGCAGTTTTTGCAGTTTTGGTGGCAAGAACAGCTGCCGCTGCAGCCTGCACGGGCATTTCCCTGACCAGCCAGGATGGCGGTGTAATCGTCGCTCGCACCGTTGAGTGGGCTCTAGGGGATGCCAAACATAACCGACTTGCTGTGTTTCCCCGGGGCAAGGCCTATCGGGCTCAAACCCCAGAGGGCACCAATGGTAAGGCCTGGACTGGCAAGTTCGGCTTTATATCGGTATCGGCCTACGATCAACCCTACGGCCCAGACGCCATGAATGAAAAGGGCCTGTATGTAGGTGTTTACTATTTTCCTGGCTATGCCAGTTACCACAAATTTGAGCCAGCCAAGGCCGGTAACTCCATGAGTGTGGGAGACTTTATGCAGTGGCTGCTGTCGTCTTTCCAGAGCGTCGCTGAAGTTAAGCAAAATCTTCGCCAGGTAGTGGTGGTCAACGTGGATGATCCCCGCTTTGGCGGTGCTCCCCTGCCCTTTCACTGGAAGATTGCTGACTCTACCGGGGCCAGCATTGTGATTGAAATTGTCAATGGTGGAGAGGTAAAGGTCTATGAAACCTTCCGGGGCATCATCACCAATTCCCCTACCTACGACTGGCAATTGACCAATCTGCGTAATTATATTAACCTCAGTACCCAGCAGCCCAAGCCGGTAACCATTGACAACTTTACCTTTTCTCCCTTTGGCGGGGGGGCTGGCCTGGTAGGGCTACCTGGTGATTTTACCCCTCCTTCCCGGTTTGTTCGGGCTGCCGCCCTGACCGCCACAGTGCGCCCCTTGGCCACATCAGAAGATGCGGTTTTCGAAGCGTTTCGAATTCTCGATAGCTTTAGTATTCCAGTTGGGGTAACCGCCCCTCAGGGTAGCACCCCCCAGGATATTGAAAGTGCGACTCAGATCACCGTTGCCTCTGATTTGACCAACCGGCGCTTCTACTTTCACACCATGAGTAACCGCGAAGTTCGCATGATTGACCTGGCTAAGATTAACTTTGCCACGGTTAAAGAGCAAATGATTGATGGTGATGGTGGCCAGAAGAATATGGTGCGGGAAATCTCTGTGACCAATTAAAGTCAGCTTGAGTAGGACTCAAGGCCAGGCATTGCCCTGGTGAAGGTTGCCTGAAGGGCTGGTACAATAATTGCTGCAAACTGAGTCTGGCCTAGTTTCAACGATCGCCATGATTAACCTGCAACCAGCTGCTCTAGAAGAGTTGCGGCGACTACTCAAACAACAGACTACCCTGCCCCGTCAGGTACGCCTTTCTTTGCAGGCTGGGGGGTGTGCCGATTGGACCTACTGCCTCAGCCCGGTGGGACTTGAACCATCCCCCGGTGTCGATGAAATCAGCCTCAGGTGGGGGGAGTTCGATCTGGTCGTGCCCACTGCGGCCCTGCCCCAGATCGAGGGGCTGACCATTGACTATGCCGAAGACTTAATGGGGGGCGGGTTTCGCTTTATTAATCCCCAGGCGGTCTATAGTTGTGGCTGCGGTAATTCCTTTTCTACTGTGGCTTCAGAACCCAGGACTGACTGTAGCGGTGTGTCGTCGGCCTCTAGCTGAGCGGCCAGGGGAATCTGAGCATCGATCCAGCGACAGGTGTGGTCTGCCAGACCAGGTGGGCCGACTCCCCATAGGATTTGTTTGGTACCGGCGGGTAGGCCGGCAGTGGGCTCCGGCCCGGCGGTAATCCACAGCAGGACCGAGCCGGGTAGGGTCACCAGGGTTGGGCCAGGGCTAGGCAGGATGGTGGCCAGGGCTGCCAGTACCGCCGATCGCTCCTCCAGGCTGATGCCTGAGCCAGTTTGCGACGGCAGCCATAGCCTGGCCGACCATCCCTGTTGGTGGAGATAGCTGTAAAGAGAAGCCGCAACAATCACCGCCTGTTCAAAGTCTGGCCCTAACCAGGGGGCGGTGGTGTTAAGGGCAATCAGGGGTGGGGTGGGGGGGCGGCAGGGCTCCAGCTCCCGGAGCCGAAAATCGCCGTAGCGGGCGCTGGTGCGCCAGTGGATGAGACGGGTGGGATCACCCCAGCGGTAAGGGCGCAGCGATCTGGTTAGGCCTTCCTGACGCCCCTCTGGGTAGGGGCGATCGGCGGGTGCTGCCCCAGCCTGGCTGAGACTATGCAACCAGGGGCAGCGGCGCAGGGGCAGGATCTGGGGATAGACCAACACCCTGGCCGGTGCCCTCCATGCTCTGCGACTCCAGCATAGCCCTAGGGGGGCGGCGCTTCTCAGTACCAGCTGGGGCCAGCTGTAGCCCCCTCGCTGGCGAGTTGTCAAGGTGTAGGCCAGGCGGTGGCTGTGGCCGGCTGCCAGGCTGTCTACCGCCACAGGGGCGATGGAACCCAGCTCCTGGGGAATGGGGTCAAGTAGCTGCCAGGGTCCCTGGCGAAACAGCCGGGGATTGTGCAAACGGATGACCATGACCAGGGTTTCTCCTGCCATGACAGGCTGAAGTGGCTGCCGTTCGACCACCAGCCCCCGGACCTGACGGCGGCTGAGGGGGGCTGCGATCGCCAGTAAAGCCAGCAAGACACCACTGATCACATAGAGCCAGCCCGCCAGGGTATTGGTGGCAGCGGCAAAGAAAGCTATCGCCAGGGCCAGCAGCAGCCAGCCACTGTAGGCAGGGTTGACCCAATGGTTTTCTAGAGCCTGGGTGAGGGCTTCCAGCTGTCGCTGTAGAAAGGGCATCGGGCTCGCCCAGGTTCTGATAATGCCAACTAGTCTCATAATAGAATCTATGCTAATTGTCTGACTGCCTATGTCTTCCCCCGATTCCCTACCCACCACCGAACTCTCTCCCCACTATCCTATACCCCTGGTGGTCCTGGCCCTAGCCCTGCCTTTGCTGTGGCTGCAACTCTGGCTAGGTATAGCGGTGGCTATTTTTGGCGGGTTTTTATTGGTTCAGACCCTGACCCTGAGGCTACGATTTACCTCCACCGCCCTGGAGGTTTACCGCCAGCAAACCCAGATTCGCCATTTTCCCTATGCCGACTGGCAGTACTGGCAGGTGTTTTGGTTACCCGTGCCGATTCTGTTTTACTTTCGAGAAGTTAACAGCATTCATTTTCTACCCATGCTTTTTAAGCCCGCCGAGTTGATCAGCTGTTTAGAGCGCCACTGCCCCAATCCCAGGGATTAAGCTGACTAGGGCCCTCTGAGACGGTTGCAGAATCTGCTAGGCTGGCAATATCAGGCACCGGTGTTGTTTAAGGATCTCCATGGCTGCTGACGATTTACCTAAATCAGACCCCTTAAATGTTTTCGCTAAGGGCGGTGAACTGCCCAGCCCCCTCGATCTTAAGTCCGACTGGAACAGCCGCATTGAGGCTCTAAAACAGCAGGAAGCCGACCTGAAGCGCACCATTGCTGATCTGCAGGGGACGGCCCGAGGATTGACCACCGATCAGATGGGTCAGTTACAGGCTGATCTAAAGCGCCTGATTGCCCAGGGTACCCTGGACCTGGAGCAACGGCAGCGCGGCTTGCAGTTGGAAATCGAAAAGCTTGAACGCCGCCAGGAGCGCATTCAGGCAGAGATGCGGTCTACCTTTGCCGGTACTTCTCAGGACCTGGCTATGCGCTTGCAGGGATTTAAAGATTACCTGGTGGGTAGCCTACAGGATTTAGTGACCGCCGCCGAACAGCTTAATCTTGCTCCCCAGACTCCGCCCCCTGGCCCCGATCTCTCCCCAACCCCCGCCGCCCCCACCCCCCTAACTCCAGGGTTTGCTGCCAATACTTTTGAGGACCAGAGAGATCGTATTCGTAGTCTGTTAGACCAGTACCGCATGCGACCGGACTACTACGGGCCGGCCTGGCAGTTTCGTCGCACCTTTGAACCGATCCACGCCGAACGGGTTGGCAACTGGTTTTTTAGCCAGGGGGGACGGGGGGCAATTAAGAGTATGGGTAGCCGCCTGCAAAACGTGCTGGTGGCCTCAGCGGTAATTTCGGTTTTATTTAGCCTCTACGGCGATCGCCTGCACACCCTGGTGCTTTCCCATAGCCCAGAGAGACTGGGAGACTGGCGGCGGGGTCTGCAGGATTGCCTGGGCATTGCTCGCGGAGATTTTGGGACGGGTCAAGGGGTGATGCTGTTTGATGCCCCCGAACCCCTAGCTCAACGGGCCGACCGGTTGACCCGAGAAGGGCAATTACCCCTGATCCTGGTAGACGAAGCTGAGGCCGTCATTAGCCTGGCCCTACTCCAGTTTCCCCTATGGTTAGCCTTTGCTCCCGACCCCATGAATCCCATGGACTACCCTCTCTAGGGCTCCAGGGAACTACTAGGGATTAGTCAATGACCCATTTGTGGGGGATTTTAGCCGCAGTTGATCGGCCTGGTTCCCCCATCACCCGGGCTATTCCGCCGTCGCCAGTTCGGTGCTGCCCCGCCGGGTACGGGTGGTCAGACTGTTAAACAGCATCTGGCCGATGGCTTTAATCAGGTTACCTTCTAGCTCTTTGAACATCACCATATTGAGGCCAAAGGCATCGTTGGCCTCCTGAACGATTCGGGCGATCATGGCATCTTCTAGGGGGGCTTGATCAACGGATTGCCGGTAGCGAGCCTTGAACCCCTTCTCATCAGGAATTTCGGGAAACTCGTAGAAGGCTGTGCCCTGGCCATCGTTCAAATTCATGGCTCGCTGGGCAATGCCCTTGAGGATTTGCCCACCGGAGAGATCGCCAATATAGCGGGTATAGGAGTGGCTAACCAGCAGTTCAGGCTGGGTATGGGCCACCTGACGCACCCGGTCCACATAGGTCTGGCCACCCTCCGTCAGGCTAATCTGATCGCGCCAGGTAGGACCGTAGTAATAAGCCAGGTCGGTTTCCAGGGAAGCCCTACGGTACAGTTCAGGAAAGTACACGGTGGAGACCACCGGATGATCTTTATAGCGATCCAACTCTTCTTCCATGGCCCCGTAGATAAAGTAGAAATTGGCCACCAGTTTTCGGTAGGACTGCTTTTCTACAACGCCGCGCAAAAAGCAGCGGACAAAGCCCATGTTTTCTGCCATGGTGTGGGCTTTTTTGGTGCCTTCACGCAGTTCAGCCGATAAATTAGTCATGCTAAGGGTCTCACTCTAAACCAGGGTTATTTTTAAATCACATTAATGGTTAACTTAGACCGATTTGGCAAGGGTTTCTATTACAAATTCTTACGAACCGGGCCACCGGCTGGTGATCTGGCTGGGGCTAAGGGGTTGGACTCAACTCTTGGCTCGGGCCAGGGACGACTGCCATGCCTCAGTCCTGGCCAGGGTACACATACCTGCGACCCTAATGCCCCCGGCTCGTAAAACCTGGGTTGCGGCCTGAGCTGTAGCACCAGAGGTAAAAATATCGTCCACTAGCCATACCGATCGCCGGCGCAGGTAGGTGGCCTGGCTGGGATTGATGGCAAAGGCCTGGGCCAGGTTTTGCTGGCGGGCCCTGCGGCTGAGATGGTGTTGCGCCTCGGTTGCCTGTACCCGCAGCAACCCTTGGGGGCACAGGGGCACGGTACTGATACGACTCACCCAGAGGGCCAATAACTCTGCCTGATTAAAGCCCCGCTGTTGCAGCTTGCTGGGGTGCAGGGGGATGGGCACCAGCGTCAGGGGTAAAGAAGACCCTACTGGGCGATGGGCTTGCCAGGTTTGGCCCAGTTCCCGGCCCAGCCCTGGGGCTAGATGGTGCTGGCGATCGTACTTAAAAACCCCAATTGCCCGCCTTAAGTGGCCTTCATATCGTCCCCAACTGATCACCGGTAGGTCAAACTGACTGGCCTGTAGGGGGGTAGATAACTGACACAGGCGTACCTGGCGTTCACAGCAGGGGCACAGCCAGGTCTTGGTGGGGCGCTGACAGAGGGGGCAGGGCGCTGCCAGAAAAAGGGTTAACAACTGATGTCGTGCCTGCTGCCATAGGCTTTGCCCCGTCCCCATCGAGCCTAGCTCCCGTTCAAGCTGTCTGGCTTTAGGGTGCCCACTTGCCAGCCCTGCTATACCAGGGTAGGCCTACACCACCAGGGGGGTATGATCGGCTTGTAGCGACGACTCTAGAGACTCCGGGCTGGGGGAGGAGCTGAGGTCTGAAGGGGGTATAGAGGCAGGGCTGACCTCAAGTAATTGTATTAATCGCCCCACTTCAGCCAGGCTAGCGGCCAGACTAATGCCCTCTTGAGTGAGCAAACCGACTATCTGGTGGGGAGGGTCTTGGGTCAGGACGGGAAGCTGGTGTAAGCCCCGGGTAGTCATCCGGGCGATCGCCTCGGTCAGGGGGTCTTCTTGGTAGGCCTGCTGGAGATCGGTGGAGCAGACGGTGTAAATGGGCTGCTGCAGCTGGGTCAGGGGATCGATGCCATCCTTAATGCGATGCAGACAACCGATGGTGTCCTGGAGGGTGAGGACACCCACCAGCTGGTGGTTCTCGACCACCAGGGCACAGTGACACCGTTGATTAATTAAGGCCTGGGCGGCAACTGCTAGGCTGGTATGGCTCTCCAGCACCAGGGTGACGGGGCTCAAGGCTGCCGCCACCGGCAAATCGGCGGGAAAGCGCAGAGGCAGCCCAGCGTTGCTATCTTGTTGTTCGCCATCGGAATCCAAGCGGGGGCTCCGCAACCGCTCCACCAGCCAGGTACTGAGGCTAACGGCAGCCATCAGAGGCAGAATGATACGGTAATCCTGGGTTAATTCAAACAATAACAGAATCGCTGTCAATGGAGCTCGTGCCGTACTGGCCAGGACCGCTGCCATGCCTACCATGGCGTAGGCGGGGGGGGAGGCGATGTAGGTTTGCAGTTGGGGTAGGACGATTGCCAGTAACTTGCCGTAGGCCGAACCCAGGGATGCTCCCAGGAACAGGGCGGGGGCGAAGATGCCGCCAACAAACCCGCTGCCACAGCTGATTGCCGTCATCACCAGCTTCAAGAACAGTAAGGTGGTGACAAAATGCAGGGGTAGCTGCACATCCTGCAGGATCGATTCCACGGTTTCGTAACCCACCCCGAGAATTTGGGGGTATGGCAGGGCGATCGCTCCCAGGACCAACCCCCCCAGCAGCGGGTGAAGGGGTTGGGGAATGGTCGCTAACCAGGCTAATCCCCTGACCTTGCCTTGAAAGCACCGTTGGGCCACCCTAATGGCCTGTTCAAACAGTAGAGAAACCAGGCTGGCTAGTACTCCCAGGCCAACGTAAAGGGGTAACTCTAGCAGACTGCGGGTTTCATAGGCGGGTAGGGCAAAGGCTGGTTTGACCCCCAGGCTAATTTGGGTAATCCAGGCGGCAACCACCGCTGCCAGTAAAACCACGCTAGCGCTGGAGGCAACAGAAATGGTGCCCAAGACCACCTCCAGGGCAAAAAATACCCCCGCGATTGGGGCATTAAAGCCCGCGGCCAAGCCCGCCGCTGCCCCTGCTGCCAATAACAGATGTTGACGCTCCTGGGAGACCTTGAGGGCCCGACCCAGGCCAATACTGAAATTGGCTCCTATTTCTACGCTGGGTCCCTCTGGTCCCAGGGAGGCACCGCTACCCAGGGAAACCGCGGCCGCTACCATTTTGCTGAAGGGTTTGGAAAATGTCAGAGATCGCCCATGCTTCACCGTCGATAGCAGGGCCCCCAAGCCAGGACCAAAATCCTTCAGCCGCCACCGCATGCAGCCGACCACTAGCCCCCCCATCAGGGGAATCAGCCCCAGGGTCCAGTGTCCCCAGGCCGATAATTGCCCCAGAACGGGGCTAAACATCAGGTAGTAGGTGCCCTGGATCAGAGTACGAAATAACACTACCCCCAGCCCCGTGCCACTGCCTACTAAGACCGCTAGCAGTAGCAAAATAGTTTCTGGACTGGTGCGCAGGCGCTGGAACCAGGGGATTAGACCCATGGTGGCGGGCTGGTGGGGGCCTGTTTTAAGTTCTAGATCAGGAGTCGCGGTCATTCACCCAGGCCGTCGCAGGAACAGACTTTATTTTCTATTGTGACTGCTATTCGGCCGATTGAGACAGACAGAGGCAGGAATTACCTACCCACCCGCGAGACTAAGGGGCTATGGGGCCAGAAAAAACTCCAGCCCCACCCCAAAATGATCGGCAATTCCCCTTAGATTTTCCAGGCTATCGGGCCAGGCGAAGCTGCCCTGGAGGCTGATGGCATCGGGGTGGGCGATACAAATATGATCAATATTAGAGTGCTGGCCATCAATCAAGCGCCGTACCGGATCATTGTCTCCAAAGGTGAGGCAATCCAGGTTAGCCTCTGCCAGGGCCTGACGCAGGGCCTGCTTATTTCGGCGTGAGCCGTAGTAGGGTAAGACGTTCAGGTCCTGGTTAAAATCCCCCGCTACGATCAGCATAGCCTCTGGGTAGGTGGCTTGCAAGGACTGCCAGTCCGCCTGTCGGTCTCTAAGGGCGGCCATAAAAGCCTGCTCATGGCTAACGTCGGGATAGGGATTGTCTGGTAAAGGTAAGACCATACCGTAGATTAGCCAGGTTGACCCTGTCTGCAACTGCATTAAACCACAGGCACTGGTAACAGGATCCCGGGTGATGATGGGAATTAAAGGCTGGTTTCGCACCCAAATCTGAACATGCCGTTGCTTCGGATCGCCAGCCGTAGCAGCGGGCTGACTGGCGACGCCATAGTATTCAGGTCCTGGGCCCATGTCCAGGTTTGTCTCGGTGAAGACCCAGATATCAGCGTTGACCCGAGCAATCCATTGCTGTTGCTGAAGAGCTTTAGGACTACCGGATATAACCTGCTCAAGATTCCAGGTGGCGATTTTCATGCCTGATTAATGCTTGCCGGGGTGAAACTGTAACAAACTTTACTAAAGCCTGTTCATTAAACCCTTGTATAGCATTTGCAATACAAAGCCCCGGAAAATCAAGCCAGCCAGTATATTTATCACCTTAGGGGGCGTGCACTCAGAGGCTTGTAGCGACTGCCTGATGGTGGTTGACCCAGGCGACCGAATCAGGTAAGACCCAATGCTACATTAAACCACTGACCAAGCAGCTAGTTGGATGCAGGGCGCAGATTACCCGACTTAATCCAGCCTTCTTTGCCGCTGGTCACCGATCGCACCTTAACCCAACCCTGGTTGGCTGGTTCCTCTAAGACTAAGACCGCTTCCTTATAGTCTAAGCCCCCAACCTGGGGGCGATCTATCCCTGGACCCTGGCGTAGTACTAGGCCAATCGGCTGAGTCACCACTGCCGGGTAACTGTTAGCCTCAGGGGGCGGCGTAGCCGCAGCGGGCTGGGGGGCGGCCACGGGGGCTGGGGCTACTGGATCTGCCGCCTTCATCTCTGCTGATTCGTTAGTGTAGACGGGTTTGGGTGGCAACACCGCCAGGCGTCCCATAAAGTAGCGCACTGTAACAATGCTAGCCACAGACAGCAACATGATGGCACAGGCCAGGCCCAGTATTAGTTTTGAGAGGGCCAGCAAAAATCTACTCATAGGGCAACCAGCGGGATTTCTAAAGCCTGTGCTGCTATGGTATAGCAGCTGGCATCAATCGGTATCTTCAAAATTAGTCGCAAACCCGGCGGCGGGGGTATCTCGGCGGGACGCCAAACGCGCCTTGCCGGCTGCGGCCCAGGCCTGGAGCACCTCAATTTGCTCCCGGGCAGTGCGGGCCAGGGGGACCATTTGACTGGCGGCTGTTAGCATATCGTCGGTGGTAAAGTCTCGCCCCTGGCTAAATCCTAGATGCATGGCCTCAACAATAGTCTGTTCAATCTCAGCGCCAGAAAAATCTGGGGTTTCATAGGCCAGCCGTTGGATATCGTAATTTTTTAGGCTGTGGGGCCGCAGGCGCCCCAGGTGAACTGTAAAAATCGCCTGGCGTTCTGACTGACTGGGTAACCCAACGAAGAAAATCTCATCAAATCGACCCCGACGCAGCAGTTCGGGAGGTAACACCTGAATATTGTTTGCCGTCGCCACGACAAAGACCGGTGAGGTTTTTTCCGCCATCCAGGTAATTAAGGTGCCAAATACTCGACTGGTGGTACCGGCATCGCCCCGACTATCCAGACCGCCAAAGGCTTTGTCGATTTCGTCAATCCATAGCACACAGGGAGCCAGGGCTTCGGCCAGTTGAATCATCTGGCGAGTCCGAGATTCTGACTCTCCCACCAAGCCGGCAAAAAGCCGCCCCACATCCAGTCGCAACAAGGGCAGATGCCAGTGATGGGCGATCGCCTTGGCCGTTAGAGATTTCCCCGTGCCCTGGATACCAATCAGTAACAACCCCCGGGGATAGGGTAGGCCGTACTGGCGAGCCTGATCAGAAAAGGCGGCACCCCGTTTTAGTAACCAATCCTTGAGATTATCCAGGCCGCCAATATCAGAGATCTGGGCCTGGGCCGGGTAGTAATCAAGGATCTGGGTCTGACGGATGGTCTGACGTTTTTCTGTCAACACCAAATCTAAGGCCCGCTCATCCACCCCGCCGTAGCTGGCAACAATGCGCCCTAGGACCCGACGAATGCGTTGGAGGGAGAGGCCCTGACACGACCGCACCAGATCATCTAGCAACCTCGAGGGTAGTTGTATATTGGTGGAACCCAGAGTTTGCTGAATTTCCTGGCGAATCGTACCGGGGGCAGGCAAGGTAAATTCCAGTACCGTAATGGTTTCCGCCAGTTCCTGAGGGATGTTTATCTGGGTAGATAGAATCACCAGGGTTTTAGGTTGGGATTTTAACAACCGAGTCAGGTTGCGTAATTTGCGAGAAACTCCGATATCCTCTAAAAACCGATCAAAGTCCCGCAAAATAAATACCCCAGTGGCGGTGGTCGGCAGTTTTTCCAGGAGTTCTAGAGCCTGCAGGGGATTGCGGCGGCCAAAGCCAGCATCATTGAGATTACCCTGGTAGCCCTCGACAAAATCCCAGGTGTAGACCGCCCAGTCCCCCTGTTCTCTGGCCCCAGCCCTGATTTCTGCTTCGACCCGTTCTTCTTCGGGGGTAGCAATGTAGATTACCGGGTAGCGAGCCCTGAGTAGTAGTCTTAATTCTTCAATAAAACCCATAGGTCAAGTAGGGAGCGAGCAGCAAAGGTAAGCCATCTCAACAAGCTGGCGACTACAGCCACCCGGTGATTACCAAAGCCGGGCCTGTGCTTCATCTTCAACGCCATTACCGCTGCCGTCAATGGGTCAACTAGGTGATTTCCCCAGCCCCCGGCCCGCTATGCTGAAGACACTGCCTTTTTCTGCTGAGTTCTATGGTTAGCCCTTCTGGTCGGCGGTCTTCCAGTTTGGTAGCGATTATCCGCCTGTTACGTTGGGATAAGCCCAGCGGTCGTTTGATTTTAATGATTCCTGCCCTCTGGTCGGTGTTTTTGGCTAACCCTGGACACCCCCCCTGGCCCCTGGTGGGCATTATGGTGGTCGGCAGCCTGGTCACCAGCGCCGCGGGCTGCGTTGTCAATGATCTATGGGACCGCAACATTGATCCCCAGGTGCAGCGTACCCGTCAGCGGCCACTAGCCGCCCGGGACCTATCGGTGACAGTGGGCTTGGTGGTGTTGGCCATCGCCCTGGTGTGTGCCTATGGTCTTTCCCGCTATCTCAGCCCGCTCAGCTTTTGGCTGTGTGTTCTGGCCCTCCCGGTAATTGTGCTCTATCCCCTGGCTAAACGGGTGTTTCCCGTTCCCCAACTGGTGCTTTCCCTGGCCTGGGGGTTTGCTGTGTTAATTCCCTGGAGTGCCGTCACCAGTACCCTGATGCTGCCCGCCTGGGTGTTGTGGCTGGCGGTAGTCCTCTGGACCCTGGGGTTTGACACCGTCTACGCCCTACCCGATCGCGAGGATGACCAGCGCTTAGGAATCAACTCCGCCGCCCTTTTTTTTGGCGACCATACGCCAAAAGTCGTGGGTCTGTGTTTTTTCGCTACCTGGCTGTTACTGCTCTGGTTGGGCCGGCTGCAGATGCTGGCCTGGCCCTACTGGGTGGGGCTGGCCGTAGCCTTGGTGGTCTGGGGCCGCCAGACCTACCAGCTGAGCTGTTACCAACCTGCGGGTTCAAAACTCTATGGCCAGATCTTTCGCCAAAACGTTCAGCTAGGATTTATGGTGTTGGGGGGAATCCTTGTAGCCACCCTCCGGTAAAACCTATGACCTTTGCGTCTAACCCCCTGCCCTACAGCGATCTGTCCGTAGAACACCTGGGTCAGTACCTGGCGGCCCCCCAGGGAAACTGGCAGTTAATTGATGTGCGCGAGCCAGAGGAACTGGCTCTAGCTAGTTTGCCGGGGTTTACCAACCTTCCCCTGAGTCAGTTTGCCCGATGGTCAGAGACCATGGCTGGTCAGTTCCAGGCCCAGCAGCCTACGGTGGTGCTCTGTCACCATGGCCGCCGTTCCGCCCAAATGTGTCTGTGGCTAGCGCAGCAGGGATTTACCCAACTCCATAATGTGGCCGGTGGTATTGACGCCTATGCCCTGGTGGTAGACCCTTCTGTACCTCGCTACTAGAGCACCAGGGCATAGCCGCGCTGGGTAAACTGCACGGTCTTTATACCCCAGTCAGGTTGATCGATGAGGGTCTTTCGCAGGCTACCGAAAAGGGCCTTTTGCTCACAAAGAGAAAGGGATTGTAAGGACCTAGGGGAATCGCGACTAACCCTTAGATCAAGGATGGCCGTGGAGCCTTCGACCCTAACCCGGTAACCGGATAGGGTCAGATCGGCAATGGGGTTTTCCGCCAGCATCAGACCTACAGTAGCCGCCAGACCATTGGCCCGGGGCACCTGCACCGGGTCTGGTTGGAAGCGATCGCACTGGCTATCTAGATAGTAAAGGGTCACCGTCAGCGGGTCGGCGGGTACTACCAGTCGGCGGGCTCTGAGCTTCAGGGGGTGCTGGGCTGCTGCCAGGTCTATAATCTGATCGGCCAGGGGGAGGAAGGGGGAGGGCGGCAGCGAGGGCCTACAGCTCACCCCCATTAAGCCACTGACCCCCAGTACCAGGCTGACCCCCAGGGCCCAGCCCCGAGAAAATTTCCCCTCAAGGCTGTGGCGAGTCGACCGGATACCGCTATGGTAAGGACGGTGATACAGGGACCCGGATAGAAGGCGGTCAATCATGAGCAATGCATCCTGGAATCGACGGCATGTGCTGTCTCTGGCAGACTTTACCCTAACGGAACTGGAAACCGTTGTCCAAACAGCGGTCAGCTTTCGAGAAGTGCTTTCCCGACGTACCCCCAAGGTGCCAGCCCTGCAGGGCGTAGTGGTAACCACCATGTTTTTTGAATCATCCACCCGCACTCGCAGTAGTTTTGAACTGGCAGCCAAGCGCCTATCGGCAGAGGTGCTGAACTTTACCCCAGGCACCTCCTCCCTAAGTAAGGGGGAAACCATTCTGGATACTGCTAAGACCTACCTGGCTATGGGGGCCAATCTGATGGTAATCCGCCATCAAGACTCTGGAGTACCCCAGGTGATCGCCAGGGCCATGGATCAACTCAATAGTGGCGTCGGCGTCCTCAATGCCGGAGATGGGTTGCATGCCCATCCCTCCCAGGCCCTGCTAGATTTATTTACCTTGGCCCTGGTCTTGAATCCGGACAATCCCAGCACTAGTTTATTACAGGGCAAAAAAATTGCCATTATTGGCGATATTTTGCATTCCCGGGTGGCCCGATCTAACCTCTGGAGTTTATCTACCTGCGGGGCTGAGGTTCATCTGGCTGCGCCCCCTACCCTACTGCCCCCGGGTTTTGCTGAGGCGTTTGCAAACCAGTCTGATCGGCCTGGAGAGCGTTCCATTGTGCAGCATAGTAGCCTGGCTCCAGCCCTGCACCAGGCTGATTTTGTCATGGCTCTGCGGCTGCAGCGGGAGCGCATGGCTCAGCACTTGCTGCCCAGCCTGCGGGAATACCAGCAGCACTTTGGTCTGACCCGAGATCGTCTCATCTGCTGCCGACCGGGGGTGAGAATTCTCCACCCCGGGCCGGTCAATCGAGGGGTGGAAATCAGTTCAGACTTAATGGATGATTCCAGCCTTAGTTTAATTAGCGACCAGGTCCGTAATGGGGTGGCCGTACGCATGGCCCTGCTTTATCTGATGGGGGTGGGTAAGACCGCATCGGAGTAGGTACACTTGCCTGGCTCGTCACCCCCGACTCACGGGTAGATCTACTCTCGGGTAGACAAACTAAAGTTTCGGAACTGCTGGGCCTGCTCTTCAATCCGACAGGCGATGCGATCGCAAACCAGGCTGCAGAGATCAAAAATCAACAGATCAGCAATACTGTAGTAGGCAGAGGTGCCCTTGGTCCGGCGATTGAGAATGCCCGCCTGCACCATCACCTTCAGGTGCTTGGAGACATTAGCCTGACTGGTCTGGGTCGCTTCCACCAGTTCTTGAACACAGCGCTCCCCCCCTTGCAACACGTTCAAAATTCGCAGGCGCATGGGTTCTCCCAGTACGTCAAAGTACTCTGCCACCTGCTGAACCACCTCAGGGGGAACAGTGTCAACCACAGCCATGGCTTTCCTGAACGAAGACGCTAAAGAATACTTTAACAAATTTTTTATTTTTACCACCAGCCCCAGGGCTAATCAGGGTCTCCCTGTAGAGTAGAAAGCAGTTCTCCATACCCTGACTGGAGGTGGCTGTGTCTTCTTTTCAGACCCTTCAACCCCCCCTGAAATTTATTCCCCACCACTATCGCGATTGGGTCAGGCGAGGGGGCTACGCCCTATTGCCCCTGTTGTTACGGGTGCGGCTCCAACCCTGGTTGCCCGCCGGTATCTGGCCTGTTACCTGTAAAAATCCTGAGCTACTGGTCAAGGCTCTGCACCAGTTTCAATCCGGAGAAACTCGCCTGTTGCTGGCCTTTCGCCACAGTCAGGTGGATGATCCCCTATGTCTGGCCTATTTGTTTTCCCGGCTAGTGCCCCAGACCGCCCGACAGCAAGGCCAGCCCCTAAGGCAGCCAATCCATAGTTTCTTTATGTACGATCGGGGCATGCCCCTCTGGGCCGGTGCCTGGCTAGAGTGGTTTTTTGCCAGTCTCGGGGGGGTCCCAGTGCATCGTGGCCGCCGCCTGGACCTCAAGGCTCTGAAGACAGTCCGCCACTATTTGCTGGCGGGACAGTTTCCCCTGACCATTGCCCCAGAGGGGGCAACCAACGGCCACGGAGAGGTGATCAGTCCCCTCGAGGCCGGCACGGCCCAGCTGGCCTTTTGGGGGGTGGAGGATCTGGCTAAAGCCCAACGATCAGAGCGGGTGATGCTGTTGCCGATAGGATTGCAATATTTTTATCCCCAGCCTGACTGGTGTGCCCTAGACCGCCTACTAAGCGGCTTAGAGGCTGACTGCGGTTTACCCGAGGGGGGCCGCCCCGATCTCCACGGGCGATCTCCCCAGGCCTACTATCAGCGCCTAGCCCATTTGGGTTCCCACCTGCTGACCCAGATGGAAGGGTTCTATGGCCAGTTCTATGGCCAGCTCTGGCCCGAGGCCCAGACTCCTGATCGCCTTGATCTAGGCGATCGCCTCCAACCTCTGCTAGAACGCGCCCTGACCATAGCCGAAGCCTTTTTCCACCTACCCGGCCAGGATAGCCTGGAAAATCGCTGTCGCCAGCTAGAGGAAGCAGGCTGGGCCCGGATCTATAGAGAAGACATGGGTAATCTTGCCAATCTCTCCCCCTTTGACCGGGGTCTAGCCGACTGGATAGCTCAGACCGCCAGCTTGCATATGCGCCATATGCGCCTGGTGGAGAGTTTTGTAGCGGTTACGGGAGATTACGTTAAAACCCGACCCAGCTTTGAACGATTGGCAGAAACCAGTTTGATCCTATTTGATCTGGTGGAACGGGTAAAGGGAACCCCTGTACCCAGACGTCCCCAAATGGGGCGGCGCCACGCAGTGATTACGCTGGCCGACCCCATCGATGTCAGTCAGCGCTGGCCCGCCTATCGGGCCTCTCGGACCGCCGCTAAAGCCGCGGTGGCCCAACTCACCGAAGATTTACAGACCGCCCTAGAGGGTCTGGTTGAGCAGACCTGAAGCCCTGGCCTCCGGGTCCTTGTTTCGCAGATAAACTCGGTCCAGGGCGGTGGGGCCTAGGCCCCACCCCTGATCCAGAGATTGGTAACTAAGGCTATAGTCTAAGTATTCCTTACCTTATATAAACGTCCCTTGCCTATGATGCATGCCCACCCTCAACCGACCCCTATGACCCCAGCCCTCTCCCCGTCGGTGACTCCCCTAGCTGATCAGTCCTTCCAACTTGCCTACGATATTGCTGCCGCCGCCGATCAGCGCAAGGGCTCTAACATTGTCATTTTGCCCGTGGCAGATGTATCTTACCTGGCCGATTACTTCGTTATTATCACCGGTTTCTCCACCGTTCAGGTGCGGGCCATTACCCGATCTATTGAAGCCAGTCTGGAAGAGCAATGGCAACGTCAGCCCCTGCGGCTGGAGGGGCAATTAGAGGGCAGCTGGGTGGTGATGGATTATGGCGATGTAATTGTCCATATATTTTTGCCCGAAACCAGGGATTTCTACGATTTGGAAGCCTTTTGGGGCCATACTCCCGCCCTTGTTTATCAGCCAGCTCTGAGCCCTACCCCCTCACCACCGGGCCGCTAGGGTACCCCTATCGGGGCCAATGATTGGCTGCTACAGGCCGCAGTAGCCACCGTCGCCTGGGGCCCGGAAAGATTCCTAATCGGATGGAATTCGTTTAGGCTATAGCTAGGTTTTTAATCAACAGTGGCTATGGCGCAGCTATGTCCAGTTCCGGCTGAACAACAGCCCATCAACGAGTATCAAGATGTGCGGCAGTCCTGGTTCTATAGCTGGGGTGGGCGGCATTTGGTGGCCTACCTGCGCCCAGTGGTGGGGTTGTGGTGCCTCAGTTGGGTAGTGGTTGGTCCAATGGTGGGAGCCAGTTTTTTCCCCAGTCGCCAGCCCCTGTTGTTTGCCCTCACCGCTGCCCTGGGTGCCTTAATTTTGCCGACCTTGGCTCTGCTCCAACTCTACGTGGGGTGGGCCCATGTGGCTGGGCGACTGCGTCAGGCCACCGTACCCTACGAGGAGTCGGGCTGGTATGACGGCCAGCTGTGGGTGAAGCCAGAGGACATTCGTAACCGCGATCGCCTGATTGTGGACTACGAGGTCAGGCCGGTATTGCAACGAATTCGTTACACGTTGGGGACGATTGGTGTACTTTTTGGGCTAGGGCTACTGGTCTGGTGCCAGCTTTAATCCTTGGTTTAAGATTACGGGGGTCACCTCCATAGTGACCCTTCTTCCACCGTTCTTCCCCAGGGCCCATCTATGACCAGCAGTCGGGTTAACCGCCATCAAAGCAAGGAATTAGCCATTCAGCTTCTGCGTGAAGGTATTGTGGAGTCAACCCACATTGCCCATGTAGTGGTCTGTGACCATCGGGGCCGGAATCTGTCTGTTGCTGGCAATGCCGAGCTGGCCAGCTTTGTCAGGTCTGCCCTGAAACCCTTTCAAGCCCTGGCAGTGGCCAATTCTGGAGCGCTGGAACGCTACGGTTTAAGCGATCGGGCCCTGGCGATTATGTGTGGTTCTCACCAGGGCGAACTGGGTCAGGTACGCCAGGTGTTTGAAATTTTATGGCGCTGTGAGCTTGATGCCGGAGATCTGCGCTGTCCGGTACCGCTGGGGCGAAAAAGTCCCCTGGAGCATAATTGTTCTGGCAAACATGCCGGTATGCTAGCCCTTTGCCAGCAGCAAAGTTGGCCCCTGGACAGTTACCTGGACCGCAATCATCCTGTTCAGAAACTGGTTCTTTCTCGTTTGGCCGATCTGCTGGGGATGCCCGCCGATGAGTTTATTGTGGCCCACGACGACTGCGGAGTGCCCACCTATTTTATGCAAATTCGGCAAATGGCTACCTTGTTTGCCATGCTGGCCTCAGGTAATAACCTGGATATGGAGCGCATCATTCGCGCCATGGTCCATTATCCTGAGATGGTCGGGGGAGATCATAGTTTTGACACCCAGTTGATGCAGTTGACCCGCGGGGCTCTGGTGAGTAAGGCTGGAGCTGAGGGGATTCAATGCATTGGTCGGGTAGGGGAAAGCCTGGGACTGGCTATTAAGGTGCTCGACGGCAGCCGTCGGGCCAAGTATGCCACGGCTATCTTTACCCTCAAACAATTGGGTTGGATTGGCCCGGCAGAAGCCGATGTTCTGGCGGAAACCTACCTCCATATCGGCCGATTTAGTCGCCTGGATGTGGTGGGGGAACTGCCCCTAATGTATTGAGGGCCGATCTGCTCTGATGGACCAGAGCACCAAGTGTGACCTGATCAAGATAATAACTATTTTCTATGACTACTTTCTATGACTACTCAGATTCGGTTGCTGGTTCTTGATATTGACGGCACTCTGGCGGGGGACTCTAACCAGGTTAGCCAGCCAGTGCTGGATCGTATTCAAGCGGTCCGGCAGCGGGGCATTGAGGTGGCGATCGCCACTGGCCGCATGTACCAGTCGGCCCTGCGCTTTCACCGTCTGATTGGCTCCACCTTACCCCTGATTGCCTACCAGGGAGCCCTGATTAAAAGCCCCCAGAGTCAAGTTCTGCATCGCCATACCCCCTTACCCCGTTCCCTTACCCTGGAGCTCCTTGCCTACCTGACTCCTCTGGAGGACCGGCAAGACCTCTCTATTCATCTCTATCTAGATGATCAGCTTCACGTCCGGCAAATTATTGCCGATACCCAGGCTTATGCCCAGCGATCGGGGATTGAGCCTCTAGCGGTGGGGGACCTGGCTACCCTGATGGCTGCTAACCCCGCCCTGGAAACCACCAAACTATTGGCCCTGAGTAGCCAGAGTGATCGCCTGGTGGCTGTGCTTGATCACCTTAACCAGCGTTATGCCAATACGGATCTGTACCTGACCCAATCGATTGAATCCTTTGTGGAGGCTACCCATCCCCTGGCCAATAAAGGGGAGGCGGTCCGGTTTTTGGCCGAAGAACTCCTGGATTTGGAACCGCACCAGGTGATGACCATCGGCGATAACTTTAACGACCTGGAGATGCTGCGCTACGCTGGTGTGGGTATTGCGATGGGCAATGCCCCCAGCGCCGTCAAGGCAGCGGCCGACTGGGTGGCTCCGGGGGTAGAGGCTGAGGGGGTAGCGGTGGCCCTAGAGCAGTTTTTGCTGTGATCGCTGGCCCAGGTTAGTCGCCCCCATGGCGCGGGGTGGGCAGAGAAACCTTGATAGTGCATTTGCACTGAACTATGATGGGGGGGCACGCCCGCGGCAGATTCTATGGCTATTGTTTCCTCCCATAACTCCGACCCCTCCGCCAAGCCACCGCGATCGCCCCAGCCGGCTGCTCTCTCAGCAGATGCTGCTTCCCTGGTGCAGCAAGGGAGCGCCCAACCACCAGAAACGGCTCTGGTGGAGGACCACCTGCGGCCTCAGCGATTGCAGGATTACATTGGTCAATCGGCCCTTAAACAGGTATTAGACATTGCCATCCAGGCGGCTAAATCTCGCCAGGAGCCCCTTGATCACCTGCTTCTTTACGGCCCTCCTGGATTGGGGAAAACCACCATGGCCTTGATTCTGGCCCAGGAAATGGGGGTCGCCTGTAAAATTACCACCGCCCCGGCGCTGGAGCGTCCCCGGGATATTGTCGGTCTGTTGGTGAATCTGAAACCAGGGGATGTACTCTTTATTGACGAAATTCACCGGCTGCCCCGGGTGACCGAAGAAATTCTCTATCCAGCCATGGAGGACAGTCGCCTGGATATCACCATTGGTAAGGGCCAGGCCGCTCGCACCCGCAGCTTGCCCCTTGCTGCCTTTACCCTGGTGGGGGCCACCACCAGGGTAGGGGCCCTGTCCTCACCCCTGCGAGATCGCTTTGGCCTAGTGCAACGGCTACGGTTTTACGACACCGATGAACTTACCCAGATTGTGCTGCGCACTGCTGAGGTGCTGAAAACTCCTCTGCACCTGGCGGGGGCCGAAGAAATTGCCCGTCGAGCCCGGGGGACGCCCCGCATTGCCAACCGCCTACTACGCCGGGTGCGGGACTACATGGAGGTGAAAGCTCCAGGGTTGATTACCGCTGCAGTCGCAGCCCAGGCTCTAGAGCTATTTAACGTTGATCCCCGGGGTCTAGACTGGACAGATCGCCGGCTACTTTCGGTGATTATCGAAAACTTTGATGGTGGCCCGATTGGGCTGGAAACCATGGCGGCGGCCACAGGGGAAGATAGCCAAACCATTGAGGAGGTGTATGAACCCTACCTGATGCAGATCGGCTACCTGCAGCGCACTCCCCGGGGGCGGGTGGTGACCGCCGCTGCCCGTCGTCATCTGGGCTACGGCGACTAATCCAGCCTGGCCCCCAGGGCTCTAACCAGAGCCAGGGTGGCCGTCGATAGACCGCTAACTCCGGTCATATTCACTCCAGCGTAGGGGAGACCCGCCTGGATCACCTGCTGACAGGGCCCTGTCGGCAAGATCCAGAGACGAATTTCTGAGTCCTGACTGATGGTCATTACCCGGCTGCGATCGCTACTGACCACCGCTGCCCAGATATCTTGCCGGTGCCCCCCTAACCGGCACGGATCGGCCCCGGCGATCAGGGGCCAAATGCTTAGCACACCAGCCCGACTGGTAATCGCTAAGGCCTGGCCAGTGCCGTCCAGGGTGACGGTGTGCAACCATTCCCCCAAAGGAGCCTGCCAGTGCCCCAGTTGGGTGCCGCTATCTAGGTCCCACCAGCATACCCGGCCGTCGTAGCTGGCACTAATCAGCCGATCCCCCGTCAAGCTCAAGGCCAGGCTGTGCACCTGGCAACGATGACCCCTCAATACCCTACGACAACTCCACTGTTGCAGATCCCAGAGGCAAATGGTGCCATCTCGCCCCCCACTGATCAGCTCGGGGGCAGGGTTGGCATTTAGCCCCAGGGCGGTGGGGTTAAAGCTTAAGGCCGAGGCAGGGCCGCCATGACCAGGCAAGGTGCCCATGGTTTTGCCGCTAGCCACCTGCCAGAGACCTATGGCCCCAGTCAAGCCGGCGGCGGCCAGCCATTCTCCCCGGGGGCTCAGGGCTATCAGGGTAGCGGCTTCTGGCAAGATTTCAACCGGCCTGGCCTGGCCCCCGGCCCGCCACCCCTGGCCAGACCAGAGGGTAATGGTGTGATCGGCCCCGCTACTGGCCCACCACTGCCCGTCATCACTGATGGCCAGAGCATGGAGACGACCCTGCTGGGGGTCGATCAGCAAGGGTAGGGGGTCCCTGGAGGGATCCTGATCTAGGGGCCAGATGCGAATCTGGTGGTCGGTGTGGGCTGTCATCAGGTAGTTATTGGCTGCCCCAAAGGCCATGGCACAGACGCCATAGGCTTGTCGCAGAAAACTTTGCAGCAGTTCTCTGCGGTGGGTGTGCCAGAGCTGTAATCCAGCGTCATGGCCGGTTATCAGGTAGGTGCCGTCAGGGCTAAATTGTAAGCTCCAGGCCGGGGTGGCCAGGGCCGGCCCAAGTTGATGGCGGCGGCGGTGCTGAATATCCCAAAGGGTGAGGCTAACATCTTGACGGCTACAGGCCAGATAACGGCCATCGGCACTAACGGCCAGAGCTAATACCCCCTGCATGTCGGTGGGGACTGCCCATTCAGCATCGCCAGTGGCTAGCGCCCAGAGGGTCAAACCGTAGTCGTCATAGCCGGCGGCAAAGCCGAGGGGGGGGGAGCCGAGATCGCCCGGGGGCGAGAAAAACCCCGTGGTCCGAATTGAGACCCCAGGCCTGGCCTGGAAACTGGCCCCTAGGGTTGCCTGGGGTAGGTCCCAGAGGTAGGCGGTCTGGTCTTCCCCCAGGCTAATCAGGCGATCGCCGGCTGGATTAAAACGGAGTTCCTGAATCGACCCCCGATGAGCTGTCCAGTGACGCTGACAAACCCCTGAGGCTACTTCCCACAGATAGATTTGCCCCTGGTGGTTGCCCGATGCCAGCAGCTCTCCGTTGGCGGTAAAGGCCAGGGACGTCACCCGGCTGGGGGCAAGGTTGAGACGATCGGCTGGGCCCGGGGCGGCAACCGGGTAGAGCCAGAGTTGACCGGTACTGGTGCCCACCGCCAGGGTTTCACCGTCTGGGCTAAAGCAGAGGGCTGCAATCAACATCGGTGGGTCAGCCAGGGTAATCACCTGGAGGAGGTGTCCCTGGGTCAGGTGCCACCACCACAGCCGTCCCTGGCTATCTGCCGCCACCAGACCATGACCATTGGGGCTAATTGCCAGAACCGGGTCAGCATCCAGGGGGGTAGCAAAGGCCGTGTGGTGAAACCGGGCTGATTCAAAATTAGCCCCCTGCAGGTTGATCTGGCTTAGATCGCCGTCCCAGATATCCAGGTGGGAAAAATCCGCACCCCTGAGCCCCACCCCCAAACCTTGGTAAAGCCGGATTAAGTTAGCCGGGCCGTAGCCCGGTTGAGCCAGGGCCAGCGGCCTGAGAGCCTGATACAGGCGCTGACATTTTTGCTGGCGATCGCCGCTGCTGGCCAGGTCGACTGCCAAAGCCTGAATCAACAGCTGGCAGAGCCGCTGCTGCTGCTCTGATGACCTGGCCCTAGGGGCTGTCATGGTGATCAGGGGCAGACGATGGAACCAATCTAGCTGTTCGCTTCGCAGTTCCTCCACCAGGCAGATCTGCAGTTGGTTTAGAGCTTGCCAGGCCACCGGCTCGGGCAGATCAATAACGGTGTCTCCCAGGACCGGGTCGGCTTTGGCCCGGCACAGCGATCGGGCAATCAAAGACTGTAGAACCGATGTACCCGGGTAGGCTGGCATATCTGCTTTTAAACTGGCCAGACTGAGGGGGGTGGGGGCCAGGGCTAACCAATATAGGAGTTCTCTCTCTTCCCTAGAAAGCCTATCCATCAAAGGTTGCAGGGTTTGATCGGAGCGATCGGCTAGAGATCGGTCTGTTTGCTTTAGAAATAAAGACACCTGTCCCTGATAGAGGTCTTGAAGCGAACTGGCAAGGGCTTTTAAGGCCAGGGGTAACCCGCCATAGCGGTGGTTGAACCCAGCCCAATCTTGGGGTGTTCCGCTAACCTTGCCCTGCTGAGCCAGGAACCCTTTAACGGCCCTATCGGTCCAGCCCTGTAGGGGGTAGTCCCGCACCCGCGGCCCCGACCAATGGGCAAAGTCTTGAGGTTTCTCCTGGCTGATGCAGAGAATACAACTGCGATGTTGACTGGTGGCCAACTGCTGCAGCAGGGCCGATATCCCTTGTCGGCCCGCCCGATAGGTGCCCGCTAGTTGCTGGGGAGCAAATAGCTCTTCTAATTGATCGATCAAGATCAGAGCGGGGCTCTGACGACACCGTTCAAGGATTCGCTCAGCTAGAGGGGTGGACCGATCTGCTTGGGGGTCGGGGTCGGCTGCCAACCAATCCCCCAGAGCCTGCAACACCTGATCATCAGTGGTCTGATCGCAGAGTAGGAGGTACCCTACCCGGTCAAAATCGGCCTTCAGCCTCTGGGCTAGATAAATTGCCAGGGAGGTTTTTCCTGAACCCGGTAGCCCCCATAGCAAAATCAGGCGACAGCGATCGGCTCGAACCCACTGGAGCAGGTGCTGACAATCCGCCTGCCGTCCCCATAGTTCCGTTTCATCGAGGGGAGGTAAGGCTTGTAGGGCGATCTGCATCTGGCCTACCCTGGTCCCTGGTGACGATGGGGGAGGGGTAGCCAAGGTTTGGGCTGCCCAGGTTTGCAGTACGTTTTGTAAATTGCGTTTATTTAGTTTAATACCCTCTTGGCGGCTATCCACCAGCTCAGACAGAAAGCGCCATAGCTTTGGTCCAACATCTTTCTTTAAATAGTCTTCAGAATAGCCAACCGATAGGCTGGCGATGGCGGTGTAGGTTTGGTTCTCCCAGGCACCCTTTAACACCAGCCGCTCCACATCCTTAAGGGGCCGACCCTTTTGCGTCAGGGCCATCTGGTTGATTAGTGTGGTAATCTCCTCAAAGTCCATAGCGGGCAAATGGAGCTGGGGGCCGATGCAGGTAACCAGGATCTTATAGCAATCCTTCCGGAGTTAGGGGCGGGGAGGTTAAATTCCATTGGTGTAGTATTCACGGGTGCCCTTGGCATCCAGGGCCTGCCCCAGTCGCTCCAGGGCATGCACGTAGGCGGCGGTACGAAGGGAAATTTTAAGGGTTTCAGCCCGCTGCCAGATCTGATCAGCCTCCGTTACCATCATTGTCTTCAGGCGGCGATGAACATCCTCAATCGACCAATACAGGCCATTGCGATTTTGTATCCATTCAAAATAGCTAACGGTAACCCCGCCGGCGTTCACCAGGATATCGGGAAAAACCTGAATACCTCGGGCGTCTAAGATAGCGTCGGCGGCGGCGGTAATCGGCCCATTGGCTACCTCAAAAATATGGCGGGCCTTAATCTGACTAGCATTGTCTGCCGTAATTTGGTTCTCTAAAGCCGCTGGAATCAGAATATCTACCTCCAGGCTCAGCAGTTCTGCGTTGCTGATCAAGGCGTGGGCTTGACTCAGATGGCAGACACTGCCCTCGCAATAGACCGCCTTAAGACTGCGGCTAGAGGCTTTAAAGGCTTGAATACTGGGAATATCTAACCCCTGGGGCAGAAAGATACCCCCCTGGGAGTCACTCACCGCTACCACCCGATAACCAGCCTCAAATAATAATCTGGCCAGCATACTACCGGCATTACCAAATCCCTGGAGGGCCACGGTGGTGTGCTGGGGAAGGCGACCGGAGCGAGCCATCATCGCCTCCAGGACGTAGAACGCTCCCCTGGCGGTGGCGGTCTCCCGGCCCTGGCTACCTCCCAGACTGAGGGGTTTACCGGTAATCACCGCCGGGCTCAGGCGGCGGGCGATAATGCTGTACTGGTCCACCATCCAGCCCATGATCATGGCGTTGGTATACATATCGGGGGCGGGAATATCGACATCGGCACCGATAAAGTCAGCGATCGCATCAATATATCCCCGACTCAAGCGCTCTAGCTCTAATCGGGAAAGCTCCTTAGGATTGACCGTAATTCCCCCCTTAGCGCCCCCCAGGGGTAAATTTAGAGCAGCACACTTAAAGGTCATCCAAAAGGCCAGGGACTGCACCTGATCCAGGTTGACATCGGGGTGAAAACGAATGCCCCCCTTAGTCGGTCCCCGGGTGTCATCGTAGCGTACCCGATAGCCCTGAAATATCCGCAGAGAGCCATCGTCCATGCGCACAGGAATAGCCACTATCAGACTAGCCTTGGGGGCCTTTAGCCGTTCCGCCGCATCGGCAGAAATCTTGACGTATTGGAGAGCAGCGGTGAGGCGACGGTTAGCATCGCAGAGGGTAGAAGTCAGCATACCTAAAGGGTAATCTAAAAACCCAGGCCTAATCCCCCCCCACGCTGATCGGAGTACCCACAATATCTGCCTGGGTGAGGTTAGCCCCCACCAGAGAGGTCCCCTTCACCTGGGCAAAGTAAATCTGGGCCCTGGTTAGGTTAGCCTGGTCCAGGGTGGCCCCATCAAGGGTAGCATTGGTTAAAAAGGCCTGGCTAAGATCGGCTCGGGTGAGGTTAGCCCCGGTTAAATCAGCTCCTTCTAGATTAGCCTCCACCAGGGTGGCAGCGCCCAGATCAGCCCCCCGTAAATCGGCTCCAATCAGATGGGCCTGGGTGAGTTGGGCCCCCGACAGGTCACAGCCCTGACAGAGATTGGTCTCAAGCAGCTGTTTCACCTGCAGAGGATTTTCAGCCCTTAGGGGTAAGGTCCACAGCACCGGCAGAATTACTGCAATACTGGCTAGTGTCATCAGTTTCATGGCGATTCTCCTGACTATCACCCCAACTCTCTACCTGGGGAATCGGAGTGGCCTGAGGCAGTGATTGACGATGGTGGGCCATCTGTCCGCCTGGGGGAGTGGAAGCTGGTTGGCTGGAGTCGACCCCGAATTGAGCAGCTAGCTGCTTTCTATCAATCACCGATGCTTTGATCTTGCCATAGGGCTGCCCACCGGGTAGGTCGGAAAGCCGTACTGTCATCAAACTAATTGTCAGGCAGCCTGGATGCCAGGTGACAACAGCAGCCCCGATGGCTTATGGGCTCAGTTACGGATTAAGGGCTACCCATTCAAGTATTGCCACCACCTCACCGGACCTGCCCCATCAGCCAGCCTATAATACGAAAACTATTTGGCAAGAGTTCTATGCTTAGCCTGTGGGCTAAAACCAGTGGCACCTGGATAAACGTCCTAACCATTATGCTAGGCACCGGCCTGGGGCTGAGGTTGCGCCGTAGTCTCCCCCCCACCATGCAACACATCATTACCCAGGCCCTGGGTCTGACCACGATTATGCTGGGGATTGGCATGGGCCAGAGTCTGGCCAGAGTCAGAATTGGTGTGATTGACGGGGTAATTTTTGGTTTAGTGATATTGGTGGTAGGGGGCCTCTTGGGAGAGTGGTGGCAGCTTCAGGACCGGCTTAGCCAACTGGGGGACTGGCTCAAATCCCAGGTCAAAGGCGGGGGTAAGTTTACTGAGGGGTTTGTAGCCGCCAGCCTGCTGTTTTGTATTGGCCCTATGGCAATTTTGGGTAGCCTTAACAATGGCCTGGTGGGCGATGCTACCCTGCTTAGTCTGAAAGCCACCATGGATGGTCTGGCCGCCATTGCCCTCACCGGTAACTACGGCGTAGGCGTCGGGTTTTCAGCCTTGCCGGTATTACTACTGCAGGGGGGATTATCCCTGATAGCCAGTCTTTCGGGACTAGTGCTGACCAGTCCGGCTAGCAATACCTATATTTTGAGCATCACTGGTATTGGGGGACTGATGATTATGGCCCTGGGGTTAAATTTACTAGAGGTTGTACAGATTCGCCTGGCCTCCTTTTTGCCCGCCTTGGTCCTGGGTCCTCTAGCGATCGCCCTGGTTACAGCCCTATCGGGGGTCAGCAATATATTCTTGAATTGACTTGACCTCCAGGGGGTGTTGTTGCAAGGACTGAATAGCTGAGGCAGTGGCCTCAGCTCCGGCGATGGTGGTGATAATGGGCACCTTATAGGACAGCGCGGTGCGCCGAATGGAGCGATCGTCCTCCAGGGCGGCGCTGCCCACAGGGGTGTTGATAATGAGTTGGATCTCATTATTTTTAATCGCATCCTCAATGTTAGGGCGGCCCTCGTGTACCTTCAGAATCAGGTCTACGGTCAGGCCCTCATCCATCAGGGCGGCTCGGGTGCCAGCCGTAGCAATTAGGCGAAACCCTAAACCAGCCAGGTTTTTAGCTACCGGAATAACGGCGGCTTTGTCTCGGTCGTTCATAGAGATAAAGATGGTGCCGTCCATCGGTAGCCGTTGATAGGCTCCCAATTCTGCCTTGGCAAAGGCTTTACCAAAGTCCACATCAATCCCCATGACTTCGCCGGTGGACCGCATTTCTGGTCCCAGTAGGGCGTCGGTGCCGGCGAACTTCTCAAAGGGCAACACCGCCTCCTTGACAGCAATATGCTGGGGGATGACCTCTTGGGTAAAATTCAGTTCCGCCAGGGTTTTACCCGACATCACCCGCACCGCCAGTTTGGCCAGGGGACGGCCGATCGCCTTAGAGACGAAGGGTACGGTACGGGAGGCGCGGGGGTTAGCCTCGAGAATGTACACCTGACCGGCCTTAACGGCGAATTGAATATTCATCAGGCCGATCACCTGCAACCGCCGGGCCAGTTTAACCGTCCAGTCCCGAATCGTGGCCAGGACGTCAGGAGATAGGGTAATGGTGGGCAGGGAGCAGGCCGAATCCCCGGAGTGGATGCCGGCCTGCTCGATATGCTCCATAATGCCGCCAATCACCACCTGGCCAGTGTGGTCGGCGATCGCGTCCACATCCACCTCGATGGCATTCTCCAGAAACTTATCGATCAGGATGGGATGGTCGGGCTCCACCTGCACGGCATAGGTCATGTAGTGTTCCAGGTCGGCGTCGGAGTAGACCACTTCCATGGCCCGACCCCCCAGTACGTAGCTGGGCCGCACCACCACCGGATAGTTAATGGTCTGGGCTACCTTGAGGGCCTCCTGGAAACTACGGGCCATCCCGTTGGCCGGTTGGAGAATAGCTAATTCCCGCAGAATAGCTTCGAACCGCTCCCGGTTCTCGGCGGTGTCAATGGAATCGGGGGAGGTGCCCCAGATGCGGGTGACGGGCTGGTCCGGAGCAGTGGCCAGTTGATTGGTCAGGTACTCCTGCAGGGGTAGGGCTAGCTTCAGGGGGGTTTGGCCGCCAAACTGAACGATAACACCGATGGGGTTTTCTGCCTCAATGATATTCAGGACGTCTTCCTTGGTGAGGGGCTCGAAGTAGAGGCGATCGCTGGTGTCGTAGTCGGTGGAGACGGTCTCGGGATTAGAGTTCACCATGATCGTCTCATAGCCGTCCTCCTGCAGGGCAAAGGAGGCGTGGCAACAGCAGTAGTCAAACTCAATACCCTGGCCAATGCGGTTGGGGCCCCCGCCTAAAATCATTACCTTGGGGCGATCGGAGGGTAGGATTTCGCTTTCGCTTTCGTAGGTGGAGTAGTAGTAGGGGGTAAAGGCTTCAAACTCAGCGGCGCAGGTATCCACGGTTTTGTACACCGGTATTACCCCTAAGCCCTTACGGTATTGGCGGACGGTATCTTCGTCGGTGTGGGTAGCGTAGGCGATCTGGCGATCGCTAAAGCCCTGACGTTTAATCGCCCTTAGTTGATCGGCGCTGAGGGCATTCAGGGCAGTCCGCTTCAGGAACTTTTCGGTCTTCAGCAGACCGACCATCTGGTTGAGAAACCAGGGATCGATACCGGTGAGGTCATAGATCTCCTCCACCGTCAGCCCCAGTTGCAGGGCGTGACGCAATTCAAAAATCCGTTCTGGATTGGGGGTGCGCAGCTTGGGACGAATTTCGTTGAGGCTGGGAAGTTTTTCAGAGCGATCGCAGCCCCAGCCGGCCCGGCCGATTTCCAGCGATCGCAGGGCCTTCTGAAAGGATTCCTGAAAGGTACGGCCAATGGCCATGGCCTCCCCCACGGATTTCATCTGGGTAGTCAGGGTAGGACTGGTACCGGGAAACTTTTCAAAGGCAAAGCGGGGAATTTTAGTGACGACGTAGTCAATGGTGGGCTCAAAACTGGCGGGGGTCTTCTTGGTAATGTCGTTAGAAATCTCATTCAGGGTGTAACCCACCGCCAATTTGGCGGCAAATTTAGCGATGGGGAAGCCAGTGGCCTTAGAAGCCAGGGCCGAACTGCGGGAGACCCGCGGGTTCATCTCAATTACAATCACGTCGCCGGTGTCAGGATTAACCGCAAACTGAATGTTGGAACCGCCGGTTTCCACCCCAATTTCCCGAATAATCTTAATTGAGGCATCCCGCAGCCGTTGGTATTCTTTGTCGGTAAGGGTTTGGGCGGGAGCCACCGTAATCGAATCGCCGGTGTGCACCCCCATGGGGTCCAGGTTTTCAATGGAGCAGATAATCACCACGTTATCCGCCAGGTCCCGCATCACCTCCAGTTCGTACTCTTTCCAGCCCAGCAGAGATTGCTCCACCAAAATTTGGGACACCGGGCTGGCGTCCAGGCCGGAGCGGGCAATGGCCTCAAACTCCTCCTGGTTGTAGGCAATACCACCGCCGGTGCCCCCCAGGGTAAAGGCGGGGCGAATAATCAGCGGGAAGCTACCAATCTGCCGACCAATCTGGCGAGCTTCCTCCAGGGTTTCCGCCAGACCGGAGGGGCACACGCCTACCCCAATCCGTTCCATGGCTTCCTTGAAGAGTTTACGGTCCTCGGCCATTTCAATGGCGTTCAGTTTAGCCCCAATCAGTTCTACCCCGTAGCGCTCTAGGACACCGGTTTTAGCCAGGGTAACCGCGATATTCAGGGCTGTCTGCCCCCCCATGGTGGGCAACATGACATCGGGGCGTTCTCGCGCAATTACTCGCTCAACAAATTCGGGGGTGAGGGGCTCGATATAGGTGCGATCGGCGGTCTCTGGATCAGTCATGATGGTGGCCGGATTGGAGTTCACCAGCACCACCTGGTAACCTTCTTCCCGCAGCGCCTTACAGGCCTGGGTGCCGGAGTAGTCGAACTCACAGGCTTGACCAATGACGATGGGGCCAGAGCCAATCAGCAGGATTTTATGGATGTCATCGCGGCGGGGCATAGGGCTTAGGAAGATCCCAACTATTCTAAGGGCCCAACTATTCTAAGGGGTATCGGTTCGTGGCAACGGCTGAGTCGGGGGACAATCTGCCTGAATAGTCCTGGACTTTAGGCCTATGTCAGGGTTCTCTGAAGTTAAGGAAAGAAACCAGGATTGGTTGCAGAGTGTAACAACTAGGGCTAAAGTGCTGACCTGATCAGCCTGGCCACTCCAGGGCCCAATGGCCCAGCAGACCCGTCCGAAAATCATTCAAAATGCGCTTGGCGGCCCGTTCTTGGTCCTGCTGAAAGCGATCGACCGCCAACTGAGCTAGAAAGTCTTCACCACTATACCGATTCAGGTCAAGGCCATAGCGGTTTTCCAGGGTCGGACCGTAGCGATCTCCAGGGACGGCGGGTAAGGTCTTCAGTAGATCCAGAAAGGCAGCGGCGGTGCGCTGGTGATCGTAGGCGGCGGCACCAATATCGTCACAAATCGCCAATTTCAGAGCCGCCTGCTGGTCAGCCAGGCGGGCTGGCATCACCCCCGGCGTATCCAGCAAGTCCAGATCTTCTCCCAGGCGAATCCAGCGGAGCTGACGGGTGACTCCCGCCCGCCGGGCACTGTCTACCACCCGGCGGTTTAAAAGACGATTAATCAGCGCTGATTTACCCACATTGGGAAAGCCAATCACCACCGCCCGAATCGGTCGGGGTTTCATGCCCCGGGCCTGGCGGCGCTGATTCACCAGTTGACCGGCTTGCTGGGTAGCCTGGGTGATTGCCCTAATGCCCTGGCCCTGCTGGGCATTGGTAAACAGGGGAAGCTGACCCTGGGACTGCAACCAGCCTTCCCAGGCAGCTTTGGCCGCCGCTGAAATCATATCAACCCGGTTGAGAACCAGTACCCGTCCCCGAGTTCCCACCCACTGATCTAAGCGGGGATGGCAAGTGGCCAGGGGAATGCGGGCATCCCGTACCTCTAGCACCACGTCTACTCGACTGAGCTGCTCCATCAGGGCTTTTTCAGCCTTAGCAATGTGGCCTGGATACCACTGAATATCAGGGGATGTCATGGTGGGTAGGGGTTAGTACTTAACCGTATCCTCAAAGTTGAGGCCAAAGCCATAGAACCACAGTTATACTTTACAAGAGCTATAGTTTACAGGCAGACGTTGACCCCCTGATCCCAGGAGCTGTCGGTTTATGACGAGACTGGAAGCCGCCGCCGCTGAGGCGAAAATATTAGCGTTAACACCCTCTGCCCAGGGCCGATGCCCAGAACCGGTGCCCCTCACCCAGGCCAGTGGTCGAATTCTGGCGGAGGCTGTGACCAGTAATCTGGATATTCCCCACTGGGATAACTCCGCCATGGATGGCTACGCTCTTAGATCTGAGGATGTGAGCAGGGCCAGTCCGGAGTCTCCCGTAAGTCTGACGGTAACCCAGAGCATTGCGGCGGGGCCGGCGGCGGTAGCGGCGATCGCCCCGGGACAGGCAGCCCGTCTATTTACCGGCGCGATGCTGCCCCCGGGGGCTGACACCGTGGTGATGCAGGAAGTCACCCACCGTCAGGGCGATCGGGTAGAGATTCAGGTGGCTCCTCGACCAGGAGAATTTGTGCGGCAGCGGGGGAGTTTTTACCAGGCGGGCACCCCCTTAATCACTCCAGGGATCCGCCTGGGCGGCCCAGAAATTGCTCTCCTGGCGGCAGCTCAATGCTCTCAGGTGCAGGTCTTCCCCTATCTGCGGGTGGCGATTTTATCCACCGGCGCTGAACTGGTAGCCATAGACACCCCCCTGCAACCCGGCCAGATTGTAGACTCAAATCAGTATGCCTTGGCGGTGCTGGTCCAGCAGGCTGGGGCTATGCCTTTACCCATGGGCACCGTGGCCGATCACCCCGAGGCCCTGGCCAGAGCTATTACCACCGCCCGCCTTAAGGCCGATATGGTGATTTCCTCCGGCGGTGTATCGGTGGGGGATTTTGATTACGTTGACAGTACCCTCAAGGATTTGGGGGCTACCCTCCACATTCAGTCCGTTGCCGTCAAACCGGGTAAGCCCCTAACCGTAGCCACCCTGCCGCCGTCGCCAGACAAGCCTGCTATGCTCTATTTTGGCCTACCGGGTAACCCGGTCTCGGCTCTGGTGAGTTTCTGGCGTTTTGTCGAGCCAGCTCTGCGCAAACAATCGGGGCTTAGGGACCACTGGTCTCCTTGCTTTATTCAGGCCCATACCACCCAAGCCCTGCAGTCGGAGGGCAATCGAGAAACCTATCTGTGGGGTAGGCTGGAGGCGGGGTGCCAGTTTTATCCGGCTACCGGTAGCTATAGTTCTGGCAATCTGGTCAACCTGGCCGGTACCAATGCCCTGGCGGTGGTGCCCCTGGGCACTAAGGTCCTGGCAGCCGGTGACCCCGTTACCGTGATGCTGGTGGGGCAGCGCTAGGGACCCTTGAAGCTCTGGCGAAACTTTTCAAAATCAATGACGTTAGAGCGATTGCCGCGATCGGGAAAAAGCATCAGGCTACCATCTGCCAAATCCAGGGGCACTAGCCGGTATTGACCCATCAAGTGGCGGGTCTTACTAATTAACTCCAGGATTTGAGGAGGAGTACTGGATCTGGGGCGAACCCAGTTAACCACGCCGTTGGCAATGATTAGCTGTTTATCGCGCAAGCTCGGGGGAAATCCCTGTTGCTCAAAATAGTCCAGAATTCTACGAATCGCCTGGAAGGAAAGGTGCTGCCGCAGATGGCTAATGGCTCGAATTTCCAGGATTTGCTCCCAGGAATAAACCACCTCCCCATGGGGTGGCAACCCTACCCGATGAGGAATCACCATACCGATTTTTTCCAGGTAGGCCAGACGACCAGAACTGCTGCGGGCTAAAACAATGACATGACGGCGAGGGAACCAATCCATGACAGAGATGCTGCGAACTCAGCACTATATGTAGGGGTGATATGGTTTAATTTACGCTACATGTTTAGTCAGGTCCGGAGGGTTTCACCCCTCACCTGAGGGCAAATCCATCCCTACAGGCGGATGAGTAGATGGATTAAGGGTTTTAGAGAACGTTAATTTTTGTGACAACCTTAGCGATGACCGGGCTCTTTACAAAGCCTTAGCCCAGGCTGGATGGTTGTGCGGCCCAGTACCAGGTCCAGGGGTTGGCGCTGGGGCCTAGAATGAATCCATCCCCCTCTAGGAACTCTAACCAACCATATGCAGGGCTAACCATGAAAAAAAGGGTTAAGCTAACTTTCCCAAAGCGGGCCGTCCATATGCCCATTACCTATCGCCTGGCTAAGGATTTTAACATTGCTGCTAATATCATTCGGGCTCAGGTTGCCCCCAATCAGGTGGGTACCCTGGTGGTAGAGTTATCCGGCGATATCGATCAGCTAAACGACAGCATAGACTGGCTCGAGGCTCAAGATATTAATGTTTCTGGAGCCAGTGGAGAAATCGCCATAGATGAGGCTCTCTGTGTCCACTGCGGTCTATGCACGGGGGTCTGTCCCACCCGGGCCCTTACCCTTGATCCCCACAGCTTTAAGCTCAGCTTTAACCGCAGTCGCTGTATTGTCTGCGAACAGTGTATTCCCACCTGTCCGGTACAGGCCATATCTACCAATCTCTAGGTGGGTAGGCTAGTACCAGCCAGGCCTAGTGATCTGGGGCCTCGGGGGCGATGGCAGTCACCAGGGGGCTGTCTGGTTTGGCCGGACTACACCGTTCTAACGCCGCTGCCACCAAGCCTAAAAACAGGGGATGGGGGGCACTGGGCCGGGACTGGAATTCAGGGTGAAACTGACTGGCAATAAAGAAGGGATGGCTGGGTAGCTCAATGATTTCCACCAGGCGACCGTCGGGAGATGTGCCGCTGACCTGGTAGCCCGACTCCAGAAACAGATTACGGTAGGCATTGTTGAACTCATAGCGGTGGCGATGACGCTCGTAGACCACCTCCCGCTGATAGAGGCGACTAGCCAGGGTATGGGGCTGTAAGCGACAAGGATAGAGGCCCAGGCGCATGGTGCCGCCTAAATCGACCACGTCCTGTTGTTCTGGGAGCAAGCTGATGACGGGGTTGGGGGTATGGAGATCAAACTCAGAACTATCAGCCCTTTCCAGCTGCGCCACATGACGAGCCCATTCCACCACAGAACATTGCATCCCCAGGCATAGACCCAAGAAAGGAATGCCTTGCTGGCGAACGTACTGAATCGCACTAATCTTGCCGTTGATGCCCCGAGAACCAAAGCCCCCCGGCACCACTATGCCATCGACATCCTGGAGGTAATCCTCTGGGCAGTGGGTTTCTAGGTCTTCGGAGTTAACCCAGCGAATGTTTAAACTGGCCAGGTGAGCGATCGCGGCGTGACGCAGGGCTTCTACCACGGACAGATAGGCATCATTGAGGCTGACGTACTTGCCCACAATGGCAATCTTTAAAGGCCGACTGGAATTCGATAGTCCCTCCACCAGGGCCTGCCAATTTTCTAAGTGGGGCTGACGCTGTTCCATAGCCAGCAGGTCCAGGGCCTGATGGGCCAGCCCTTCCTGCTCCAGATTCAGGGGTACCGCGTAGATACTACTGGCATCCTGGCAGGTCACCACCGCCTCCGGCAGGACATCACAAAACTCGGAGATTTTCTCCTTCATGGGTTGGGGTAGGGGACACTGACAGCGGCACACCAGAATATCGGGTTGAATGCCAATGGAGCGCAACTCCTTAACCGAGTGCTGGGTGGGTTTAGTCTTTAGTTCTCCGGCAGAGGCAATCCAGGGAATCAGGGTGACGTGCATATACAGCACATCCTGGCGGCCCACATCCTTACGAAACTGACGAATCGCCTCTAAAAAGGGCAGGGACTCAATGTCACCAACGGTACCGCCGATTTCCGTAATCACGACGTCGGGGCCCGTATTACGAGCGACGCGATGGATTCGCTCCTTGATTTCATTGGTAATGTGGGGAATAACCTGCACCGTTCCCCCCTGGTAGTCTCCCCGCCGTTCTCGATTAATCACCGCCTGGTAAATAGAGCCAGTGGTAACACTGTTAAGACGAGACATGGCGGTGTCAGTGAAGCGCTCGTAGTGCCCCAGGTCCAGGTCAGTTTCAGCCCCATCTTCGGTGACAAATACCTCCCCGTGCTGAAACGGGCTCATGGTACCGGGGTCAACGTTAATGTAGGGGTCGAGTTTAAGAATAGACACCGAATAGTTCCGCGACTTTAGTAACCGTCCCAGACTGGCGGCCACAATTCCTTTGCCGATGCTGGAGACTACACCACCCGTTACGAATACAAATTTTGTCATGGTTTCCCCTTAGGTTAGAGAGTCGTCCAGCCCAAATTATGCCACCCAGGGTGGCCAGCCTGACCCGTCAGGGATGGGGCCAGTCTTGGCCGCAGCCGGGGGAATTGCCGTGGGAAAACGGCGTCGCGGTTGTCCTTACACCCGGCTCAGGCGACCAGTTCTGGTCCTTTAGTCTGGTAACTCAGTCTGGCAGAATGGCCCTATCGATACCCGTTTCTTCTAAACTCAGGGGGTCTCGTTTTAGGTTTCTAACCCTCAGGTCCCGGTAAAAATCTTGCTGAGAGAGCTCTACCTTGGACTGGGCGGAGAGGAACAATAATCCCCAAAATACCCCAACTCGCTCATGGATAGCGGCGGCGTGCTCGGTTTCAAATTCGTGATTGGACTTCAGGTCGGCGGGTTGAAACTGGGGCCATTGTTCTAGCAAATGTTCAAAGTCTAACCAGCGCTGGTCCTGCTCCAGGGTGTCCCAGTAGGCATCTATAAACATTTCCAGGGCAGCGGCGATTTCCGATAGGTTCTCCTGGTGAGCCAGTTGGGCGATCGCTCGCACAGCCTGGCGCTTGGCCTGGGGCCGGGGACGGCGGGCTCGGGATTTGGGGATTTGGTCGGCCATTACCGCCGCAATCGTCTCCAGTTGTTGGATTAACTCCTGCAGGGTGACCCGGCGGCGTTGCGGAGCCGGGGCCGTAGCCCGTCGATGCAGTCGCTGCTCCAGGTTACGGGGTAGGGTGAGGGCTGCCAATTCCGGTTCTTGGTCCCAGAGTCCTTCCTCCGCCTGCTCTTCACTGGCCTGGGCCTCCGACCGGACCATTGTGTCGGCCTTCAGCAACACCAGCATAGAGGCATAGAGAAAGGCTTGGCCAGACTCTGACAGGTTAGCCTCATAGGGGGTACGCCCCTGCCCCGCCAGGATTTCGGCCCGGGCCTTGAGACTCTGGAGAAAGCGATCAATGACCTCAATCACCTTGACGTTCCAGGGGTCAATTTCTCCCTGTTCGGCCAGGTCAATTAAAAAGGCAATGGCGGTTTCAGCCAGAGAAGAAGACATAGGGAGAACTTTAAAGATTGACCGGCGAAAAGATCGAGCGGCGATCGCTGGGGGGCAATTGACCCATACCCCTGGGCCTTGAGAATTAAATCAGATTAAGGTCAGAATAAGTCCAAATATTTCCATATATTTCCATCCAAGGCACCCGGTGCTATTCCCAAGGATTTTAAGCTATTTCTTACCGATTGGCATAGTCAGGCGTAGGCCTGGTCACTATCGCTAGTTTTGGGCGAACTATCGGCGGCGGGTAACAGCAGGCTTTGCTCCTCCAGTTGTACCCGATAGCGCTCCACATCCTGTTCTAGTTCTTGAATGCGGAGTTCCCGGTTCTGTACCTGTTTGCCTACTGATAGGTAGCCCTGTACTTGGGCCCACACACTAAACACCCAGGCCAGCACTGCCCCAATCCCCATGGCAATGATCAGCTCTACACAGAGGGGAGCTTCTACATCCAGTCCTCTAGCGATGTGAATTAGGACCGGCTCGGTGTTTTCAATCCCAAAAAGCACCAGTGCCAGAGCAATGACAAAAATGACAACAAAGTTAATCTGTTTCATGGTTGTGGATGCTAACTGTTTACCCCTATTCTACGCGGCTATGGCAAAAGGGCCCGGGGCGATCGCTCCCCCCCTGGTCTCTCCTTACTATCTGCTCCCTATTAGGGCCGGGTTAACCATCGACAGTGGATACAGGGCCTCATTCTAGGCTCAACCTGGGGTTTTACCAGAGGTTTCCGGGGTTTTGCCAGTCAAGGGCGCAGCCAGGAGTCGATAGCGCAAAACATAGCCCAGCACCACTATCAGGGCAATGATCAAGCTGCCAATGCCGACCACGTCAGGCAGCCAAAAGATGACATCAAGATGGTTCAAAGCTCCTGGCTGCAACTGCCAGGATAGCTCTCCGGCAGGGGAGATAGCCGCCGCCTCAGGACTCGAAGCCAGCACCCGACTACCCCAGGGAGTCACCAGTCTGAAGGCCAACCTAACCCAGCTTTGGCTGGCCTCTGTCGGCCCCTGCCCGGGTATATGCCTTAAGGAGTGCAGATCGAAGTCACCAACAAGGTGGTTACGATTGACCAGCAGCCAATGGGTCTGGTGAATTTTCAGGCTCACAGGCAGGGGATTAAGCGGCGATCCCATGAGCCTATCAATAGAGGCCATGGCGGTCCAGGTTTGGCTAAAGCGTTGCTCTAAATCTTGACTATTGACGAAGGGCACAACCAGATCCAACCGGTCAGGGGTTCGACTAAGGCGACCGCCTAACGGCCTTACCTGTTTTTGTAAAGTTGTCAGCCAGGTCTCCAGGTTAGGGCTAGTCAGTAACCCTTGGCCCTGACTCAGGTGTATAGATTGAACAATCTGACCGCCGCCCTGGTAATCAAAATGGACGGTTAGGTCTGATGCCAAACATCCGCTCATCGATAAACCCAGCCCTAAAACCAGCAGCAGGGATAACCCCATCGATCGCTGCTTCAGCCTTAACCCAAGGGCCAGAGCGATCCTGGCTAGGCTATCGAGGTGCGGAAGCAACATGGTTGAGACCCCATCAGCGTCCGCCTGAGCGGGACACAACGGCTTGCTGGCTGAGGTACATCGCCTGCAAAACTAGGGCCGGATCAACCCAGCCACCCTGGTATTGAATACCCCAATGCAGGTGGGGGCCGGTAGTGCGTCCGGTCATGCCGACGCGACCAATCCGGGCGCCGGCGGCAATCAGTTGTCCCTGACGAATTTGAACGCCCCCGTCACGGTCGATTAAAAAGCTGCCGTGGCTATCCTTTTCCACCTGACCGTGCATATGGCAATAGATATGAGTCCAGGCTCCCGACTTAATGGCAACCGAGGTACCGCAGGCCCCTTGATCTTCTACCCACAGCACCTCACCAGCCCACCAGCTACGAACATAGCTGCCATCAGGGGCGGCCATATCTAAGCCATAGTGAAACCGTTGGTTGCCAGTGTCAGGGTCGGCCCGATAACCAAAGGGAGAAGTGTAGGTTTGAAAATTTTCTACAGGGAAGGAAGCCCTAGCCCACAGAGCTGCCGTACTGGAGGCACTGCTATTGCGGCTGGAGAGAGCGATGGACTGGGCCTGGGCCGAGATCGCCAGGGGAGCACTAACCACCGGTGCTAGCAGGGTGAGGACAACCACAAGCCGCCTGCATAGCCAGCTATAGGGCTGATGCCAGTCCGGCTGACGACTATGGGGAGGACGACAAAGGTTTGCAGAAAACCAGTTGATCATGTGGCAGGGGTGAAATAGAAGCAAAACAATTTTTCCTTAGGTTACCGCAAATAAGCGGAGAGGGCGGGTGTTTACAAACCTTCAGAGCAATTTTGAGGGGCAATTTTAGGGGCAACTCGAGGACTGGACTGGCCAAAACCAGGACCAGAGAGGTTTATTCGCCATGGCAGAATATAAATAAATTCTTAAACTATCTGCCTGACCCACCTCCACCAGAGCTGAATTTGAAACGTTGCTTATAATTTGTATAGGAATTGTAGGATTTCACTGTTCTTTCTTCATTCTTGGTGCTAGTCTACAATAGCGTCTATGTATCGATGTAAAACTAGCTGCCTGGCAGAGTTAGGGAATAGGGTTCGGGACGGCTGTAACTGGCAAAATAATGCCCCTCTAAAATGATGCCTCGTATACTCGTCATCGATGATGATTCAGCGATCGCAGAGTTGGTTTCTGTGAACCTAGAAATGGCCGGCTATGATGTGAATCAAGCTGGCGATGGGGTTAAGGGCCAGGCTCTAGCGGTCCAGCTGATGCCCGATTTGATTATGTTGGATTTAATGCTTCCCAAAGTGGATGGGTTGACTGTTTGTCAGCGACTCCGTCGCGATCGCCGCACCGCTGATATTCCCGTACTAATGTTAACGGCCCTGAGTCAAACCCAGGACAAGGTAGACGGTTTCAACGCTGGAGCCGACGATTATTTAACCAAGCCCTTCGAACTGGATGAAATGCTGGCTCGGGTCAGGGCCTTGTTGCGCCGCACTGATCGCATTCCCCAGGCGGCCAAGCACAGCGAAATTTTGAATTACGGTCCCCTTACCCTGATTCCAGAGCGCTACGAGGCCATCTGGTTTGACCAAACGGTTAAGCTCACCCACTTAGAATTTGAGCTGCTGCACTGCCTATTGCAGCGCCACGGCCAAACCGTCTCCCCCAGCCAGATTCTGCAAGAAGTTTGGGGCTACGAGCCCAACGACGATATTGAGACCATTCGGGTCCACGTACGTCACCTGCGAACCAAGCTCGAACCCGATCCCCGCCATCCGAGGTATATTAAAACCGTCTACGGTGCAGGCTACTGTTTAGAGTTGCCGGCCCTGGTTCAACCAGTGGAAGAATTTGCATCCTAGATATTTATCCCTCCATACTGGGCAGGAGAAATTCTATTTATACCCGTCCCCTGGCTCGACTGATCGAAGAATTCCAGCGTTTGCCTGGGGTCGGCCCCAAGTCTGCCCAACGCTTAGCTTTGCATATTCTAAAGCGGCCCCAACCCGAAGTTCAAGCCTTGGCCCAGGCTCTTCTGGAGGCTAAAAGTCAGGTAGGTCATTGCTCTATCTGTTTTCACCTGTCAGCGGAGCCTATTTGCGATATCTGTAATGCCACCAGTCGAGACCAGCGAGTGCTCTGCGTTGTCGCTGACTCCCGTGATGTGATTGCTATTGAAAAAACCCGAGAATATAAGGGTAAATACCACGTATTGGGGGGCCTGATTTCTCCGATGGATGGCATTGGACCTGAGCAACTGAGCATCAGTGCCTTAGTCCACCGGGTCACTAAGGAGGCGATCGAAGAGGTGATTATGGCTATCAGCCCCAGTATTGAGGGAGACACCACTACTCTTTATATCGGGCAGCTCCTCAAGCCCTTCACCCGGGTCACCCGAATTGCCTTTGGTTTACCCATGGGGGGTGATCTAGAATACGCCGATGAAATCACCCTGGCCCGGGCGTTAGAAGGTCGGCGAGAACTAGAGTAGGGTTTACCTTAGCCAGCCAGGTCAGGTAACCAGGCCCAGAGCATAGGAAGATTGGAAGGACCTGGCAAAATCCATCCTTTGCTGTTGCCCCCAGGCCCACTCAGGGGTCCCGGGCAGCTACCCCCGGCAGTCTTGAGAAGGAAAATCAGCAATGATTGAAAATAATCCCGATGGGGCGTTCCCGTCTAGTGATAATCTGAAAGGTGGCGCTTTGGAATCTAACAGTGCCATAGAAGTCGCTAGATAAGCTGATCATAGGGAATAGGCGAAAGCATGGTCACCACAGCAGAAAAAACAAACGTTGGCTATATTACCCAAATCATCGGTCCAGTTGTGGACGTTAAATTCGCTAGTGGCGAAATGCCCAGAATTTACAACGCTCTCAAAATTCAGGGCACCAACCCTGCTGGATCCGAGGTTTCCGTTACCTGTGAAGTGCAACAACTTCTAGGTGACTCCCAGGTTAGAGCTGTGGCTATGAGCTCTACCGACGGTCTAATTCGGGGCATGGAGGTAGTTGATACCGGCGCTCCCATTAGCGTGCCAGTAGGAGCTTCTACCCTAGGGCGGATTTTTAATGTTCTGGGCGAACCGGTTGACGAGAAGGGCCCGGTTAGTCTGGAAACCACCTCTCCCATCCACCGAGCTGCTCCCAAGCTGACCGAGCTAGAAACCAAGCCAACTGTCTTTGAAACCGGTATTAAGGTCATTGACCTGCTGGCTCCCTATCGGCGGGGTGGCAAGGTTGGCCTGTTTGGGGGTGCTGGTGTAGGTAAAACCGTATTAATCCAAGAATTAATCAACAATATCGCTAAGGAACACGGTGGGGTTTCCGTATTTGGCGGCGTGGGTGAGCGCACCCGCGAAGGTAACGACCTTTATAACGAATTTATTGAGTCGGGTGTGATCAACGCCGATGACCTGGGTAAATCCAAGGTAGCCCTGGTTTACGGCCAGATGAACGAGCCCCCTGGGGCCCGTATGCGGGTTGGACTCTCGGCGCTGACCATGGCAGAATACTTCCGCGACGTCAACAAGCAAGATGTATTGCTATTCATCGATAATATTTTTCGCTTTGTGCAGGCCGGTTCTGAGGTATCAGCTCTGCTAGGGCGGATGCCCTCAGCGGTGGGTTATCAACCCACCCTAGGGACCGAAGTTGGCGATCTGCAGGAGCGCATCACCTCTACCCACGAGGGATCGATTACCTCGATTCAGGCGGTTTATGTACCGGCTGATGACCTTACCGACCCCGCTCCAGCCGCCACCTTTGCCCACCTGGATGCCACCACGGTTTTATCCCGGGGTTTAGCCTCAAAGGGAATTTATCCAGCGGTGGATCCCCTCGATTCTGCTTCTACCATGTTGCAGCCCAGCGTTGTGGGTGAAGAGCATTACAAGACCGCTCGTTCAGTGCAGTCGATTCTACAGCGGTATAAGGAACTGCAAGACATCATCGCCATTCTTGGTTTAGATGAATTGTCTGAAGATGATCGTCTGGTGGTCGCTCGAGCTCGGAAGATTGAACGCTTCCTCTCCCAGCCTTTCTTCGTGGCAGAAATATTTACAGGCTCGCCTGGTAAATACGTAACCTTAGAAGACAGCATTAAGGGCTTCAACATGATTCTGTCGGGAGAATTAGATAGCATCCCAGAACAATGCTTCTACCTCAAAGGTGGCATTGAAGAAGTGCTAGCCGCTGCCGATAAGATCAAGGCTGAGAGCTAAACCGATAGAGAGTCAGACTTCTCCTCTAACGAGAAGTCTGACTGACTGCCTACGTTAACCTATCTGATTTTCCCTATGGCCCTAACTGTTCGTGTAATTGCTCCAGATAAAACCGTCTGGGACTCTGAGGCTGAGGAGGTCATTCTGCCCAGCACTACCGGTCAGCTTGGCATTCTGCCTGGCCATGCTCCTTTGCTAACCGCTTTAGACATCGGAGTGATGCGGGTTAAGGCGAATAAAACCTGGACTCCCATTGCCTTGATGGGGGGGTTTGCCGAGGTGGACAGCAATCAGGTTATTATTCTGGTAAATGGTGCAGAGCGGGGCGAAAGCATTGATGCAACCACTGCCCGCGCTGCCTATGAAGCAGCAGAAGCTGAGCTGGCTCGGGTTAATCCTGAAGATAAGCAAGCTGTGATTCAAACCCGTCAGGCAGTAAAGCGAACCCGGGCTCGGTTGCAGGCTTCCGAAGGCCTTAAGTAAGGTCGAAAACCTCAAGCCTCCCAGCCAGGGTTGGCACTCGCTCACTGGCCTTAGCCAGTGCTATGCTTTGGTGATTTAAACAACTATGGGGTACCAGCGTACCCTATAGTTGTTGAATGAGTGCCAGGCTATTTCATAGCCAGAGTGCTTAGCTTAGATTTCGGCACTGGTCAGCGATTATCTTAAATGGCAAGTAGGGTTGTCAAAAACTGGCTAACTCGGCTTTGACAAACATAACCGTAGTCCTGAGTAATTAGGAGAGACTTCAGGGTCTAAGGGGGAGCAGAAGGGCTTGAACTCAAGTCAAACAGTTCACACACAGGACCGAGAGCTGACCGGTGATCTAAGGTGTAAGACAAAATGTGAAGGAGCCACGCAAATACTGGGAGGGTTCTGACCCACCCCTAGGCCGTTGCAGGTGGCTAGGACACCTATTCCAAGTCAGAGGAAACTAGAGCTCCGACTGGCGGCCTGCAAGAGCCTGCTTAACCTGAGTTCGGGTTAAGCCGATGGGGGAAGAGCGAAGTCAAGATTGAGCGAGGGCTTCTTGGGCTGATGGCAGTAGGCAATCAAGCCACAGAGAACATTGACCATAAAGTTGGCGGGGCTGCGATGCCTGGAATGCT
>JAGWXD010000101.1 GCA_018970085.1 Cyanobacteria bacterium REEB459
CCCCCACCAAAACTAATCTTTTCCGTCGCCACCTGCTGCAGGTCTACCCAACTTTCCTCCGGTAGGCGCTCCGCCAACCGACCCACCGCCGATCGCAGCTCCGCCTCATAGGCCGACCCCGAGTAAGCCTCCAGCATTCTCGCCCCCAGGGTCAGGGCAAATAACTCCCCCTGGGTAAGGGGAATGGTCGGTAACCGCCAATCGGTATCGCTGTAGTAGTAACCCCGACCATGGCTAAACTCCAGGGGGGCATGAAAGCGATCGCGTAACCAGGCCAGGTCATCTCGAATAGTGCGATCGCTCACCTCCAGGGCCGTGGCCAAAGTCTGCTGAGTTTGGCGCTCTGGACTACGAATTAAGGAATCAATCGTCAGCAACCGTTCTAAGCGGCGGGTCATAGGTAGGTGAGTAAGCTTAGGAATAAACATAGACCAGCAACTCGGCAAAGAAGCTTCCGCCTTTTTGAGGCTTCACCTGGCGAAGGTTGCTAATTCTAGGGCATGAAATAGATATTTATCTATCAATAAGGTCAAGGGTTTTAGGGGTCCTCCGCAGAGCTTGGTTTTTAGCCAAAGATCAACCGATTCGCAACTAAATTAGACTCTTGTCAGATATCCACTCTATTTATTTACAGGCTATAGCCCTAGGAATCAGGAAAACAGCATAAAATTGTTATTTTTATTCAGGGAAAACTCCCTAAAGGGCATGGCCGCTCGACTTTCCGGCAATTATCCTCAAACCCTCTCAGGAATTGAAGTGAAGGGATTTATCTGACAAGCCAACGGAACAAGGATGACGGCTACCGGCCAGCAACCTGAATCTGACCGTCTGACCTGTGGTGGCTGGGTGGTTCTGCTGGGGAGCCAGGGTGTAAGGGCCTGTCTCACCGCCTGAGAGCCCTAGTGCCAGAAGGACTCGACGGCAGGTAAACCAATTAGTTGGATATTTCACGAAATGGATTAACGATGATTAACCTATCGTCAGAATTTGAGGAGCATTCTCGGGCTTCCATCGGGCTCCAGTGATTTTAACCCGTTCGCCGATCTGCTTAACACGGGACTCAACCTCTCCTGAGCCAATGCCCAATCCCTCCCTTTGATAGGCCCCATAGTTGGGTAACCGATGACGATGCTTCTCTAAATAGCGTCGGAAGCAATCGGCTTGGTAGGTCCGCATTCCTTTCAAAATGGGCCATACCTGCTCTACCTCACCCTGCCACAAATGGCGGCGTCATGCCCTGCGCTCAGAGTCCAACATCTGCACCTTGTATAGGTTTTCCATTAAATGGAACCAGTCCAGCACTTCAATACGCTTCTGCACTTGTTCTCCACCAAAGGTTCGAGCAATCGTCCACACACCGTCATGGCCATCGCCAAGCACGATAAATTCTGCCTCCAAGGGTTGAGCCGTGCTCCAGGTCTGGAGGGCCGTGTTGTCTTGAAAGAAGACCTCATAGACACCGTTACCTAAGCTCACCGCCTTGTAATCTTTCCAGCTACTCTTTGCCTCCGCGTCATCGGTCTCGACCCTCAGACGGATCTTGCCCCCGT
>JAGWXD010000102.1 GCA_018970085.1 Cyanobacteria bacterium REEB459
CTGCCGATAATACTCCAGCCACTCATGGGGCCGTTGGGAAATGGATGTCATAGGATCCTGGAAAAAATTTTGCAATACCCTACGCCCTTGATGTGGGGTTGGCAACTTTAAGGGTACCGCCCGGTGACCCAAAAAAAAACTACGGCCCCTGGATAGGAAACCGTAGTGGTCAGGTCTAGAACCCCTGGTCGGGGGGGAGGCCAATCAAAGTAGGTAAGCCCTAATCTTCTTCGCTACCCAGGAAGCGATACATAGAAGCCCCAATGATGCCACCCACGATAGGAGCCACCCAGAACAGCCAGAGCTGGGACATTGCCCAGCCCCCCACAAAGACGGCAACGCCGGTGCTGCGGGCAGGGTTAACAGAGGTATTGGTAACCGGAATGCTGATCAGGTGAATCAGGGTCAGGCACAGGCCAATGGCAATGAATGCAAACCCCTGGGGAGAACGCTTGTCAGTTGCTTCCATGATCACCAGCAGGAAGAAGGCGGTCATGACAATTTCACAGACCAGGGCTGCCAAAAAGCTATACTTGCCGGGAGAATGCTCACCAAAGCCATTGGAGGCAAAACCAGCCGAAACATCAAAGCCCGCCTTACCACTGGCAATCAGGTACAGGATGCCACCAGCTACAATGCCACTCGCGATCTGGGAGATGATGTAGGGCAATAGATCCTTCGCAGGGAAACGACCGCCGGCCCAGAGCCCGAAGCAAACCGCCGGATTCAGGTGACAACCAGAAATCAGGTGACAACCAAAATATGGCCGACGGCAAAGGCCATGGTTAGAACAGTTAAACCAAAGGCCAGGGATACGCCCAGTAAACCAATACCGACATTGGGAAAGGCTGCGGCCAACACTGCACTGCCGCACCCGCCCAGCACCAGCCAGAAGGTGCCAAAGAACTCAGCGGCATATCTCTTTAAACTCAAATTCATGTTTTCCTCACTGTATGTTGCTCAATTACCCGGCCATGAAAAATCCGGTTGCAAAAGAAAAAATACCAGGGGGAGTGCATCCCAAATTTCTCTTGAATCAAAACCAATCCTGCCATTTTGTCTAACTATCGTTTCCCTAATCTGTAGGCTTAGAATTACCCAGGAGAAAGGCCTGATCCCGTAACTTTCTCCTCTTCTAGATAGCGAAGCTAACCTTTCAGGAAAATGGTTACCGGAGTCCGCTAGCAGGGCTGAGGGGATAAAGCCCAGGTTAAGAAACTACTGTTTGATTGACTTTAGTTTTGTGGCACATTAAATGATTGACTTCTGATGTTGTAGTATCCCCCTCAGAACTACCCCCATGACTGCAGCCCTTCCTGACCCGCCTCAACCCAGTCTTTGGCGTTCTAATCGTCGCCGGAGTCGGCGGGTTGAAGCCGTGGTAAAGGCTTTTTGCTTTGCCTTTGCCGCCATCTCGATTTTGACCACGGTGGGGATTGTCCTCACCTTGATCTTTGAAAGCCTTGACTTTTTCCTCGACCCTTACTTTCGTCAGGCCCTCTGGCTAGAGCGCCTGACCACCTCGGTTACCTCTGGA
>JAGWXD010000070.1 GCA_018970085.1 Cyanobacteria bacterium REEB459
CAAAGGGGATGTGCTGGAAATTGGCCCCGCCTACGAAGACCGAATTATTCGGGTGGAGTTCTTTGGCGATGAGATCGATGCCATTCGCTACGTCGACCCGATCACTGGTGCCACCCTGCAAAGTATGGAGGGGCTGAGCATTTACCCGGCTAAGCACTTTGTCACCCCGGAGGAGCGGCTGGAGGCCGCCTGTGCCGCCATTCAAGGGGAGCTCAAGGATCGACTGGAGGAGCTGGAAAAGGAGGGCAAACTGCTGGAGGCCCAGCGCCTGGATCAACGCACCCGCTACGATCTGGAAATGATTCGGGAGGTGGGCTACTGTAACGGCGTGGAGAACTACGCCCGCCACCTGGCTGGTCGCGCCGCCGGGTCTCCACCGGAGTGTCTGATCGACTATTTCCCTAAGGATTGGCTGCTGGTGATCGATGAGTCCCACGTCACCATTCCCCAAATTCAGGGCATGTACAACGGCGATCGCTCCCGCAAAACCGTCTTGATCGACCACGGCTTTCGCCTACCCAGCGCCGCCGACAACCGGCCCCTGAAGGCGGAGGAATTCTGGGACAAGGTCAACCAGTGCATTTTCGTCTCCGCTACCCCGGGCAACTGGGAACTGGAGGTCTCGGAGCAGCGGGTGGCGGAGCAGATTATTCGCCCCACGGGTGTTCTCGATCCAGAAATCTTTGTCCGTCCCACGGAGGGCCAGGTGGATGACCTGCTGGGGGAAATTCGCGACCGGGCCAGCCGCCAGGAACGGGTGTTGATTACCACCCTCACCAAGCGGATGGCGGAGGACCTGACGGAGTATCTGGAGGAGCATGGGGTGCGGGTGCGCTACCTGCACTCCGAGATCCACTCCATTGAGCGCATTGAAATCATTCAAGACTTGCGCAACGGTAACTACGATGTGCTGGTGGGGGTGAATTTGCTACGGGAGGGGCTGGACCTGCCGGAGGTGTCCCTGGTGGCCATTTTGGATGCGGACAAGGAGGGCTTTTTACGGGCGGAGCGATCGCTAATCCAGACCATTGGTCGGGCAGCTCGCCATGTGCGGGGGCAGGCCATTCTCTACGCCGATAATCTCACCGATAGCATGGCCCGAGCCATCGAGGAAACGGAACGGCGGCGCACTATTCAGATCGCCTACAACGAAAAACACGGCCTTACTCCCCAACCCATCCAGCGCCGTAACAGCAACTCGATTCTCTCCTTTCTGGAGGTGTCGCGCCGCCTCAGCGCCCAGGAGTTGGAGGCGGCCTACGATCACAAGGAGGACCTGCCCCTGGAGGACATCCCGGAGTTGATTGGCCAGCTAGAAAAACAAATGAAGGAGGCAGCTAAAAATCTGGAGTTTGAAGAGGCGGCCAAGTACCGCGATCGCATCAAAACCCTGCGGGATCAGTTACTCGGTAAACGTCACTAGGGTCAAGCTATGGTGTTGCTATCTGCTCCATTGCTGAGGGGTCGGCTTGACTAAACTACCTCCCCTATCTCTGGCGGTGAAACTGGCCTACGGCGCCGGCGAACTGGCGGCAGCGGTGCCCGCCAGTTTATCGGCCTTCTTTTTGCTTTACTTTTTTACCAGCGTAGCGGGGATGAGTCCGGCCCTGGCAGGCGGGGTGATCTTGGTGGGGCGACTGTGGGATGCCATTAATGACCCCCTGATCGGAGCCCTCAGCGATCGCACCGTTTCCCCCTGGGGGCGACGCTTTCCCTGGATGTTGGGGGGAGTGGGGCCAATGGCCCTGTGCGCCCTGTTACTCTGGGTGGTCCCTCCCTTTGGCAACCAGTGGGCCCTATTTAGCTATTACAGCGGGCTATCTTTTTTTGCCTTTATGGCCTTTACAGCGGTGCAACTGCCCTACACCGCCCTGGCTGCCGAGCTATCCCCCGACTACGATGAACGCACCACCCTGATTGGCCTCAAGGCTGGTTTCGGGATTGGCGGCGGCATTTTGGCCCTGGTGCTGGCCCAGGGGGTGTTTGCCTGGGTGGCTGACCCCCGCCGCCAGTATCTAATTTTAGGGGGAGTCTCGGCAGTACTGGCGGTGCTGATGGTGGGCCTCTGTGTGGCGGGCACCTATAGGCGTTACTGGCAGGTAGAAAACCACCGTCCTGCCCCTGCCCCTGCCCAGGGTTCCCTCTGGCACGACCTGGCCAGTGTGTTTCGCAACTACGCCTTTCGCCAGGTGCTGGGGTTGTATCTTTGCGCCTGGATGGCCGTACAGGTGACTGCCGCCATGTTGCCCTACTTTGTCGGCAACTGGATGGGCTTGCCCGCCTTCCATTTTGCCCAGATGGCCCTGGCGGTACAGGGAACGGCCATTCTGCTGCTGGGGGTTTGGCACCGTCTGGCCCGCCGTACCGATAAGCGCACCAGTTTTCTTTGGGGGGCGCCGCTGGCCATGGTGGCGCTGTTTGGCCTGGGACTGGTGCAACCGGGCCAGGTAGGCTGGATGTATGGCCTGGGAATAGTGGCCGGCATGGGGGTGGCCGCCCTGTATATAATGCCCTTTGCCATGCTGCCCGATGTGGTGGACCTAGATCAGCTCCACACCGGACAACGGCGGGAAGGGCTTTACTTTAGTGCCCTAGTATTTTTACAAAAATTAGGGTTGGCCCTGGCCCTGTTTATTTCGGGCCAGGTGCTAGATTGGACCGGCTTTCAGGCCCAGGCCCAGATCCAACCCCCCAGCGCCCTGGGGGCCATTCGGTTGTTGATCGGGCCCTTACCCGGGTTCTTACTGCTAATTAGCCTGATCTTTGCCTATCGTTACCCGCTCAACCGCCATCGCCACCGGCAAATTCTCACCGCCCTGGCTCAGCCCCAGGAGCGCCCTGAAACTCCCTGATGCTATTGGGGAGGAGGGTTGAGATAGACAATCATGGCTTTCACCTTCAGATTCAGTCGGGCCAGGTTGGGGTCGGTACTAGCAAACAGGCGATCGCCCATGAGCGCCTGGTAGGCTTGGGACTGGCTAACGATGGCCCCTGGGTCGGCTACCAAACGCAGCAGTAGCTGCCTGGTGTACTTTTGCAGATTACTGCCCTGGAGAGCAACGGTGCCGCCGTAGTCCCACTCAAAGCCATAGACTGCAAACTTACCCAAAATGGCCTGTAGATCGGTGTAGGGCAGGTCCACAGCCAGTCCCTCCGGAGTTTTCCAGGCGGGGCCCAAATCCTGGGCCAGCAGGGGCTTAGTCCGTTGGGGGTTGAGCCATAACAGGGTGAACTGGTGGTCAGTGCCCTGGGCAACGATGGTGCCCACTTGGGTAAAGCCCTCCCCCACCGGAATTTGACCATCCTTGAGGTTAGCTTCGCCGTATATCTGGGCCAACTGCTGGCGACTGGTGTTGGCGGTGACCGGCCCCAGCCGAGTCCCCGGCACCACCAGAGAATCGGTTTGATTAGGTGGCTGGGCGGTGATGGCAATCCCTGGGGCCATTCCAGACAGGGGGATCAGGGCAGGGGCAAGCAGACACAAACCAGCGAGATAGGAAATCATCGGGGTTCAGGTTGAGGTGGGGGGGGATGGTAAGGATTTGGCAAAATCAGGCCCAGCCAACAGACTATAGCACCCCCTGGGCAACTTCACCGCCGCACCCACACCGGCCGTAACCCGGCGGCGATGGCCCCCGCCACATCATCCCCCTGGCTATCGCCCACATGCCAGGCTAAGGCAGCTTCACAGCGATGCTTTTGCAGAGCCACTCGAAAAATCTGCGGATCGGGCTTGGCTACCCCCGCCTCGGAGGCCAGGGTAATAGACTGAAAGTAACTGGCCAGGTGGAGAGCCTCCAGCACCGGGTAGAGGCGGGAGTCAAAATTAGAGATAATCCCTAATTCAATTCCCTGGCGTTGCCAGCGCTGCAGAGCGGCGGGGACATCGTCATAGACAACCCAGGGGGTAGCGGTGGCAAAATGGGCGTAAAGATCGGCAAAAAACCGATCAAAGTCAGGGAATTCATCGATCGCCCCTGCACTGCTAAAGGTCTGCTGCACGATCCGCCGCCACCACTGGTACTCCTGGTCGGCAACAGAGAGGACGGGGCTGGCGGCAAAGGCGATCTCCGGGGCGGCTTTAAAGCAACGCATAAAGGCCTGGTCAAGCTGGCGGGGGTCGGCCACCACCTCATAGGTAGCGGCCAGATCGGCGTAGATGGCACCAACGCTGTCGGCCACCCCAAAGAGGGTGCCAACAGCATCTAGAAAAATCACCTGGGGAGAGGCAGCAACCATAGCAGAAACTCCATACTGGGGCGATTGCGACGGGCCGTAGGGAAATCTACCCACCCCGCTCTTGAGACTCCATAACGGCCTTTTGTAGAGGTTTGATTAGCCAGTTCAGCCCGACCCGCACCTGGTGAGCCAGGGTGGGCATGCGGTAAAGATAGGTCAGCCGCCGGGCAATATGGGCCAGTTCTCCATCCAGTTGCAGGCCTAGGCCGGTGAGGGTAGCCCGATCTCGACCCAGGCTGAGCATCTCTCCCAGGTGGCGATAACGAAAGGGGAGTTGGGGGCGATCACTAAGGGAGGCCCAGATGTTCCAACCGACAAAGTCGGCCTGTTGAATAGCTACCTGGGCCGTGGCGCTCATTTGCTGCCCGTCGGCGTCACGACAATCGGCCAGATCACCCAGGGCGTAGACCTGGGGATAGGCCGGTAGGGCCAGGGTGGGCTCCACCACCACCTGCTGGCGATCGTTGTGGGCCACCGGCAGATCGGCCACCAGCTGATTCACCCGGGTGCCTACGGTCCAGAGCACCAGGTCGGCAGGCAACACATCGGTTTGGTCACGAAAGGTCAAACTGATGGTATCGGCGGTAACTTCAGCAACGCTGGTCTCCAGATCGACCCAGATACCCAGGTCAGAGAGCACCTTTTGCGCCGCCTCGCGGTTGTATTCCGGCGAGGTACGCAATAGGGTATCGGTGCGTTCCACCAGCCGTACCCGGCCCCGATCGCCCAGGTGATCAGCTACCTTGCAGGCCAGTTCCACACCGCTATAACCACCCCCTACCACCACTACCCGAATTTTCTCCCTGGTAGAAGCCAGCAACAGCCGCAGCCGTTCCTTCAGCCGGTAGGCGTCCTCCAGGGTGCGAAAGGCCAGGGCATGGTCTGCCACCCCGACCGCCCAATCCAGGGGAGTGGTTCCCCCCAGGGCCAGTACCAGACGCTGGTAGGGGAGGTCTTGCCCGTCGCCCAGCCTGACCCGACCAGCCTCAAGATCAATCGCCTCCACCTGGGCCTGACAAAACCGCACCTCAGTCTCGGCCAATAGCTCTTCGTAGGCCGGAGCGATTTCCCAAGCCTCCAGTTCGGCAGTCACCAGTTCGTAGAGCAGAGGTAGAAAAAGGAAGCGATCTCGGTGATCTACCAGAGTAATTACAGGGGGATCTCCCGGCCAGTTCAACTCACTCAACCGTAGGGCGGTGTAGAGACCGCCGAAGCCGCCACCGAGAATCACAATAGACTGGGATTGATCTGCCATGGATAAATACTGCAATAGCTATCTCTCTTCTAACTCAAAAACCCTAAAGATAGCTATGGTGAGACCCCGCTTTTCCCCGAATTACCTGGCTAGCCCCGGGTAAACTGGCTTTTGCGATCGCCCCTTCGATTCTCAGCTGTGTTCAAGAACTCAACTGGGACTAGCATGGTCTGCTTGCCCTGGAGGTATTCCTGTTGGGCTCTCAGGTTGACGATCGCCTGTTGAATCAGGGCGGCGACAACGGCTTTTGGGACGGGGTCATACCAGGGAAACTCCTACAGACAACCACAACCGGATTGCCCTCAACCTGCTCACCCTCCTTAACCCCCATCTCGGTGGCTCAGAATGCCGATTTCATTCCGGCAACCTTAAGGTCAACGATGACGACGAGTTTTATGACTATCCTGCTGCCTTTGTAATCCGCGATCGCCGAGATCGTGACGATCTCTATATTAAGCGCTACCCCAACCTACTACCCCACCCTGATTGTGGAAGTCCTTTTAGTAGCTAACCCAACAAGGAGGAGCTAGAATCAATGTCCTCACCACCGCTCCTGGTGGTTTTGTACTGCTTGATGAAATCACGCTTGGAGATCATTTGTGATGACCTACTCCTCGTGGAAACGCGCCACAATTGCATGGCTAGGATTCTTCATACTGGCTTTCGTGAACGGTACGATCCGCGTAGTAGCGATCGCCCCTTTGGTTGGAGAAACCTGGGCCCGCCCACTATCGGTAGCGACAGGAATATCGCTATTTACGATATATGCCTATCTGCTCTGGAAATGGTTGAGTATCGAGACTGTCGGTCTGTCACTAGCAGTGGGCGCATACTGGCTAGTCCTCACGATCGCAGCCGAAACCTTCCTGATCAACCGCTGGATGTCTGGGATGTCCTGGCAGCAAATACTTCAGACCTACAATCTAGTTGAAGGCCAACTCTGGCCACTGGTCTTACTTTGGGTAGGGTTGCTGCCGCTCGTCCTGCTTAAGGTAAGGAATCACAGAAGTCTCTAATCCACTCAGACGACCATAAAGATGTGGGTCAATCAGGTGATGGGTCAAGCAGGACAAGCAATGTGTTTACAGTAAACCTAAACCAAAGTAGTCATGAAGAATCTTTGAATCAACATGCATTTCAGCAGATTAGCCTATACGCTGAACTTAATCTACCCTTGGTGGGGCAAAAACCTTTTTAGCAAACTAGTAAACAGGCATACTATGATCTAGAAGCCCTTAAATATAGTTGACCTTTGCTTAGTTCTCAATCAGGAACACGGCTGAGAATGATTAATTTACGGGTTCTATAGGTTTTTCGCATCACTGAGCCGCAAGTTTTTTAAGGTTTAGATCAATCTAATTTAAAGAGCTAGCTACTATGGCTATTGATTTACACAATTTCATGTGGGAAGAGGTCCGTCTGGTGCAGGTGGAATCCCAGCCTCACCATATCGCTGGAGTATTGGCTAACATTCGAGACACCCTGGAGAACTCAGATTGCGAATGGGAAGATGTTTACTCGGCCTACTATGACTGTGAGGACGATGGGACGGTGACCTTCTATGAAGGAGAGAGTGCGGAAGCCGGGAACCCAGGAATTTGGACCTACATGGTGTATGACTGTACCGCCGCAGAGGAAGAGGTGGTGACCAACCTAACCATCAACACCTTTGATCCAGTCCTACAACTGCGCAAGCTGGCGGGGGTTTAGGGTAACTGCATTACAGCTGAAGCTGTCATTGACAGTCTGAATTGCAATCAACTATCATGGATTCATGGACAGGTTGCAACAAATTGCCCGGCAACAGCCCGAGATGGTCCTGGATCGCTTCGTTGAGGTGACCAACGACCTGTTAGCCCAGTTTTTGCCCAGCCAGGGTTCTGGCAGTCGGGGGCAGGAGCCGGTTAACCCTCGACTGGTGCGCTACTACACCACCCAGGGATGGCTAGATCGGCCCCTTAAGCAGGGGCGTGAAGCCCGGTACACCTACCGGCATCTACTGCAATTGCTCGTGCTGCGTCGGCTGTTGGCGGAGGGCTACAGCGCTAGCTCCATCGGCGGCCTGATCGGCGGCCAGGGGGAAGGGGTGCTGGAGAATATTCTGCAGGGGGGCGTCCACCTGAGGGTGGAGGCGCCCAATCCGGCCCTGGCCTTTTTGGCCCAGGTTCGCGATCGCTCCGCCTCCCCCAGCCTGGAGTCCTCCCCTACCGCTGCTGTTCCCCCCTCCCCAGCCACCTGGACCCGTCTACCCCTAATGGACGGTCTGGAGCTGCATCTCCGCTCAGACTTTCGACCGCCAGCAACCCCCGCCCAGCGGGATCGCCTGTTGCAACACATCGCTGACCACCTCGCCCACCTTCAATCCCAGAGGCCACCATGACCCAACCCCAGCTTCCCACCCTTGACCTGATTCCCCTGCACGGGGCCATCGTGGCCCAGCAGCCCCTCACCCTGGATGTGCTGGTGCGCATCACCCCGCCCCCGGTTACCCTGGCAGCGGACCGGGTGCCCCTCAACCTCAGCCTGGTGATTGACCGCTCCGGCTCCATGCGGGGTCAGAAGATGCACTATGCCCGGGAGGCGGCCCGATTGGCGGTGGAGAATCTGCTGCCCTGCGATCGCCTCAGCGTGGTGCTTTTTGATGACCGCATCGAAACCCTAGTGCCCAGCACCCTGGCCACGGACAAGGCCACCCTGCTAGAAAAAGTACGCCATGTCCATTCCCGTGGCTGCACCAACCTCCACGCCGGTTGGGTGGAGGGAGGCATACAGGTCAGCCAGTACCTCAACCCCGACCAGCTCAACCGGGTGATTGTGCTCTCCGATGGGCTGGCCAATGAGGGGGAAACCCGACTGGATGCGATCGCCACCAATGTCCACGGTCTGGCCCAGCGGGGGGTGAGCACCAGCACCCTGGGCATTGGCGATGACTACAGTGAAGACCTCCTGGCGGCCATGGCCCGCAGTGGTGACGGTAACTTTTTCCACATCGAATCCCCCGACCAATTGCCCAGCTTTTTTGAGACCGAACTGTCGGGGCTAGCCGCCACTCTGGGTCAGCGGGTCAGCCTGGGGCTGGAGGCGGCTAAGGGGGTAAGGGTGATGGCGGTGCTGAATGATTTGGACCTGACCCAGACGGGCCGGTACAAGCTACCTAACCTGACGGTGGGGGCACCGATCCAGGTGGTGGTGCGGCTGCAGGTCCCCGCCCTGGACCAGCCCCAGGCACTGATGCAGGTGCGTCTGGCCTGGGATGACCCCTCCCTGAATACCCGGCAGGTGCTGCGGGCGGGGCTGGATCTGCCCCTAGTCAGCCCCGAGCAGTTCAGCGACTTTCCCGCCGATGCCACCGTTCAAGAGCAGGTGGCCCTGCTAATGGCGGCCCGGGCCCGGCGGGAGGCGATCATGTACTCAGACCAGGGGGATTTTACGTCGGCGCAACAATCCCTGGCCGATGCCCGCCTCACCATGGCCAGCATGGCCCCCAGCCCCATGCTGATGGAGGAACAGCAAATTCTAGAGGAGCTGGAGGCGGACTACCGCCAGGGTAATCTGAGCAGCGCCCGTAAGAAGGCCTTTTCCGAGTCCTTTAACCTGTCCCGCAGTGGCCGCTCCAGGCCCCGGCGATCTATGGACTCTCAATAGAGGTGATGGGGGTGGTTAGCCCGATCTGGCCACCCCCATGGGTATCTCCCGTTCTTTAGCCTGTTAAGCCAAAATGATTCCCACAGCGGCAAGTGCTGAAGTCACAGAGCAGTCAGGGAATGGAGGAATTTATACTGAAATTTTCCACCTAAGATCCCTCCAGGGGTGTTTAGGCGGACAGATTTTTACCTAAGCCTACATTCCGCAGGTTGACAAATGATTAGCTAGATGGGTAGTAATACCGCTGCAAAAAGTTGGGGCCACTATAACCGCCATCGGCCCAGACCAGATAGACTCGACTGGCGGTTTTACCTAGCTGATGGAGCTTTTCGAGTACCTGCTGGCCGCCAACGCGTTCGGGAATATGGGCCGCCGTGA
>JAGWXD010000071.1 GCA_018970085.1 Cyanobacteria bacterium REEB459
TATAGCCCCGTTGGTGCTTATCGGTATGATCAAGGTCTCGACCCCACAGATGGATGGCACTTAACCCTAACGGAAAGCCCCTCTCCGCATTTAACACCAACGTCGGATGAATGAAAAATCCCACATCCCGGTTGTTGCCAACAACACCCAGCCCATCCGGCTTCAATCGTCCCCTATGCGCCTGCAGGTTAATTTCACTGCTATCACTGATGGATAACACATGATGTAATCCTTCTACCTGCTGCTGGCACTGGTCTGCCACACTGCGCACTAACTCTTAAATCGTCACGTTCTCGTTCCCCAGAAACCGATAGTATCCAACCTGTTCGGCTCGATTTTGGCTGATTTGACGAATGTTTATCGATTGGTGCTGAAGCATTGCTTCATATAATGAAGCCCGCTTTTCACTAAACGAGGGTCACTAAAAGCGGTTCCTTTAATTTGTTCGGCATGAATGATCATTGGGTTATCCATGAGGACTGCTGCTTTTAGGAGACTATCCTAGTCTAAGTTCAATTTGTGTGTACACGGTAGCCTCTAGGGGTGGGGCTTAAGGGTCAAGCTCCGCCTTCATGCGATCGAGGGTTTGCCGCATTTGTTCAAACATGGCGTCGGGGGTCATGCCAAATTGTCCCAACTGGGTTTTGAGCTGTTCTACGCTCATTTTGGCCATAAAGTCTTCAGAGAGTTCAAATCGCTTCATAAAGATGTGGTAGCGATCCATCATGGCTTCCATCTGATCGATAAACATTTTTTTGCCTTCACGATCAAATTTGCCGTAGTTACCCCCTAACTGCATCAAGGACTGGTAATCCTGAAACAGTTTCATGGCTTCCTGTTGAATAATCTCAGAGTCAAAAAATCCCATAGGTTGGCCTTTACCCCGCTTAACTTGCCCATATTATGAGGGTAAGGGCTGGTCTTAAATCTGGCCAAGGCGAGATATCCCTACTCAGGCCATCCCCTGACCAGGGTTGGCCCCAGCCGTTGGCACAGGCCCCTCCCCGGGCTCTTCCCCGATCATGGGCACAAACCGCACCGGAATTGTATATTCGGTCGAGACCCCAGTCAGATGGCGGGTAATCACCAGAATCGTCTGACTGGAATATCCCACTGGCACTACCAGTTTTCCCCCCATGGCCAGTTGGTCTACCAGGGCAGAGGGCACCCGGGTGGGAGCAGCGGTGACCAAAATGGCATCGTAGGGAGCGTGCTCTGGCCAACCCTGGTAACCATTGCCCTGCTTAATATGAATGTTCTCGTAACCCAACTCTGCCAGGGTCTGCTGGGCCTGCCGGGCCAGGGAGTCAATGATTTCTATGGAGTAGACCGTAGTCGCCAATTTTGCCAGAATCGCCGCCTGATAGCCCGACCCCGTGCCCACCTCCAACACCCGTCCCTGGGCAGGGATGGCGGCTATGTCAGTCATAAAGGCCACAATGTAAGGCTGGGAAATGGTTTGTCCCTGACTGGTGGGTAGGGGTTGGTCCCAGTAGGCGCATCGAACCTCGCTGGGGGGAACAAAACAATGGCGGGGTACCTCTAGCATCGCCTCTAGCACTCTAGCATCGGTGATACCCCGGCCCATCAGTTGCTGGTGTACCATTTGCTGGCGTTGATGGCCGTAGGCTCCAGCCCCAGGGGGGGTGGCCAGGTCAGCCAGGTTGGCAGCGGCCTGAGAATTAAAGTTAGTCATAGCACCCTCCTTGCCGGCAGCGTTAATTGAAAGGAGAGACCGATCTATAGTTTGATCCTAACGCTGGGGCCGGGGGAAAGCCCGCCGATCTATCCCCATCTAAAGGGGTAATATCCCTACTGTTAGGGCTGGGCAGGCTGGTTCAGCCAATCCTGGGGGAGATGGGGCATTAAGGGAGTTCCGCTGCGATCGATAAAGCCCCAACGGTAATTTAACTGTACCCGAGCAAAGCCTTCGCAAAACCTGCCGGCATTGGTGTAGGTTGGCGGCAACAGCCAATCACCCTGCCGGTTGATATAGCCATAACACCCTTCCACCTGGGCAGCCGCTAGCCCCTCTGAGAAGTCGGCGGCATAATCAAGGGCAGGGGCAATCGCCAGATTGCCATCCCGGTCAATATAGCCCCACTTGCCCTCCCTTAAAACGGCAGCCAGGCCATCGGCAAAATCTGAGGCAAAGTCCAGGGTGGCGGCAATGACCAGATTGCCATCCCGGTCAATATAGCCAAACTGTTCGCCTTGACGCACCCGGGCTAATCCCTCTGAAAAGTTGAAGGCTCCCTGGTACTGAGGGGCGATCGCAGCTGTTCCCTGGGCATGAACATAGCCATAGAGTTGGTCCTGGCGAACCACCGCCAGCCCCTCAGCAAAGCTCCAGGCATCGGTGAGGGTAGGGGCTATGACCCAATTGCCCTGAGTATCGATAAAGCCGTAACCATCTCCCACCTTAACCACCGCTCGGCCCTGGCTAAACCCCTCCGCCAGATCAAATTGAGGCTCAATCACCCACTCTCCTAGCAGGTTCAAAAACCCATACTTGGTCCCCCCCTGGACGGCGGCCAGCCCCTCTGAAAAGGTCTTAGCCTGCCGAAACTGCACCGGAATAGCCCAATCACCCCGGCGATTCAAATAACCATAATACGTCCCGGCCCGGGCTAAGGCCAGAGACTGACCGTAGGCCGCAGCCAGATCAACACTCGCATCGGTGACGGCAATGACCAACTCCCCGCGCTGATCAATATAGCCAAAATGGTGGTTGAAACACACCATGGCGACCCCTTCTGAAAAGTCAGACACACTATCAAAAAGAAGGAAATCACTCATGGTAAAAGGAGTAGGCAAATAGGGGCAACCCGGTCATCCACCGACCCTGGTCAATTAAGCTGCCAGCAGATTGCAGATCAAGCCTAACTGACAGCCTAAACCGGTCGAGCCAGGTCATGGAGTCGGGGCACACACTCCTTTAATCCTAGGTTGTTAGGGTATCTTAAAATCGGGAATTTGAGTAGATGGCAAAGGAATTGTGGGGGAATTTGGGGAAATAGGTATGATGGAGCCAGGTGTATCTCACGTATTCAGGTAAAGGCAACCATGTCTTCTCATCATGCGCCCAGTCAAGCCGGTCTGGAGTTAAGCCACGCCCCCATCGACCCACCCACAGCTCAAGTTTTTCTAGCCTACGCCGACGAAGACCGGCAGCTCTCCCTGGCCGCCAGTGAGCTCAGTGCGGTGGAGGCTATTCGTCAACTACTGGTGGACGCTGGTTTAAGGTTGTGGGACCGGGATTCTAATCTAGGTCCCCAGGAAGACCCAGAGACGGCGATTTCCAGGGCTACAGAGGCCTCGGATAACTACGTGATTTTGCTATCTTCCCATACATTGCAGAATGCCCTTTGTTTGCAGGGGCTACTGTTTGCCTTGAGTATGAATAAACGCATCCTGCCGGTTTTGCTGGATACCGTTGAGGTAGATCATTTGCCCGATCCCCTACGGGCTATTACCTGGCTAGATTTGCGCCAGATCAGCCTACCCCTGGCCAGTAGTTCGGGGGGGCGTCAACTGCTGAGAGCCCTCAGCGAAGATGCCGCTTACCACCATACCCACACCCAATTACTTGTGCAGGCCCTGCATTGGGAACGGCAACACCGCCATCCTAGCGGGCTCTTGCCCCGGGCGGCGATCCATCGCTACCGGCGCTGGCTAGAGGCAGCCCAAGCCCGCCAGCGTTACCGTCCCCTCCATCTGCAGGAGTTGTTTATTCAAGAAAGCCTGCGCCAGACTGGGGCAGACTCTGAACCAGGCCCATCCTCTGAAAAGGGCCTCATCCAGATCGCCAACTGGCTCAGACAATGGCTGCATGTCTAGTAGGAGCTTACCGATCACGGGCCAGGCCCCAGGGATGGGTTTAATCGGCTGCGGTTGGGGCTGAGGTAGCAGAATATGGGTCCAGGGGATGGGTTGGGTGAATCTGTTTGAGAGGCATAGGCGCTGATTGCAGACTTCTGCTAGCCTGTTCACATACAATCAATAGATATACCCAGGATGGTCGATGACCCAAGACTTAAAAACAGAACTAGCTGAGATGGTGGGACCAGCGGAATGGCCGTGGCTCAGCCCCCATGCCGATCGCGGTGCGCTGCTGCTGGTAGATGGAAGCTTGGATCTGGTGGAGGTGGGCCTGGCGATCGCCCAGGACGACGTTACCAGGGTTAGCCACTGGCTCAGCGAGGCCCTCCTCAGCCGACCTTCTGAGCTCCAGATAGCAGCCTGGACCCAGGCAACCCCCAGGCAGTTCCAGTCCCTAATTGTTCAGCCCTTTGTGCTGGTACAGCCTGTTCCTACCATCTAGGCCCATGTCCATCGAGAAACCTGAGGAGACATCCCTCTCTGACTCTGGTCGAGAGCCCCGTTGGTTAGCCCTGGGCCATAGTAGCGCCCTGATTCGGTTTTTACTATTGGTAGCCAGTGGTTGGGCCATAGTCCAGTTGCTGGTTTATTTTCAAGTGCTGGTGGTGGTTTTTGTCAGTTCCACCATTCTGGCCTTTTTATTGAACTATCTGGCCACCAGCCTGACTCGCTGGCTGCCCAGACGAATGGCCGTAATCGGGGTTTTCTTTACCTGTCTAGCGCTAACCCTGGGGTTTTCCCTGACCCTGGGCACGGTGGTGATCTCCCAGGGTCAGCAACTGGCAGCCAGTGTGGAAGACTTTTCTAACACCCTGGTACCTTGGCTTACCAATATGGCTAAATGGCTCGCCCGTTTTAATATTCCCCTGAATATTCAAGGCCTGGAACTACAACTGCAAAACCAGGCAATGGGCATGCTAACGGTGAGCCTGGGGTTTTTGCAGTCTACCCTGGCCAATGCCGTTGTGGCGATTTTAATTGCTGTGGTGACGCTGTTTATGATGCTTGACGGGGCCAGAATCTGGTGGTGGGTCTTGAGTATTGTGCCGATCTACCAAAAAGAGCGATTTAATCAGGTCATTCAGCATAATTTGCTAAGTTTTTTCTGGGGATTGACCATTCTTTCTCTATTTTTGGGATTTTCTACCTTTCTAGCCTTCTTGGTTTTGGGAGTTCCCTATCCCGCCTTTTTGGCCCTGGTGGTGGGGCTATTTGATTTGATTCCTGGCATTGGCGCCACCATAGGCATTGGTACCGTAGTGCTGTTGCTACTGTCTCAGGGCATTTGGCTGGCCTTCAAGGCCCTGGTCGTCTGCGTTGTCTTGCAACAGATTCAGGAAAATGTTTTATTACCCTATGTGGTCAAGGACTCCCTCAACATTAATCCGGTGGTCATGTTTTTTGCCTTAATTGTGGGGGCTACGGTGGCCGGTGTGCTGGGCTTGTTTCTGGCGGTACCGGTGGCAGGGGTGATGATTACCTGGTTGGATATTGAAGCGATGCGGGGCAAGCCGGGGGAGAAAATTCGTTAACCCTCTGGTGGTTTGCCCACAGTACCCCTGATATTGGTCCTAATATTGCCGTAGTATACCCTCAGCCAGGTGACTACCCCGCCCGGTGGCCAGGTTCTCAGGGAACTGGCTAAAGCCCGATCACTCCCCGTTCTGATCAGACCTGACACCATGCCCGATCAAGCCCCTGACTCGATCTCCACCCGACCCGCCAGTCCCTTGCCCGAAGGCCCAGGAATTGTGCTCTGGTGCCATAGCCTGTGGCAGTTTTGGCGGCCCCACACGGTGGTGGGTACGGCCTTGAGTGTCATCGCTCTAGCGGTGATTGTACTCACCCCGATCTCTGGGCCTGGCCCGTTAGGGGTGCTATCTCTGATGGGGTTGACCCTGGCCGCCTGTCTGCTGGGTAACCTCTATATCGTTGGCCTGAATCAGTTAGAAGATATTGAGATCGATCGCATTAATAAGCCCCACCTACCCCTGGCGGCGGGAGAGTTTTCCCTGGGACAGGGGCGCTGGATTGTGGCTATAGCTGGCCTGGGGGCCCTGGGGTTGGCCACGGCTGGAGGGCCCTGGTTGCTGGCCACGGTGGGCTTGAGTCTGGCCCTGGGTACGGCCTATTCCCTACCGCCCCTACGGCTGAAGCGATTTCCCTTTTGGGCCAGCTTTTGTATTCTGGCGGTGCGGGGGGCGGTGGTAAATTTGGGGTTATTTTTACACTTTAGCGATCGCCTGGGTCAGCCCTTGATCATTCCCGGCCGAGTTTGGGCCCTGACCCTGTTTATGCTGGGCTTTAGCCTGGCGATCGCCTGGTTTAAAGATATTCCCGACATTGAAGGCGATCGCCGCTACGGCATTCGCACCCTATCCCTGCAGCTGGGGCAACTGCCGGTATTCCGCCTGGCTCGAGCCATGCTGAGTCTCTGCTACCTGGCCATGATGCTGGCGGCGGTCGGGCTGGGGCAAGTCAACCGCCCGTTTCTGGCCCTATCCCACGGGGGGGTTCTGGTCCTCTTCTGGTGGGTTAGCAGGCGGGTTAGGCCGACCTCGACTAGACCTCTAGCCGCTCTTTCCTACGCTAATTTCTACCAATTCATTTGGAAGCTATTTTTCCTGGAATACCTGCTGTTTCCCCTGGCCTGCTGGTGGGCCTAGCCGCCGGCCTCTGAGGCGACAGAGGAGGCATCACCGTTGTGGTTAAAGCAATTAAATTTTATTCTGGGGGTTGATGGCGGGTTAGGGGGAGGATCCTAGCCCCCGGGGCTAAACAACACATGAGAACGGTTAACCATGTACGACTGCATTATTGTGGGTGCCGGACCGGCGGGAGCGACTGCCGCCTACCATCTGAGTAAAGCCGGTTATCAGGTACTGCTCCTGGAGGCGGCCTGCTTACCCCGCTATAAACCCTGCGGCGGCGGCGTTTCTCCCCAGATTGCCGATTGGTTTGACTTTGACTTTTCTCCGGCGATTTCGGTCAAGGTGCATCGGGTTCGCTATACCTTTAACCTAGAGGACCCAGTCGATGTGGATCTGCCGGAAGACCAGGCCCTTTGGATGGTGCGGCGAGATATTTTCGACCATTTGATCGTCCAACAGGCTCAGGCCCGGGGCACTACTCTGAGGGATAGCACCAGGGTCACAGGGCTAGACAATTTAGGGACCAGCTGGCAAGTGCAAACTAACCGCGGAGCCGAGACCGGCCGGTTTCTAATTGCCGCTGATGGCGCTCGGGGATCGATGGCTAAGTGGTTAGGGTTCGGCCAGCGCCGCTACCAACTGGCCGCCGCCTTGGAGGCCGAACCGCGCCTGGAGGTGCCCACCGAACCAGTAGTGTACTTTGACCTGGGACTGTTACAACGGGGTTATCTGTGGAACTTTCCCAAAGCCGATGGCTACTCTATCGGGGGTGGGGTATTTCGCTCCGGCCCGCAACGCCGCCAAGATCTACGCACTCCCATCGCCCATTATTCAACTCAGTTTGAGATAGATGCCTCTGAGGTCAAGCACTTTGGTCACCCAATTCTGATTTGGGATGGCCCCCAGATACTACACACCCACCGGGCCGTGCTGGCTGGAGAGGCGGCCTGTGTGGTCGACCCCTTTACCGCCGAGGGGATTCGCCCCTCTATTTTTAGCGGCCTCAAGGCGGCCCAGGCGATCGCCACTGCCCTGCAGGGAAATGACCAGGCCCTGGCTGGCTATACTGAGATCATAAACCAGGAATGGGGGGCCGAAATGCGCTGGGCTAGACGGCTGGCTCGCCTGGTCTACCAGGCGCCAGGGCTAGCCTACCGGGTCGGGGTCAAACGTCCCTCCAGCAGTAGAACCATGGTTAAAATCTTTTGTGGCCAGTTGCGCTACGCCGAAGTCGCCCAAAGAGCCATTCACCGCCTGACCACGGGCTTAATCCTGGAGTAGGCCCTGACGCCGCAGGTAAGACCACAGGTTAGGCTTGCGAATCGGCTCACCACAGACTTCAGACAGCAGTTTCCAGAATTCCGAGGCCACTCCCTTAAGGTGGCCCTCAGACTGGTTATAGCGGCGGGCAATGTCACCATAGCGCTCTCCCTGCAAGACACCGAGCACAATGCGGGTCTGGGTATCATTGAGAGGCTTGCCGGTTTGGGCTAGCAGTAGTTGATTCAGCCAGGGAATCACCCGATCAATACCCCTGGTGATGTTGGCAGTTTTGAGCGCCGCTGCCAGCCCCGGCCTGGCAGCGGGTTCCCAGGGTTTCAGGGCTTCGGTTTTGAGGCGCTGCATCAACCCATCTAGCCGTTGAATTCGCTGCTGCTGAATGTGGTTTTGTAGGGTTACCCCCATCGCCTCTTCAAAGGTCTGCAACAACTCTACCGGACTGAGCCCCACCAAACTGGCTAAATGATCTAGAGAGAGCTCTGCCTCTAAATGGGTGGTGACATACTCTAGCACCAGATTAATCTGGCAGGAGAGCGAGGCGTCCCTAGTGGCCGGGGGGCGAGAAAAACAGACCGAATGGTTTTTAATCAATAGCAGGGCCAGGGCCGTAGTCAGGGATTGTTGATACATCGGCCCAGCCTGGGCAAGGGCAGATTGGGTTAGCTCTGCTTTAAAGTCACAGACCAGATGGTAAAGGGTTGGGTCTGGGATGATAAATTCTGGAATCAAGCCCGGGTCTGGACCGACTCCCAATTCCTGAGCCAGAGCCCCAACCAGGTCTTGGTGCAGAAACAGACAGGTAACGTGGAGGGGCTGGGACCAGTTAGCCTCGTGCAGGGTTCCAGCCGGAAGCAGAGAGCTAAAGGGCGGCTCGATCGCGCCTAAAGCCAGGTCATGGGAATAGGCGTGCAGGCCGATTGTGGCCTCTAACTGAGGACACCCATGGAGAGCGTAGATAGCATGGTAAGCAGGGGTTCGAAATCGTAAATGTTGCCCCGGGGGTAAAGCATCATGGTGAATAATCACCACCCTGCCATCCAGGGACCGATAGTGATTGGCCGTGGCAGCCAGATCTGGCAGAATGGGCTGGCAATTGGCTAGCTGGATCGGGTCCAATTCCAAGATGTCTGTAGGATCCATGTTACAATGGTTACAATGGTTACAATGGTTACAATGGTTACAATCATCGTTGAAATGACTGGCAGCTAAAACCTCACTGTTGTCAGGTTAGTAGGATAGACTGCTGGCCAGCGTACCTAAAAAACCTTTATCGGTTGGGGGGCAAGGTTAACCAGTTACCGCAGAACCTTAGACTGAGCCAGTGATGAGCAGAGGTACAGCCCAACCCGACACTGCTTTGAAGAATAACTTACGAAGAATAACTTACTTTTTAAGCTTTGACTTATTTCTTGAAGCTATCTGAGCATGATACGACTTTTGCCCCATTTCTGGCATCGCTTTACTCGATTGCTTTCATTGGTTTTCCGTAGAGTTGGCGACAGGGGTGCCCAGACCAGGCTAGGGACGGAGCCTAACCCAGCAGCCATAACCCCACCATGGTGGCGCTATTCCAGAGGCTATGGAGTAGCATTGGCGAGAGCAGGTTGCGCGATCGACTGTAGACAAAACCCAACACCACCCCTAATAGGG
>JAGWXD010000024.1 GCA_018970085.1 Cyanobacteria bacterium REEB459
TAGAGAGAAGGCATGATTTCCCCAGGAAAGAGGCTGGCCTTCCAGTCGGGGGCTAACCAGCCCAACAGAGAAGGACCCAGCAGAATGCCGGCAATAATTTCTCCAATTACCAGGGGTTGATTGATGCGATCGCAGGCGTAACCCACCAGGCGCGATAGGGCTATAACGATTAAAATCGCTACCAGGACGTGAATAACCGTTTCCGTTGGGCTCATGTCGTTTCTATCACCGCTATGGTGGTCTAATTGTTACGGAATGCTCATAGCCTACCATGGCGATTATCGGCCTGTTGGCCTAGCCGTCTTACCCTGGCAACCACGGAACTCCAAACAGGGCAGCATTTGACCAACTCAAGGGGGCCATTCCGACAACGGTCTATGGTATGGTTTCCCTTTAGAGGTTGCTTGAGAAGGGTATCTATGGGTAGCCAAACGGCCATGGTTACCATAGAATTCCTCAGGGATTCGGGATTTTGAGAGTTCTCACGGTATCGATCAGAACCTCCCCCTGGCTTTTCAACCATTCTCTTAGGCAGCTATCCGTCCTTCCAGTCAGTCCTTCAAGGGTAAGTACCGTTGACAGCCCCCTCTTCCCCAACCTGGAGCCAGCGCTTCGAGTCAGCCCTGCATCCAGCTATCGCTCAATTTAACGCCAGCATTGGCTTTGATATCGAGTTACTAGAGTACGATCTGACCGGATCGGTCGCCCATGCCAAAATGCTGGTGAAAACTGGCATTATCAGTCCCCAGGAGGGCGATCTCATTGTCAGTGGGCTAGAAACCATTCGCCAGGAATACCGGCAGGGAGACTTTCAACCGGGGGTAGAGGCAGAGGATGTACACTTTGCCGTAGAGCGACGGCTGACCGAGCTAATTGGGGATGGCGGTAAGAAACTCCACACCGCCCGGTCCCGCAATGACCAAGTGGGTACGGACATTCGCCTTTACCTGCGATCGCAAATCCTGGCCCTACAAGACCAGTTACGGCAATACCAGCGGGCTCTACTCACCATCGCCCAGGACCACGTCGAAACTCTGATTCCCGGCTATACCCACCTGCAACGGGCCCAACCCCTGAGTCTCGCCCACCACCTGTTGGCCTATTTTGACATGGCCCAACGGGATTGGGAACGGCTCCAGGATGGGCTTAAGCGGGTGAATATTTCTCCCCTGGGGTGCGGGGCTCTAGCGGGCACTACCTTTCCCATCGACCGCCACTACTCAGCGGAACTGCTGGGGTTTGAGCGAGTCTACGGCAATAGCCTGGATGGGGTTAGCGATCGGGATTTTGCCATTGAATTTGCCTCTACCGCCAGCCTGATCATGGTGCACCTCTCTCGCCTCTCCGAGGAAATGATTCTCTGGGCCTCGGAGGAGTTTGGCTTTGTCACCCTCAAGGATAGCTGCTCCACCGGATCCAGCATCATGCCCCAAAAAAAGAATCCCGATGTGCCGGAGCTGGTGCGGGGTAAAACCGGTCGGGTATTTGGTCACCTGCAGGGGTTGCTGGTGATGATGAAGGGGCTGCCCCTGGCCTATAACAAGGATTTACAGGAAGACAAAGAGGCTCTGTTTGATACAGTGCGGACGGTGCGCGGCTGTCTTGAGGCCATGACCATTTTGCTCCAGGAGGGGATCGGCTTCCAGGTACCTCGCCTACAAACGGCCGTGGACGAAGACTACGCCAATGCCACTGATGTGGCCGACTACCTGGCGGCCAAAGGTATTCCCTTCCGAGAAGCCTATAACCTGGTGGGTCAGGTGGTAAAAACCTCCCTGCGGGCTGGCAAACTGCTGCGGGAACTAACCCTGGAGGAATGGCAAGCCATCCACCCCGCCTTTGCCGACGACATCTACGCTGCTATTACTCCCCGTCAGGTGGTTTCCGCCCGCAATAGCTACGGCGGTACGGGTTTTGAACAGGTGCGTCAGGCCCTCCAACGGGCCGAACAAACCCTGGAAGCATAGCAGTGACCATCAGTCTCTGTATGATTGTGAAGGATGAGGCGGCCACCCTGGCAGCCACCCTTAGCAGCGCCAGGGACTGGGTAGATGAGATGGTAGTTGTAGACACGGGATCCGTCGATACCACTCGAGCTATAGCCCAGTCCTGGGGTGCCGAAGTCCATACCATTCCCTGGACCCATGACTTTGCCGCCGCCCGAAACGCCTCCCTAGTTCACGCCACCGGAGATTGGGTGCTGGTGCTGGACGCCGATGAGGTGCTACTGCCGGCAGCAGCCCAAGTATTACGCTCCCTTGATCGGGGCCAGCCCTTAGGCACCACCGCTGCTGCTGATGTGCTGGCGGTTAATCTTTTACGCCTAGAGCTAGGCGCTCTCCAGGCTCCCTATACCCTGATCACCCGGTTCTTTCGGCGTCTGCCCGAGGTCCACTTTGAGCGACCCTACCACGAAACCGTAGACGATAGTATCGCGAGTCTCCAGGCCCAAACCCCTAACTGGCAGGTCCTTACCCTGGCTGATGTCGCCATTCACCACAGTGGCTACAGTCCAGTGACCATAACGCATCGGAGTAAGGTTGAACGGGCTCGCCAGACCATGGAAGGCTACCTGGCCAGCCATGCCGATGACGCCTACCTAGCCAATAAGCTGGCCGCTCTCTACATTCAATCCGATCAGATTGACCAAGCCCTATCCCTATTAAACCAGGCCCTAACCCAGGTGGATAGCCTGGACCCTATTACCCGCTACGAGCTTTACTATCATCGCGCCCTGGCCTACACGAAGGACCATCCGGAACTGGCCGTCAAGGATTACGCCCTAGCCCTAGAGCAGGCCATCCCCCCGTCCCTTACCCTGGGGGCGTTGATTAATCTGGGTAGCCTGAGGAAGGACCAGGGAGACCTGGTGGCTGCCCTTGGGTTGTTTAATCGGGCGATCGCCATTGACCCCAACCTGGCGATCGCCCACTACAACCTGGGTACCACCCACCGGGCTAGCGGTTACCTGGATGGGGCGATCGCCGCCTACAAAGCCGCGATCGCCCTGCAACCAGACTACCCGGAAGCTCACCAAAATTTGGGGGTAGCTTGGTTTAAGCTGGGAAAACTGCCCGAGGCCCTGGAAGCCTTTAGCCGAGCTATTCAGCTCTATGACGCCACCAACCCAAGCTATGCCCAAGATTTAAGAGTAGGCCTCAAAAATCTAGGCCTACCCACCGACCTTTTACCTAAGCCTTAACCAGGGGCAAGGAGTTACTTGGTGTAACGAGGGTCGTCCCAGTTAAAGTCACTGGCACGAGTGGTTGATTTAGGCACAGCCACCGATGGGGCAGTTTTTTTCTGCCAGGCCACATCGGAGCCATAGGTTCCCGGACGCCAGCGATGACCATGGTGACTTTGACCAGCCAGAGTGGCGGTGGAATCCCCCAGGCTGAGGGATTGGCTACTGTCAACCGTCGAGGGGCTGACACTACTAGAGAACCGGTCTGGCAGCATGGGGTTCTGGGGCTCAGGGCAGCCAGGACTGAGCATGACCTTGATTCGATTAATCAGTCCATCCCAAGTGAGATCGGGCTGTTTCAACAGGTCTCGCAGCACATTTAACGCCCCCTGGGCGCTGTCCTGCTGGTTAAGCTGAAGCGGTTCACCATGGCGCAGGGGATCAACCTGTACTGCTGCCACCGCCTGGCGCACAGCCGTTTTAATTTGATTGCGCAGTTCCCGTCTGGCCTTTTCGTACTGGTATTCCCATCCCTTCTCGCTAGAGGCATAGAGGGCCGGCAGCCGATTCAATGCGTAGGTTTCTACTTCCATCGGCTTCAGGTACTTAAGCACTCGAGCCGGCAACGCCAAAAGTTGGACCTCCACCTCTTCTGCCACCAGGATTTCCATAACATTAATGTAAGTTCGCCGGGGAATCTCGCGCATAGCCTCTATCACAACCTCATGCTTGACCTGGGCACTTAAGTATTTATCTGTTAGGGAAACCCCATCTACCTCCCCACACCCAATAGTTCAATCATCCTGCCATCCCCCATAGGAATTGGTGGTGAGCACGGATTAAGTCTGCAATCATAGACTCGAATGATAGCTCCGCCGGGTAGCGAGCCCCTGAGCTAACCTATGGCCTCAACATCTTTAAATCAAGTATTAGGCCTTAATCAACCGCAGGGTTTATGAAAGGTTCAGACCAGCCCCCGCCCTGATGAAAAAGTAGAAAACTCTGACTTTGTCTGACTAACCAACGGTCTATATATAATCGCCTATTTCCATATTTTTGCGCAAGGGGCCTGTAATAAAAAAACAGGCTCCGGGCTCAGCAGCGACGGCTGCATTCTCACTCCTGGCAGTTATCAGGCCGTCACTAACTCGGCGGGTAAGCGCCTGAATAGCAGTCGCTCATTTTCTACATCCACAAAGACCGTATCTCCCTCGCCAAATTCACCCCGTAGGATAGCCTTGGCAATTTGGGTTTCCAGCTCCCGTTGGATGGCCCGTTTGAGGGGACGGGCGCCGTACACCGGGTCGTAGCCCACCTCTGCCAGGAAGTCTAAGGCCGATTCCGAGAGCCGCACGGCCATCTTGCGATCCTGCAGGCGCTGTTCCAGGCGAACAACCTGTAGCTTCACGATCCGGCGTAGTTGATCCTTGCGGAGGGCATGGAAAATGATCATCTCATCGATGCGGTTGAGGAACTCGGGCCGGAAGCTAGATCGCATCGCCTCCATCACCCGGGCCTTCATTTCCTCGTACTGACTATCGTCGCCGGCCACATCCAGAATGTACTGGGAACCAATGTTGCTGGTCATGATAATGACGGTGTTCTTAAAGTCCACGGTGTGGCCCTGGGCATCGGTGACCCGGCCATCATCCAGGATCTGCAGCATGACGTTAAAGACATCCGGGTGGGCCTTTTCGATTTCGTCAAAGAGAATCACGGCGAAGGGCCGGCGGCGAATCGCCTCGGTGAGCTGGCCGCCTTCGTCGTAGCCGACGTAGCCGGGAGGGGCCCCGATCAGGCGGGAGACGGTGTGTTTCTCCATGTACTCCGACATGTCGATGCGCACCATGGCTTCTTCAGTGTCAAACAGGTAGGCCGCCAGGGCCTTGGCCAGTTCGGTTTTGCCCACACCGGTGGGGCCCAGGAAAATAAAGCTAGCGGTGGGGCGGTTGGGGTCCGCCAGGCCCGCCCGCGATCGCTGGATGGCATCGGCCACGGCGGTGACGGCTTCTTCCTGACCAATCACCCGCTCGTGCAGCTCGTCCTCCAGCAGCAGCAGCTTCTGCATTTCCGACTGCACCAGTTTGCTGACGGGGATACCCGTCCACTTGGAGATAATTTCGGCAATGTCCGCCTCCGTTACCTCCTCCCGCAGCAGGGTTTTGCCACTGGTCTGGGTGTCACTCAGTTGGGTTTCTGCCTTTTCTAACTGGCGCTGCAGCTCAGTGAGTTTACCGTACTTGAGTTCCGCTGCCCGGTTCAGGTCGTAGTCCCGCTCCGCCTGCTGAATCTCAATATTGACCCGATCGATGGCCTCCTTGATGGACTGCATCTGGTCAATCACATCCTTCTCTGACTGCCACTGGGCATTGAGGGTACTCTGTTGTTCCTTCAGGTTGGCCAATTCCTTCTCTAGACGGCCCAGGCGCTCCAGGGAGGCGGGATCGCTTTCCTTTTGCAGGGAGAGCCGTTCCATTTCCAGTTGCAGGATCTTGCGGTCCACCTCGTCCAGTTCCTCCGGTTTGGAGGTAATTTCCATCTTTAGCTTGGCGGCGGCTTCATCCACCAAGTCGATGGCCTTGTCGGGGAGGAAGCGATCGCTGATGTACCGGGTAGACAGGGTGGCGGCCGCCACCAGGGAGCTGTCGGAAATCTTCACCCCGTGGTGCAGTTCGTAGCGTTCCTTCAGGCCCCGCAGAATGGAAATGGTGTCTTCCACCGTCGGTTGATCGACATAGACCTGCTGGAAGCGGCGCTCCAGGGCGGCATCCTTTTCAATGTATTTGCGGTATTCGTCGAGGGTGGTGGCGCCAATGCAGCGCAGTTCCCCCCGGGCCAGCATGGGTTTGAGCAGGTTGCCCGCGTCCATGGCCCCCTGGGTCGCCCCGGCCCCCACCACGGTGTGAATTTCGTCGATAAAGAGAATAATCTGCCCCTGGGAATCGGTGACCTCCTTCAGCACCGCCTTCAGCCGTTCTTCGAATTCACCCCGGTACTTGGCCCCGGCAATCAAAGCCCCCATGTCCAGGGCAATTAACTGCCGGTCCTTGAGGGATTGGGGCACATCACCACTGACAATGCGCTGGGCTAGACCTTCGGCGATGGCGGTTTTACCCACCCCCGGCTCGCCAATCAGCACCGGGTTATTCTTGGTGCGGCGGGAGAGGATTTGGATGGTGCGGCGAATTTCGTCGTCCCGGCCAATCACCGGATCGAGCTTGCCCTGGCGGGCCGCTTCGGTAAGGTCGCGACCATACTTTTCTAAGGATTGATATTTACCTTCCGGGTTTTGGTCCGTCACTTTTTGAGTACCTCGAATCTCTTGAATAACCTGCTTCAGTTTGGTTTCCTGCAGACCCAGATCCTGAAATAGGGCCTTACCAAAGCGACTATCGCTAGCGTAGGCCAGCAACAGATGCTCAATGGAAATGTACTCATCGCCGTACTCCTTACGGCCCTGGTCGGCCCGGTCCAGGAGGGCGTCAAAGGACTTACCCAGATAGACAGATCCGCCACTACCGGAGACCTTGGGTTGGCGATTGATAAAGGCTTCGGTGCGATCGCGTAGTTGGCCTAAGCTCAGGCCCACCTTCGTAAAAATACTATTAGCCAGCCCCTCCTGCTCCAGCAGGGCCAGTAATAAATGCTCACTCTCAATTTGTTGTTGCTGGGCTTGCTTGGCCACATCCTGCGATCGCACAATGGCTTCCCAGGCTTTTTCTGTAAACTGATTTTGGGTGGGTTGCATAGGCTTAACTCTCCCCTGGTGAGGCTAGATATTTCCGTATGCTTGCATTGTAAGAAGGACAGTCCATCTACCAGGGTCGGTGTTCACCATTATTCTCAGGCGGGTTGCCGCCAGTTAACCGAGACTATCGCCCACGAGCGCTAAGCCAGCCTCCCCAAAGATAGCGCTAGGGGAGCAATAGTACTTAAACTCCAGTAGGTTATAGAAGGGGTCCTCTAGAAAGAAGGTGCGATGCTCCAGGGGTGTCTGGGGAAAACGCCGCTTTTCAGCCTGATAGAAGGGCAGCTGGCAGTCCTGGGCCCGTCGTAGCAGGGCCTGCCAATCCTCTTCGGCCGCAAAAATCAGCCCAAAATGGCGGGGATAGATGCCCCGTTGGGGGGTTAGGTCACTACTGGTATGGGCCACCAGTTGGTGTCCGTAAAGATTGAGAATCAGAGATGCAGCGGTCTCCCGACCCGGCTCACAGCCCAACCCGGTGACATAGAACTCACGGGCGGTAGGAATATCGCCAACGGGAAAGGCCAGATGGAAAATTACCGGATTAGGCGCCATGGTCAGGGGGTCAGCAAGGGGTAGGTAGGTAAGGGAAAATTTTAATCGGGCCAGCCCCATCGATGCAGTGGCCAGAAACGGAAGCGGGCTCGACCAATCAGGTTTTCCTGGGGGAGGGGACCCCAAACGTGAGAATCGTTACTGTTGTTGCGGTTATCCCCCAACACCAACAGGGAACCCGGCGGCACCAGCAGGGGTGGAGTCTGGTAACGGGGAGGTTCGAGAATATAGGGCTCGATCAGGGACTGACCATTCAGCCATACCTGACCCTGGATCACCTGGAGGGTGTCTCCCGGTTCGCCAATCACCCGTTTAATAAAGGCTTGATGGCTATCGTAGCCTTCTTTCTGGAGCGACTGCGGGGGTCTAAAAACCACAATATCGCCACGCCGGGGCGGTTGCCAATGGTAACTGAGTTTGTCCACCACTAGGCGATCTCCAATGTGGAGGGTAGGGGCCATGGAGGTAGAGGGAATGAAGCGGGGTTCAGCCACCCAAGTACGCAGCACCAGGGCCAGGGCCAGGGCGATTAACAGCGTGGGCAGATTGGCAAGCAAACCCCTAAATCTGAGGCTGGGGGCCTGGTCAGCCCGTGACTGGGACTCCAGAGAAGGAGGGGATGGGGGTGACATGGAACTAGATTCAATTGATTTCAGCATACCACAGGCCCTCTAGACCAGGGAAATGGCCGACTCAGCGGGCTAACTGGCCAGAATCTGATCGATTAGCCCCTGGTGTTTGCAGACCGCTACCAGGCTATTGGCCGCCACCATGCCACTGACCGCCACCGCCGGTACACCAATGCCTGGAAAGGTGGAATCGCCACAGTGCCATAACCCCGGCAGGGAGGTTTGACACCCAGGGAAGCGGCCTTGTCCGGCGGCAATGGCGGGGCCGTAGCTGCCCCGATGCCGGCGCAGAAAGCGTTCATGGGTGAGGGGGGTGCCCACCAGGGTGACCTCACAGCGATGGCGCAGGTCGGGAATAATTCGTTCCAGCCCAGCCCAGAGCACCTGGGAGCGCTCTACCTTGAGCTGTTGGTAGCGATCGCTATGGCGATCCAGCCCAGCCCAGAGGGCGTAGGGCTCTGTAGCTGGGGTATAGGCATGGATGCAGTGCTTACCCGGGGGGGCCAGGCTGCTATCTAGCACCGATGGCATGGAGACCGCCACTACATTTTGCGGGGCATCCACCCCCGACTCCCAGCTATTGACAATCAGGTAATGGCATTCTAAATCGGGTGGTAATCCCTGGGCATCAATGCCCAGGTGCAGGTGCATGAAACTGGGGCAGGGGGGTAGGGGCTGGGGGGTCAGCACAGCTCTGGTCTGGTCGGGCAAGAGCTGGCGGGTATCCCAAGCGGAGGCATTGGAGACAACCGCATGGCGGGCCCGAATCTGTTCCCCAGTGCTTAATTGCACCCCCACCGCCCGCTGGTCCTGGAGCAGAATGTGCTGAACCCGCGTCTGCAGCCGCAGGTCACCGCCGTGGCGGGTCACGCCCCGCACCAGGGCCTCAATTAAGGCTCCTCCGCCCCCCTTAGGGTAGTCCAATCGCACCCCTGGGCGGTACCAATCAGCAAACATAAAGGCCATTTCCGCCGCCAGGGTACCCTCGGCCGGTAGGCCCGAGAGCATGAAACAGAGTAAGTCCAGCCAGTTGCGCAGAAAGGGGTCCTGCACCACCCCCGCCAGTAGCTGGGAAAAGGGACCGGATAGCTGCCTCAGGTGCCGGGCCTGCTTCAGAATATCGGGCAAGAAGGGATAGAGGGTCCTCAGTACCCCCCAGTCCGATCGCAGGGCCAGGGGGGGAATGGCGACGGAGGCGGCCTTGAGGGGCTCCATCCGCCGCTGCAAGGCCTGCCATTCTGCCACCGCCTGCGGACCTCGCCATTGGGCCAATAGCTCAGTAAAGGCCTGCGCTCCCACCGCCGCTCGAAAGTACCCCTCCGGTACGAAACAGCCCCAGGCGTCGTAGGTGAGCCAGTCGCAATCTTCCTCCAGGGCATTTAACACCTGGCGCAGGGGGTTGGCGGAGGGGCTGTAGGAGAGCCCGGAATAGAGGGAGGGGCCGGAGTCGAAGTGGAAACCCTGCCGCTCAAAGCTATGGGCCGCCCCCCCGGCTATGGCGTGGGCTTCACAAACCATCACCCGCAGGCCGTAGCGGGCTAGCAAGCCGGCACAACAGAGGCCGCCAATGCCACTGCCGATGACGACTACATCTACGGTTTCCATGGTTTCAGCTCCGCAGGTTTAGCTCCGACTAATCGCTTGCCCATGGCGTCTGGGTATGGACGCCTGATCATCGCCCTTGATACATTGTGCCCTGGATTTACCCCACTCACCCCTCCATGGCCAGCCTACCCGGGTCTGACTTAAGCTGGTCAGGGGTAGGTGGCTATCCACAGCTCTCGCCGTCGCGGCTGACGGCCAGGGGGTAATCGGGTTGCAGGGGATAGCCCGGGGGGCCCGCCTTAAAGCCGTATCCCTGAACCAACTGGTAGGTTTGTAAGCCCCGGCCAAACCCCCTGACGGTAAACCTGGCGACCGGGCTGACATGGTCAAACATGGCTAGATGGGCTGGACAAATCGGATGCCAGTCTTCTCCCAGCAGTACCGCGTCTTGCCCCTCCAGGGATTGACTGTGATACCAGAAATCAAACTGATCGATCCGCCCCGAGAGGGCAATCACATCAGGTCGATTCAAACTGTAGGCCAGGGCGGCGGCAGACCGGTAGTCGGTGGTGAACAGCAGGGGATGGTTGAGGTGGCTGGCCCTGGCCCTAACCCTGGCGGCTATCTGGGGCCAGCCATAGAGAGCGGCGCTGTCGCGATCGCTCGGCCCCACTAGACTGGTGAGAGGCAGCACGGTGTAGTGCGCCAGCAGCACCGTCACCACCCCTATTCCCAGACCTTGGGCCAGGGCCAGCAGGCGGGGCCGCCGCCAGGGGGGGCTAGCCGGGTCGGGGCTGGCGTCGGGCCGGTAAAACCAATCCGCCAGCAGGGGAAACAGCAGGGGGTAGGCAATGATATTCCAGTAATAGAGAACTGGAGCCCATAAACAGAGCAGGGTGAATCCTCCCGTCGCCAGACCAAACACCCAAAGGGCCAGGGTGCCATAGACTGAGCCTGGTTGCCCCTCAAACTCCGGGGGGGAGCGCCAGAGCCGCCTCTCTACCAGTCCCCAACTGTGCACTGGCCCTAGAATCATGGCGCTGAGGGCCAAAAAAGCCAGGGGCTGAAGCCAATTAATCGACCGGGCGCTGCCCAGGCTGGCGCGATCGCCATAGAACCGAAAGGAATAGAAATCGTGGTGCCAGTTCCACAGCCCCACGGGTAACAGCACCAACAGCAGCAGGGCCAGAGCCAGGTAAAGGCGCACATCAAAAAACAACCGGCGCAGGCCAGGGTAGCTCAGCAGGGTTGCCAGAAATCCCAGCCCCACCACCACGGCGGTGTACTTACAGAGACCGGCCAGGCCTAAAAATAGAGCTGAGGCAAACAGCTGGGTATAACAGACCGGGGCCCCCATCCGGTAGCTATCGGCGAAGCGGACAAAGTAAAAACTACTCAATACCGTAAAGGTGATCAGCCAGTGATCGGGCCAGGCCAGGGCAAGAAATAGAAAAAACAGCGGCGAGCAGGCCACCAATAGCATCAGCAGCCAGAAGCGATGCCGGGCCTGCTGGGCACCGTAGAGATAGGCACCGAGGCGATAGAAGGTGGCGGCCAAGATGCCATTACTGATTAAATTCGGCAACCTTAAAACCAGGATAGAGCGACCCAGAACTGCTGTACATAGGCCCTGTATCCAGCTCTGAAAAGGCGGATGGTCGTAATAGGATAGGCCTGGATGCTGGCCCCAAAGCCAGTAATAGGCCTCATCGGGGTTAGGAAAAACCAGGCCCCAAAAGATCAACCGCAACCCCAAGAAAATCAGTAACCCCCTCCCCCCCCACCGCCCCAGGGAGGAGCTGAAGAGAGCCGCTAGGGTAGCCTTACTAAGGGGCTCAGCCATCCTGGTGACTATCCCCTAATCGGTCTGGCTCTCTCTGCTCAAAGGCCAGAGGGTCTGGCCAGGCCCGATCGCTGGCCCCGGCTGGCAAGGGTAACCTGAGGGTGGGTAAACCGGTTGCCTCCAGCCCCCTGGCAATGCGTGCCGGAGTGGCTGGAAAAACCACAAAGAGGGGGGACCCCCGGCCACTACCGGTACCGATCAGGTGGTTATAGGCCGGTGGCATGATCCACTCATAGCTCTGGTCGAGGAGAATTTCAGTCTGACGCCAGCGACTTAGCAACTGGGAAAAATCCTCCAGTGGTCGATGTATAAACACTACAATCTCAGTCTCGGTGGCAATTTGCCACTCCGGGTCACACATAATCACAGCCAGATCACAGGGTAGGCTAACCATGGTCCCCCCTCGGCTAGCGGTGGCTTCAGGGGGGGCTGATCGGCGAATATTCGGCAAGGGCAAGATTACCATACTATCCTGGGGTCGCCGCAAGCTGGGCAGGGTTTCCAGGTAAGGACGATAGCCCTGTAACAGGTTCACCACTCCCTGGTGGTCGGCACAAAGAGACAACAGGGTTTCGTAATCATCACGGTGATCGGGTGGAATAGCCATGCGCCTTACCTCATCCTATAGCCTGCTGAGGGCCCTAGTCACAGTACCCGATGGCCGATATCGCGGCGATAGTACATATGATCGAAATGGATCGCGGCGATCGCGCTGTAGGCCGTGGCCAGGGCCGTGGCCAGGTCTTCTCCGAGGCCAGTGACCCCCAGTACCCGCCCACCCCGGGTGAGGGTGCGGTGGGCTTCGGCCTCAGTCCCGGCCTGAAATACCAGAGCTCCCCCAGCACTGGCTTGGTCCAGCCCGGTAATAGCCATGCCCTGGGGGTAGGAACCAGGATACCCTGCGGCCGCCAGTACCACACAAGCCGCCGCGCCAGCATACCACTCCAGGGGGGGGAAGCTTTGCAGCCGACCCTCAATACAGGCCAGCATCACCTGGTCCAGGGGGGTTTTTAACAGCGGTAAGACCGCCTGGGTCTCAGGGTCGCCAAAACGACAGTTAAACTCCACCACCCGGGGCTCGCCGGTGGGGCTAATCATCAGGCCGGCGTAGAGAATGCCCCGATAGTCTATGCCCCGCCGCCGGAAAGTGGCGATCGCGGGGTCTAAAACCTGCCGCTGAATCTGCTCTAGCAACTCCGGTGTGACCACCGGTGTGGGGGCATAGGCCCCCATGCCCCCGGTATTGGGGCCGGTGTCACCTTCCCCAATCGCCTTATGGTCCTGGGCCGGTAGCAGAGGACGAATGGTCTGGCCATCGGTAATCGCCAGCACAGAGGCTTCCTGCCCGCTCATAAACTCTTCGATCACCACCTGGTGTCCGGCATCACCAAACTTGCCGGCAAAACTATCAAGTACTGCTTGATCGGCCTCCTGCCGACTGTGGGCGACGGTGACCCCCTTACCCGCCGCCAGCCCATCCGCCTTAATCACAATCGGTACAGGTTGGGTTCGCAGGTAGGCCAGGGCCGGTTCTGCGGCGGTAAATACCCGCGCTTGGGCGGTGGGAATACCGGCCTCCACCATTAGTTGTTTGGCCCAGGCCTTGCTGGCTTCAATCTGGGCACCGGCCTGGCAGGGGCCAAATACTTTTATCCCCCGGGCTTGCAGGTAGTCGGTCAGCCCTGCCGCCAGAGGTAGTTCAGGCCCAATCACCACAAGCTCTGCCGGAGTTTCCAGGGCGCAGCGGGCAATGCCAGCAAAATCCGTTTCCGCCAGGGTGAGGTTGCGACAGCGAGGTAAATTGGCGGTGCCGCCATTACCAGGAATACAGACTACCTCAGTGACCTGGGGCGATCGCAACAAAGCCCAGGCCAGGGTATGTTCTCGCCCCCCTCCACCGACAACTACAACGTTCACAGGCTATCCCTCATGTTAGCTAGTCCATTTTTATCATGGTCATTGCTGCTCCCCACCACCGGATTTTACCGGGCCAGGGCAGGCCGGTGCTGGCTCCAAGGATGGGCGGTTTCTAACTGGTGGGCTAAGGCCAGCAGGGTGGCCTCATCCGCCGGTCGACCCACCAGCTGCACCCCCAGGGGTAAGCCCCTGGAGTCAAAGCCCGTAGGTATGGCCAGGGCGGGCTGGCCACTGGCATTAAAGGGAGGACAGGGGGCGACCCAGTTGATCACCCGGGCTAAAATAGTCGCCGATCGCAACCCTTGCCATTCCCCCACACGAATGGTGGGGTGCATATATACCGGCAAAATTAGGGCATCGTAGGGCTGGGCAAAGTGCACAATCTGCCGGGCAATTTGCTGGATCTGACTGACCGCCCGCAGGTAGGCCCCACTGCTGACCCACCGGGCTCGCCAATAAAGCCAGCGGTTAAATCGTTCCAGCACAATCCAGGGAACTGCCGACTCCGCCAGCACCGATTGCCAGACCATGACAAAGGGCTCGATCAGCCCATCCATGGCGGGAAAACTGGCCGCCTCCACCTGATGGCCCAGGGCTTCGGCTCGCTGGGCCGTTGTCAAAATGGCCTGGCGACAAACCGGGTCCGCTGTCCCGATCGGCTCAATCCCGGTGATATAGCCCAGGCGTAAGGGGCGATTAGGGGGCTTTAAACTGGCTAAAAAGCCTGGCTGGGGAGTCGGCAACCAGTAGGGATCGCCCACCTCGTAGCCACTCAGAGCATCTAGCAAGGCGGCGGTGTCTGCCACCGTGCGCCCCAGGGGACCATTTACCGCCAGCCCGTGCAAACGCTCGCCCACGGGGGCAAAACTAATCCGACCCCGGGCGGCCTTCAGCCCCACCAGGCCGCAACAATAGGCCGGTCCGCGTAGGGACCCACCGCCATCGGACCCCTGGGCAATGGCGCATAACCCCGCCGCCAGGGCGGCGGCGCTGCCACCGCTAGAGCCTCCGGGAGTATAGTCTAGATGCCAGGGATTACGAGCCGGCGCAAAGCCGGCTGGCTCAGTGTAGGGGAGGCTGCCCAGTTGGGAGGTGGCGGTTTTACCCAGAATAATCAGTCCGGCCTGGCGCAGTTTACCCACAATATAGTCATCGCTCGGGGCCAGGCTATCCCCCGCGGCCTTAATGCCATAGCGACAGGGAGCCCCAGCCACCGGGTTGAGGTCCTTAACGGCCACTGTTACCCCAAACAAAGGGGGTAGGTCGGCGGGGTCGGTGGTCATCACCTGCTGGGTTTTAGCGTGCGCTTCAGCCCTGGCCGACTCTGCCATCACCGCCACGTAGGCACCTAGTTGGGGGTTCAGCCGCTGAATTCGATCCAGATAGATGTCCACCAGTTCTAAGGGAGACATCTGGCGATCTCGAATCAGGCGAGCTTGTTCCAGGGCGGGTAAAAAGGCCAGGTCGCGGGCATCCATAGGTGAGTAGAGGCAGAAAGCCTTCAAAGGCTAGCAAATTTTACCCAAAGCTGAGGCCATGGCTGCTCAGGGCTGGCCCAGGGGGCTGGAGGGCAGCTATTTACCGATGCAGAAACGGCTAAAAATCTGGTCTAGCAGGGATTCGGTGAAGTCCTCACCGGTAATCGTCCCCAGGGCCTGGATAGCCAGGCGTAGATCAATGGTCCAAAAGTCCAGGGGCAGTCCCTGAGCAATGGTCTTCTGGACCTGCTGTAGGGCCGTTTGCACCTGGGTAAGGGCCGCAGCCTGTCGTTGATTAACCGTAAATTCCAGATTGCTGGCCCCCACCGGTTGGGTGTGAAGACTGGCTAGAATGGCCTCTTCTAAATCCCTAATACCCTGATGGCGGGCGGCAGCGGTGTAGACTACCGGCTGGGATAGGGGAGGCAGGGGGGGGAGGTGATCGGCAGGGACTAAATCGATTTTGTTCACCACCACAATCAGGGGGCGATCGCAGATCAAGTCGTAGATTTCCTGGTCTGCCCTGGTCCAGCCTGCGATGGCATCGATGGTCAACAAGACCAGATCGGCCGATTGAGCGGCCCGCCGCGATCGTTCGATGCCCAATTGTTCAACCGCATCTGGGGTGGTGCGAATCCCCGCCGTATCTAGCACCTGGATGGGAATTCCTGCTACCACTAACTGGGATTCCACCAGGTCCCGGGTAGTGCCGGGCAAATCGGTAACAATGGCCCGGTCGCACTGACTCCAGGCATTGAGCAAACTGGATTTGCCCACGTTGGGACGGCCGCTAATGGCCACCCGTAGCCCGGTTCGTAGCAGGGCACCCTGGTCTGCCGTAGCCAGAATGGAGTTCACCTGAGCTACCAGACTACCCAGGTGGTCCAACAAACGCTGCTGGTCCAGTAGCGGCAGGTCCTCCTCAAAGTCTAGACGGGCTTCGATCTCTGCCAGCATTGCCAGGCAACTGGAGCGCAGCGATCGCAGCGGTTGCATGAGTTTACCCTGCACCCCCGCCAGGGCCGTTTGGGCCGCCAGGGTGGATTGGGCTGCCACCAGGTCGGCAACACTCTCCGCCTGGGTCAGATCCAGGCGGCCATGGAGAAAGGCCCGCAGGGTAAACTCTCCTGGTTCCGCCAGCCGGGCCCCCTGCTGCAGACAAAGCTGTAAAACCTGTTGCACCACTATCAAACCGCCGTGACAGTGGAATTCCACCACATCTTCGCGGGTGTAGGACCGGGGGGCCAGCATCAATAGCAACAGGGCCTCATCCACCGTCTGGTGGGTTTGGGGGTGGCGCAGGTAACCATATAAAATGCGATGACTGTCCCAGACCTGCTTTCCAGGAGCCTGAAAGAGGCGACGGGCGATCGCCACAGCGGTGGCACCGGATAGCCGCACAATGCCCACACTGCCCTGTTGGGGTACGATTGCCGTGGCGATCGCCACAATTGTTTCTGCTTGTGTTTCTGCTTGCGAGATCATGCCCTCACCTTCTGGTCGCCGCTGGATATTCGCCATCGCCCTAACCCGTTAATCCCAATATTTATAGACTGTTTAGAATTTAAAGATGCTTTTGGCCGATTCGGGAGTCCTACAAATTTCCATCATCTCCAGATAAAATAAAAAGAATTGTTACGCATTAGGCCCGCTTCGGGTAATTTTCCCCTGGCCTACATCCCCATCCTGGTTCCTCTTTGCCATGACCACCCTGCTCGACCCCCAGGCGATTACCCCCAGGCCTACCCTCCAGCCGACCTGGCAACGTACTTTGAAATACTACTACCTGCGCCTGCTGCGGCTACAGGGCAGCCCCGAGTACCTGGCCCGGGGCATCGCTAGCGGTGTCTTCTCGGGTTGCTTTCCCCTGTTTGGGTTGCAAATTATTATCGGCCTTGCCCTAGCCACCCTGCTGCGGGGTAATCGGTTGATGGCAGCGGCGGCCACCTGGGTCAGTAATCCCCTCACCTACCTGCCTCTGTTTAGCTTCAACTACCAGGTGGGTTATTGGTTGTTGGGGCGCCCCAGCAACCGTGACCTGACCGAGCTGGATAGCTGGCAGGCCTGGATGGACATGGGTACAGAGGTCTCTACTCGGCTGCTGTTGGGCAGTTGTATAGTCGGATTGGGGGCTGCCATTACCTCCTATTACGGCGGCTTAGCTCTGATTTACTGGCTCCGGAAAAAGCCTCGTTGGATTAGTCTCAGTCTGCCCCAGCCCGCTGGCAGCTATCCCTCTGACTGATTCTATGCTTAGCTCCATCCACAGGCTAAAATCATTTCTTGGTTACCTACCTGGGAGGATAGACCCCTGAAAACCCGCGTTGTTCTTGTCCGCCACGGGCAAAGTACCTATAACCAACTGAAACGCATTCAAGGCCACTGCGATGAGTCAGTTCTGACTGCGCAGGGAGAAAGCCAGGCTCTGCAGGTGGCTGAAGCCCTGCGAGCCATAGACCTGGATGGGATCTGGGCCAGTCCGCTGCAGCGGGCTCGGAGGACCGCTGAGATTATTGGTCAATCCCTGGGCATGGCTGCGCCCCAGTTTACCGATCAACTTAAGGAAGTGAGTCTACCCCTATGGGAGGGCATGCCCTTTAAAGAGGCCGAGGCCCGGTATCCAGAGGCCTTCGATCGCTGGTCTCGGGATCCAGCTAACCTGGTGATGAGCGTACCCCAGGCAGGTAACGATCCTCCCCTGGAGTTTTACCCTATACGTGCCCTTTACCAGCAGGCTAACGCTTGCTGGCAAACCTTGCTAGACCAGCATCAGGGCCAAACCTTACTGGTGGTCGCCCATAGTGCGATTAATCGGGCTCTAATTGGCACGGCCCTTGGCCTGGGGCCCGACAGTTTCCACAGTTTGCAGCAGTCTAACTGTAATATCAGCGTGCTTAATTTTGCCGCTGGCTGGCAAAGCCCCGTCCAGTTGGAGGCCATGAACCTGACCAGCCATCTGGGTCAGCCCCTGCCAGAAATCCGGCCCAGTCACCGGGGCCCCCGCATGCTGCTGGTGCGCCACGGTGAAACTGACTGGAATCGCCAGGGTCGCTTTCAAGGCCAGATCGATGTGCCTCTCAACGATACGGGCCGGTCTCAAGGGGGTAAGGCAGCCAGCTTCCTGCATCCCGTTTGCTTAGATGCGGCCTACACCAGTTCCATGGCCCGACCCCGGGAAACAGCCGAGATTATTCTGCAGCACCACCCCCATCTGAATCTTCAAGCCCTGGAGGATCTGCGGGAAATTAGCCATGGTGACTGGGAAGGACTCTACAGAGAAGATATTGAAGCTGACTATCCTGAACTGTTGCAGCAATGGCAGAGCGCCCCTGAAACGGTGCAAATGCCGGGGGGGGAAAATCTGCACCAGGTCTGGGAGCGATCAATTCGCGCCTGGCAACAACTGGTGGCGACCCACAGCCACTCCGATAAAACCGAAACCGTGCTGGTGGTTGCCCATGATGCCGTGAATAAGGCCCTACTCTGTCATGTTTTGGGGTTGGGGCCTGAGGCTTTCTGGCGGTTTAAGCAGGGCAATGGGGCGGTGAGTGTGATTGACTACCCCGGGGGCGCAGACAGTAACCCGGTATTAACCAGTGCCAACATTACCACCCATCTATCGGGCAGTGTGCTGGATAAAACCGCCGCAGGGGCGTTGTGAGTGCGGTGCAACTGATTCGTCAGGTGCGACTGGTGGATGGGGTTACCCAGACAGACCAGGTTAGGGATGTGCTGGTGGAGGCAGGACACATCGTTGCTATCGGTGAGACCCTGGAGGATATTCCTGTTGCCGCTGAGATCATCGAGGCAAAGGGAAAACTCCTCTTGCCGGGTCTAGTCGATCTTTACAGTCATGCGGGGGAGCCGGGCTATGAATCCCGGGAAACCCTGGCCTCCCTACTGGCAGCGGCAGCGGCAGGGGGGATTACTCGGCTGGGCGTTTTACCCAGTACCCTGCCGGCGATCGACCATGGGTCTATGGTCGAGGCTCTAATTAACCATCGTCAGGGGCTGGCTACCACCTGTCCTGAGGCGGCCCTGCCCCACCTCTATCCCTGGGGGTGTCTCACCTCGGGTGCTCAGGGGACCCAGATGGCTGCCCTAGACGAGTTGGCTGCAACCCCGATTGTGGGGTTTGCCGACGATCAACCAATTCCTAATCTGCTCCTGGTGCAGCGATTGCTCCAGTATCTCCAGCCCCTGGGTAAACCCCTGGCGCTGTGGCCCTGCGATCGCCAGCTACAGGCTGGAGGGACAGCCCGGGCCGGTGCCTTTGCCCTGATCTATGGCCTGGTGGAAGACCCACCCACGTCTGAAACCAGTGCCCTGGCAGCCCTGCTGGAATGTGTCGCCCTGACTGGCACCCCGGTTCACCTGATGCGGGTGACCACCGCCCGGGGAGTGGAGTTGCTTACCCAGGCCAAGGCCCAGGGGCTGCCGATCACCGCCAGTACTCCCTGGATGCATTTGGTCTTTAGTAGCCGTGACCTGGCTGGCTACGATCCAGACCTACGACTGGATCCGCCTCTGGGGAACCCCGAAGATCAAGGGGCCCTCCGCCAGGGGGTGAAAACCGGAGTGATTGACGCCATCGCCATTGATCACACCCCCTACACCTATGAAGAAAAAACCGTCAGCTTTGCCACCGCTCCCCCCGGTGCCATGGGTTTAGAACTGGCCTGGCCAGTTCTCTGGCAAACCCTGGTGGTTAACGGTGACTGGTCTGGAGTAGATCTGGTGCTGGCCCTCAGTACTCGCCCGGCCCAGTGCTGGCACCAGCCACCCCCCACTCTGCAGCCGGGGCAGCAGGCCGAAATGATTTTGTTTGACCCGGCTCCTCGGTGGCTAGTGACGGCCCAATCGCTGAAATCTCTGGCCCTGAATAGCCCCTACCTGGGTCAGACAGTTCAGGGTCGCATTCTCCGCCGTTGGGTCCCCCACCGCCAACCCTGCTAACGTTTTACCAGCTTCTTCATCAGTTTTCGCAGCCGAATCGATTCGGGGGTAATTTCCACCAGTTCATCGGGGCCAATGTATTCCAGAGCCCGCTCCAGGCTCATTTCCTGGGGGGTTTGCAGTTGCACCAGTTCATCGCCGGTGGCGGAGCGGTGGTTGGTGAGCTGTTTGGTTTTGCAAACATTCAGCTCCAGGTCCTGGGGTCGGTTGTGTTCCCCCACAATCATGCCCTTGTAAACCCGGGTGCCAGGGGTGATGAAAAAGATGCCGCGATCCTCGGCGTTCTTCATAGCATAGAGGGTAGACACCCCTTCCTCAAAGGCGATCAGTACCCCATTATGGCGGGCTTCCACATCGCCGCTGAGGGGGCGGTAGTCAAGGAAGCTATGGTTCATGATGCCCTCTCCGCGGGTCAGGCGCATAAACTCGCCGCGAAAGCCAATCAGGCCCCGGGCTGGAATTACAAACTCCAGGGTGGCTCGCCCATCGCCAAGGATGCGCATGTCCTGGAGTTCCGCCCGACGCTGACCGAGGCGCTCCATACAGCCCCCTACCCCCTCCTCGGGCACGTCTAAAATCAGCAACTCGAAGGGTTCGCAGGGCTGGCCATTGACTTCCCGGTAAATCACCTGGGGCTGGGATACCTGGAACTCGTAGCCCTCCCGCCGCATGGTCTCAATTAAAATGCCCAGGTGCAGTTCCCCCCGACCAGAGACGGCGAAGCGATCAGGGGAGTCAGTGGGCTCTACCCGCAGGGCCACGTTGGTTTCTAATTCCCGCATCAGCCGATCGCGCAACTGCCGGGAGGTGACAAAGCTACCCTCCTGCCCAGCGAAGGGGGAGTCGTTGACCACAAAGGTCATCTGCAGGGTGGGTTCATCCACCTTGATCAGGGGCAAGGCCTGGGGGTTGGTGGGGCAGGTGATGGTTTCGCCGATGTTGGCATCGGCAAAGCCTGCCACTGCCACTATTTGACCGGCACTGGCTTGGGCAATCTCAATCCGACGCAGTCCGTCAAAGCCAAGGAGTTTGGTAATCTTGGCCTTCACCAAACTGCCATCCTCTTTGATCAGGGCGGCCTGCTGGTTGCCCTGGATGGTGCCGTTGTGGATCTTGCCAATCACGATCCGGCCCAGATACTCGGAGTAATCCAGGGTGGTTACCTGCAGCTGCAGGGGCTTATCAACATCCCCCACTGGCGGGGGGACATGGTCAAGGATGGCCTCAAATAGGGGTTTGAGGTCCTCGCTCTCGTCCTCCAACTGCAGCTTGGCAAAGCCCGCCATACCGGAGGCAAATAGATAGGGGAACTCGCACTGGTCATCGTCCGCCCCCAATTCCAGGAAGAGATCCAGCACCTTATCGACGGCAGTGTGGGGTTCGGCTTGGGGGCGATCGATTTTGTTGATCACCACAATCGGCCGCAGCCCCTTTTCCAGGGCTTTTTTGAGTACGAAGCGGGTCTGGGGCATGGGCCCCTCGTTGGCGTCGACGATTAAAATACAGCCATCCACCATACCCAGCACTCGCTCCACCTCACCACCAAAGTCGGCGTGGCCGGGGGTGTCAACGATGTTAATCAGGGTGTCCTGGTAGCGAACGGCGGTGTTCTTGGCCAGAATGGTGATGCCCCGCTCCCGCTCTAGGTCGTTGGAGTCCATGACGCAGTCCGGCACCTCCTCCCCCTCCCGAAACACCCCGGATTGCTTGAGCAGGGCGTCCACCAGGGTGGTTTTGCCGTGATCAACGTGGGCAATAATGGCGACGTTACGAATGGGGAGGGTCATGGGTAAAGGGGGAACCTGGGGTAAAAATGGGCGAGAAGTTTTAACAATTGTAGCCCAGGATGGGCCGCCTTGGCGTGGATACCCCAGCCTGGCGGTGAATCAGAGAGCCCGATTTATCAGTTGGGCTCAAGGACGCTTAAGCATCAGCCATAGCAAGGGGTTGGGGCGGGATGGCCGCTCAGTTACTATTTTTTGTAGGCAGCAGGCCCCGGTAATCCTTTCAGGGCTGATCCCTCAGTTCGTTGGCAATGCTAAGGTCTTCTCTGCCGCGCTCCATAGAGCGGTCTCCTGAGGCGATGGGTTGGATGTAGACCGCTTAGACAAAATTTCAATCCCTCTTTTAAACTGTTCTTGAGTAATGGTTCCTGAGGGAGTGGCCTGGCCCTCTACCTTGATTGAGTTTGCTTCCCATTCACAATTCGACTTAATTAACGCTGTGGCTACCCCTACTCCTACCCCTATTCCTGAAACCATCGCCTACGTTCGCATTACCTACCAGTCCTGGAGCCAGGGAAAAATCGAGGGGGAAGTTCGAGCCAGCAGCTATGAATGGCAATTTCAGTGGTGTTTCCGTCAGGGGTACCTGCGGGTTGACCCCTCCCTGGGCAGGGCTCTAATTACCGAACCCCTGAGCCGTTTTCTGGAGCGCTTTGACTACCAGTTAGAGCCCGGTGGGGATTACTCCTTTACCATTCGAGCTAAGCTTTAGCGGCGACCGCCTTAGCGTTGTCGTTAACATCCGCCGCCGTTGTCAGGCCTACCAAGGGCTGGCCCTAGGCCTGGGGCCAGACTCGCGGCACTAGAGCGGGTCGACCCAGATACCAGGGTCGCAGCGTCTGCCACAAATCAATTAACCACTGCCGGGCCAGGCTGGTAGACCCACCCCGATAACGGCACAGCAAGCCGGATTGGAGCCGGGTTAGACCTACCTGTCCCCTGCCTGAGCCCAGCGATCGCAACTGGGTCAGTTGCTGGTCAGACAACTCTATTCCCACCAGGACCAGGCTGGCCACCACCGGTTGTCCCCCCAGACCATTCACACTGTCGAGGGCCACACTACCCCCCAGCAGAGCTTGACGGTCAAGCCATAGGGGTTGACGGCCTTGCCAGACCTCCAGGGCCGACTGCCAATGGCCCTGATTAAAACGCTCGCCCCGGGCAGTGCGTCCAAACCGGGTGATTTCCCAACCACACCAGATCGAGTGGGGGGCCAGGTCCACCCGTAAATGCTGGCGATAGTGGGCCTGATCGAACACAATGGTTTCCTGGGGAAACCATTCCAGACAGGTCTGGGGGGCCAGGCTGAGGGTAGTGGTCTGCTCCGCCCAGGTCTGGCCGCCGTAAACCTTACTGGCGGCGGCGCTGGTAACCAGGGCCTGGCTGTGCGCTTGCAGGTGCAGATCAATAGTCAGGCGATCACCTGCCACCATCCCGCCCGCCGTATGCATCAGTACGCTATGGCATAGATCTAGCCCTTCGGGGTAAAGGGGACGCTGAACCCGCAGGGGAGCCTGGGTATAGGTCTGGGTAGGGCGACAACTCCCCTGGGTCGATGTGTAAACCAGACGAGCACTGCCCAGCCAACCTCTGGGGGAGGGTGAGGTAACACTGAGCGTCACAGATAACCGCCAGGGGCAAACGCCTCCGATCTCCCCGCCTGTGCCCTCAGGCTCTGACAACGCAACAATTCATTCACATTCAAGACCGCTCGACCCTCCAGGCCCGGCACTGCTTCAATCGCCTGAATCAGGGCCCTGACTGCCTCGGTTTGGGAGTAACCACGGCGCTGAGCTACCTGCACAGCCCGCTCATCGGCCGCTACTTCGATCTGAGGCCCTCGTACCCCTCGCCAGATCTGCCAACCCGCCAGAGCAGTGGCACCGCCCGCCGCCAGTACCCCCACGGCATCGGCTTGGAGCAGCTCAACGCAGAGGGCTAGCAAACCGGCTCCAGCCATGGCCTGATACCAGTTGGGCTGGAGTAAGTTGGCCAGGGCCACCCAGCAAATCGAGCGCAAAAACAGTAAATCTCGCTGGGGAACGGCTAATTCTTGCCAGAGCTCAAGGTTAAGGGTAACCGTATGACTCTGATGCCATGGCCGGGGAAACTCTGCTTTGATCACGTCAGTTTGACGATCACTTAGGACCAGTTTGGTTTTCATACGGGCCGAGGCCGGCATGAGTTCCTTTAGCCGAGTAATTTCAGCATTAGGGTTGACCACAGCACGGATCTTCCAAATAAAACCATGCTCTAGCCTACCACTTTCCTAGCGGCGTGATGGCCTAGGCCGACACCGGCCGGTGAGACCAGGGGCATGGTTACCGCTACCATAGGAAGGATTAAGCATTTTCAGGACTATCCCCAATGGCTAGCCGGCAAAGGTTGCCCCATTTACTAGGGTCAAAATGGACTGCCCAGCAACCCACCGAAGGTTGGCGTCATTTTCAGGTGTTAAACCGCAAACAACAGGGAAACTGGATCTTTGCAGAACTGGTAGCCGCCTGCGATCCCTCCGTCCGATTATGGGTGAATGCCAGGCAACTAAAAAATCCTCAGCTCTGGCAAGCCGGCTGGCAGTCCCTTCAGCAGAGCCCAGCTCAGCTACACCGGGAAGACCCTTAAAGTACGCTAAGATAATTTTAGTCAAAGACTCTACCGGGGCTAGGGTTTATGTGGCAGATTCTCTACGTTATCGCCTTTGCACTGCTGGCCGTTTTGGCGATCGCCAATTTGATTAAGAACCTGATGGTTTTTGCCCAGAATGGCACCAGGTCCCAGGCTAGAGCCAATCCACCGCAGCCAGGGCCTTCCCCCCATCCGGAGTTGTTAGATGAAACTGGCCAGGTGATTCGCGAACCCCTACTGGTGATGCGCTCTATTTCTGTCAAAGATGTTCGAGAACAGCTAGATGCCCTTTACCATCAGGGCAGCAATTCTGCTGAGGGACCGGAAGAGGGCACTCCCCTGCCAGAGGAGTAAGCTACCGGAGGGGCAGGGGCGCGCCCCTGCCGCCTATAGAACTCGCAGCACACTGGCTACTCGTTGAATTTCAGTAAAGCTACGAATGTCGTCCAGGGCGGTTTGAAAGTTAGCCTCCCTGACTTCGTGGCTAACGATCACGATTTCGGCACAGTCTTCCTCCATACCAGTTTGCACGATTGATTCTAGGCTAACCCCATGGTTACCAAAGCACATCCCCAATTTACCAATGACACCGGGACGGTCCTTGGCGATCAGGCGCAGATAGAAGCGGCTGTAAATATCAGCCATGGGTGAGACTTTGCAGTAATGCTGATGGCTGCAACTCAGCAAAGGGTTGGGTGCGCCAGAGGGCTCTGTAATTAAGGTGGCGGCAACGGCAATCAGATCGGACACAACTGCGCTGGCGGTTGGGCCTGCCCCCGCACCCGGGCCGAAAAACATCACCTGTCCCAGGGGCTCCCCTTCGACCAAAATAGCGTTGTAGACATCGTTAACCGCCGCCAGGGGGTGGGAATTGGGCACCAGGGTAGGATGGACTCGCAGTTCCAATTCCTCCAGAACCGGCTGGGTATCAGACCGTCGCCGGGCGATCGCCAATAGCTTAATCACAAACCCTAGGCGTTGGGCGTAGGCCATGTCAGCGGCGGTTACCTGACGAATCCCTTCGCTGTAGACATCAGCCAGTTTAATCCGGCCCCCAAAGGCCAGAGACGCCAGAATCGCCAATTTATCAGCGGCATCTAGGCCATCCACATCGGCGGCGGGGTCAGCCTCGGCATAACCCAGGCGCTGGGCATCGGCCAGAATTGAGCTAAAGTCGCCTGCCTCCCGCTGCATGCGAGTCAGAATATAGTTGGTGGTGCCATTCACAATGCCCGTTAAGGCCTGGATTCGGTTCACCCCCAGGGCCTGCTTGAGGGGCTGCACAATCGGAATTCCTCCCCCCACAGCCGCTTCTAACATCACGTAGACCCCGGCCTGGTTGGCGGCGGTAAAGATTTCGTCGCCGTAACGGGCAACCACCGCCTTGTTGGCGGTAACCACGTGTTTACCGTGGGCAATCGCCTTTAAGATGAGCGATCGAGCGGGCTCCAGCCCGCCTAAGACCTCTACAACTACGCTAATCTGAGGGTCGCTGACAATCGCCTCAAGATTGGTGGTGAGACAGTCAGCCGGAATATCTATGGGGCGAGATTTATGCAAATCTCGAACACCGACTCTGGCCAGCCTTAATTGGCCTATTAGGGGATGACGCCCCACCGGGTCCAGCAGGATCTGGGCGGTTCCCACCCCCACTGTGCCTAAACCCAGTAGCCCAACATTAATGCTCAAGGTCGCTAGTTCCTGCATGAAAATCTGTCCCCTTTCCAGTCTAAAGGGTCAGAGGCATACAATGCTATGCCCCTGACCCCTTAAACCAGATTCTAGAAAATCACCCCAGGCCCTAGTAGGTCTCTACGTGCCAGCGGTGTTCTTTCTTCATTTGCTTGCGAAATTCAACCCAGTCAACGCCCTTCTGACTGGCCACTGCAGATAGGGCCGCATCGATGCCATCCTCCATACCCTTGAGACCGCACATATAGGTGTGGGTGTTGGGTTTTTGCATCAGTTCCCAGAGTTCCACCGCATGTTCGGCCACTCGGTCTTGAATGTACATGCGTCCACCCTCCGCATTTTGCTGCTCCCGGCTAATGGCATAGGTTAGCCGGAAGTTATCGGGGTACTCGGCTTGAATGTGTTCTAATTCCTCCTTGTACAAAATGTTGGGGGTATAGGGTACACCAAAGACAAGCCAGGCCAGGCCATTAAACTGATAGTCGGGATTGGCCTTACGCTCAGCCTCTTTAAACATACGCCACAGATAGGCCCGGAAGGGGGCAATACCCGTACCAGTGGCCAGCATAATCACGGTGGCCTCAGGATCATCGGGTAAGAGCATTTCCTTACCAACCGGGCCAGTGATTTTTACCTCTGTTCCTGGCTCAATGTTGCACAGGTAGGTAGAGCATACGCCGTAGACAGTTTCCTTGGTTTCGGGGTGTTGATACTCTAGCTGGCGTACGCAAAGGGAAACGGTTTGATCATCCAGGTGATCGCCGTGACGAGTGGAGGCAATGGAATATAACCTTAGCTTATGGGGCTTACCATTGGCATCGAGGCCAGCCGGGATAATCCCTATGCTTTGGCCTTCTACGTAGTGGAGATTGCCTCCCGCAAGGTCAAACATAATATGCTGTACGATTCCCGAACCTCCCTCTGCAACCAAGGGTTGGTTAGAAATCACCTTGCCAATAAAGGGGGCATTGGGCTTATACAAATTGACAGGAACGCTGGCTGCAGCGGTCTTAGGAGTAGTTTGAGTCATGGCCTTTAAGGGGGTTACAGGTGAGGAAGACGGTGCTTCAGTCACTGGGGATGAAGCACTGCTATCGGTGCCATCGCCACCAATGGGGCGAATGTTAACAATTTTGCCTCCCATTCGCGTAATCCGCTGCATCTCTTGATTCATTCGGGCATAGGGAACAGTGATAAACACACTGCCGCTTTTGCGAATGGGATTAGCCATTTGATCGGTTTCGACGCTCTGGCGCAGACCCTCAATTTCGTATAAAAACATACGGCTGCCGGCCAGGGAACTGGGATTACCGCCGCTAACGCTTGGATTGTACATACTCAACTTGCCACTCTCTAGAGCCAATTTAGCAGTAGCCTAGCCATAACCACATGGCGTACTACCTAAGAAGATTCCAATCAGGGCAATCCCTGATCAAAATAAATAATCAATACTTCTTAGAGTATCACTGTAGGCAGACCTGGAGACTGGCGATAATGGGTCCTTGATACAATCTATGCTACAAGCCGTCAGAGCCTTTGCCCCAGAGCCATCCTTGCCAAAGGGAGTCAATTTTGCACCCCTTAGAATTTAATTTAGTCAACAGTCATCCCTAAAGACTGTATTCCTGGCGGCATAATTGCCAAGCTATGGCTACTGGCGGGGTTAGGCCTGACTTGATCGCCATCTCCCCAACCCGTACATACCCCGGCCCCATTAGGGATCCAGAGGTAAGCTGCCGCAGCGACGATCTCGATCGACAGTAAAGCCCTATTTATAGGACATAAAAATTACAGAATGAACAGAATCTGACCTGGCAGTAGTCCAGCCCGAGCAGTAGTAACCTCTGGAGATCTGACCAAATTTGGTTGTGAGGGATACTGTCTTCTGATAAGATCTAAAAGCAATGGTAGAAATACTTACTCCTTTTCAGATAGTGACCTAGTCAGTATAGATTTAGATTGCTATCGCAAAGGGTAATTAGATTTAGATTGCCGGGTTCTTGGGTTCAATTAACCTGTTTAAACCAATTCTTTCATCACCGATAGAACTGGCCGGAATGATCAAAATCGCCTACCTGAGAAGGTTTTTTGACTTGGTCACACCTGCTCCCAACTTTTAGGGGCGATGTTGACGCCATGTTATCGTGAAGCCTGCTTTTATAGACGCAACATCGAGCGAAGTATTTTTTGATATTTCGTAGAGCTAGTGGAAATACACCTTTACTACCAGCCAGCCAGTGTCTTCTTGAAAATTTAGTGCTTTTGATGCATCTAGTTAGGAGTTGTATAGAGGGAAACTTATGATCAGCAAGCCAGAGAGAGTCGTTTTAATTGGTGTTGCAGGGGATTCTGGGTGTGGCAAGTCTACTTTTCTGAGACGATTAAGCGATTTATTCGGCTCTGAATTAATGACGGTGATTTGCCTGGATGACTACCACAGCCTTGATCGCAAGCAGCGCAAAGAAGCTGGAGTAACGGCTTTGAATCCCCAGGCCAACAATTTTGATCTGATGTACGAGCAGATCAAAGCTCTCAAGGAAGGCAACAGCATTAGTAAGCCCATCTACAACCACGAAACTGGTGAAATTGATCCTCCAGAACGGGTTGATCCTAACCGAATCATTGTCATCGAAGGTCTCCATCCCCTCTATGACGAGCGGGTTCGGCAGTTAATTGACTTTAGTGTCTACCTCGACATTAGCGATGAGGTAAAAATCACCTGGAAAATTCAGCGAGATATGGCTGAGCGCGGTCATCGCTATGAAGACGTCTTGGCTTCAATCAACGCCCGCCGTCCTGACTTTGAAGCCTATGTTGATATTCAAAAACAATATGCCGACGTAGTCATTCAGATTTTGCCCACTCAATTGATTCCTAACGACGAAGAGCGCAAGGTTTTAAGGGTGCGGTTAATGCAACGGGAAGGGGTAACTGGTTTCGACCCTGTATACTTGTTTGATGAAGGGTCTACCATCGATTGGATTCCCTGCGGTCGCAAGCTTACCTGTTCCTATCCTGGTATTCGCCTCCACTACGGCCCTGACTCTTACTACGGTAACGAGGTGTCCGTACTTGAAGTAGATGGTCAATTCGATCGCCTTGAAGAAATGATTTACATTGAAAGCCACCTCAGTAATACTTCTACCAAGTACTATGGTGAAATGTCTGAGTTGCTCTTGAAACACCGAGAATACCCTGGTTCTACTAACGGTAGCGGTCTGTTCCAGGTTTTAGTTGGACTAAAAATGCGGGCTACCTATGAGCGATTGATCGCAGCGGGGGCTTCCATTGCCACAGCTCGAGTCTAAAACTGATTCCTAAAAGATCTAAGAGGGGCGTTACTAATCATGCCCCTCTCTATCTAAATTAAGGGCTTCAATAGCAACTTAGAGTCCGGGACTGGTGGTTAGAGATCGTGGTTTTCAGCTCCAACTAGGGCCATCAAGCTTACTTTAGTTATAATTTTTCTAGTAAAATATAGCCTTATTATAGAAGGATCCTTATTTGCAGGGGGCTCAAAGCAATATAGGCGCCCTGGCTAACTATTTTCCTTAATAGGTATATAAAATGCTGGAATCGCTAAGTCAGCCTGTTATTTCGGATATTCTAATTACTAAGAAACTGCCGGGTTTTACTGTAGAGCCCTCTATGATGTTTGCCTACCCTACCAGGTTGGCCGATCTGTACACTCCAGATGTTGAGCGAATCTATCTACCTGGTCGCGACTCCGCAGAGGTCGATGTAACCCTTAGGGTTCACACTGGTGATACCGGCCCAAGGCCAGCGAGTTCTTTGAAGCTTAAGGCCTATCAGCGGGTTCAAAAGGTTTTCGGCCCTATCTCGACCCTGGACTATAGAGACAAGTTCATCTTTGACTGCCGCTTCGATGCCGACAAAAACATTGCCCACGTTATCGACCATACCGTTTTGCCAGTTCTTTTCGCTCAAAAAAGCCTGTCTGAGGAATTAGGGCAAGAAATTAAGATTCATGTTGTTTTAAGAAAAAGAGCCAGCAACCTAGCCCGACGAGTATACGAAGCTGTCGGTATTCCTGGGATCTACACCGATGATAGTGTGACGGGCAAAATCGTTACTGTTTCTACCAGTCACCTTTACAGCACTATACCTGAACTACTTAATTTCGATCTAGGCAGCCAGGATACGCCTGATCTAGTCTTTGTTCCCCGTCGTGGCGATCGCAGCATTACTAATAACGAAGAAGTCACGACTTTCCTTGAACAAAAGGGCTTTGTCACTTACTACTTTGAGGAGTTGACTCCCCTTCAGCAGTGGCGGATCATGCGCCATGCCAAGGTAATTGTGATTGTTCATGGAGCCGCCTCAGCCCATATGGCCTTTAATCGTGTAGGGTTGGACAACCCTGTCGAAGCCGGCGGCGGTGTGAAAATGCTAGAAATTTTCTCTCCCGCCTTTGTGCTTGGAGGCAGGCGTTACCTGGCTCCCATCTTAAACGGCAGGTGGTGTGCTGTGCGTGGCCAGATAACTCCAGAATGCTTGCGCAGTATCGATTTCAAGGAGTGGGGTAATGACCTGTCCCCCTTGCTGGGGCCCATCAAACAGCCCTTTAAAGTTGATATCAATAGTATCGCTATGGCGTTGGAGTACCTGAACTCAGGGCAAGTAGTCTAAACTAAACCACCCAGCCCGTCTAAAACCTGAATTCTAGAATTGCCCCGGTATTTTGGTTGAAATTCTCGTAGCTGGTAACCGCTCTCAGGGTGGTGTGCTGATCAATGCGGTAACGGATGCTAAAGATAGCAGGAGTCAGGTTGGTAAAGACCTTTTGTAGGGATACAGAAATATCAGGAGATAAATTAAAGCCCAGGTCTCCGCCAATATCAACTTGCTGAGAGTTGGGGGGCGAGGCTGAGAAAAAACGCAACTCAATAGTCTCAAGACCTCCTTCAAACCAGCTCTGTAAGCGATTTAACAAGGCCGAACCGGCAAAGGTTAACAAGCCTTGAAAGCCGTCTCCGCCCCCTGACACACTGCCTAGGGTGGACTCCAGGGCGGTTAAGATGCCCCCACTTAATAGGGCAATGATCTGGGCCTCCGTGCGGGGGGGGGTGCTTTCGAGCTGTACGCCCTGCAACTGCATCAGGCGACTGGCCCGGCCATTAACATTGGCCCGAATTCGAATAGTCTGTACTCCACTCTGGGTTAAACCCAGCTGGGTAATGGGAGACTCACTAATTTCATTGCGAGGAAAAGGAGAGGCGGGAGTCAGAATGGTGCCCGCACCGCCACTGTCGGGCACCGCCGTAGAAAGGTTGGCCACCAGGTAAGGATCGATCTTAGGATCTCTGGGGTCGAATTGGGCATAGTTTTCCTTTCCGGTCAGACGGAACTCGGTGGTCAGCAGGGTAATTCGACCCCCTGGCAGATTAATTCTACCGGCGGGCTTGAGGGCGGGGAAGGTACCCGCCAGGTCCAGACTGCCCGTTGCCCTGACATCCACCAAGGCTGGAATGGCCAGGCTGAAGTTGTTCCCCAGGGTGAGTTTAAAGTCTTTAAATACTGGGGGAAGGGGTTGATAAAGGCTGGGAGGCTGGGGAGTCGCCCCAGTGGCCAAGGCGACAACATTTTTATCGGGGGATACAGGGAGGGTCAGGACTCCGTCTGATAGGGTAATTTCGCCAGATAGGACCGGTTCTCGCAGGTAGAGACTGCCATCCACCATGACCTGGCCGTTAATCTGACCCTTATACACCCCCGCCGGATTTTTCCAATTCAGGGCCAGGTTGTTGAGGCTAAGTTGGAAGCGATCGCTGCTGGAGTCGAGGGAAACCGGGGGGTTGGAGACCCCAGTTGAGGAATTCAAGGGTACGGTGCCTGGGAACAGGTCATTCACCGAAGGAATTACCTTGAGCTTACCCTGAGCCAGAATTTCACCCTGACTAAAGTCGCCCCGCAGATTTTGGAAATCCAGCCCTAATCCCTTTAGGTAGACCGAAGAGTTATCCACCTGGATGGCTCCCCGCAGGTTGGTCAGGGGACTGGGTAGGTCAGCGGCGCTGAGGGTAACTCCATCAAACCGGGCAGCCCCTGTCACCACCATTGAGGCCAGGGCTTCCAGGGGAGATTTATCCTGGGACCAATGACCTTTAACATCTAGATCCAGGTTGGCCTTGCCGGACTGCCAGGTAACCGCCTGGGTGAGCAGATTAATCAGAGAAAATCCGTCATCCGCCACTTTCAGGCGCAGGGAAAACTCATCGCTGTCAGGCTTGTGGGTCACCCCTGGTAGCCCATAGGGCAGACTGGCTAGCAGGGTCAGGGGGTCGGTCTGATTACGGGTGGCCACATCTCCTCGCAGGGATAGGCGGCCGTCTCGATAGAGAAAGTCTGCCGCCACCAGGTCGAGGGAGCGATCATTAATGGTGGCCTGGTTTACTTCTACCCGGCCCCGAATCTGGGGGTTATCCAGACCACCGGTGAGAGAGGCACCCACGGTAATTTGGCCATTTAAGTTAGGGGGTAAACGCAGTGGACGGCGTAGCAGGGCTACGGGCAGATCGGTAATATTTAACCGCAGGGTCCGATTAACAGGATCCTGGGGAGTCAGACTAAATTCTCCATTTAACTCCGCCAGGCTAACCGACTCAGTTCCCTGGTGATCAGCCCCTGCGGGGGGCGAAACAACTCGTAGACTAAGGGGGTTAACGCGAACCACACCATCCTGGTAAGTACCCTGGGCTTGCAACTGATCTATCCGGTAGGCAATCCCCTCGGGAAGGGCTGGATCAGCCCAAAGCCAGTCATGACCAGATAGATTCACCTTGACCAGCAGATCCTGAGGTAGGGCTCCGGTGGCGGTAACTGTGCCAGAAAAACTTCCCCGTAGTCCTTCCAGGGGCGGTAACAGAGCCTCTTTTGCTTGAGCTGCCTTGATCGCCTGGAAGGCCCTAACTTCCGCCAGGCGTCGCAACTGAGCTAACAGGCTGGCAGCGGGATGCCCCACTCCTGAAGTGCGCAGAGAACCTGTCTCTGCGGCCGTAGGTGGGCGAAACCAATCGGGGGCGACCAGGGGATTTAGTCGAAAGTCTGAAAATTCCAGAATTTTTAGGGTCAGCAAAATATCTTGAACCTGGCCGTTATCAACGGTTAGCTGCCCCCTTACCTGATGATTTTTAAGATTATAGGCACCACTAGCCAGGTAACGACTTTTGCCCGTAGCCGAGTCAATGCTAACCCCTGCCAGACTCAGTATCCCGTCACGATAGCCCACGCTACCCCGCAGACGGCCGTAGCGGGTGACCATGGTAGCTGGGGTATTAGTCGGTATTGGGGTGTTATGATTCGCCTCAGCCACCTCTACCGTGCGCAGCTTCAGGTAACCTAAGCCAGGATTGAGGATATCAAAATCAGCCCAGATGCTGGGCTCTCGCCAGTTACCCGAAATGGTTGCGGTCTCCAGGGTGCCACTCACTTTGCCAATACCGGTACTGCTCCCCTGGGGTAACTTGAGCCGCTCCAGGGGAATTTGCCGGAACTGGGCAAAAAAGCTATCTCCCCGAGCATAGCCGCTGGCCTGGGCGGCTCCGCTTCGCAATAGAAAGTCTAACTGGCGATCGCCCCCACGAGTTGCCACCCGCAGCCGGTCCTGGCCGCCCTGTAGATCTAGATTTAGCCCCGCTGCAGAGGTGAAGGTGACGGGCCCTAGTAGGCTAGGGGCAAAGGCGAGATCTCCCAAGCTGAGGTGGTTGAGCCTGGCATCTCCCCTTAGCTTGAGGCGGTTGGGGCTACCCACCAGGCGACCATTAAAACTGGCCAACCCAGCTACCGGCACCACATCGGGTAGGGGCAGCAGGGCTAGATTAAAGTCTCTGGCCTGTAGGCGTAGATCAAGATGGGCCAGAGCCGGTGTTCCGTCCCCCTTGAAGGCCGGTGTTACCACTCCCTGCACCGCCAGACCGGTGGTACGGGCCTGGTTGATCAGCAAAGACTGGCCATTCCAGGCCAGATCGGCGGTGAGGGGAGCGGCCCCGAGGGCAAGACTGGGAAACTGGGGGGAAACACTGGCCAATCCCGCCGATAGCATTATCCGGCCCTGGCCCTGCATATCGTCTAGACTAGGCCGGGCCAGGCTGCCAGAAACTTCCAGTTGGCCCCCAGCCTGGCCCCGCAGTTGGGACGAGAGCGCTGCCAGGTTGAGGTGTTTGCCCTGCAAGGCAGCTCGCCACTGACCCTGGTTTAGGATCCCGGCTGCCTCTAGTCGCCCCCCCGCTAGATGGAACTGGGCCCGGGCCTGCCCCTCCAGCCCTTGCCCCCCCGACTGATTAAACCCTCCCGCCAGTTGGGCCTCACCATTGAGCAGGCCGGTCCCTGTGCCTGCCAGGTCCCGCAGGTGCAGATTGGTGGCCTGCAGGCTAGCTTGCCAGCGGTTCTGCCGGAGGCTACCGGTAGCCGCCACCGTCCCCCGGGCAATTTGTACAAAGGTATCCTTAAACTGCAAGTCTTGCCCCACCAGAGTGACCCGTCCCTGGGCTGGGTAGGAGCCCAGGGGGGCTCGCCAGGCTGCCTGCCCCCTGACTTGGTCGAGGGGTCCGCTGAACCGGGCCTCCACAAATGCCGGCCCAAGTTTGATGGTTTCAGGTAAGCCATAGGGTCGGGCCAGGGTATCGGCGGGCAGGCGATCGCCCTTCACCGTTAGGGCAATCGAGCCCTTACCTGCTAGCCCCACCTGACCCTCAGCGGTAATCGCCCCGCCCCCTGTGGGTAGAGCCTCAAGGTTATTCAGCTGGAGCTGTGAACCCGTCAGGGTGGCTCTGGCGGTAACCTGTTGAAAAACCGCCCGATCAATGGTGATCGGGCCCTTGGACGTCACCTTGGCGATCGCAACAGGCTCGGTCAGGGAGCCCGTCACCACCGCCTCAGCCGCCAGTTGACCCTGCATCGGCAGCCCCAAATCGGCAGCCCACAGGTCTCGAACCTGGGCCGGAGAAAAGGATTTAATCTCCCCCTTGAGGCTATAGCCCCTGGCCAGATCAATAGTGCCGCTGGCCATCGCCTTCAAGGCCCCCAGGCGAGCAGTCAGGTTTTCCAGCTTCAGGGTTTGCCCTTGTAACCGGGCGGTTCCTGTGATCTGTTGCAGAGGTTGGGGCAGGGTTGCACTGCTCAAACTGCCCTGATCTAACTTCACCGTACCGGTCAGACTGGGCCCAACGTCTCCCTCAAGGCCTATATCGACCTGGCCATTAACTCGGCCAGAGGTGACCTGCAGGGGCAGGGGGCTGGGCATGAAGGACTGGGCCAGAGGCACCATGTCCCTGGCCTCCATAGCCTGAAGCCTGACATTCAGCCGTCCGTTCAAATGCTGGCCGTCACCCACAGCCTCTCCTCTGGGGGGAGCAAACATCGGCCAGTCAATCAGCCTGGCAGTGGCTAGATTGGCCTGGGCCGCTGCCCTGGCCGAGGGTGAGGCGGGCTGCACCAGCGGTAACTGCACCGAGCCCGCCGCCAGCAACTGGCCACCCTGAGGTGCAGCGGCCTCAAGTCTAAAGTCCAGTCGGTCTACCCGGGGCGGCAGGGGGCCAGGGGCGATCGCCCCTGGTGCAGCCTTAACCAGCAGGGGTGTGAAGGTCCCCTGCCCTTGAATAGTCTGCAAAACCAGCCTGGAGTTGGTGCCAGCCCGGGAGACAGCCGGCACCAGGGTAAGCTGACTACGCTGCACATTCACCTGGCCCACTCTGACCTCTATCCAGGGCTGGCGGTCCTTTTCCGGTTCGGGCAAGTGGAGGTGGAGATCAACCCATTGACCCTCTTCAGTCTGTTGCAGATAGACCTGAGCCCGGTCCAGATTAATGACCAGGGGGAGTTCTCGATGGAACAGGTCAAGGGGGTTAAAGCGGACCTCTATGCCCTCCAGACTAACCCTATCAGGGTCCCGGGCGGTGGGGGGAATGGTAGATCGACCCAGCCGCACGCCAGTGGGCCCCACCCACTCCAGGGGACCTACCTGTACGGGCCGCCCCAATACCTGAGAAAGATAACTCGACAGCCAGGGAGAGCTGTAGTGTTGAGCCACGCCCCAACCCCGCCAGGCAATTACACCCCCCAGCCCCAGCAGTGATCCAGCTAGCAGCCCTACCCCCAACCAGCGGGGCAGTCTGGGCCAACCAGGAGAAGATTGAGGATCGGGGGAAAAGGCCATGGCGATAGATGGCACTGGTAGATACCCAATATAGTGTAGTCAACGCTGCTAAGATCGGTACAATAAACACCAGGCTTGCGGCAGGAGACTGGCTATGGTGGTGTATGTGCTGTTATTTAATGCCCGCACCGATAATGAAGGCATTCATACCCTTAAGATTGACCACGAGGATGTGGTGTTGATGTTTGAAACCGAAGATGACGCCACCCGCTTTGCCCTCATGCTAGAGGCCCAGGACTTTCCTGAGGCCACCGTTGAGGCCATCGCTCAAAGCGATATTGAAGAATTCTGCCAAGCCGCTGGTTACCACTGCAAAGTAGTCCCAGAAGGGGCCTTGGCGATTCCCCCAGAACAGGTGGTAGAGCAGATTAGCTGGAGTCCTGATGGCCTCAGTTCCCCTGCCCAGACAGAGCCCGATCATGCCCCCAGCCTCTCTGACACTGACCTGGATCGCCTGCGTCAACAATTTGAGAAACTACTTTAAGACCCCTTAGCAACTGGACCTACTGCCATGGCCCCACTGGTTTCCGATCCCGATGACCGGGGGCATTTACTCACCGAACAGGTCAATCCCCGCAGCGCCCACCTGGATCAACTCACTGCCCTGGAGTTAGTGGACCTATTTAACCAGGAGGACCAGCTCACCTTGGCGGCCATTGCCACTGCCCGCGAGCCCCTGGCGGCAGCCATAGAGGCCATTGCCACCGCCCTCCACCAGGGTGGCCGGCTCTACTATGTTGGAGCTGGCACCAGTGGTCGCCTGGGGGTGCTGGATGCGGCGGAATGTCCCCCCACCTTTTGTACCCCCCCCGACCTGGTACAGGGTATTATTGCTGGCGGATTTGGGGCCCTGGTGCGCAGTTCCGAAGGACTGGAGGATGTGTTTGAAGACGGCGAAGCCGCCATTGCCGAAGCAGCTATTACAGCGGCAGATGTGGTGGTAGGGATTACTGCCGGCGGCACCACTCCCTACGTCTGGGGAGCCATGAAGGCAGCTCGGCAACGGCAGGCCACCACCATTTTGATCGCCTGTGTACCGGCTAACCAGGTGAAGCTGGATGTAGATATTGACATTCGACTAGCGGTGGGTCCAGAGCTGCTGGCGGGTTCGACCCGGTTAAAAGCCGGCACCGTAACCAAAATGGCCCTGAATATTCTTTCCACCGGTGCCATGGTGCGCTTGGGTAAGGTCTACGGTAACCGCATGGTAGATGTGGCGGTAACCAATAGCAAATTGCGAGATCGGGCCCTGCGCATTATCTGTGACCTGAGCGACTTAGATCGCAGCGGAGCCGCCGATCTGCTGGAGCGCAGCGGTCAACAGGTGAAGCTGGCTCTGCTCATGCATCTGGGGCACCTGGATCAAAACCAGGCCAGAGATTGCCTGGGCCAGCACCAGGGTCACCTGGGCAAGGCTATAGAGCAGGCTTACACCTGGCGCCAGGGTGAACCTTAAAGGCAGATCGGGCCCTGGCCCATTGCCATGGTTCCCATGGGTCGGCAAATACCCTTCAAATTGGCAATTCATCAGCTCCAGCCAATCTCACCCTAGATCCTTAGGATTCACGTTGTTCAAAAAGACTGTTGCCCATACCTAGGATTTGCCTAACCGTGGCAGTGGGGTGGGTAATTCTCCATAGGATGCGCTGACCGGTAGCTACAGGCTGGATCAGCCTCCACACCTGAAAATAGTCTAAAACGGGGTGGAGAGCCTGGATAATGGCATGAGACTATCTGTTTGCTGCGGGGCCCCGCTATAGCTGCTGCCAGGGCCATACTGGAGGGGTGGCACTCCCGCCTACTGCCGGTCTCCTAGTAAACTCGGGGCACAAAAAATTGCTCATTGTGGGGAGGGCGCACGTAGTCAAAGGGGGGCGCTTTGCGAGGAGGGAGTTCTAGGGGTTCAGGGGTCATATCCACGTAGGGAATCTTGGAGAGAATGTGACTGATACAGTTTAATCGAGCCCGTTTTTTGTCGTCGGCTTCTACAGTAAACCAGGGAGCTTCAGGAATGTTGGTATGGGCAAACATCACATCTTTGGCCTGGGAATACTCAACCCAGCGGTTGCGGGATTCCAAGTCCATGGGACTGAGTTTCCACCGCCGGGCCGGATCGGTGGTGCGGGCTTGAAAGCGCCTTTCCTGCTCCTCATCACTGACGGAAAACCAGTATTTCAATAAAACGATGCCCGATCGCACCAGCATGCGTTCAAACTCAGGACAGGTTTGCATAAATTCCTGGTACTGGGCTTCGGTGCAGAATCCCATCACCTGTTCTACACCGGCCCGATTATACCAACTGCGATCAAAGCAAACGATCTCCCCCGCCGCCGGTAGTTGGGCCACATAGCGCTGAAAGTACCACTCAGTTTTTTCCCGATCGCTAGGGGTAGACAAAGCCACCACCCGACATCCCCGAGGATTAAGGGGGTCGGTGATGCGCTTGATGGTTCCCCCCTTACCGGCGGCATCGCGACCTTCAAAGAGAATAACGATGCGGGCCCCTGTGTACTTGACCCAGTATTGCATTTTTACCAGTTCTACCTGTAATCGGGCCAGTTCTCCTTCATAAAACTGGCGAGACAATTTAGAACTGCCCTCCCCTTCTGAAATATAGAAAAACACCGGCCGTTCTGAAGCATTCTCCGAGGACTGGGAGGCTTTCTTAGCTTTCAATTTCTTTTTAGAGAGTTTTTTGTTGGTCGCAGTAGCCTTACCCGTTGTAGACTCGGCTGGGGCGGGGCTGACAACTGAGGAGGCCGAAGCAGAGGGGGCCTTATCCTTGGATTGGGCTGTCATGGTGGCAGGACTCCTAGGGTAACACCAGGCGAGTTTTAGGAATTCGGGTAATCACAGGCGGGCTGGGGTCAACTCAGAAGCAACCAACCCCTTGGCCAGGCTAGCTCCCTGCTAAGGCAGAAAGACATTAGGCCAATGTGGCCAGTTATCAGGTCAGTTGGGTCTGACTGCAGAGGCCAGCAACCCGACAGCCTATAGGCACCTATAGATAAATAATCTAACCCTTACGGATTGAAATAACTGTAGCCAGTTTACCCATAGGATAGAAAGGGGGCTTAAATCTGAAGTTCTCCTTGTTTTAGGGCGTAGCCCCAGACACGATATACCATTGACCAGGCGATTAACCCTACCAATCAAACCCTACCAATTACTACCAATTAAAATTACTCAGGCGAAATTCCAGGACGCCGGCTTCCTGAGTCGGGCTATAGCGGATGGCAATACCGTAGGTCCGCCGCCTATACTCCGCCACCAGGGCGGTGTCAATTTGCTGGCCGGTGTTGATGTTAAACGAGGTCTGCAAACCCAACAAAAAAGGACCATAGATTTGCTGAAGGATGCCGGCAGAAAAGACGTTTTGGTCAACGGCGCGATCAAACAGGAAGGGAGAGTTATCGCCCTGCGCCAGACTACTGGAGATGCCGATATTGAATTGGGTATAGTCCAGGTAGTCTGCCACCAGATGCCCCAACTGGCCGCTCAGGGTGATGCGACCCTCTAGAGATTCCTGGAGATCGTTACTGGTATAGTAGGTGGCTATTGCCCTTAACCCGGCGGTCAGGGTCAGGTTGGGCGTAGGGGGGCGGGGACTATAGCGCAACCTGGAGAAATCGACATTTTCAGGGGCTGGCTCCTGCCACAGAGTAAAGCCCCGACTCAAATCCACCAGAGCTTGAAACCGTAACAAACTAGTCAGGGTTGACTGGCTACCCGGCGGCAGTAGCTGAGGCCGGTCGGTATTGGCGGTAACGTATTGCCCGGAGGCCTGGTAGCTGAGGTTAAGCCCCGTATTGCCCAGGCTTAGCAGGGGTGACTCGAGTAGTATACCCGCACTGGTTTGTACATCCTGGAAGCCCAGGGAGCCATTGAACAGACGATCTCGGTAGGTATACTCCAAACTCAGACGGTGGTCCCCCATAACCTGTTGAGCCCGCAGATTAACCCGCAGGCGATTGTTGAACTGTTCTAGATCTAGACCTGGCAGACTCACCACTCCGCGCAGAGTCGTGCGGGGCCCCAGGGGCCCATTCAGTCGGGCCACCAGGCCCAGGTTGGCTGGCTCTAGCAGGTTCAAATTAGCATTACCTAACCAGCGGGACAGATATAGTTGGGGTGCCAGACTCAGCTGCCAGGGGCTACCCTTAAGCAGTTGGAACTCCCGTTCAATAAATAGCCCGCCGCGATCGCGACCATCGTAGCCAATACTCACCGGCAGAGGATTGAGAGCATTAGCCGGCAGCCGTCCCCGTTCGAGCAAAAAACAGTTCCTCAGTAGGGGAATGGCAAGACCCTGATCAAAAACGACCCGGGGGTTATCAACACAGAGTTGGTCCTCATCGGGGTTTAGAGGTGTTAACCGCAGCCGTTCCCCCCGCAGCTCTAGTTCTGCCGGTATCAGGGGATCATTAGTCAGGCGGATATCATCGCCGTACCAGCCCTTGGCGTCAAAGGCTAGATAGCTACTTTGAAACCGTACTCGCCCCAGGGCGGCCTGGTCCCCTGACCAGGATTGTCCGGCTAGGGTACTCAAGGATAGATCTCCAGGACTGGTGATCTGAGAGATAGAGGCCTGGTTACGAGGGGGGGAGGCAGGCTCGCCAGGGGCAGTGGGGGAGGCAGAAAAATCCTCGGCAGCAGTGGCAGGACTCAACTCCCCCCGGGCGTTGGTCAGGGTTCCGGCCCCCTGTAGCAGGTTATAGGTAGCCCGATCGCCAGCCATGACCTGTTGGTTACGGGTAAACACCACGTTGCCTGTGGCCTTCACCTGACGCTGGTTGAGATTAATCCAGAGGTGGTCAGCGCTAATCTGACCATTGCCGAATTGCACCAAAACATCGCCGTTAGCCCTGATCATCTGACTGTCGATCTGGTATTGCTGTTGATCGGCCCTTAACACCAGAAAGGCAGCCGGATCGGCAGCGGCGGGGAGGGCTGCCCCGGGCTCTTGGGGCAGCCCTGGTGAGCCTGGGTCAACCTGATTGGCTGCTGGAGAAAGGAGTGGGGCCGAAGTCGCCGGAGCCTGAGTTGCCGGCGGTTGACTGGCAACCAGGGCAGGGGGAACTGGCAAATTTAAGGGCAAAACCATGCGTGAGGGAAAACCAGCAGAAAACGAAGTGGTATGGAGTAGATGTGGTTTGCCAATATCCCCGCCGCTGCCGGGGGTATCTTTAAAGGCGCTACCAGAATTGCTAAAAACAAAGCCCGACGGGCGGGCTTTAAACCTGTGACCGGCCTAGATAACTGAAGCCAGCCCTCTCCCTGACCTTTGCCAGAGCAATATCGACTCAAGCCCAGCCTCGTTACTAGCCGGACAAGCTATGGGCGGCTAGTTTGCATCTACCCAGGCCTTTGATACCTGATCCATGACCTAAGCCACTGATCAGCCAGGATATAGAATAGCCCTCTGTCTAAATGGGCTATTCTATGTCCTGCCGACCAGGGTTACGGGAGGGGTCACCGCTCAAAAAACCAAATATGAAGAGGCCCGCGAAAAAAGCTACAACCAGATAAACCACTATTTTGAGGGTCAGCATTATTTAAGTCTCCAATCACAAGAGGTTTGAATCAATGAATCGGGGCTAAGTGTCTTGGGAGGGGTTGCTAAAGGTAGCCTATCCCAGGGATGAGCCCAAACCCAGAATTCATACCCTGGCTCTATCATATCGTTAAACGTTAGGCCTATCTAAACTGTCTCCGAAGCCAGATCAAAAGACGTTGGAACCAGCCTTCTAGGCCGACCAGCAGGGTGTCTAGAGACCGTAGAAGAGCCATCAGGGGGTGATCAATATAATGCAGCAGGGTGGTTTGGGCCTCGATCTCATCGCTGCCGAGTAGATTTAGGGGCCGCCCCGACTGGCGCGAAACCCCTGGTACCAGAGGAGCATTCCCTACCATCGCCGCTGGTGGGCTGACCTGGAGGGAACCCGCTGGGGTCAGGGGGCGCAGCAGCAGATCGGCTTCCCCAAAGAGATTGGTGGCGATGGCCAGGGGACTGGTTTGCATCCACTCCAGAGCCCGGTAAAACCAGCGCAGCGGCAAATAGTGGCTCACCTGCAGTGGCGGCAAGGGCAGCGGCCCGGTCTGGAGCTGGCGATTGAGTCCATAGTGCCGGCGGTGGCGGCCATATTCTGCTAGAAGCTGCACAATCGCCCGTTGCAGTTGTTCCTGCTGATGGGGAGTCAAGCCCAGCACCAGCCTGTTATCAGCACCCACCAGGACCAACTCAGCGGTGGCGAGATCGCAGGCAATGCCCTGGATTGGAGTTGGGGTGACAATTCCTAGGCCACCGGTTCGAGCCAGGCCTTGCCCCACCCCTGATCGGTGCAAAATCTGCGAGAGGGAACGTCGGTAGGGCCGCAGGGAAAGGCATAGATCGACCTGCATAGCCAGCAGTAGGGCCACAATCGGGGTATCGGTGGGGGCCGCTTTAGCCTGTGGCACCGCCCCGCCCAGTCTAAAGCGGCCGTTGCGCCAGACCGTAGCGGCGACCAGACGGCGGGAGGTACTTCTCAGGGTTTGCACCCCAACATAGACGGGATACAGGGCCACCTGCACTCCCCAAATCAAGGCGGCGCCGCCCTCCCTGAGCCAGCGCTGCACCCCATAACCGATCTGGCGGTAGCCCTTGAGGAGTTGGGAGAGGGTCTGGCTACGAAAGGGTCGAGGAGAAGAAGCCATAACTCTAGGTACCCTGGCTGCGTACACTGGGAGAATAGTTATGATCATACCGGAGTCATGGCCCTCTCCCCCGCTACTCTCGAGGCTACCCTGAACCGTCTGCGCCGGCTCAGCCAGATAGATGTGCAAAGTGGCTGGCATCGCGCCCCCGAGCCATGGTCTGCTAGCGGGTCCGTCCCCCGGGCAGCAGAGGTCGCTGACTGGCCCCGATCGCCCCTTAACCAGCGTCGCCAGATTACCTGGGAGGAGGGTGGCAAAAGCCTCTGGTTGTACCAATCCTTTACCTGGCCAGAGACCCTCCAGGGCTACCCCCTGGAGGGGCTATCGGCCCGCCTGGCGCTGCGCTGGTGGGCCGACCAGGCCGACCTCTACCGCAATGGGGTGCAGGTGCATCGGGGGGATTTATTTGACTGTTGGACCCGCCACCTGATCTGCGATCGGGTGAGGCCAGGGGAAAGGGTGGAAATAGCCCTCCATCTGATCAGCCCTGGCCATGATCAGGGGGCCCTGGTCAAGTCCCAGATCTGCTTTGAGGCGACTGGGGCCGACGAGTTGGAACCCGGCTTTGTGGCCGATGAGTTGGCGGTGTTGGCCACCTACCTGCAGGCCTTCCAGCCAGAGCAGATGCCCCGCCTGGAGCAGGCCCTGACCACCATCGCCTGGCCGCACCTGGGGGATCGTCCCAGCTTTGACCAATCCCTAGGTCAGGTGCGTCAGTCTTTGCAGGATTTCAGCCCCTGGTTGAAACAGCGCACCATCCACTGTTTGGGCCATGCCCATCTGGATCTGGCCTGGCTGTGGCCGGTGGCAGAGACCTGGGCCGCCGCCATCAGAACCTTTGAGTCGGTCCTGGCCCTGCAGCAAGACTTCCCCGAACTCACCTTTAGCCACTCCTCCCCTGCCCTGCTGGCCTGGCTGGAGGAACACCAGCCAGACCTGTTTGAGGCCCTGCAGCGGCAGGTGCAGGCGGGCCGCTGGGCCATTGACGCCGGCCTGTGGGTAGAGCCAGACCTGAACCTGCCTGGGGGCGAAGCCCTGGCCCGCCAGGTGCTCTACGGCCAGCGCTACTGTCTAGAAAAGTTTGGGGCCGTCAGTGCGATCGCCTGGCTGCCGGATAGTTTTGGGTTTTCTTGGCAGTTGCCCCAAATTCTTCGCCAGGGCGGCATTCGCTTTTTCGCCACGCAAAAACTCCGCTGGAACGATACCAATCCCTTTCCCCATCATCTGTTTAGCTGGCAGGGACGGGATGGGACCAGCCTCACCAGCCTCACCCTGCCCCCCATTGGCACCGACATCGAGCCCCTGGAGATGGCCCACCATGCCTGTGAGTGGGAGGCCAGTACCGGGCTGCCCGACTGCCTCTGGCTGCCCGGTGTGGGGGATCACGGGGGTGGCCCCAGTCGAGACATGCTGGTGCAGGCACGGCGGTGGGCCGCCTCTCCCTTCTTTCCCCGGCTTGTCTTTGGCCAGGCCCAGCCCCTGTTTGACCAACTGGTGGAGGCCCAACCCCTGGCTAACCGACCGGTGTGGTCCGACGAGCTTTACCTGGAGCTGCACCGGGGTTGTTACACCACCCACGGCGACCAGAAACAATTCAATCGTCAGTGCGAAGACCGACTGTTTGAGGCGGAATTATTCGCCTCCCTGGCTACCCTGGTGACTGGGGCCGAGTATCCCCGTCAATCCCTGGAGACAGCCTGGAAACAGGTGCTATTCAACCAATTTCATGACATTTTGCCGGGCACCTCGATTGGGGCGGTGTTTGACCAGGCCAATCAGGATTGGCAGGCCGCCCTGACCAGTGCCGACCAAGTGTTGCACAATGCCCTGGCCCGGCTGGCCAGCCATTGCCCCCTGCCGCCCCCCCCGTTGCCGGGGGCGATCGCCCGGCTG
>JAGWXD010000025.1 GCA_018970085.1 Cyanobacteria bacterium REEB459
TCGGGGTGCCGGTGCGTTCATTAAACTGCTTACCGCAATCTCGGCACCGATATCGCTGCATCAGCGTTCCATTGGGGCGGGGTTCACGCCCGTTTTTCATAACCTGGTGGCTCTGGCAGTGAGGACAGTCCATAGCTTTGGAGTAATTACACTATAGCCATTTTACCTATCATCGCTTATCAGACCAGTACCCGAGTTTGAAGGTAGGTTTCCTATGTAGCGATCCCATCCTTGACACAAACTACTTTACAAACCCGACTGTGCAGATTTTTGTTTAACCCCTGGTCCTGGTAACCATAGGTCAACATCTATAGCTTGATCTACCACGGTTCTCTGCACACTCTCGAATTATGAAGTTCGCTTCAAAGCTGACTTAATAGGCATCCTGTAGCTCGTAGAAATCGGGAGAGATATAGTCTTTACGCAAGGGCCACCCAATCCAGTCTTCAGGCATTAATAGGCGCTTCAAGTTAGGATGACCTTCATAAATAATCCCGTACATGTCGTAGCTTTCTCGCTCCTGCCAATCAGCCGATTTCCAAATCCAGTAGACAGAAGCTACTCGGGGCTCGCTCCGAGGCAGAAAAACTTTGACCCGTACTTCTTCGGGCCGATCAGCATGATCGCTCACCTTAATCAAATGATAGAAGCTAACCAGAGATAGCCCAGGGCCCTCATCGTAGGCACCCTGGCACTGGAGATAGTTAAATCCGTAGGCAAAGAGGGCAGTCGCCATGGGTAGAAGAAATTGGGGCTCCACCTTAATCACCTCCACTCCCCGATGGTCGGGGGGAGCTAATTCGTGGGCAAAGCCATTACTGGTAAGCCAGGTAGAAATTACCCCAGCCTCTACCAGAGGCGCTGCACTTGACTGCGCTTCTGACGGCAGCGAAACCTCTTTAGAGTCGTCTGTAGCCATTAAACTATCTCCTCGCCGGGGGCTGTTTCCAGAGTTTCGATTAAGGGTACACCCAGAGCTTCCATCAGTTCTCGAGGAGGCTTACTATGGCCACCGGTTTGTAGATACTGCCCGGTTAAAATCGGCGGCACCGGCTTGAAACCGTGAGCCCGTTCATAGAAACGATGGGTCTGCATAGTGTAAGCCCGATCCTGCATAGATTCGGTGGCGATTTTCTTACGCAATTTAACAATGGCATCGACAATAGCCTCAGGCCGGGGCGGACAGCCGGGAATGTAAACATCCACCGGTATGAGCTTATCTACTCCACGCACAGCGGAGGGAGAATCGCTGCTGAACATACCACCAGTAATAGTACAAGCCCCCATGGCAATCACGTACTTTGGATCGGGCATCTGTTCGTAGAGCCTTACCAGGGCTGGGGCCATCTTCATGGTGACGGTTCCGGCGGTGATCAGCAAATCGGCTTGGCGAGGACTGGCCCGGGGCAACAAACCAAACCGATCAAAGTCAAACCGCGAACCAATGAGGGCGGCGAACTCAATGAAGCAACAGGCAGTACCATACAGCAGCGGAAACAGGCTGGAAAGGCGACACCAGTTGTAGAGATCATCTACGGTGGTGAGAATGACATTCTCTGAAAGATCGTGGGTAACCGTAGGTTGGGAGATCGGATTGGCAAGGGCTTCACCCGATGCCAGCAAACCACCGCCGCTATGGGCTGAGTCAAAATTTAAGACCATTCCAAAGCTCCCTTACGCCAGGCGTATACAAGACCAATGACCAGAATGCCAATAAAAATTAGTGCTTCCAGGAAGGCTAATAGGCCCAACTGGTTAAAAGCTACTGCCCATGGATAGAGAAATACAGTTTCAACGTCAAAAATGACGAAAACCAAGGCAAACATATAATAGCGAATGTTGAACTGAATCCAGGCTCCGCCAATGGGCTCCATCCCTGACTCGTAGGTGGTTCGCCGAGCGGGTCCCCGTCCCACTGGCCGCAGCAGGGAGGAAGCACCCAGGGCCGCCACGGGCACCAGGCAGGAGATCATGAGAAATAGCAAGAAGTACTCGTAGCCGGAAAGAACAAACACGGAGTAGTCACCAGGGATAGTACTAATTAACTTATTGACTGAGGCCTAACTACTACCCGAGCCACCTAATTGGAGACCAAGGCTATTAGACGACCCGTTAGTTAGCGGACAAGTAGCAATTGCAAGGGTACCGACGCAAAGAACCAGGTAAATCACCTGAACTGTGTTTATGCCCCAGGTCAGGCAAATACCAAACCTTAGTTTAGAGTATGTCCTTAACCATGATTGTAATCTTAGGTCACATTCAAGGCAAAGTCAGGAAGATATTCATTGGAGACACTGATGCAATCCATAGGTTTGCTGAAGGCATTATCGGTCTGGGACGATCAGTCAGAAGCCCAACCATGTCATAATTATTTACAACTGGTGACAATAGCGACTTGTCTTTGGCCCTGTAGGTCTACTGTTTACCAGTTCGTTCGGGATTACGAGTGACTCGATTAGGTTTTATTTGTTTAGAGCTATGGGTTCTGAATCTGATACGTCCGCCGAATCTTTATCCCCGTTGGTTGAGGCTGAATCAGCAGTGGAGCAAACGGTTACTCCAGTGTCCCTATCCCCAGAGGAAATGGACTGCTACGAGTGTCTTGCCTGCGGTTATTCCTACGAGCCGACTAAGGGTGACAGCGTAGCCCGCATAGCTGCCGGCGTTGCCTTTGAAGAGTTGCCGGTAAATTGGCGTTGCCCGGTGTGTAGCGCCCCCAAGAAGCGTTTCACCAATATTGGACCAGTGGGGGCACCTTCAGGCTTTAAAGCCAACCTCAACTATGGTTTGGGGGTGAATCGACTCACTCCGGGTCAAAAGAACATTTTGATTTTTGGCGCCCTAGGTATGTTTTTCTTGCTTTTTTTGAGTTTCTATGGATTGCGCTAGGGGTTAATAGGGTCCTTCCTTGCCTGCAGCTTACCTCTGCCGGGTTCAGGGTCGGGGCTCAACCTAATGCCTTGGCGACTTAAATTTTTCCTTACCTAACTTACTCTCTGGATGCCTTATGTACGCTGCGTTGAACTGGTTAAGACGAATCATGATTGTGGTGGTTGCCCTGGGTTTAGCCACTAGTTGTTCTAACTACTTTTTACCAGACGCGACTATTCATCCATGGCGAGCTGTGCAGTTGCCAACAGAGGCCACTCTGGCTGACATTGCCTTTACGGGAAATACCGACCACGGCTGGATCGTGGGTAATCGCAATACCCTGTTAGAAACCCAGGATGGAGGAGATTCCTGGAGCCTCCACGACCTGAATCTGGGGGAGCAAGCCCATACCTTTACCTCCATTGATTTTGCTGGTGATGAGGGTTGGGTCACCGGTATGCCTTCGATTCTTTTACATACCGCTAACGGGGGTAAAACCTGGGAAAATATTCCTCTCAGTAATGAGTTGCCCGGTACTCCCTTTTTGATTACTGCCCTGGGTTCAAAATCTGCAGAAATGGCCACCGATATTGGTGCTATCTATCGTACTGAAGATGGCGGTCGCACCTGGAAAGCGATGGTTCAGGCTGCGGTTGGGGTGGTGCGCAATATGACCCGCTCCACTGATGGCCGTTACGTAGCCGTCTCTTCCCGGGGCAACTTCTATTCTACCTGGGCCCCGGGACAGGATGAATGGATTCCCCACAATCGTCAAAATTCTCGCCGTCTGCAGAATATGGGTTTTGACAAGGCCGGTAAGCTTTGGGCGATCGCCCGGGGTGGTCAGGTGAGGTTTTCTAACTCTCGGGCCGCTGACGATTTTGCCGCCGCCCTTAGCCCTGAATTTGGTACCAGTTGGGGCTTACTGGACATTGCCTTCCGCACCAATGACGAGATTTGGATTACCGGCGGGGGTGGCAATTTGCTATGTAGCCTGGATGGGGGTCAAACCTGGTTAAAGGACAAAGCTGTCAATGACGTTCCCTCTAATTTTTACCGGATTGTCTTTGAAGCGCCTGATCGGGGCTTTATTTTGGGACAGCGGGGAACTATTCTAAAGTATGACCCGCAGGCGGTTTAAAGTTGGGGGCCAAATTGGTCATCGCAAACCTTGTTAGGGTCTACAGCATTCTCTATGATTAGATTAGATTCTTTGTGTTAGATAGGAGAGTTTGACATGGCAGGTACTACTGGAGAGCGTCCCTTCGGCGATATTGTCACCAGTATTCGCTATTGGATTATCCATAGCATTACTATTCCGATGCTGTTTATCGCCGGTTGGTTGTTTGTTAGTACAGGGCTGGCCTACGATGCCTTTGGTACCCCCCGGCCCAATGACTACTACCCAGACAACCAAATGCAGTTGCCGATTCTTAGCGATCGCTTCGAGGCAAAACAACAAATTGATACCTTTTCAGGTCAGTAGAGCAGAGTTCTAGACACCGACTTTTTGTTTTTTTAAGCGCCATGCAAAGTAATTCCCCCAACCAACAAATTACCTACCCTATCTTTACAGTCCGCTGGTTAGCCGTTCATACCCTGGGTGTGCCCAGTGTCTTTTTCCTAGGCGCGATCGCCGCCATGCAGTTTATTCAGCGCTAGTATCTTTCCATGGAACGTACTCCCAATCCCAATAAGCAACCTGTTGAATTAAACCGTACATCCCTCTTTCTGGGCTTGTTATTGGTATTTGTTCTGGGCTTGCTGTTTTCTAGTTACTTCTTCAATTAGGCAAAAATAGGTCATTCCAGTCTTAAACCGGATAACCAATGGACCAATCTGGTGAGGCCATAGGTCGGAGATCGACCTAGTCCAACTGGGGTGAATACTTTACCCCAAATGTTTAGAGAAAAGTGATTAATCAATCTGGCTAGTTAGGAGATCAAAACATGCTTCAGAGTGGGCGAATTCCTTTGTGGATTGTGGCAACTGTAGCCGGTACCGGAGTTTTAGTGGTAGTGGGTTTATTTTTCTATGGAGCCTACGCTGGTGTAGGTTCTGCTATGTAAGCCGACTGCGATAGAATGACAACCAGTCTGGGGCCATGGCCTGGATCCTGCGGTCTAGGCAGCTCCCTGGGGGGTAACCTTAGGAATCAATCAGGGGCTTGCTAGGGCTGGGGGTTATTCTTTCGGTTTACTGTTTTCAGGACTTGACAAATCCTTCCCAAATCCTATCAACGATGCAGGCTAGCCACTTTCCTGAGGTCCAAGTTCTAACCTGGACCTGGCAAGATTTACCGATTCGATATCAGCGATCGGGCAGCGGTGGTAGCAACCTGGTTCTGATCCACGGATTTGGGGCTAGTAGCGACCATTGGCGCTATAACCTGCCAGAACTGGCCCACCATCATCGGGTCTTTGCTATTGATCTGCTGGGGTTTGGTTTTTCTGCCAAGCCTGCCCCAGGGCTTAAGCGTACCCCAGACCAGATCCCCTATACCTTTACCACCTGGGGAGAACAACTGGTAGCGTTTTGTAGAGAGGTGGTGGGTGCACCGGCCTTTTTGATCGGTAACTCGATTGGTTGTGTGGTTGCTTTGCAAACCGCAGTTCTGGCCCCTGAACTGGTTCAAGGATTAATTCTGCTGAATTGTTCTTTACGCCAGTTTCATCAACGCAAGCAGCCTGAGCTGGCCTGGCATGAACGTGTCGCTGTGCCCTGGATACAGCGTTTACTGGGTAATCGGATGATCGGTCGGCTATTTTTCTCTGCCATTGCCCAACCAGGCACCCTCAAAACTATTCTCAAGCAGGCTTACGCCAATTCTGATGCCGTTACCGATGAGTTAGTCGACCTGTTGCTGGCCCCTGCTCGAGAACCAGGAGCAGCAGAAGTATTTATCGCATTTTTGCGCTATTCCCAGGGGCCTCTGGCAGAAGACCTCTTACCTCAGATTCAGGTTCCTGTGTTGATCGCTTGGGGTGAAGCTGATCCCTGGGAACCCATTGGTCTGGGGCGAGAATTGGCTAACTATCCAGCAGTAGAGGAGTTTATTACTTTGCCTGGGGTGGGGCATTGTCCCCATGATGAAGCTCCCCAGCAGGTTAACCAACTGTTACTGCGGTGGCTAGAACGCCATGGTTCTGGAGTGATTACCTAGGGGCTAAGGTTGTCGCTACCAGGGATGGAGAGCGTTGACTTGACTGAGCTACCCTTTCAAGGCATGGTAGAACAACCTGGATCGCAAATTTCCATACCTTTTGGTGTCTATGCCTTGGTCTCGGATTATTAGTGGCCTAGTCGCCATTGTTATGGCCCTGGCTATGATTATTCTGGGGGGCTGGTATTTTACTCTGAGTTTTGGGTTAATTGTCTTACTAGGTCAATTAGAAATTTTTAGGTTGGTGCAGGCCAAAGGTATTGTGCCGGCAACTAAAACCACTCTGGTGGTGAGTCAGATGGTGCTGATCGCCGCCTATCTGTCCCCTCCCCTGGCGGATGCCCTGCTGCCTCTGGCGGGCACCTTTATCTGTTTTTATTTGTTGTTTCAACCCCAGGTAGCCACCATTGCTGATGTGGCTGCTTCCATTCTCGGTCTGTTTTATGGCGGCTATCTACCCAGCTTTTGGATTCGTTTACGGAATTTAGACCAGGTCCAGGCTGCAAATCTGCCATTGCAAGGCTATTGGCCACAAAACTGGCGCCTGGATTGGCACAGTTTGCCCGAGGGTCTCACTCTCACCCTGCTGGGCTTTGCCTGTATTTGGGCTGCCGATATTGGAGCCTATACCGCAGGTAAGGTGATTGGCCGTACTCCCCTATCGAATATTAGTCCAAAGAAAACGGTAGAAGGGGCTTTGTTTGGCCTGGTGGCCAGTACCCTGGTCGCGGTAGTTGGCAGCTACAGACTAAATTGGCCCATGGCTCCCCTCTCTGGTGTCGCCTTAGGTGTCATGGTAGGCACCTCCAGCCTATTGGGCGACTTAATTGAGTCTCTGATGAAACGAGACGCCGGAGTTAAGGACTCGGGTGATTTGATTCCGGGCCACGGAGGCATTCTCGATCGCACTGATAGTTACGTCTTCACCGGAGCTCTGATGTTTTACTTTGTCACCTTGCTCCTACCGCTGATTGGCTCTTAGAGCCAGACTAGGCCACCTTCAGCAGGGCCTCTAACTTGGTCGCCAGATTTTCTTTGTCGACTACCCCCTCGATGGTTTCCACGGGTTTTCCCTGGTTAAAGAAGATCAAGGTAGGAATGGCGCTGACATCGTATTGAAGAGCCAGGTCATCCTGCTCGTCGACATTGAGCTTGGCAATCTTGGCCCTACCTTGAAAGTCTGCCGCTAGGTCATCCATAATTGGATTCATAATTCGGCAGGGACCGCACCAGGCTGCCCAAAAATCTACCAGCACGGGTACATCACTGTGTAAAACTTCGTTAGCAAAGTTCTCAGCGGTGAGAGTCAAATACTTTTGCTCTGCTGTTTGTTCCGTCATTGCTCTAGGTCTCCTCACCGAACTGGCTGAAAGAATCGTGTTGACTGCTTTAGAGTACTTTACCCTATTCGTCTAAATAGACAAGGAGGGTTTAATGGCAAATCCATAAACAATTCCTATGCCAATCACCAGGTATCCCGGGGGGAAGGGGGTATGGAACGACTGGCCTGCCGGCAATGGCGACGATGCAGGATTTCTAGCTTACCAGCGGCTTCTTGGAGAAAGGCCCGCTGGCGGCGGTAGAGACCTTGAAATAAGTTGGCGAACAGCAGGGCTGCGATCGCCACCACCAACCCCGCTGCCGTTGAGGTGAGGGCCTCTCCAACCCCCATGGTGACCCCCGTACTAGAGGCCGCTCCCCCTTCTGAAATCCGAATGGAAGAGAGCACCTGCATTAGCCCCAGCACCGTACCCAATAGCCCCAGCAGAGGAGCCACTCCGACAACGGTCTCGAAGAGAGTTTGAAACCGTTTCAGCAGGGGCAACTCGGCCTGGGCTGAGCTTTCTAAAGCCAGGGTAAATTCCTCTGGAGTCGCTTCACCCAGGCTAAGGGCCGCCATAAAGATACGGGCTGCTGGCAGATGCAGATACTGCTTAAGCTTGGCGATCGCCCACTCCGGATGCTGTTGATAGGTTGTCAAAATATCTTCCACAAGGCTTTTTTGCTGACGACTGAGCCGCAGCCAGAACCAGCTACGTTCGATCACCAGGGCCAGAGTAACCAGGGAAAAACCCAGCAGGGGCACCATCACCACGCCCCCGGTAGTAAACCAATTAGCCATTGCGATGCCTACCAGATTGCTGTTCCATCATAGGCGAGTCGGGGCTGATCAAAGCAATCGGGTCCGGGATAAGGCCATCTCCCCTGCCAGAGATACAGGCGGGGAGATGGCAGGGCCCTTAACCTAAACCAGAGCCCACGGAGGTAACGCCCCCTTGGGCAGGAAAAATATCCTAAACATTGGGTCAGTACCATGACCTATGGTTATTATTTAGATAGGGAATGGATAGATGCCACAGCAGGTCTCAATAGTGAACGGCCAGGGCAAATCACTCGGAGCTGCTTAGACACCAGTGCCTTGCTGTCTGAGCCCAGGTGCTGCCTGGCTAATCCTTTCCCTGGCTGCCAAAATTGCCCAAAATTGCTTTGAATTTCCTATTCCCTCACTCCATCACCTCCCTAAACCCATGGCACCCATGCCAGATTCCCCATCCCTGACTCACCGTAAGATAACGGGCGAAGCTCAGGCCCTAAGTCGAATTTTTGAATCTGTAGAGTGGACTAGTTGCCCCCGTACCTTTAACTTTCACATGCATACGGTTTGCTCCGACGGCAAGTTAACCCCGTCAGCCCTCATGGAGCAGGTCATTGATATCGGTTTAGAAGCCTTTGCCATCACCGATCACCACACCCTGGAGGGATTTTTCCAGGCTAAAGCCTGGCTAGAGGATTGGCGTTGGCGTCATCCTACCCCGCTACAGCGATCCATTCACGGGCACCAGGCGGTGGGTAGGGTCCCCCGGTTGTTTACAGGTATAGAAATTACAGCGGTTTTAGAACAACTGGAGATTCATATTTTGGGCTATGGATTTTACCCTGGCCATGCCGCCCTGACTCCTTACCTGCAGAATTACGGTTTTGGCAAGGACCGCCCTGCCGCTGGCCAGGTGATAGAGGCCATTCAAGCTGCAGGGGGACTGGCAGTGCTGGCTCATCCCGCCCGCTATCGGCTTGACATCGCTACCACTATTGCTCAGGTCGCAGCCGCTGGTATTGATGGGGTTGAGGCTTACTACGCCTATGCTAATCCAGATAGCTGGCAACCCTGCACCAGGTCTACCACGGTAGCCATTGACCTGGCACACCAGTATAATCTTTTCACTACCTGTGGTACTGATACCCACGGGCAAAGTTTATTACGACGTCTCTAACGGTTCTCATTTAAGTTCTCCAAGCGTAATGATTCCTGCTGTTGATCCCGCCTTTGGCAGATTGAGGGAGTTGCGTCCCTTACTTTTAAAGTCTCACCAAATTCTGATGGAGGCAGAGAAGGATCACTACGAATCCCTCTATGCCCCCATTGCCACGAAGGGAGAGTATCTGCACTTGGTGTTACACCACGAGCAATTTAGCTGGCTGCGGCCCATTTCCCAACTAATTGTGCAAATTGACGAGGTGCTGATGGCTAAGCAGCCCCAGGCCAGGGAACGAGCTACAGAACTGGTGAGACAGACCCGCTATTTGCTCCAGGCGACGGAAATTGGTGAGGTTTTTCAAGCCCGCAGTCAGAGATCGGCCCAGAGCAACCCTGAAATGGCTGCGATCATGATTAAACTGAGCGAACTGCTCCAGGATAGTCAATCATAACTAGCCTGGGGATAAGGATTTTAGGCTTTATACTCTAGGCTATTGCCAAGATCTTCATTCCCCTAACCTGTTCCCATGGCATCAATTTATTTTGAAATTCTGATCGTTTTTCTACTGATTGTTGCAAACGGCATCTTTTCAGGATCAGAAATTGCGGTGGTATCTGCTCGCAAAGTTCGATTAGAGCAACTGGTGGAACGGGGGAATCATCGAGCTAATGTCGCTTTGAAGCTGGCCAACTCCCCCAATAATTTCTTGGCCACGGTGCAAATAGGCATTACCCTAATTGGTATTCTCAGTGGAGCCGTGGGGGGAGCAACTATTGCCCAGAGACTGAAACCCCTTGTGCAGGATATTCCTCTTCTGGAGCCCTACAGCGAAGGTATTAGCGTCGCCGTTGTAGTCTCGATTATTACCTATCTTTCCCTGGTGGTGGGGGAACTGGTACCCAAGCGCATTGCTCTCAATCACCCTGAACACATTGCCTGTATTGTGGCTCCGCCAATGCGACACCTGGCCCGGTTGACTGCTCCCTTTGTTCATATTCTTGGGCTTTCTACCGATACTTTGCTGAAAGCGATGGCAATTCAGGCTTCTCAAGAACCCGATATTACCGAAGAAGAAATTAAGGTGTTGATTCGCCAGGGGGCAGAATCTGGCATGTTTGAAGAGGCGGAGCATGAAATGGTAGAACGGGTATTTCGCCTGGGAGATCGCCCCATTAAGGCGATGATGACCCCGCGTACAGAAATCACCTGGCTGGATACGGAGGCTACCCTGGCGGAAACTCTTCAGGAGGTCATGGCCAGCAACCATTCTCGTTTTCCAGTGGGACGGGGCAGCCTAGACGACTGTGTGGGGATTATCCGGGGCAGTAACATTTTGGTGGCTCAACTGTCGAGCCAAACCGTTGACCTGGCAGCCATGACCCAGCCCCCCCTCTATGTCGCTGAAAATGCCCGGGCCCTGAGCATTATTGAGCAGTTCAAGCAAACTGGCATTCACATTGCCCTGGTCATTGACGAGTATGGCGGCATTGAGGGCTTGGTCACCCTGAATGATTTAATGGAAGCTATTGTTGGTGATTTGCCCTCCGTTGAAGACCAGGAAGAGCCGCTGGTGATTCAACGGGAGGATGGTTCCTGGCTATTGGATGGCTCCCTTGATATTAATGACCTTAAGGACTTATTGAGAAAGCGCGTTCTGCCCGACGAGGAAACCGGCAACTTTCACACCCTGGGGGGCTTTATTATGCATTATCTCGGCTATATTCCCCAATCTGGTGAATATTTTGAGTGGGAGGGCCTGCGCTTTGAGGTTATGGACATGGATGGTCCTAGGGTCGATAAGATTTTAGTCATGCCTGTGCCTCCCTCCCCGGTTGCCGATTACCAGCCCCGGTCAATCCCCTAAGGGGCGGCCAGGCTCGAGCCTGGCCATGGGACCGGAGTTGGGGCTAGAAAACAAATCACCCGGAATTGCTATGGCTACAGATAACCGTGATCGGATCTGCGATCGCCCCCTGCTTATTACCGGTGCCAGCGGCTTTCTAGGCTGGCATTTGACCCGCCTAGCCAGCCCCTACTGGTCCGTGCAGGGTACCTACCATCAGCATCCGGTAGACCAAGTCGGGGTTACCATGACCTGCCTTGATCTCAGCGATCTGGATCGGGTGCAGGCCTGGCTGGCGGCCCTCAACCCCGGTGCAGTGATTCATACAGCGGCGCTTTCCCAACCCAATGTCTGTGAACATCAACCCCAACAATCCTACGCTATCAACGTTAAGGCCACCTGTACCCTGGCCGAGTTTTGTGGCCAGCGCTCGATTCCCTTTGTATTTACCTCCACCGAGCAGGTTTTCGATGGTGAGGCGGCCCCCTACAGCGAAGGTAGTACTCCCCGCCCTATCAACACCTACGGTCAGCACAAGTTAGAAGCAGAACAGCGAATTCAGACCCTCCATCCCCACCCGATTATTTGTCGATTACCCCTGCTGTATGGCCCTGCTACCCCAAGGGCTGGATCATTCCTGCAAGGTTTTTTTCAAACCCTTGCTGCAGGCCAGCCCCTGTCGGTGTTTGTCGATGAATTTCGCAGTCCTGCCTACGTCGAAGATGTGGCCCTTGGCCTGTTGCTGGCCCTCAGAGAGGGGGTAGACCTGCTCCATTTGGGCGGGCCCGAGCGCATCAGCCGCTATCACTTTGGGTTACGGATAGCGGAGATATTTAATGTCTCCCCAGCTCTGCTGGTACCCACCGAGCAACGGCATAGCACCATGGCTGCCCGCCGCCCCGCCGACCTCTCTACCGATAACCAACGGGCTCTGGCCCTGGGCTATCAGCCCCGAGACGTAGCGGCCGGACTACGGGCTGTGCGGGATTGGTCAGAGAGAACTGGCCCTAACCCGACCCTGGTCTATTAAAATGGTGAGGCTACCTTCAGGCACAATGGCCATTACTTCCCTCGACCTTGACTATGTGCGCCAGCAGTTTCCCGGCCTGGATCGGGGCTGGACTTTTTTCGACAATGCTGGCGGTTCTCAGGTGCTCAGGGGGGTAGTGGATCGGATTGGCGAATTTCTCTACGGGTCTAATGTTCAGCTAGGGGCTTCCTACGCGCTGTCCCAACTGGCGGCGGAGCGGGTTGGGGCTGGCGCCCAGGCCATGGCCACTTTAATTAATGCCGCTAGCCCTGACGAGGTCATCCTGGGACCCAGTACCAGCGCTCTGCTGCGCATGCTGGCTCAATGTCTGGGTGCCACCCTGGCGGCGGGGGATGAAATTATCGTCACCAATACGGACCACGAGGCTAACCTCAGTCCCTGGCGGGCTCTGACCGCCGACGGCATAGTGGTGAAAACCTGGACGCTTAATCCCCTTAGCTTTGAACTGGACCTAGCCGATCTGGAGACCCTGCTCACCCCCCGTACCCGCCTGGTCACCCTTACCCATACCTCTAATGTGTTGGGTAACTTAAACCCGATTCGAGCCATTGCCGATCGCGTCCATGCCCAGGGGGCCCTGATCTGTGTTGACGGGGTAGCCTTTGCCCCCCACCGCCGGGTGGATGTGCAGGCGCTGGATGTGGACTTTTATAGCTTTAGCCTCTACAAGGTCTATGGCCCCCACATAGCTCTGCTCTATGGCAAGCGCGATCAGCTGCTGGCCTTGCCGGGCTATAACCATGATTTTATCGCCGCCAGCACCCTGCCCTACAAGTTTCAGCCGGGCGGCCCCTGCTACGAACTAAGCTATAGCCTGGTGGCGATTACTGAGTATTTGCAGGGCCTGGCCCTGCATCACGGAGGACCGTCGATCGCCACGGATGTAGATCGACTCCGCCGGGCCTTTGCCCTCATCGAGGCCCACGAAGCCCAACTAGCAGATCGCCTGCTGACATTTTTAAATTCCAGGCCGGGGGTACGGGTGATTGGTTCTAGCCGTGTCGGTGGTGACCAGCGCGTTCCTACCATTTCCTTTGTGGTCAAGGGCTTAAGCAGTGATCAAATCCCGCCCCACCTGGATCGCCAGAGGATTGGCCTGCGCTCTGGCCACTTCTATGCCCCCCGATTGATCGAGGCTTTGGGGCTGTTACCCCACCAGGGGGTGGTGCGGGTTAGCATGGTACACTACAACACCCTGGAAGAGTGCGATCGCCTGATTGATCACCTCAGTCCGATTCTATAGACCTATCCCTGCCCTTTGCCTATGTCCCTTGCCGCCCTGCAAGCCCAGCTCAACCGCTACTATCGCCAGATTAAGGCCACCATTCTGGTGCGTCAGCATCCCATTAGCGGCCTCATGCCGGCCAGCACAGCGGTGAATAGCCACGGCAACTACACCGATGCCTGGGTGCGAGACAATGTGTACAGCATTCTGGCAGTATGGGGGCTGGCCCTGGCCTATCGTCGCCTCGATGATGACCAGGGTCGCACCGTAGAGCTGGAACAGAGCGTGGTCAAACTAATGCGGGGACTACTGCTGGCGATGCTGCGCCAGGCCCCTAAGGTCGAGCGCTTTAAAGACCGGCAGGACCCTCTAGAAGCTCTCCACGCCAAGTACGACACCGCATCCGGTACCGCCGTAGTTGGCGACGGGGAATGGGGGCACCTGCAACTGGACGCTACCTCTGTATTTCTGCTGATGCTAGCCCAGATGACCGCCTCCGGGTTGCAAATTATTTATACCCTGGACGAAGTTAATTTTGTTCAGAACCTGGTGTACTACATTGGTCGAGCCTATCGGACTCCCGACTATGGCATTTGGGAGCGGGGCAACAAAATTAACCACGGTAAGCCAGAACTGAATGCCAGCTCCGTAGGCATGGCCAAGGCCGCTCTGGAAGCCATGCGGGGCATGAACCTGTTTGGCATGCGGGGAGGACAGGCATCTATGATCCACGTGCTGCCTGACGAAATTGCCCGAGCCCGAATTACCCTGGAATCCCTTTTGCCTCGCGAGTCTGGTTCCAAGGAGGTAGATGCCGCCTTGCTCAGTGTGATTGGCTTTCCGGCCTTTGCCGTGGAGAGTGCCGATCTGGTGCGCCAGACCCGCCAGAAAATTATTGATAAGCTCCAGGGTCGCTACGGTTGTAAGCGGTTTCTACGGGATGGCCATCAGGCGGTGATCGAAGATACCAGTCGCCTGCATTATGAACCCGAGGAACTGAAACAGTTTGAGCACATTGAGTGCGAATGGCCCCTATTTTTTACCTACCTGTGGCTTGATAGTTTGTTTAGCGGCGATCGCGACGCCATCGCCGACTATCGAGAACGTCTGGCGGACCTGGCGATCGAACAGCATGGTCAGGCCCTTCTGCCCGAGCTCTACTACGTCCCTGCCGATAAACTAGAGCAGGAACGCCAGCAGCCCGGCAGTCAGACCCGCCAGCCCAATGACAACCTTCCCCTGATTTGGGCCCAGAGCCTTTATCTGCTGGGCCAACTACTCGACGATGGCCTGCTCAAACCTGAGGATCTAGACCCCCTGGGGCGGCACCATCTGGTGGGGGAGCAACGCTATCCGGTGCTCCAGTTAGCTCTACTGGCCGAAGATAGGGCCCTGCGAGAAGAACTCAGTACCTACGGTCTGACCACCCAAACCCCTGCAGAAATTGCCCCGATTCAGGTATTTCCAGCCACAGAGTTATCGGCTATTTACGCCGAAATTGGTAAAAATCCAACCCTGGGTCTAAGTGGACGCCCCATCCGTCGCCTGCGCAGCCTGACCACCTCGCGCATCTTTCGCATTCAAGACCATCAGGTCGTATTTCTACCTTCCTTTCTAGACCAGGAGCGATTCTATCTCACCCTCGACTACCATTTTCTGGTGGCTCAAATTCGCAGCGAACTGGCCTACATCTACGACCACTGGCGAGAACCGGGCCGTCCTACCCTGGTCTTGCTGCTTACCCACGCCATGTTCCAACTGGGTCATAAGCCCATCCATGCATCTCCCCTCTTAGCCCTGATGCAAGAACTCATGACCGGTCGTTGCGACCATGTACCGGTCAAACTTGCCTCCCTCCAGCAGTTGACCATGACCGCCAGCCTGGAGCGGGTAGATAACCTCAATAGCTACCAATTGGGCAGTAGTGCCATCTTCTATGCCTCCCCCTGGACTGCCTACCTAGGCTTTGAACCCAATCGAGATGGCCCGCTATCGGTAGTAGAAGAATTTGACCTGGAGCGAGAAACCAACCTAGAGCGGCTGCTGGCCCAACTCCAAGCCTCTAACAATGTATACCAACAGGTAGAGTTACTCAGTACCCTCAAACACCTTAAAGGCCTGGGTTTCGATACCGGTCTGGGCGGTCCTCAGCGGCGAGTAACAGTTAGTGATCTACTGGACGAAATCTACGTTAAGGCCAGTCAGCTAGAACAGTGGGATATTCTACGGCGAACAGCTGGATTACTGGAAAAAACCGATATCAGCCTGTCCGATGCGGTGACGGAATTACTGGTCCGCCAAAAGCAAATTTCCGTAGGTAAGGCCTATAGCGAAGCCTCTTTGATTACGGAACCCATGGCCCATGGGGAAATCATTGAAAAAATTCGTACCTTCTGTGGCGACGATGTGCGCGACCACGTGCTCACCCAGGAGGTGCTGATTGATTTGAGTCTGCTGATGAAGGCCGAACCCAGCCTGTTTGCCGGTCTGCTCACCCTACGGGTAGGTTACCTGCTGTTGCTACTGACCAGCGAACTGGCCCGAGAGCGACAACTTCCCCAGGATGAAGCTTACGGAGAACTGCTCAGCCTCAGCCCCTTTGAACTCAAAACTCGCCTGCGCCAGGTACTGGCCGGGTTTAGTGGACTCAACCAATCGATTTTTCAACGGGAATCTTTGCGGGTAAAGCCCCTCACCGATATTAACTGGGAGGTGTTGCCGGCTGAGGTTGAAAAATCCCCGACGGAAACCATCACCAGTCCTCAAGATTGGTGGCGAAAACGGGTCATTGATGGAGAAATCACCCGCATTCCCCCCGACTTCTATACCCAGGTCTGGGAGGTGCTGAAGCATTGCCAGGGGATTGTGATTGGTAACAAGCTGGACCGCAAGAATCGCCTAGATAGCGCCTCTATTCTGTCAGAGATGACTCCTGGTGAACAAAATTTTGAGCGCCGCATTACCCATTTGCTCAGTAAGATTGAAGCCCCTGAATACCGCCATGTTAATTTAGAGGCTCTGCGGGAAATGGGAGAAATTTTAAAGGCCAATCCCGACCTCTATTTCGAAGACTATCTTTACCTGGATGTATTGATTGGTCACGCAGTTCGCCTGGGCTGGCTAGATCGTCAGCCCCAGCGAGCCGCCACCTATGAAAGTGATAAAGCAGCTGCCTGGCAGGGTTTTTATCAACTCTCTCCGAGTCAGTGCGCTACCTATATCGCCAGGGCCCTGGAATTTCTCACCGAGTTAGGGGAATCGGAGGCGGCTTAGCAAGCCGTTATCAAACAGTCAGACGAGATATTTCAGAGCCGTTGATCTCTCTGTAATAGCCATGGTGTAGGGCGAGTCCTGGTTAAGGCTGCTAGGCTTACAGGACACCACCAGGGTGATCAATACCATCAGGGATAGCTAGATCCTGACTGGTGTTTATCTAGAGTTACCCTAGAGTACGGACACATTGCCGATAGTTTGTTGAGTAGCTTGACTGGGTAACTGGTCATTATTCAAGTAATAACTCCATCGGGCAATATAGGGGGCATTAGCCACCAGAGCCGGGGTTGGCCTCAGGGTTTGACGGCTAAGGGAAGCATCAGGATTGGCCGATCTGATTTCAACCTGATGTCCAGAGCGACTGGGAATCTGAGGAATTGAATAAAGATTTTCTACCCCTCGTCCAGTCCAGCTATCTACTGGTTGAGGGTCAAAAGAATTAGATCGATTAGGGGCAGCGATAATTGCCAGAAGAGTTGTGACAATCACTACGACTAAGGCATCAAAGCGGTTTAGTTCAATTGTTCTGCCAGGAGACCAGGGGGTAAAGTCTTTCATAGTAACAGTGGTTAAACCACAGAGTAGGGGGTTACTGGGCGTTAGTCTGCTTGCAGACCTATGGTGAATACATTAGCCCTGAATAGTTAGTTCAGCTATTGGGCTCTTACACTCTTGACAAGTTATTAGCTATGTATTAAAACTCTTAAAATTTGATTTTTTGGAGGCCAAACCAGGCAATAAAAAAAGGGGCCTTACCCCTTTTTTCTAGTTGAATTAAATAATAAAAAAGGGGTCTTACCCCTCTTTTCTAGTTCTATTTAAATTACAGGTATAACAACCCAGTTTGATTCTTGAAAAATCCTCGGACTCAATGGCCTGCGGGGCAACGAAAGCAGTCTGAGTACATCTAGAAGCGATCAGTCCGGATTGCTATATTAAATTCCTGGGGTATGACGCTGATTGATTGGCCTCAGGGGTTTGCTCTGCGCCTGCTGAGATGGTTTTCTGCCTCCATCCCCAAAGCCTCTACCTGATTGTCAGCCAGATTTGAGGATGGAGAAGAAAACCGCCTGCACCAACCAGCTAAATCCCGACTAGGGGATCAAGCTCTGACGGGTTAGTAGCCAAAGTCACCCCCCATGCCGCCGCCCGCCGCAGGGGCAGCCGCCGCCTTAGGTTCGGGCTTGTCTACCACGATGCACTCGGTGGTGAGCACCATGGAGGCGATGGAGGCGGCGTTTTGCAGTCCAGAGCGAGTTACCTTAGCCGGATCTACAATGCCTGCCTCAAACATGTCGACGAACTGGTTGATGGCGGCATCGTAGCCCACATTGAACTCCTTAGCCTTCACCTGCTCAACAATCACCGCCCCATTCACCCCTGCATTTTCCGCAATGCGGCTGAGGGGAGCGGTGAGGGCGCGGGTGACGATCTGGGCCCCCAGCAGCTCTTCACCACTGAGGTTAGCGCTGGCCCAATCCGCTAGTTGGGGGGCCAGGTGGGCCAGGGTGGTGCCACCGCCGGGCACGATGCCCTCCTCAACCGCCGCCTTGGTGGCGTTGATGGCATCCTCTAGACGCAGTTTGCGGTCCTTCATTTCTGTTTCGGTGGCGGCCCCCACCTTGATCACCGCCACCCCACCGGAGAGCTTGGCAAGGCGCTCCTGCAGCTTTTCCTTGTCGTAGCTGGAATCGGTTTCATCGATCTGACGACGAATTTGCTCGCAGCGAGCCTTGACGTCCTTCTCATTGCCTTCGGCTACGATGGTGGTGGTGTCCTTAGTGATGGTGAGGCGACGGGCTTGCCCCAGCATATCGACCTTGACGTTGTCTAGCTTCAGGCCAGTGTCTTCGCTGATCACCTGACCGCCGGTGAGGACAGCAATGTCCTCTAGCATGGCCTTGCGGCGATCGCCAAAGCCTGGGGCCTTCACCGCCGCCACGTTGAGCACCCCGCGCATGCGGTTCACCACCAGGGTGGCCAGGGCTTCTTTCTCGATGTCTTCGGCAATAATCATCAGGGGTTTACCGGAGCGAGCTACCTGCTCGAGCACTGGCACCAGGTCTTGCACCAGGGTGATTTTCTTGTCGGTGAGCAGGATGTAGGGGTCCTCCAGCACCGCCTCCATGCGCTCGGTGTCGGTGACAAAGTAGGGAGAGAGGTAGCCTTTGTCAAAGCGCATGCCCTCGGTGACCTCCAGTTCAGTGGTCATGGACTTGCCTTCCTCCAGGGAAATTACCCCTTCGCGGCCCACCTTATCCATGGCGTCGGCGATCATGGCCCCGACTTCTTCATCATTACCGGCGGAAATCGACCCCACCTGGGCGATAGATTTGGAATCCCCCACGGGGCGAGCATGCTCGGCAATTTTGTCTACCAGAAAGGCGGTAGCCTTATCGATACCGCGCTTCAGGGCAATGGCATTGGCACCGGCGGCCACGTTGCGCAACCCTTCCTTGACGATGGCGTGGCCCAGCACTGTGGCGGTGGTGGTGCCGTCGCCAGCGGCGTCGTTAGTCTTAGACGCCGCCTGCCGGAGCAGGGAAACTGCGGTATTTTCAATATGGTCCTCCAGCTCAATTTCCTTAGCGATGGTGATTCCATCATTAATGATCTGGGGGGCGCCGAACTTTTTCTCCAGTACCACATTGCGGCCCTTGGGACCCAGGGTCACCGCGACTGCTTCGGCCAGGATATCAAAGCCTCGCTCTAGGGCGCGGCGGGCATCTTCGTTATAGGTGATGGTTTTAGCCATGGGTTAACTAGTCTCCTTTTATAGTGCGGTAATAGTCATCAGTGGAATAAAACTGCTAAGGGTGGCCATTGGCCAATCAGGCCAGGGCCGCTAGAATATCGGACTCTCGCAGTAGCACGTACTCTTCGTTGCCGAGCTTGATATCGGTGCCGGCATACTTGGAGTAGAGCACCCGATCTCCCACCTTCACTTCCAATACCTGGTAAACGCCATCATCATTACGCTTGCCAGGGCCTACCTGCGCCACTTCCCCCACCTGGGGCTTTTCCTTGGCAGTATCAGGTAGAAGAATGCCGCCAGCGGTTTTTTCTTCAGCGTCGCTAACCTTGACTAAAATGCGATCGCCCAGGGGTTTTACCGTTGACACACTCAGGGTAACAGCGGCCATAATCATCCTCCAAAACTCTAGGTCATCAGAATAAACAGCAGAAGAATAGAGTTGGCACTCTCATCTCCCGAGTGCTAATTTAGCCAACTCCAGGCCAGACAGGCAATTCTTCTGTAGGTGTGGGTTGCCGAACTTCTCCCCCCAGGCCTTACACTGAATAGAGACAGGGTTTGTAAAGAAAAATTTCGGTGAGCGATTGTGATTAAAGCCATAGCCAAGCCGGGTCAAGCGTCCCGGGTAGATTTACCCCTCCGTACGCTCTGGGCCGATACCCTGACGGTTTTTTGGGGCGACTGGTTAGACCTGCGGGTGCGCATTCCCCAGGTGGCGGCCTCCGGATTGGTTTCGCCGCTGATCTATATTCTGGCCTTTGGCCTGGGGCTGGGCAGCGCCATTGACCAGGTGGCTACCCCCTCAGCCGGGGATACCTACCTGGAGTTTATTTTGCCGGGCATGGTGGCCCTCTCCTCTATGGTGATTAGTTTTGGCGGCACCACCTTTTCGATTTGCGGCGATCGCCTGTTTACCAAAACCTTTGAGGAAATGTTACTCTACCCGGTTCATCCCCTGGCGCTCCATCTGGGTAAGATGCTGGCGGGCATTGTCCGGGGGCTGATGACCGCCTCTACCGTGATGTTGGTGGCCGTTCTCTTTACCCATAAATTCTGGAGCTTTGTAAATCCTCTATTTTTGCTGGTGGTGGTACTCAACTGTGCCGTCTTTGCTGGGCTGGGGGTCATTGTGGGGCTAAATGTAAAGTCCCTGGAAAGTGTGGGTTTATTTAACAACTTTCTGATTGTGCCCATGTCCTTTTTGGGGGGGACCTTTTTCGATCCCACTCCCCTGCCCGTGGCCCTAAAGACGATTGTGTATTTGTTACCCCTGACCTACACCACCCTGGGACTGCGGGCCGCTGCCTACAAACCCCTGGCGGATTTTCCTTGGTATAGCCTACCGGTGCTGTTAGCGGGGGCGGTGGGGTTGGCCTTTATGGGCGCTTACCAGTTTTCCCATCAACAAGATTAGCCCTGTCTAAAGCTGCCAGGGCAATGGCAGCTGGATAGATGCGGTATTCCTGGGCTTGAATGCGGGCTTGTAGGGCGGCAACACTATCTTGTGGGTATACCGGCACCCCTGCCTGGATAATAATCGGGCCCCTATCTACCTGGATCTCAACATGGTGCACCGTGCAGCCCGATAGCTTTACCCCGGCCGCTAGAGCCTGGTCGACAGCATGGGTGCCTGGAAAACTGGGTAACAGACTGGGGTGAATATTTAACACCTGACGGGGGAAGGCCTCGATCAAGACCTGGGTGACACAGCGCATCCAGCCAGCCATGATCACCCAGTTTGCTTGATAGGTAGCTAAGGTTTGAATAATATCTAGATCGAGAGCTTCGCGACTAGGGTAATGGCGGTGGTTTAGGAGAACGCTGGGCAAGCCCAGACCCCTGGCTCGATCGACTACCCCAGCACCAGGGTTGTTGTAAATCACCACTTGAATGGTGGCGTGCAACTCTTGGCGCTGAATCGAAGCAGCGATCGCCTCTAGATTGGTCCCCCGGCCGGAGGCCAGCACCCCCAGCTTTAAAGGTTGGCTAAACCGGGGCCAGCAGGAGGGTAGACTGGGCGAGACCAAAACAGAGTCAGGACTGACAAGGGCCATAGACAGATCACCACTGTAGATCGCTGGTACAACTAGTTAGTACAGATAGCTGGGGGAAAAGCCGGATTGGCAGGTTTTTGTAGAACCGGGCCCTAATCCAGCCAATAAACTGTACCATTCTGTTCAAGCTATTCCCTAGCCAGCCCTACCCAGTTGATTAAAGTAACTATGCTGAAGTTTTTCACCCAGTTTGACTACCTGTTTAGAGAAACCCTGCTGGGCCTGAGGCGGGGAGGATGGATGAACTGGGCGGCGATCAGCACGATTACGGTGCTGTTGTTTCTATTTGGCATTAGTTTGCAGTCAACCTGGCAACTGGAGCGATTACTAAACCAATTTGGCAGCCAGCTAGAAGTGCAGGCCTATTTAGAAACCGGCTTTCAGTCCGCCGATTTAAAGCCCGTGGTGGAAGCGATTCCCGATGTGGTGGGGGTGACTCCGGTCAGTAAGGAAGAGGCCTGGGCCAGTCTGATTAAGGATTTAGGTGTTTCCAACATTGAGGCGGCCACGACCCAACTGAAGGGCAATCCCCTGGTGGATGAACTCAAGGTTAAGGCCAGGAATGCCCGGGCCGTGCCCACCGTTGCCAGCCAGTTGCAGCAGGTGAAGGGGATCGATGAGGTGCGCTACATCAATGAGGCGGTGATTCGTCTAGCCCAGATTAATGCCGGCTTGCGTTGGACCAGCGCCTTTGTCATTGGAATTTTAACCCTGACCGCTACAGCCGTCATTACCACAACCATTCGTCTGATTGTGCTGGCCCGACGGCGAGAAATAGAGGTGATGCAATTGGTGGGAGCCACCCAGGTGTGGATTTACCTGCCGTTTATTCTGCAAGGAGCTGTTTTTGGCATTGTCGGGGCTACCCTGGCCTGGGGGCTGTTGTTTGCGATTCAGCGGTTTTTAGCTGAACTAGCGGCCCAACAGGCTGACTTCGTTCAGTTTCTGGCCCAGGGGTTAAGTCTTACCCCCCAGCAACTAATTATTTTGCCGGCAGCCTTAGTGGGGCTTGGCACCCTGGTGGGGCTGATGGGTAGTTTACTGGCGGTGCGGCGGTTTTCCCTGCGGTAGCGAAGGGCGAAGATAGCCGTTTTACCCCCTGACCAGGGTGAGACCGCGCCAGCTCCCCGGTCTGCTTAGCAGTGCCAGCTGGCGCGGTTATGGGGTTTCAGGCTAGACTGCACCAGGGGCTACCTGGGCTCCCATTTGAATTTGCCAGAGGCTGGCATAGAGGCCTGGCTGGGCCAGGAGCTCTTCGTGGGTGCCGGCTTCCACTAACTGGCCAGCTTCCATTACGTAGATTCGGTGAGCCTTACGAACGGTGGAGAGGCGATGGGCAATGGCAACCGTGGTGCGGTTTTGGGTAATTTTTTCCAGCGATCTCTGGATCGCTGCCTCGGTTTCGTTATCCACCGCAGAGGTGGCCTCATCGAGAACTAAAATGGGTGGGTTTTTGAGAATGGCCCGGGCGATCGCCAGCCGCTGGCGCTGCCCTCCTGAAAGCTTTTGGCCGCGCTCTCCCACCAGAGTATGGTAGCCCTGGGGTAGGGCCTGGATAAAGCCGTCGGCCTCTGCCATTTGGGCCGCCCAGGCGATCTCCTCAGGACTAGCCTCAAAACTACCGTAGGCAATATTTTCTGCCACGGTGCCGTGGAATAGAAACACATCTTGACTGACCAGGCCAATCGCCCGCCGCAAATCGCCAGGGTTGAGGTCTCGAAGATCCAGTCCATCCAGGGTAATGCGGCCCTGATCAACCTCGTAAAAACGCAATAGCAATTTTACCAGGGTACTTTTGCCTGAGCCGGTTGACCCCACAATGGCAATGGTTTGCCCGGATGGAATGGATAGACTCAGGTGCTGCAGGACAGGTTGACGATTGGGGTAGGTAAAGCTAACATCGGCGAACTCAATATGGCCCTCAATCTGGCTGGTCGCCAGACGGTGTTGACCAGGACAAATGGCCAGGGGGCTATCTAGCAGGTCCATAACCCGCTGGGTTGAAGCCATGGCCCGTTGATATTGATCTAGAGTTTCCCCTAACCGGGTGAGGGGCCAGAGTAACCGCTGGGTAATGAATACCAGCACACTGTAGGTGCCCACCGCCAGATGACCAGCCACCGTCGCCAGGCCGCCATAGACCAGAGTGGCGGTAAAGCCAAATAAAATCAACACCCGAATCAGGGGAATAAATAGGGCGCTCAAGGCGATTGCCCGCTGGTTACTGAGGCGGTAGGCTTCACTTTCTGCCCTCACCCGATCAATTTCGTAGGCTTCGGCTGTAAAACTTTTAATCGTCATCATGCCAGCCAGATTGTTGGCTAGACGACTATTGAGCAAGCCCACCTGTTCTCGCACCTGGGCGTAGCGCGGGGCCAGTAGGCGTTGAAAGGCGATCGCGCCCCAGATAATCAAGGGCATGGGCAGCATGGCCCACCAGGCTACCCCTGGTGCCAGGATAAAAAAGGCGGATCCAATTAGAATCACCGTGGTAATTACCTGTAAAACCTCATTGGCACCCCGGTCTAAGAATCGCTCCAACTGATTAATATCGTCATTGAGGATGGCCATCAGTCGACCACTACTGCGGTCTTCAAAGTAGGCCAGATCTAAACCTTGCAAGTGGGCATAGGCATCAATACGCAGATCCTTTTGAATCGACTGGGCCAGATTACGCCACAACACATCGTAGGCATACTCAAACAAAGACTCTAAGCCCCAGATCACCACAGTTAGGGTCGCCAGCGCCATAAATTGGGTAGTAATGGAGCGGATTCCCCAGTGGCCAATCCAGGAATTTTGCTGTTTGACCACCACATCGACCGCCAGACCAATCAGGACCGGGGGGGCCAGATCAAAGGTTTTGTTTAATACCGAGCATAGGCTGGCCTGCCAGATTCGATGGCGGTAGCGGTGACCGTAGCGCAATAACCGATGGAGGGGGTTGAGGGATGAAGGGGAAACCATGGGTGGAAATATCCAAAGAGACATTATCAAACACTGCTCAGCAGCGATCTCCGCAACGAATCCGGTCCTGGGTACTATAGCCCCAGCCCGGGTAAGCCGGCAGTCAACTAACGGGCTGGCGAGAGGGCCAGGTAATTGAGTTGAACTACGGATGACTCCCTGTTAGAGTTTGCGTAAGTTGATTTTAGTAGCAACAAGTCTGGAGGAAAGCATCCTCTGGTTAATCCTCCAGGGAGGCGCAGGTGATGAGTACGGTATTAATTGTCGACGATAGTTCAACCTTGCGAGAGATGATTGCGGGTCTGTTAACCAAAGCCGGTTTAACCGTTGTAGAAGCCAGAGATGGGGCTGAAGCTCAGGCCATGATTGAGGTGAAACCACCCGACCTGGTGGTCCTCGATATTGTGATGCCCAATATGAATGGCTACGAACTTTGCCGCTGGTTGAAACGCAATGGCACAACTAAGACCATACCGGTGATTCTTTGTTCTTCCAAGGGAGAGGAACATGACCACTACTGGGGCTTAAAACAGGGGGCAGACGCTTACATCAGCAAACCCTTTCACCCTGAAGACATGGTGAATACGGTCAAACAGTTGCTGCGATAGGTGATTGCCTCAGGACCGGCTTTCCAGGCGAAATAGCAGAACCACCCCCAGCAAAACCGCCAGCTGAATCCCTAGGTTAGGCAGAATGGGGCCAACTTCAGCCCCTGCAATTAAGCGAGTCACCATAATCAACGCCCCTATGGCCCCTGAGGCTCCAGCGGTAGCGTATATGACTTTGCGTAGCCCCCGGTAGGGAGCTTTGGCCTCCGCCCTCAGACGAGTATATTGGTCTGGCTTGAGAGCGGAGGGCGATGAATGGGTAGGATCGACTGGCATAAACTCGATTTTATAGCGGGTCTCAAGGTAGCTAGAGCGGTGAGGATAGGCGATCGCAGCATCACCCTTCTGGCCTGGTCCTACCCTGTTGTTATATTATCGTAAGCGAGTTTGCCGATGTGGCTCAGTGGTAGAGCACTCGATTCGTAATCGAGCGGTCGCGGGTTCAAATCCCGCCATCGGCTTTCAGACCAGCGGGGACTTCAGGGACCCAGCAGGCAGGTTTTAGGGTGACAGCTAGGAGGGTAATCTAGAGGCTAGTCAGGGGCCGGAAACCTGCTAATATCTAAAAAACAACGAATATGGTTAGAAGCCAGGATATAGATAAAACCACGGGGCTTTTCAAACCATTTTCAGGGGCGATTAGCTCAGTTGGTAGAGCGCCTGCCTTACAAGCAGGATGTCACTGGTTCGAGTCCAGTATCGCCCATTGGCCTATATGTTATGGTTCAAACTCCTGCCTCCTTACAGTCGACCCTGGCTCAGCTGGCTCCCTTTGATAGCCTACCGGCATCAGCCCTGAGTCAGTTGTTGCAAACTTCCCAGCCTTTTCGTTACCGAGTTGGGCAACCACTGGCTTTGCGAGAGGTGTTAAGCCAGCAAGTGCTGGTTATTCTGGAGGGGCAGGTGCGTTTGCTGGGCCAGGACCCGCGTAATCAAAATCCAGTTACCTTGCAGCGGCTACAACGGGGGGATCTGGTAGGGGCAATTAGCCTGGTGCGAGGTCTGCCCTGTGAAACAGCGATCGCCTCTAGCGAAGTGGTGGCTGTTACCCTGGCCTCCTACAGGTTTTTGGAGTATTTGCGGGATTATCCAGCCTTTGGCCAGGCTATTCGCGATCGCATTTACCTGGCTGAAGCCTTCGACCTCCTCAGTCAACACGCCAAAGATCAAGCCCTTGACCTGGGCGATCTAAAGGCCAAGGCCCAGCGATTATGCCAGGACTCCACCCTGGTTACCCTACCCGAGGGAAGCTGCGATCTAGGCCAGCTGGATTCCCAGCTTACCTGGATTCTCAGCGGCGGTACAGTGCTGAATCTACCGGTGGGTTCAACCCTATCCCTGGATGAATCGCCCGCAGTCACGGTCTTGAGTCCCCAGGGAGCGCGTTTGCTGGGCCTCACTCCAGCGGTACTGACGGCAACCCTGGCCCCTATCACGGCCCCTGTTCTAGCTCCAGTGGTTGAGCCTGAACCCACCCCCGCCCTTGACCTTAGCGCTATTCCCTACGCCAGCGAAGTCCCCCTAACCAGCTCCTCCCAGCCCTCCGAGCGCAGCCATAGCTACCCCTACGCCCGTGGCCGGGGGCCGGTGGATAACCCCCTGGCCTGCTTTGACATGGTCAGCCAGCACTTTAAAATGCCCTTCCGCAAGGATGTGATTCGCCGTATTCTGACTAATCAGCAGCAGCGCATGGGTCGCCTATCCCTGGCTGTCTGCGGTTCCCTGGCAGAAATGATTGGTCTTAAAACCCAGTTGGTGCAAGTGCCAGCCCAGGCCTTTAATCGTCTGCCAACCCCCTGCCTAATTAGCTGGCAGGAAGGCTTTGCCGTCCTCTACGAGACTTCGGACCAGGGCTATATGATCGGCGACCCGGAGGTTGGTTTAATTCGCCGTAGCCCTGCTAGTTTTGCAGAAACCTGGGGCGATCGGGGCGAGGTATTGCTGCTGGAGCCAACCCGGGACACTCCCCAGCAGCGGTTTGGATTGGAATGGTTTTGGCCCTTCATTCAAAAATATCGCTGGGTATTATTAGAAGTTTTTGTCGCCTCCTTTTTTGTGCAGTTGTTTGGTTTAGCCAATCCCCTGATTATTCAGATCATTATTGATAAGGTGATTGTGCAAAATAGTATCGACACCTTGCAAGTGTTGGGGATCTTGCTGGTGATTGTGGCGGTATTTGAGGCCCTGCTAACCAGTCTGCGCACCTACCTATTTGTTGATACCACCAACCGTATCGACATGAGCCTGGGGGCCGAGATCATCGACCACCTGTTTCGCCTACCCCTGCGTTACTTCGATCGCCGACCGGTGGGAGAGCTCTCCAGTCGAATTAACGAACTGGAAAATATCCGTCAATTTCTCACGGGCACGGCTCTGACCGTAGTGTTGGATGCGGTGTTTTCCCTGGTGTACATCGTTGTTATGTTCATCTACAGCTGGCTCCTGACCCTGGTAGCCCTGGCCACCATTCCCCTATTTGTGGTGCTAACCCTGTTGGTGGCACCGATTGTGCAACGACAACTGCGGGTTAAGGCCGAACGCAACGCCGCCACCCAGGCCCTTCTGGTGGAGTCGCTGTCAGGGATTCAAACGGTCAAGGCCCAAAATATTGAACTGCGAACTCGCTGGAAGTGGCAGGAGCGTTATGCCGAGTACGTTAGCGCTGGCTTTAAAAATGTCTTGACCTCCACTACTGCTAACTCCACCAGTAATTTTTTGAATAAGCTCTCAGCCCTGCTAGTGCTGTGGGTAGGAGCCTATCTGGTACTCAAGGGAGAACTCAGTTTGGGTCAGCTCATAGCCTTTCGCATTATTTCGGGCTACGTCACCGCCCCTATTCTTCGCCTGGCCCAGCTATGGCAAAACTTCCAGGAGACGGCCCTATCCCTGGAACGCCTGTCTGACATTATTGATCATCCCCAGGAAACCAATGCTGAGGATGTTAAGCAAATACCCATGCCAGAAATTACCGGCCGGGTTAGCTTTGAGAATGTCGCCTTCCGCTTTGCCGCCAGCGGCCCCATGCAGTTGATTAATGTTTCTCTGGATTTTTCCCCAGGCAGTTTTGTTGGCATTGTGGGTCAGAGCGGTTCGGGAAAAAGTACCCTGATGAAGCTCCTGCCCCGCCTTTACGAAGTAGAATCGGGTCGAATTTTAATTGATCAATACGATATTAGTAAGGTTGAGCTCCATTCTCTGCGACAACAGATTGGTATTGTTCCCCAGGATAGTCTGCTGTTTGAAGGCACCATTCAAGAAAATATTGCCCTGACCAACTCGGGGGCTGAAGCCACTGCCATTATTGAGGCCTCTAAAATTGCTTGCTGCCATGACTTCATTATGGAATTGCCCCTGGGTTACAACACCCGTGTTGGAGAGCGAGGCTCTACCCTCTCAGGGGGGCAGCGACAACGCATTGCTATTGCCCGTACTATTTTGCAGAATCCTCGCTTGCTGATTCTCGACGAGGCCACCAGCGCCCTTGATTATGATACCGAGCACCAGGTATCGATTAATTTAAGGGGTTGGGCGCAAAGGCGTACGGTTTTTTTCATTACCCACCGCCTCAATACGATTAAGCATGCCGATCAGATTCTGGTGATGGACCAGGGATCGGTGGTGGAGTTAGGCACCCATGACGACTTAATGGCGTTGCAGGGCCGTTACTACACCCTTTACCAGCAGCAGTCAGCGATGGTTTAGGGGGGCTTCTAGTGCCCCATCTCCCAGACCTTTAGAGTTACTCTTCCCTGGATTGATCCTATGGTGACCACCTCCTCTACCCAACCCTCCCCCAGTTCTGACGATGTGACCATGTCAACCGAGGCTTCTCGCCCAGGGGAGGATTTTGATAAGCCGATTATCTTGCGGCAGGCTTCCCATTGGTCGCGGGCCCTGGTGTGGAGCATTGTTGGAGTGACGGTTATCACCGTCGCCTGGTCGTGCCTGGCCAAGTTTGAAGAAGCGGTGCCAGCCCGAGGCAAACTGGAGCCGAAGGGGTTAGTGCAGCCGGTACAGGCCCCTGTTGGAGGGGTGGTACAGCAGGTTTTTGTCAAAGAAGGACAGGCTGTTCAGGCGGGCGATCGCCTGATTAGCCTCGATCCCCAGGCGACCCAGGCCCAACTGGCGGCCCTGGACAGTATCCGCCGTAAATTAACCCAGGAAAATACGTTCTATCGGTCCCAACTAGCCAACCAGGACCCGATCAAAATACCGATCGATATCGCCCCCGATATCATTCAACTGACCAGTAACCGGGCTGCGCTGGTGGCAGAAAACGCTCTTTATCGGGCCCAACTGGGAGGGGACCGGGCTGCGGTGACCCGGCTTTCTACTCCCCAGCGAGATCGCCTGGCGGCGGCTAGCCAGGAACTCACCTCTCGCCTCAGTATTGCCAGCCTGGAGGTGAATCAGCTAGATCGCCAGTTGGCCCAAACCCGGGTACAGCGGGCTAATGCTCGAGAGGCCCTGGAGGTTAACCAGGATATTCTAGAGCGGATCGGTCCCCTGGCCGATCGGGGGGCGATTGGTCAGATTCCTTACCTGCAGCAAAAGCAGGAGGTCAATAACCGCCGGACGGAGTTTAACCGACTGGCTCAAGAGGAGCAGCGCCTGCAATTAGCCATTGCCCAGGCCCAGGAGAAATTCCATAACACCCAGATTGCCTCCCAGGACGATCTGCAAAAGCGCATCGGTGCCAACACCAATGAAATTGCCACCATCGACAGCCAGATTACTAAAACCATGCTGGAAAATGAAAAACGGTTGCAGGAGTTGGATAGCCAGATCACAGAGCTGCGGCAAAAACTCCAATATCAAGAACTGAAGGCCCCGGTCAGCGGTACCGTGTTTAACCTGAAGGCCAACCAGCCTGGCTATGTGGCTAACTCCACCGAACCGATTATGGAAATTGTGCCCACCGATGCTCTGGTCGCCAGGGTCTTTATTACTAATCGTGATATCGGCTTTGTGCAGGAAGGCATGCAGGTGGATGTTCGCATTGATTCCTTTCCCTACAGTGAATTTGGAGATGTTAAAGGGGTTCTGACCCACATCGGTTCCGATGCTCTGCCTCCCGACCAGATCAATCCCCAGTACCGCTTCCCCGCCGATGTTACCCTGGACCAGCAGGCGATTACGGTGCAGGGACGATCGATCAAGCTCCAGTCTGGTATGTCCCTAAGCGCTAACATTAGAACCCGGCCCAAGCGAGTCATCATGATCTTTATTGATTTGTTCAACCGTAAAATCGATAGCCTAAAGACAGCTGTTTAAGTTCCTGTATCCATGCCCCATCCCTTTCGAGTTGGCGTAGCTGGACCGGTAGGGTCTGGCAAAACCGCCCTGGTGGACCATCTTTGTAAGGGTTTGCGCGATCGCTATTCCCTTGCTGTCGTCACCAACGACATCTACACCCAGGAAGATGCCCAGTTTCTGGTGCGCAGTCAAGCCCTCAGTCCCGATCGCATTATCGGAGTCGAAACTGGAGGTTGCCCCCACACAGCGATTCGAGAAGATGCCTCGATGAATCTGGTGGCAATTGAAACCCTGGAAGCCCGGTTTGATCCTCTAGATTTTGTCTTTGTAGAGAGTGGCGGTGACAATCTGGCCTCCACCTTTAGCCCCGAGTTAGTCGATCTCACCCTCTATGTCATTGATGTTGCTGCAGGGGATAAGATTCCTCGCAAAGGGGGGCCCGGGATCACTAAATCTGATTTTTTGGTGATTAATAAAATCGACCTGGCGCCCCTGGTGGGAGCTAATCTGGCGGTGATGGATGATGACGCTCGCAAAATGAGGGGCGATCGGCCCTTTGGCTTTACCAACCTGAAAACCCAGGAGGGGTTGACCGCCGTCATCGACTTTATCTGCTACCATGGCAGGCCCTAGCGCCGACCCTTGCATCTGGGGCAACTGGGGACAGAAAGGGAAAAACAGGGGAAACTGTAGCATAAGATACATTTAGGCTGCCACACAACCTCTAATATCCTCTCTGGAGGTTTAGTGAATTCTGTGGTTGGCGAATTTCGCCATTTTTCGGCAAATTACCTCATTTTATTGAGTCAGGAGCGAGCTTGAATGGTAACTCGATTTAATCGACGCAAATTCTTGGTTTACGGGTCTGCGACCTTAGGAACCTCTATGCTATTAAAGGCCTGTAGTAGTCCAACGACGACTACCACCGGCGGCGCAGATAAGGCAGCCAGTGGTGGTGATACCGTTAAAGTCGGTATTCTCCATTCCCTCAGTGGCACCATGGCCATTAGTGAAACTACCGTAGTCGATGCTGAGCTGCTAGCTATCAAAGAGATCAACGCAGCTGGTGGCGTACTGGGTAAGAAAATCGAACCCATCAAGGAAGATGGGGCATCCGATTGGCCCACCTTTGCTGAGAAAGCTGGCAAGCTGATTGACCAGGATAAGGTGGCCACCATCTTTGGTTGCTGGACCTCTGCTAGTCGTAAGGCTGTGCTCCCTGTGTTTGAATCTAAGAACCACATGCTGTGGTATCCGGTGCAATACGAAGGTCAAGAATGTTCTAAGAATATTTTTTACACCGGAGCTGCTCCTAACCAGCAGATTGAGCCGGCCGTCGATTGGTTGCTCAAGAATAAAGGCAAGGAATTCTTCCTGGTAGGTTCTGATTACGTCTTCCCCCGTACTGCCAACACCATTATCAAGGAGCAGTTAAAGGCCAAGGGCGGCAAAACCGTTGGAGAAGACTATCTACCCCTGGGCAACACCGAGGTTACCCCCATCATCACCAAAATTAAGGCAGCTCTACCCAAGGGTGGGGTGATTTTCAATAGCCTCAACGGTGATAGCAACGTGGCCTTCTTCAAGCAGTTGCAGGGGGCTGGTTTGACCCCTGATAAGTATCCCACCATGTCGGTGAGTATTGCTGAAGAAGAAGTGCGTCAGATTGGTAAGGACTTTTTGAAGGGTCACTTCGCTTCCTGGAACTATTTCCAAACCGTAGAAACTCCCGAAAACAAAAAGTGGGTCAAGGACTTCAAGGCTGAATACGGCGCTGATCGGGTTACCAATGACCCCATGGAAGCTGCTTATATCATGGTTTACCTCTGGAAACAGGCCGTAGAAAAAGCCGGCACTTTTGATCTGGAGCCTGTGCGGGCTGCTGCTATTGGTCAGTCCTTTGCGGCCCCAGAGGGTCCGGTGAAGATGTTCCCCAACCACCATATCTCTAAGACTGTCCGTATTGGTAAGGTTAGAGATGACGGTCTGTTCGATATCGTTGAGGCCACCCCTGGCCCCGTCAACCCCCAACCCTGGAACCAGTATGTTCCAGATACTAAGGGCTACGCTTGCGACTGGTCTGATCCCGCTAAGGGCGGCAAATACAAGATCTAGGTTGACCTCTGGGGGCTGCTCCAGGCAGTCCCCAGGGATCATTCTTAGGGCGGGCACTCCTAGGGTGCTCGCTTTGCTTTAAATAAAGCTTTAAGGCATAGTTTGGAGCCCTTACCCCTGTCTGGGTAGCTGTAACACAATAGTTGTGGCCCCGCCGGTTTCTATCTCCTCTAACTGCAGGTCGATCCCTAGGGGAACGGCCATACGGGCCACCAGCTGGTAGTAAAAACTGGCGGAGAAGTCCGTTGGGGCCGTTGTCTTCGATGCTAGGGACCCTTGCCAAGCGGTCAAGGGGAGATCGCACCGGATCTGGATCACCGCCAGCTCAGTATTCTGGTGGTCTAGGGTCAGCTGTAGATGTTCACTACCGGCCGCTAAAGCCCCTTCAATCACTAAAATCAACAACTGCTGCAGCCACGACCAATCTCCATAGACCAGAACCTCGGCGTCGGCTCCTAGTACACCCAATCGGCAGTAGCGGTTGGTGCATTTTAACGTCGTCAGTTGCTCTACCTCAGCCATGAGTAGACCCAAATCCATAGGTTTGCACTGGGGCTCAAGGGCGCCGATTTCCAGTTTAGATAGGCGAATTAACAGATCCAGGTGATGCAGCACCCTGGTCATGGCTTGATTTGCCTGGGCGATAAACTCCCGCTCCTCCTCTGGGCTTTCGCACAGGTCTTCTAGAATCAGCTGGTGCAGACTGAGAATCTGGCTAATAGGAGCCCGTAGTTCGTGGGAGGCAGTGCCCAGAAAACCAGCTAGAAAGCGTCCCTGCTGAGCCAGGCGATCGCAGGCCAGTTGCAGGACCTGCATATCGACCTGCTGGGCAGAGGGCTCTGCGCCCTGAGATGGTGAAGGTTCTGTCATGGCCCCAGCTCTAACTCAATGGATCCCTGCCGTAAAACCTGCCAGGCCTGGTTTTGCCAGGCGATCACAGTGGAGGGCTGGCCCGAACCCTGGGGCCGGTCCAGCGCCGGTGGGGTACTTCCCCATTGGGCGTAGATCTCGGTAATGGCCTTCTGGCTCAGGGTGCTTACCTGGGGAAACTGGGCTTGAATATCGGCCATGGTTTGCAGGGGTGGGCTACCCGATAGATTAACGCTGGTAGTAGCCAAGGGACCGCTACGCTGCAGAATATAACGAGCCAGGGGATGGGCCGGTACCCGTAGGCCCAGACTCCCTGTAGCCAGGGGGTTCATGGCACCAGGCAGGAGATCGCTGGTGGGTAGTACCAGGGTCAGGGCCCCTGGCCAGTACCGCTGAGCCATCCCTTGCCAGACGGCTAGCTCGGCTGCCTCTCCGGCCACGTAGGGCAGTAATGGCTCCAGACTGGCCGCCATCAGAATCAGGGGTTTAGCGCTACTGCGCTGCTTCAGATGGTAGATGAGATCGCTGGCATCGGGGTAGGCAGCTAGGGCCGGTACCGTATCGGTGGGAAAGCTGACCAACTCCCCCGCCCTCAGGGCTGCCAGATAACTGGATACATCTACTTGAACCATCGACCTTACTCCTATCAGCTCCATCAGCATACCCCGGTAGCCTGCTCCCCTATCAATCCCTAGTTTCCGTGGCCCCTGTCTGGAGTTTCAGGGGTTTTGCACCCTCCCGGCAGCATCGGAGGCAGCGCCTTGTTGCAACTGTCCCAGACGAATAGTGTCCAAACTGACATGACAGCTGATCTGATCTGGGGAAGAACCAGCCAGGCAGGCATATAGCCCCACCAGGTTGGCGGTATAGCCATTACTTTCAAATAGCCGCAGCTGGTAGCCAAACTGCTGAGCTGCATCACCAAAGCCACGTAGAACCCCATAGTGTTCTGACAAGGTTAAGCCTCCCCAGATCTGGGAATTGACCATCAGATCCATTACCTGCACCGGGCTACTTTGCAGCCGGTAGGTCACCCAGGCATCAACCAGGGCATACCCCCCGAGCTGGACTGGAATTGAATCCTGGTTCCACCAGAGACTGGGCCAGGTCGTGCCAGCCGGCGACGGAGAACTGTGTCTGGCGATGGAGTTTGGGTCTACCAGGCGGCGAAACCGATCGGCATCCGATCTACTATCGGTTGGTAGGAGTAACAACCGACAAAGCTCTGGTAATCCCTGCTCGGGTGCATCCGTAAAAGAACCGTGTAGGAGATGGGGCTGACAACAGGCCACCTTACCCTGGGTAGAGTCATCGATGGTCAGGCTGGGGTCGACCCCCAGGCAACTCTGGCTACCGCTAGCCGAGATCGCCCGGCTGGGGCAATAGAGGGCTGGGCCCAGGCAAACAACCAGGCAAACTAACCGCTGCCAGTTCCGGTCTGATCGCCCCCCCGCAGGAGAAAATAACGGATTGGTGTTTAACATCGGCATAGTCAAACTCTGATCTATCTAGATGGTAACTCCGCCCCTGGGGTAATTGCCTATGGCCCCTACCTGCCCTTAGGGGGCTGCCCTCAGAATTAGCCGGGAACGGTGGCGATGGCGAAGCACCAGGGGCTCTCCAGCCACCTGTTCTAGCATCCAGGCTAGCTGGTCGGGACGCAGCAAATTGCCGTCATTGCGACAACTACCCAGAAAGCGAATCACCACCTCTTGGGGCTCGGGGCTGAGGGCCGCAACGGGCAGCCAGGTAGGGTCAACGATCTCCACAGCGGCTAGTAGAGGACGCAGATCTAGGGTTTGGGGCCGACCAGACTTGGTCTTTTTGTCCCAGGGCAGGGTCTCTCTGGCCAATAGTTGGCTAATCCAGTCCTGCCAGGGGGGAGCGCTGCGGGGGTACCTATCGGTAGCCAGCCGCAGGTAGTACTCTGCCTGTTCCAGTACCTTGGTAGCCGATGGGCCATCGAGGGGTACCTCTGCCACCGTGTAAAGGGGAATTTCATCAGGAAGCTGGGCCGCCAGGCGTTGACGAAAGGACTCTGGGTCCATCGCTTGCTTGAGCTCAAAGTCAACTATTTCTGCCGTACTGGTCACCCCCAGGGGTAGGGCATTGGCCGGGGCTACTCGGGGCCCGGGGTGAAACCCGCCAGTAAAGGAAATCGGCAGACTGGCTCGGCGCAAAGCCCGATCAAAAAGGCGCATTAAATCCAGGTGGCTGATTAGGGCCATGCTACCTAACTTGCCCAGGCTCAGACGAAGACGCTGTACCCTGGTGTGATCGGGCTGGGCGTGGCCAACAAAGAGTGGTATCGGGGGCGGCGGGACAACCTGGTTATGGCCCAGATCAGGGCCACAAACCCCACAGTGGGAGCAGCCGTCAAAGGAACAGTCAGGGACGGTCACTGCCTCTAGAGCCCGTTGTAAATCTTGCTGTAGCCAGGTTTTGTCAATCCCTGTATCCAGGTGATCCCAGGGTAGGGGGGCATCTAGATCGGGCCGGGGTTGATGGCTGCTACCATGCCACTCCCCCTGATCGATCTGACCATAGGTGCTGCTCAAACCTGCTTCATTAATGGCCTGAGACCAGGCCTGAAAGGCTGTGTCCAGGCTTTCCCACCAGGCATCCATGCCGGCCCCCAGTTCCCAGGCTCGGCGCACCACCGCCCCCAGGCGGCGATCGCCCCGGCCAACAAAATCTTCCATGGCGGAAATCCGTACATCGGTCAGGTTTACCTTGGCCCAGCCCATGCCCTTAAAGGCAGCTCGTAGCAGGGCTTGCTTGTGGTGAAATGCTTGGGTAGAAACGGAATGCCATTGAAAAGGGGTATGAGGCTTGGGGGTAAAGTTGGAAATGGTGATGTTAAAAGAGAGGGGCTTGCGGCCCTGAATGTAACAGGCCTGGCGCAGCCATCGAACCGTTTCGACAATGCCAAGCACGTCCTCGTCGGTTTCTCCCGGCAGGCCAATCATAAAGTAGAGCTTAACCCGGTCCCAACCCTGTTGGTAGGCAGTGCTAATGCCTCGCAGTAACTCTTCGTTGGTCAGGCCCTTATTAATAATGTCTCGCAGGCGCTGGGTACCCGCTTCTGGGGCAAAGGTCAGGCCAGTCAGGCGGGTACCGCCAACGATATGGGCAATATTTTCGTCGAAACGGTCTACTCGCTGACTGGGTAAGGATAAGGAAATGTTCTCGTCTTTCAAACGGTTTTTGATGTCTACCCCCACCGCTGGCAGGGCCAGATAGTCGGAACAACTCAGGGAGAGTAGGGAAAATTCGTTATAGCCGGTTTTGCGCATACCGGTTTCAATGGCGTCCACCACCGCTTCTGGTTCTACGTCTCGGGCGGGGCGGGTGAGCATGCCCGGCTGGCAAAACCGACAGCCCCGGGTACAACCTCGCCGGATTTCCACCGTCAGGCGATCGTGGACCGTTTCTACGTAGGGCACCAAACCCATGGCGTAGGCGGGCATGGGGGTGGCGACCCGGCGCAGAATTCGCCCAGGCACGTCAGGTCGATTAGGCTGGACCGATCCGTCCCCCGCCATGGTGTAAAAGCGGGGTACGTAGACTCCGGGTACCTGGGCTAGATCTAGCAGTAGGGATGGGCGAGTTAGGCCAGCGGCCTTACCTTCTTCTACCACCAGGCCGATTTCTGGTAACAGCTCTTCCCCATCCCCCAGGGCAATAAAGTCGAAGAAATCGGCATAGGGCTCAGGGTTAGAGGTGGCGGTTTGGCCACCAGCAAAAATTAAGGGCCAGGGTGGCCCCCCATCCTCCCAGGTCTCGGCCCGTTCTTGCCAGGTCAGGGGGATGCCCGCCAGAGAAAGCATTTCTAGAATGTTAGTGGCTCCCAGTTCGTAGCTTAAGCTAAAGCCGAGGATGTCAAACTCTACCAGGCTGCGCCGGGACTCCACCGCAAACAGGGGAACCTGGTGCTGCCTGAGCTTAGCGGCCAGGTCTGGAGCCGGGAGATAGGCGCGATCGCAAAGCTGGCGGGGCTGCCTATTGAGAATACTATAGAGAATAATATGGCCCAGATTAGAGGCCCCCACCTCGTAGACTTCGGGGTAGGTGAGGACCCAGCGCACCGCAGTGGTATCCCAGGGCTTATGCACCGCCCCTAACTCATTGCCAAGGTAACGAGCTGGCTTGAGAATCTCTGAAGTCAGCAAAGAATCAGGCGATCGGGTCACAACCACGGCCCTCGCAATGGTACTAGGATTACCCTACCTACTATAGCGAACTCAGGTCTGATCGGCGGCCATGGTCAGGCGGCCGGTGTTCTAACGAGTCTAGCTGTAAGCTTAGGGAGGATTGGGATCATCAGCACTGGGGATAATGCTAAACCGTTGGCTGGCTTTATGACTTTCTTGATGGGTTTGCAAATCTACGGCGATCGCCTCGACCTCCGCCTCCAGGCAGCCCAGGGGAATCTCCAGGGATAGGCTGCCCTCTAATTCTCCCCGACCGTTGGGAAACAAGTGCTGCACCGATTGGGCTGGGCCAACCAGCTGCCGGGTTTGGGGGTCTGTAATCCAAACCTTGATATAGAGGCGGTTGGGATGTAACGGTAACCGCACCCGCAGGCGAATAGACTGGCCTGCCACCCATTCTCCGGGAGCAAAGTCGAGGTGGGGAACCGATGGGGTGATCTGCTGCGGGGGGCTAGCCAGAGCTTCAGCCGTAGCCTGGGCTGGGGGAGTGGTAGGGGCGATCGCTGCGGTTTCGTCTTCGTAGATCACTACCTCTCCAGCAAAGGCTACCTCTGTTCCAGAGTCGTTTTGAGCGGCGGCCTGCGAGACCTTAGAGTCAGGTGCAGCAGCACGCCTGGCTTTAGCCTCCTGTTGAATGTCTGCCGCCAACTGATTGAGCCTACTCCAAAAGCGTTCCTGCCACTTTAAATCGCGAAAACCCAGGGCCTCGTGGGAAGGTAGCAGGGGCCTGGGGGCAGTCTCAGGGGGGAGCGGCTGAGGTGCCTTTGCCGCTGGGCGAGGCGGGGTAATCGGGGGTAGGGTAAGGTCACGGTTCTGGCCCCCTAGGTCCGCTTCTGGGCTGCTGACAGGGTCTGGCTCTGGGGGACGGCCCCAGGCGGGTAGGCTGGGGCGATGGACGTTAATTTCGTGCTCAGAGGGGTAATAGATCTGGGGTGGTAGGGGTAGACCGCTGCGGGGTAGGGTCAGAAAGGGAACAGACCGGGGTGGAGGTAGGTGAATTGAATCAGCGCGATCGTCTTTTTCAGCCTCGGCCCCTGAACCCTGGCTGGCAAAATCCAGGTTAAGGGGTTGTCGGAGTTCACTTTGATTAGCGATCTGATCAAACAGGGCTAGTAAATTTACCGTTACGGTAAACCGTTCCAAGGCCAGCACTCTAATTTGATTTTCTGGGTTGGTGACTAGGGCCAACTCCCCCAGCAACAGGCGGGTAGATAGCCCGGTGGGGAGGGTGATGGGTAGGTTAAAGGGGGTGGGTAGGTTGGGGCCTACCCAGGGAAAGGAAGAGAGGGCAACCACGCTAGTCGTTTGAGGATCGATCAGCCGCACCACCAGGGCCATCTGGGATGCTAGCGTAGGGCCCTGGGGGGTGACTATGTCGCCTCTGACCTCAATGGCTTCACCATCTTGTCCAGCCAGGGCACTTTGCCGCAGCACCAGAGAGTAGGCGCTGGTGGGTAGGGGCATACCGCTGGCTAGGTGACGTTGGGCTTGATTCAGGGCGGTCTCCAGATCCTCAGGCCTAAACCCGGCGCCAATGGCAATAGGAGTGGGTGCCGACAAAGTCCCATGGCTAGAAGGGGCCAGTTCGGAGATCGGATCCTGCCTGCCTTCGTCGGCAAACCAATCATCATCTTCGCCGGAACCCTGGGGCAGGACCCGTAGCTGAATCCCGTAGGCCCAGGTCGGCTGATCTGGGGCCAGGGCATCGGCTTCAATTCCGCTGCAGCGGATATCCCAGATGCCAGCTTCCAGGCGGGTGAAGGGTAACACCACAATCAGCCCTTCGCCATTGGTGTGGGCTTGACGAGTCAGGCTGCGGCGATTGGCGGTCCGGCGATCGGGGAGTAATTGGTTAATGGTAATCTGTACGGGCTGATGGGCCTGGTTACTATGGGCCATAATGCGGTAGCGGCCCTCTAAAATTTCTACCTGAGCCGTATCCAGGGGTAACCAACTCTGGTCGCCCTCTTGTTGCAGCAGAAATTCCCAGTAATCCATAGCTTTATCCGTCGGGAGAGAGATTATGCTGATGCTTCAGGATACTCTATTTCCTTAATATGAGCCGATCTGAGTGGGTCGATCAAGTATAGGCCCAGGGCAGATCGCAAGCTGACGGCAGCAGTAAGCCAGGGGGCCAGTTAGGTGGCTGTCCCAGGCCGGCTAGCAAAAGCCCTGGCCATGGCGCAGCATAGCTAACATAGCGATGATCTAAAACCGTCGCCCCCTTTAGCCTCGGCACAAACTCCATGCCTAGCCACCTTCATTCCAACGGGCCAATGTTATCTCCATGGGGGGGTAGGCTATTGTTGATCTCCCTGGGTTTGCATGGATTAATGCTGGGGGTGACCGTGCCCGATCTTTTACCATCGCCAGACCATCCAGAGGTTAGCCCAGCCCCCTCCCTGAAGACGGCAGCGGTCTCTCTGGTCAGTCTTCCTCCCCCTGGCCGCAGCCCAGTGGTTGGCAAGCCCCAGCCCTTACCTAAACGGGCTCCCACAGGCTCCATCCAGACCCCGGCCCGGGGTCAGCTCTCCCGATCAGCTCCCCCGCCGTCGCCATCTTTGTCTGCCGCCCCGTCCCCGCCCCTTGATACCCCAGATCCAGCTCCGATTCAGGGTTTTACCTATAATCATCAACCCCAGGCCACTGCCGCCGATCTTCAACAATTTCTGACCTGGTACCTGCAACAGGACTGGGGTGCTGGTCGCCCAGCTCCCCAACCGGGAACCCAGACTCTGCCCCCCCTGGTGGTGACATACCCGCCAGCCCAATGCCTGAGTCCTCCCCCTGGGTCAGGCCGGCTAGAAATTATTGTGAATGCCGATGGTTCCCTAGTGCGGCCTCCCAGGTTGTTGGCCTCTACGGGGTATGATGCTCTCGATCGCCTGGGGGTCGAGCAAGCCGCCAGCCAGGTCTTTACCGCCGCCGCTAATCCCAGTTCGCCGAACCCAACTCTTTACTGGCTAACCCTCCAGGTGGATGACCACAGCCACTCCTGCCCGGCTCCGCGGTAAAGGCATTAGGGGAGCGGTAGCGCTCCCTAGGGGACCCGGGCTGGGTGGCTGTTTCTGGCCGGGGCTGTATAACCTGCTGCCAAAGAACCTCTGACCATCAAGCAAGACAGGTTAACTTGAAATAGATTTTAAAAAGTAGCAGCCCTGACGTTTGACCATCAACAGAGGAGTCAGTCAGGGCTGGAGACGCAGTTAGGAGGTATCTTGGACATCAATATAGCTGATTATCCTTACCCCCCCGTGGGTCTTAATAAGTTTTTAAGGTGACCCGCAACATCGTTCCTGGGGCCATGCTTGTTAAGCTAATCCCTGGTCGGGGGTATGACTGGATAAAGCTTCCGTAAACTCGTCAGGCCGCTGTTTCTAATGTTACTTGAACAGTCCAGGATAGGAGTAGTCCTGTGCAGCGGTGAGTTCCTGGTGTCTTTGCCCCTCGTCACCTAGACCGCAAACGCGTTTGGTATTCCACAATCTTGCGTGTTCTATGAAGTCTACTCTAATTCGCATTTTCATTTTACCCGGTGGCATTAGTCTGGTTATGGGTTTAAGTTTATTGAGCCTGGTGATTATTTACGCCTCTTTGCCCCAGGCCCATCTACAGGCAGCTAGCGATCGCAATCAATTTCCCGGACAACGGCGGGGCGGCGGTACCCATGTCATGTTTCAACCGGGGGATGTGGTTTAACCCTGGTGCCCCCCTGGTCCGGCTTTTAGTAAAGCTTTCTTAAGCTGCCAGGGAGAATAGTGGCCAGGTAATTAGCCCATGGGTTATTCACAGTATACTCGCCCTAGAATTACCAGGCCACTATAGCCAGGGACTGCCATGGTACCGCTGACCGGGGCATTAACGCTTGAAGCAACAGAAGATGGCTCCTTTACCTTCTTCTCTGAAGATTTTGGTGAGTGGTTTCACAGTCGGGGTGGAGCCTTCACCGAGGCTCATACCACCTATGTCACGGCAACCGGGCTGGCGGCACTGGCGCAAGCCCCTAGCCTCACCATTCTCGACGTTTGCTATGGATTAGGATACAACAGCGCTGCTGCCCTGGCCACGGTAAATCGGGTCAATGCCCACTGTCAGGTGTATCTGGTGGGACTGGAACTGGATGCCCGTGTGCCCCAGCAAGCCGCTAGCCAGCCCCTGATTACCATCTGGCCCCCGTCGGTACAGCAGGTGCTGAGACAACTGGCTGATGAGGGACGCTGCCAAACATCATCGCTGTCGGCCAGCCTATTTATTGGTGATGCTCGCCAGACCGTACAAGGTTTGGTAAGAAACGGCTTTCAGGCTGATGTAATTTTTTTCGACCCCTTTTCACCGCCCCACTGCCCTGAGCTATGGACAGTGGAGTTTATTCAGCAGGTGGCCCATTGTCTTAAGGCAGAGGGACGCCTAGCTACCTATTCTTGCGCAGCGGCCGTGCGTGCCGCTTTTCGGCAGGTGGGTTTATCGATTGGGCCTAGTGTGGCCACCGGTCGTCGCTGGCCTGGTACCCTGGCTCAGTGGCACACCCAGGGCCTGGCACCGCTTTCTCAACAAGAGCAGGAACACCTGCTGACCCGGGCTGCGGTTCCCTACCGTGATCCTGAGTTAAGGGATGCTGCCGCTCTCATTCGCCAGCGTCGTCAGCAGGATCAAGCCGACTCTGCTTTAATACCAACGGCCCATTGGCGCAAACGATGGTTACACCCTATATCAACATCTAAATTAAGTTGATACCCTAGTTTTAGTGGTGTGTTTATTTAGTGGTGTATTGAATTGTGCTGCGTTCCCGTTTGTATTCGATAGGTTGTCTCCGTGGTCTACCCCCATTCCCCCCCCGCCAGAGTCTTAGTGGTAGATGACAATGCCCCTAGTCGCATGACCGCTGTCGCTCTGCTGGCGGGGGAGGGCTACGAAATCGAGCAGGTTGATAATGGTCATAAGGCCTTAAGCCAGGTAGCCCGTAGTCAGCCAGACCTAGTTTTGCTGGATGTGATGATGCCCGGCATTGATGGCTATGAGGTCTGCCGCCAACTCAAACAGAGTGAGCAGACTCGGCTGATTCCGGTCGTTTTTATCACCGCCCTGAGCGATCGCAGGGCTCGCTTGCGCGGCATTGAGGCTGGGGGAGACGACTTTTTGATTAAGCCCTTTGATCAGTTAGAGTTTTCTGCTCGGATTAGGTCTTTAATTCATCAAAAGCGTTTAAACCAAGATCTAGACCACGCCGAACAGGTGCTATTTTCTCTGGCCCGAACGGTGGAAAGTCGCGACCCTAACACCGGTGATCATTGCGAACGACTGGCTAAGTTAACCTCAGCCTTTGGTGATTACCTACAGCTACCCCATAACCAAATTAAGGACCTGGCCTGGGGCGGCTACCTGCACGATATTGGCAAGGTGGGTATTGCCGATAATATTTTGATGAAAACCGGTCCTCTGACGGAGGCGGAACGGCTAACCATGGAACGCCATGTGCTGATCGGAGAAACTATCTGCCAGCCGCTGCGAACTATGCAGGGAGTGTTGCCGATTATTCGGCACCACCACGAACGCTGGAATGGTACGGGTTATCCCGATGGTCTAATGGGAGCGGCAATTCCTAAATTGGCCCAAATTTTTCAACTAGCGGATATCTTTGATGCCCTGATCCATGCTCGTCCCTACAAGCCTGGTTTCTCTCTAGAACAGGCCCTGGCTATGATGTGGCAAGAGGTTGAGCAGGGCTGGCGGGATCCCAGTCTGATGCAGCAGTTTGAAGCCTTTGTTCGCAGCAGTCCCTGGTCAGAACCAGAGCGATCGGATGGTGCAGGCTGACCGGTCAATCCGCTTTGATGGTCGAACTATAGCCATTGCTAAACCGCCTTGCCCCGCAGAAGTCAGCAATTCTCACTTTAAAAAATCAGCTGCTACTGGGAGGGATTTCCAGTTCTAGCCCCTCGATCATGAAGGTAAGCAGATGATCTCATCTGTTGAAATACAGGTACCGAGTTAAGGCCTGCAGGTCATCAAAGTAGGTTTTTCGGGTGGGGAGGTGGGCCCTCAACACGGCATACTTCTGGTTAAGCTGCTCCAGCGCGGTGTGGAACAATAAGGACAGGATGCTTAGGGTGGCGAGGAAGCCAAATACTGCTGGCCATGGCCGAAGTTGTGATCCAGGTCGTAGCCCTTGGTTTTGAGGGTGTTGTTGTTTTCATTCGGCATTCGACAAGGCAAGCACGGTTAAGCGCTCAATCGCTTCGACCGATTCGAGTTGAGTCGCTTCGAGATTCAAGCCTGCCTGTTTGAGGGTGGCAAACAGTTGTTCAATTCGCCAGCGCCAGCAATACCATTGAATAACTTTCAGATACCTCCACCCTATACAGGCAGACACTAGGGGGATAGTCCTGAGTATAGCCCCGTTGGTGCTTATCGGTATGATCAAGGTCTCGACCCCACAGATGGATGGCACTTAACCCTAACGGAAAGCCCCTCTCCGCATTTAACACCAACGTCGGATGAATGAAAAATCCCACATCCCGGTTGTTGCCAACAA
>JAGWXD010000026.1 GCA_018970085.1 Cyanobacteria bacterium REEB459
CAAGGGTGGTTTCCTGGTAGGTAACTGGAATGACGGCTACGGCGAACCAGTCGCCGGCCGGGTTGCACTCGGCGATGGTCAGACTAATGCCGTTGATGGCGATGCTACCCTTGGCGACAATGTATGGAGAGACCTGGCGATCGCCCACGGTAAAGCTAAGCCGCCAGGCATTGTCGGTGACTGTGGCCGCCTCTAAGCAGCCCAGACCATCAACATGACCGGTTACAAAGTGCCCCCCAACCTTGCCACCCGCCCGCAGGGCCGACTCCAGGTTGACCCAGCGCCCCTCTGGTAGCTGCCCCAAGGTACTACGGGCCAGGGTTTCGGGAGAGGCCGCCGCCACAAAACCCTGGGGTAAAACCTCTGCCACGGTCAGGCAAATGCCATCGACTGCAATACTGTCCCCCAGTTGGATGTCCTCTAACAGGGGGTGAATGGGTTCCAAAACAGTCACCTGGAGTTGGCCATGGTGACGATGGAAAAGTTCACCCCGGGCTTGGATTAAACCAGTAAACATAGGTCAATCAAGGGGAAAGATGGATTCACCCAGCAGTTATTAACACTTAATTATATCCTTAGGTTAGGCTCCCCCAGCCAGGGTAGGATCGAGGCATACTGGATCTATGAAATAGGATTCTGGTAAAGCCCAGGCAGCAGCAGCAATCCGGTTCATGTACCTGATCAGGTCTGGCTATTGGCAACAGAAGGCTGAAGGCAATCTGGCCAAGGGCATGGACTGGGTCTAGTCCCGTCATTCCCCTGGACTTGAGGCAGGCTGTCCAGGGTGCAACGAATCCAAGAGGCCAAATTCATGATCGAGATGAAAGTTGCCGGGATCGCCCTTGATGCGGCGTCCCATAGTCCACTGATTCTGCTGCGCGATACCACCGATCGCCGCCAGCTACCCATTTACATCAGCCGGGAGCAGGCCAGCTCAATTATTACTGTGTTAGAAAACCAGCCCCCTCCCCGGCCCCTCACCCATGACCTGTTTGTCAACCTGCTGGAAGCCTGGGACATGACCCTGGAGCGGGTGGTCATCCATTCTCTACGGGACAATACTTTCTATGCCCTGCTGAGCCTGGCCCAAGGGGAGACCCGGCAAGAACTGGATGCCCGCCCCAGTGATGCCATTGCCATTGCCCTGCGCCTCGACGCCCCCATCTGGGTGATGGAAGAGGTGATTGCTGAAGCCTCAATGCCTGTGGATCGGGACGCAGACCAAGCCGAGAAAGAAGCCTTTCATAGCTTTCTATCCAATCTCAGTCCGGCTGATTTTATTCAGCGAGGCGGCCATCCTTCCCCCAGTAATGAGCCTTTAGAGGGTTAAACGAGATCGAGCCACTGGCTGTGGGGCCACCGCCTATGCACTACCGCCGCTTCGGTCGTACTAATCTGCAACTGTCCCTGTTTTCCCTGGGAACCATGCGCTGTCTGGACTCCTGGGAAAGCTTTCAGGCCACCCTAAACCGGGGCCTGGATCTGGGCATTAACCACATCGAAACCGCTCGAGGGTACGGTAGCAGTGAACGTTGGTTAGGACGATGGCTCCAGGAAAAGGGGCGACCCCAGGGATTGGTGCTTACCACCAAGATTCCCCCCCTTCCCGATCGGACTACCATGGCGGCCTATCTTCAGGACTGCCATGCCCGGCTGGCAGGTGAACCGATTGATTGTCTGGCTTTGCACGGCCTCAACACCTGGGAGCACCTGGCTTGGGTACAGCAGCCAGAGGGCTGTATGGCGGCGGTGCGGCAGGCTCAGGCGGAGGGTTGGATTGGTCACGTGGGATTTTCCAGCCATGGCTCACGGCAATTGATCGAGGCGGCGATCTCGACCGGGCTATTTGACTTCCTCAACTTGCATTACTACTTTTTTTTTCAGCGCCATGGGCCCCTGATTGATCTGGCCCTGCAACAGGACATGGGGATATTTATTATTTCTCCCGCAGATAAGGGTGGACTGCTCTACACCCCTTCCCAGACCCTGGTAGACCTCTGCCAACCCTTTACGCCGTTGGCCCTTACCTACCGCTGGCTGCTAAGTCAACCGGGAATCACCACCCTCAGTACCGGGCCTGCCCACCCAGAGGAGTTAGATTTTCTCCCTCCTCTGGTGGATCAAAGCCAGCCCCTCAGTGAGTTGGAGGCGGCCACTCTGGATCGCCTCAGCCAACACCAAACCCTGGTGTTGGGGACAGACCAGTGTAGTCAATGCTATGCATGTTTGCCCTGTCCAGAGGCTATTCACATTCCGGAGGTACTGCGGTTGCGCAACCTGGCGGTTGCCTTTGACATGGAGAACTTTGGCCGTTACCGCTATGCCATGTTTGAGCAAGCTGGCCATTGGTTTCCAGGCCGTCGGGCCAACCGTTGTACTGACTGTGGCGACTGCCTGCCTCGCTGTCCTGAGCAGTTGCCCATTCCCACCCTATTGCAGGATAGCCACGATCGCCTGCAGGGCCCCCAACGTCGCCGACTCTGGGACTGACCAGAGGGGCCTAGGTGATCACCGTTGGTTGATCGCGGCCAGTGAGGGTTTTAATCTGGCCAATCTGGTCCGCCAGCTGGATCAAATCCCCCAAGGCCACTTGGGTATCTTGATCATGCTGGTGGGGGTCAGCCTCAAAGCGCTCGACGTAAAGACGCAGGGTAGCGCCAGAGGTGCCGGTACCCGATAGCCGGTAAACAATTCGAGAACCGTCGTTAAAGCCAATCCGTAGACCCTGCTGCTGGCTCACACTGCCATCCACCGGGTCGGTGTAGGCAAAGTCATCGGCGTAGGCAACGGTGTAGGGGCCAAAGCTTTTGCCGGGGAGGGTAGCCAACTGCTGGCGCAGGTTATCCACCAGGGTGTTGGCCCGATCGCTATCAACCCCCTCATAGTCGTGGCGAGAATAGTAGTTGCGGCCGTAGGTGCGCCAGTGGTCTCGCACAATCGCCTCCACCGATTGCTGCTTCACCGCCAGAATATTCAGCCAGAACAACACGGCCCAGAGGCCGTCCTTTTCACGAATGTGATTGGACCCTGTGCCAAAGCTTTCTTCGCCACACAGGGTAGCTTTGCCCGCATCCAGTAAATTGCCGAAAAATTTCCAGCCGGTGGGGGTTTCGTAGCAGTCGATGCCCAGTTTTTCGGCAACCCGGTCGGCGGCCTGACTGGTGGGCATGGATCGGGCAATACCGGCCAGGCCATGGCGATAGCCGGGTACCAGGGTGGCATTGGCGGCCAAAATCGCCAGGCTGTCACTGGGGGTGACGAAGAAGTGGTTGCCCAACACCATGTTGCGATCTCCATCCCCATCGGAGGCCGCCCCAAAATCGGGGGCCTGATCGCCAAACATAATCTCCACCAAATCGTGGGCATAGACCAGGTTGGGATCGGGGTGGCCGCCGCCAAAGTCCTCCAGGGGTTCCCCGTTCACCACCGTACCAGCGGGGGCACTGAGGCGACGCTCAAACAGGGCCTGGGCGTAGGGACCGGTGACCGCATGGAGGGAATCCATACAAAATCGGAAGTTACCCCCCGATAGCAACCGCTGAATTTGACCAAAATCAAACAGGGTTTCCATCAAGGCGGCGTAGTCGATGACTGAGTCAATCACCTCCACGGTCATATGTCCCAGACTATGGGTACCGACCCGACTCAAATCTAGATCTACCGCATCAAGAATCCTATATTCCTTGATTACCCGGCTCTGGTCAAAAATGGCATCGGTAATGTTAGCTGGAGCCGGACCACCATTAGCAATATTGTATTTGATGCCAAAGTCTTCCTCCGGCCCGCCAGGATTGTGGCTGGCGGACAGAATAATGCCCCCAAAGGCCCTGTTCTTGCGAATTACACAGGAGGCAGCGGGGGTAGACAGGATTCCGTTGAGGCCCACCAATACTCGGCCAAACCCATTGGCCGCGGCCATTTTTAAAATAATTTGAATGGCTTGGCGGTTGTAATAACGTCCGTCTCCCCCGACCACCAGGGTCTGGTTGGCGTAGCCCTCTAGGCTGTTAAAGGTTGCCTGAACGAAATTTTCTAAATAGTGGGGCTGCTGAAAAACCCTAACTTTTTTACGCAGCCCTGAGGTACCAGGTTTTTGATCGCTGTAGGGCTGGGTAGCAATAATTTTAATACTCATAGGGTCAACACCAGGGTGAACAGTGGCTTAAACATTCAGGTATTGGTTCTAATCTATATCTTTATCGATACCCTGGGACCGCTAAAAATCTAAAATCTGGCCCCGACAGCATCGGCCCGTGGCTAGCCAACGCCATCAACCAGAGCTATAAAAGTGGGGAAGCACCCATTGAGAGTGCTTCCCCCGGCTTGGGTCTAACCCCAAGGCCTAGCTTTCTGCCCCCACCAGTTCCCGGCGGTGCTCAGCCTGGATGGTGACCTTACCCGTGTCATCCACATCCACAGTAGCCGTATCCCCATCCACCAGGCGACCGGAGAGAATTTCCTCCGCCAGGGTGTCTTCCAGCAGGCGCATGATCGCCCGCCGCAGGGGACGAGCCCCGTAGCTGGGGTTGTAACCCTCTTCCACCAGGCGCTCTTTAAAGCGATCTGTAACTTGCAGATGGATGTGTTTTTCCGTCAGACGGGCAAAGACTTCCTTCAGCAAGATTTCGGCAATCTCCTTCACCTCGTCCTTAGTGAGCTGGCGGAAGACAATAATTTCATCCAGACGGTTGAGAAACTCAGGCCGGAAGTACTGCTTCAGCTCCTCGTTCACCAGGGAGCGAATCCGGTTGTACTGGGATTCGGCCTGATTTTGCTCAAACTCAAAGCCCAGACCGCCGCCACCCTTCTCAATCACCTTGGAGCCAATGTTGGAGGTCATGATCAGCAGCGTATTTTTGAAATCCACTGTACGACCCTTGGCATCAGTAAGACGACCGTCTTCTAAGATTTGCAGCAGCATGTTGAAGACATCGGGGTGGGCCTTTTCAATTTCGTCAAACAGCACCACGGTGTAGGGTCGCCGCCGCACCGCTTCGGTGAGCTGGCCGCCTTCGTTGTAACCGACATAGCCCGGAGGCGAACCAATCAGTTTGGAGACGGTGTGACGTTCCATGAATTCCGACATGTCGAGTCGAATCATGGCGTCTTCGGAGCCAAAGAAGTAGGAGGCCAGGGACTTGGCCAGCTCAGTTTTGCCCACCCCAGTGGGACCAGAGAAGACAAAACTGGCAATGGGACGGTTGGGGTTTTTAAGCCCCACCCGAGCCCGCCGGATGGCGCGGGAAATAGCTTTTACTGCTTCGTCCTGGCCCACCAGCCGCTGGTGCAGGGTGTCCTCCATGTGCAGCAGCTTTTCGGACTCGGATTCGGTCAGTTTATTGACAGGCACGCCGGTCCAGGAGGCGACGATATGGGCGATGTCTTCTTCGCCCACCACTGGGGATTCTTCCCCTTCTGACTCTTCGGCAGCCTTGTTCTGAGCGATCGCCCGGATTTCTGCCTTGATTTCCATTTCCCGATCGCGCAGTTCACCGGCTTTATCGAAGTCCTGGGAGCGAACGGCGTTGTCCTTATCCTTAAGCACCTGACGCAGCTCCCGGTCCAATTCCTTGGCGGCGGGGGGCAACTGGGAATTGATCAGCCGCACCCGGGAGCCGGCTTCATCCACCAAGTCGATGGCCTTGTCGGGCAGGTAGCGGTCAGAAATATAGCGATCGGAGAGCTTAGCCGCGGCCTCCAGGGCTTCGTCAGAAATTTTCAGCTTGTGGTGCTGTTCGTAGCGATCGCGCAAGCCATGGAGAATCTCAATGGTTTCATCAACGCTGGGTTCACCCACCATCACCGGCTGAAAACGCCGTTCCAGGGCGGCATCCCGTTCGATGTGCTTGCGGTACTCGTCTAGGGTGGTGGCCCCAATGCACTGTAGTTCTCCCCGAGCCAGGGCCGGCTTGAGGATGTTAGCAGCGTCGATCGCCCCTTCGGCGGCGCCGGCCCCGATCAGGGTATGGACTTCATCAATCACCAGAATGACGTTACCGGCAGAGCGAATTTCATCCATGATTTTCTTCAGCCGCTCTTCAAACTCACCCCGGTACTTAGTGCCCGCCACCAGCAGGCCAATATCTAAGGTGACCACCCGGCGGTCTTCTAGAATGTCGGGCACATCGCCATTACCAATGCGCTGGGCCAGCCCTTCGGCAATGGCGGTCTTACCCACCCCAGGCTCACCAATCAGGACTGGATTATTTTTGGTGCGACGACCCAAAATTTGAATCACCCGCTCAATTTCTTTTTGACGGCCTACCACCGGATCCAGCTTACCCTCGGCAGCCATTTGGGTGAGGTTAGAGCCAAACTCGTCCAGGGTGGGAGTTTTAGTACGGCCTTGCCCACCGCCAGTGGAAACTTCAGCGGTTTCCCCCAGCATGCGAATCACCTGGGTACGCACCTTGGAGAGATCGACACCGAGGTTTTCTAATACTCGGGCGGCTACACCCTCCCCTTCCCGAATCAGCCCCAACAGCAAATGCTCGGTGCCAATATAGTTGTGGCCCAGCTGTCGGGCTTCTTCTAGGGAAAGTTCCAGCACCCGCTTGGCCCGGGGAGTGAAGGGAATTTCCACCGCCACAAAGCCCGAGCCCCGACCAATAATCTTTTCCACCTCAATGCGAGCATCCTTAAGGTTGACCCCCATGGACTTCAACACCTTGGCGGCTACGCCGGTGCCTTCGCCAATCAGGCCCAGGAGGATTTGCTCGGTGCCAACGAAGTTATGGCCAAGCCGCCGGGCTTCCTCTTGAGCCAGCATGATGACCTTGATAGCTTTTTCTGTGAAGCGTTCAAACATGATGGTAATAATCACCTGGTGCGAGCCGGATAGTGAAATTCTAGCACAGGGAATTTTGCGGGTTGTGCCCCAGGAAACAGCGGGTTTCCTCACCCCTTTAAAGTCCATCCCTGCTGGGCCAGGCGGTGCCGACTGCGATCGCGGCATTCAACCAGTCTGGCTTGAAACTCAGCGCTCTGTAGGGCCTGCTGCCACAGCACCAGGGCATCTTCGCCGTCGGCGTAGTAACGCCGCCGCCGGCCCAGGGCCTGAAAGCCAAAACCCTGGTAGAGCAAAATTGCCCCCTGGTTAGAGCAGCGCACCTCCAGGGTGGCGCGTTGCAGCCCCTGCTGTCTGGCCTCCATCAACAGCTGACTCAGCAGCCACTGGCCCAGCCCCCGCCGCTGATAGGTTGGCTCAATGGCTAGCAGGGTCAGGTGGGCTTCCTCTAAAATTGCCCAGTAGCAGCCCAGACCAATGACGCAGGGGGAGGGTAAGGCCGAGCTGGTCAGCATCCGCAGGCAGCTATTGGGACTGGCAATTTCTTGACCGTAGGTAGCCCCAGACCAGAGTCCCCCCAGCGATCGCCGGTCTAGATCCACCAGGGCAGCAATATCCTGGAGAGATGGTTCCAGACAGCAAATTTCACCCATGGCTGTGTGTCGTAACCCGCGGATAATTGTACACTGAGGCCGGGCCGTCAACCCAATTCGGTGGTTGAGTCGACCTCAGTCCAGTAGGATAGGCACAGTCTGATCACTATTGTTGGCTAATCACTTGATTGGCCAGAGTGGCAGCCAGAACCGAAGATAGTTGCGGCCAGGGATTGATTAGGAACTCGTCATGGTATCGACATTTACAGTCACCACGCTGGGTAGCACCCAGTACTTAGGCATTCAAGGAGAAGGGCCGGAACCCTCCCCCAACCAGAGTCTGCTGCCTCTGACAGCGGCGGTAAACCAGGCCGACCATCTGGTGGTGGGGGGCTGCGATGTGGTGGACCTAGTGGAGCAGTTTGGCTCTCCCCTCTACGTTTTAGATGACCACACCCTGCGGACGGCCTGCCAGCAGTACCGCCGGGGCTTTGCCCGGCACTATCCAGGCGAAGCCCTGGTGCTCTACGCCTCTAAGGCCTGGAACTGTATGGCAGTTTGCGCCATTGTGGCCGCTGAGGGACTGGGGATTGATGTGGTCTCCGCCGGAGAACTCTTTACCGCCACCCAGGCCGGGGTGCGCCCTGAAACCATCTATTTTCATGGGAATAATAAATCCCTTGAGGAACTCACCCTGGCCCTGGCCGTGGGCTGCCGTATTGTTGTTGATAACTGGCTAGAGCTGCAAACCCTGGCGACCCTGGCGGCCACTGCTAGTCAGCCGGTGCCCATGCTGCTGCGGATCACCCCCGGCATTGAGTGTCACACCCATGAGTACATCCGCACCGGTCACCTGGATAGCAAGTTTGGCTTTGATCCCGACCAGATTGAGGCGGTGTTTGAGTTTCTGGCTAACCATCCCCAGTTGCATTGCCTGGGGGTGCATGCCCATATTGGCTCTCAGATTTTTGAACTCAATCCCCATGGGGATCTGGGGGGGGTGATGGCCCAGTGGTTAGTGGCCGCCCAGGCCTATGGCCTTGCCCTGACGGAGTTAGACGTGGGGGGTGGGTTGGGGATTCGCTACACCGAGGCGGACGATCCTCCCAGTATTGATACCTGGGTGCAAACCGTCTGTGACAGTGTGGTGACCGCCTGCCAAACTCACCAACTGCCCTTGCCAAGGTTACTGTGTGAGCCGGGGCGATCGCTGATTGGGTCGGCCTGTATCACCGCTTACCGGGTGGGCAGTCAGAAACAGATTCCTGGGCTGCGCACCTATGCCGCCGTTGATGGTGGTATGTCCGACAATCCCAGGCCGATTACCTATCAGTCGGTCTATCGAGCCCTGGTGGCCAACCGCATGACGGCCCCCCTGGATCAACGGGTGACCCTGGCAGGTAAACACTGCGAATCGGGAGACATTGTCATTAAGGATGCTCCCCTGCCGGTGTTGCAAGACCAGGATGTGATCGCCATTGCCGCCACCGGTGCCTACAATTACAGCATGGCGTCTAACTATAATCGAGTCCCCAGACCCGCCGCCGTTCTGGTTCACCACGGGGAGGCTGAGTTAATTTTGAGGCGGGAAACCTTGCAGGATTTAATTCGCCAGGATTGCCTGCCCGCCACCCTGGGGCAGACGCCCCAGACCTAAACCTGGCCCCGGGAGACCTTAATCGGCTGGGCCCTGCACCTTCTCCTCAAACGGCATGAACTACCTCTGGGAGCAATGGCTGATCAACCCGGACCGGGTCCGGTTAGGGTTACAAATTCTTGACATTGCCCTGGTGCTGCTACTGAGCTATGTTGTGCTGATCGTGATTGGCGATCGCCGCACCCTCTGGATGGTGCGAGGACTGATTTTTCTGATGCTGGCCGCCGCCTTCAGTAAAACCCTGGGACTGGCCCTGCTGGGCTTTGTGCTTGACAAACTGGTGATTGGAGCGGCGGTGGCCATGGCCTTTATGCTGCAAGGGGAGTTTCGCCGCCTGCTAGAACTGCTGGGTCAGGGCCGGTTAAGGCAGTTATTATGGCCCTCCCGGGAAGCCCTGCCCCAGGCCAACAGTGTGATTGATGAAATTGTCGATGCAGTCAAGGAGTTATCCCAAAATCGGACCGGGGCTCTGTTAATCTTAGAAACCGATAAACCCATGGACGACCGAGATTTTTCCGTCCCCGGAGTCAGGCTCAATGCCGAGGTTTCGAAGGAATTGATTCAAACTATTTTTCAGACCACCACCCTGCTTCACGACGGCGCCCTGCTGATTCGGGGCGGGAGGGTGGTGGCGGCTGGAGTAATCTTACCGATTTCTGAGCGGGCGGCCTCGCGCCAGTTGGGCACCCGGCACCGGGCCGCCATGGGCATTACCGAGCGGGTTGAACATTGCATCTGCGTGGTGGTCTCGGAGGAAACCGGGTCCATTTCCCTGGCCCAGGGCGGTATGCTAGATCGACCCTTAACCAGTAGCCGCCTGCGTAGTATCCTGCGATCTAGATTTGCCAAAACCAGCGATCGCGAACCCGTAGCTCCTCGACTGAGAACCCTGGGGCGACAGTTGATTGATGAGGCAATCACCTTTGTTTCTCGTTCAGCTAGTCGGTCCTCCTCCCCCCCTCCCAAGCAGAAATGATCCCCAAGCCTGTTGTCCGTTATCCCCTACCCAACGATTTGCAGCCCGATCGGCTGCCCCAACACGTAGCCGTCATTATGGATGGCAATGGACGCTGGGCCAAGGGCCGGGGGTTGCCCCGGATCATGGGTCATCGGCGCGGGGTAGATACCCTCAAAACCCTGCTACGCTGCTGTCGTGACTGGGGCATTGGGGCCCTCACCGCCTACGCCTTTTCTACGGAAAACTGGGGTCGCCCCGTCGAAGAGGTAGACTTTTTGATGACCCTGTTTGAACGGGTGCTGCGCCAGGAATTGATAGAAATGATGGCAGAGAACGTCCGCATCCGCTTTGTGGGGGACCTAAGCGCCCTACCCCTGTCGCTGCAGCAAGAAATGCAATCGGCGGTGACCAAAACCCAACACCACCAGGGGATTAACTTTACCGTGGCGACCAACTACGGTGGCCGGGAAGACATTGTCCAGGCCTGTCGGGCCCTAGCCAGCCAGGTGCAGGCGGGCAATCTAGCCCCTGAAGAGATTACCGAGGCCCTGTTTAGCCACCATCTTTACACCGCCAACCTGCCCGATCCCGATTTATTGATCCGCACCAGCGGTGAAATGCGGATTAGTAACTTTTTGCTATGGCAACTGGCCTACGCTGAAATTTACGTTACCGATACCCTCTGGCCTGACTTCGATATCAGTGAATTCCATCGAGCCCTGGCCGCCTATCAACAGCGCGATCGCCGCTTCGGCAAGGTCAAAGCCTAAGACCACCTCAGCTCTAGTTTCTCCTGGAGCCCCGCCAGTCTATTTTCAAACAGCTGTTTAGTCGGCTAGGCCCTAGGTGAAAAACCGGCTTTACAGTAAAGTAAATGCTTGTGACATTTTTGCAGTTGACCCATGCCCAAGGTTCTTGTTTCTGACCCCATTGATCAAGTTGGCCTGGATATTCTCTCCCAGGTGGCCCAGGTAGATGTTAATACCAGTCTTGCCCCTGAGGAGCTGATTAACATTATTGGTGATTACGACGCCCTGATGATTCGATCCGGCACCCGGGTAACCGAAGCTGTCATAACCGCCGGACAAAACCTCAAGATCATTGGTCGGGCTGGGGTCGGAGTCGATAATGTAGATGTACCGGCAGCCACCCGCCGGGGCATTTTGGTGGTCAACTCCCCGGAGGGCAATACCATTGCCGCCGCCGAGCACGCCCTGGCGATGATGATGGCCCTTTCCCGCTATATTCCCAGCGCTGATCGCTCCGTTAAGGCCGGCGAATGGAAACGCAGTGATTTCACCGGGGTGGAGGTCTACAAAAAAACTCTGGGGGTAGTGGGTCTGGGCAAAATTGGCTCCCATGTGGCGGCGGTGGCTAGGGCCATGGGCATGAAGTTGCTGGCCTACGACCCCTTCATCTCAGCGGAGCGAGCAGAGCAGTTGGGTTGTCGCCTGGTGGATTTAGACCTGCTGTTTCGGGAGGCCGATTACATCACCCTACACCTGCCTAAAACCCCAGAAACCACCCATCTGATCAATGCTCGCACCCTGGCGATGATGAAGCCGACGGTGCGGATTATCAACTGTGCTCGCGGTGGCATCATTGATGAAACCGCCCTGGCAGACGCCCTGCGCCAGGGCCACATTGGTGGTGCCGCTCTGGATGTCTACGAGGCTGAACCCCTGGGGCCCTCTGACCTGCGAGAGTTGGGTAAGTCGGTGGTACTGACTCCCCACCTGGGGGCCTCTACGGAAGAAGCCCAGGTCAACGTGGCCATTGATGTAGCGGAGCAAATTCGAGACGTGCTATTGGGCCTGCCGGCCCGTTCTGCGGTTAATATTCCTGGCTTGAGTCCTGAGGTCTTGCAAAAACTAAGGCCCTACCTACAACTGGCAGAAACCCTGGGCAACCTGGTGGGCCAGCTAGCGGGGGGGCGGGTGCAGGAGCTCACCGTTCGGCTGCAGGGAGATATTGCCTCCGGGGATAGTCAACCGATTATGATTGCCACCCTTAAGGGGTTACTCTCCAATGCCCTCCAGGAGCGGGTCAATTACGTCAATGCGGCCATTGAAGCCAAACAACGGGGGATTCACGTGATTGAGACCCGGGATGCGGGTATCCGCGACTACACCGGCTCCTTGAGCATTTCTGCCCGGGGTAATCTGGGGGAACATGCGGTTACCGGTGTACTCCTGGGGGGCAGCGAGATTCGGGTGACCGATATCGATCAGTTTCCCATCAATGTCCCTCCCACCCAGCATATGCTGTTTACCCTGCACCGGGATATGCCCGGCATTATTGGCAAAATCGGGTCCCTGCTGGGCAGCTTTAATGTCAACATTGCCAGTATGCAGGTAGGCCGCAAAATCGTGCGGGGCGACGCGGTCATGGTGCTGAGTCTAGATGATCCACTGCCAGAGGGGATTTTGACAGAAATCCTGAAGGTCGAGGGTATTCGCGATGCCTATACGGTTAATCTATAGGTTTAGCTATGGCCACAAGTTGGTGGGAAGTACAGGTACTGGGCAGCCCCGCTCTAGAAGATGCTATCTTCTGGCGCTTTGACAGCTTTGGTAGCCAGGGCACCGCTAGTCAGATGCGGGGAACGGCCTGTGTGGTGAAAACCTACTTTCCCCAACACCGGATGGAACTCCTCGATCTCTCCGCCCTTGCTTTACTGATCAAGCAAGATGCCCTGGTGTATGACCAGCCTTCTCCCCAAATCTGGTGGACGGTGATCGAAGAAGAGGACTGGTCAAAAAGCTGGAAGCAGCACTGGCAACCCGAACCGATCGGCGATCGCCTGTTAGTCACCCCCGCCTGGCTTGACCCCCCTGCCGACAACCAACGGCTGGTGTTGCGCTTAGATCCAGGGATCGCCTTTGGTACCGGTGCCCACCCTACCACCCAACTTTGTCTGGAGTCTCTAGAAATGCGCCTGGCGGACCCCGGTGAGCCGGTTACCCTGGCGGATATCGGTTGCGGCTCTGGCATTCTCTCCATCGCTGCCATCCTGCTGGGAGCCCAGCGGGTTTATGCCGCCGATATTGACGATATGGCCGTCAATTCTGCCATCGCCAATCGGCAACTCAACCAGATTACCGCCGGGCAACTGGCGATCGTCCACGGTAGCCTGGACACCCTCAAGGAGACTGTGACAGCTCCGGTGGACGGAATTCTATGCAATATTCTGGCGGAGGTAATTATTGATTTGATTCCCCAACTGCCGCCCCTGATCACCCCCCAGAGTTGGGGGATTTTTAGCGGGATTCTCCTCAGCCAATCTAAACTGGTAGCCGAAACCCTGGAGCAACATGGCTGGGTAGTAGCCACCCTGTGGCGCCGTGAGCAGTGGTGTTGTCTAAATGTGCGGCGTTCTGAGGTTTAACCCATGGCCTTTGCTGCTCTCCGACTGATTTTCAAGCTGTTAGCCCTATCGGCCTTGATCAGCGCCTTGATCAAGTACATCGCACCGATGCTGAATCCCCTGCCGTCCCCCGGATTACTCTGCCTAATGCTACTATTTCCCTCCCTGGTGATGGCCGGGCTACTAGCATTACAGCCCATACCACCGGATCAGCCTGACTAACTCCTATGCGTACCATCGACACCATCAATGAGAAAATTCGCCAGGGTCAGGTGGCGGTTTACACAGCTGAGGAATTTAAAACCCTGGCCCAGCAGGAAGGCATTGCCGCCGCTGCTAAGGCGGTTGATGTGGTGGTCACCGGCACCTTTGAACCGATGGAATCCTGCGGAGCCATTCTTAACCTGGGTCACACCGATCCCCCCATTAAGCTCTTGCACTGCTATCTAGATGGAGTCCCTGCCTATGCTGGCTTTGGTGCCGTTGATATCTATGTGGGGGCCAGCCAGCCAGCAGTGGCCAGCCGAGCAGGAGACTCACTGGATAGTCAAGAAACCCGGGAGTATGGCGGCGGTCATGTGATTGCCAATCTGATCGCCGGTCGCTCTGTCCATGTGCAGGCGACGGGCCATGTCACCGATTGCTACCCCCGGGCAACCTTAGAAACCACCATTAACCGGGATACCATCAACCAGTTCTATCTGTTTAACCCTCGCTGTCTGTACCAAAATTTTATTGTGGGGGTGAACGGTGGAGAACAGCCCCTATCCACCTATCTGGGCCCCCTCCAGCCCCATCTGGGCAATGCGGTCTATGCCAACCCCGGTGCCCTCTCCCCCCTGCTCAACGACCCCGACCTGGAGGCCATTGGCATTGGCACTCGCCTCTGGCTGGGCGGTGGGGTGGGCTACATTGCCTGGGAAGGCACCCAGCACTTTCCTCTGCAACGGCGGCTACCTAACCACACCCCCATTGGCCCCGCCGCCACCGTAGCCCTGATTGGTGACGCTAAGCAAATGCAGCCAGAGTGGGTACGGGGCTGTTACTTCAAGGGCTACGGTCCCTCCCTGATGATTGGGGTGGCGGTGCCCATCCCCATTCTTAATGAGACCGTTGCTAGCCATTGCGCCGTTCAAGATCGAGATATTGTGGCCCCGGTTATGGATTTTGCTATTCCCCGCCGGGTCCGCCCCACCTTTGGGCTGGTGAGCTATGCCCAGCTAAAGTCTGGTTCTATTACAATTGAAGGCCAGGCGGTAAGAACTGCTCCCCTGGCCAGCCTATACCTGGCTAGACAAGCCCAGCTAGAACTGAAGCGGTGGATTAGCCAGGGCCAGTTTGAATTAACGGCTGCCGTAGCCACCTTGCCTAAAGACCGTAACTTTTTATCCCAGGATGCCCTGGGTAGTTAGCCAGAGCATCCTGGGCAGCCACCGCCGCCCCGACCCAGAATAGCGCTTAGCTATCTAGAACAACCTTCTTTGGTCGGGCAATATCGGGCTTGACCAGAGGTTGGCTAGGGACCTGATCGGTTGGTGGTTTGCGCCGGGGGCCCTGACGCCCTGATGACGATCGCTTCTTCGGCGGTACGATACCCACCACCGCCGCCTGCTGGGCAAACAAAATCTTGCCTTCACGTTTTACCTTAAAGTCCCAGAAATAACCGACGGTACGGCCTTCAATAGTGCCCTGAAGATTAAGCTTAAAGGGCTTAGGCACCCCCGGAGAGCGCTTTATACCCTGGAGTATTTTGACCGTGATCGCCTGTTCTTCAGGAGAGTATTTAATCACCTCGCCACGGATAGAGAAAAAATTCTCATCGATCGCGGGCAAGTCAGCCCCTGGCCCCTTAGATAGCCTGTCCTCAGGGGGCAAGGATTGGTCATCTTGATCCGTCGCCGGGGTTTCTCCAGGTAAACCCAGGGTTTCGGGCTCCCAAACCCCGACAATTTGCAAATGCAGGTCTAAATCCGCTGGGGCGTCTTCCCTCTGTCGGGTGCGGGGATAGACCACCCATAGATGGGGGAGATTTAGATCAAGGTGCTTTTTAACCAGACTGGTAACCCGTCCTAGCAGCACCGCGTCAATGGTATCGCCCTGCTCGGTAATCAGGTTACCGCGATTCAGCTCATCGGCTACCATGGGGCTGTAGGTGCCCCGCACCAGCCCAATGGCCCGGTACTGCATAGGCTCGCTAGGTGGAGCAATGGGCAAATAACGATACATAGCCGGATCTAAAGACGCTGCCTGGTCTGGTTCCACTGGAATGGCCAGGGCGCTATCGGGGCGGCTGGGGCGAGGCGACTGGGGACGATGGGAATTCAGCTCTGGCTTAGATTGAGACGGTAGGGTTGGCCGGGGCAGGGGAGCGACCAGTTTGGGCCGCGCCGGCGGAGCCTTGAGTGGTTCCGGCGACACCTGGGGGAGTGGTTCCGAATCGGGGGTTGACGGCACCACCTGGGACGGGCTTTGCTCTAGGGACTTTTGCTCTGCCGAACTCATAACACCACTAACCTCCTCTTAACCTTAATCAGCTAAAGGCTGACCAACTAATTAACCCATACCTGACTTGTAAGCCTAGCGTAACATTCAAATTTCGGTGTTCTCTTTGATATATTTCCACGGCTTTTTCTAAAAATCCGCATCTTTTCTAAAAGTTCTGCATAATATCTTTGCTACTGTAGCCCTGTTAGCAAGTGTGAGGCTATTACTGTGACCGAGAAACGAAATCGCTGGCTGGTGGGCACCGTTCTGATTCTAGCGATGGCGGCCTTTTTGTCCCTGTCTCTGCTGCCGATTTTAAGTGGCAGTCAAGGCCGTCGCCCAGCCAACCCCTCTCCGGCGGTTGACCCAACGGCTCAAAAGGGGGAGTTGGAGGCTCAAGCCAAGGGCTACGAATTAGTTCTAGGGCGAGAACCCACTAATCAAACCGCCCTCAAGGGCCTGATTGAAACTCGCCTGAAGCTGGGAGACATTAAGGGAATTTTAGAGCCCCTACAAACACTGGTTGAACAAAACCCTAAGGTATCGGAGTATCAGGTTCTACTGGCTCAAACCAAACAGCGCCTGGGGGACCTGGAGGGGGCTGCCCAGGCTTACCGGCAGGTACTGGATGGTAATTCTGCTGACCTGAATGCCCTGCAGGGGTTAACCGCCTTATTGATGGAACAAAAACGGCCTCAAGCCGCGATCGGGCTATTAAAGGACACCCTGGCCACTGCGGCTAAAACCCAGGGAGGGGCTAAACCCCAGGGTGACGGATCACCTGGGACTGTTGATACCCTTTCGGTTAGACTCTTACTAGCTCAGGTCTATGCCGAAACCAAGCAGTTTGACCAGGCCCTGGGGCTCTATGATGAAGCTATTGCTGCCAGCCCCAACAACTTTCGGCCAATTCTGGCTAAGGCCCTGGTACTTAAGGAGAAGGGCGACTTAGGGGCCGCCCAACCCCTGTTTGATCAGGCCGTCACCATGGCTCCCGCCCAATTCAAAGATCAGATTAAACAAATGGCCGCCCAGGAGACAGGCCCTGGGACTAGCCCGACTCCAGCTCCAGCTAAGTAATTCCAGGTTTACCCTCAGGTTTTACAGGGGCCTGGAATAGCCCAGCGCGTCTTTCACCCGGGTCAGGGTTACATTGGCTACCGACGCGGCCTTTTCCCGGCCCTGACGCAGAATTCCTTCCAGGTAGGTGCGATCGCCCATCAGCTCTGCCAATCTGGTCTGAATTGGGGCCAGGGCAGTGACCATGGCTTCCCCCAGCCGGGGCTTAAACTGACCCCAGCCCATGGAGGCGCATTCTGCTGCTACCGCCGCCTTTGACTGTTGCGATAGCAGCATGTATAGATTGAGCAGGTTATGGCATTCGGGGCGGGCCGGGTCATCAAACCAGAGGCCCCGTTCCTGGTCAGTTTTGGCCCGTTTAATTTTTTTGATAATCACCTCGGGAGGATCGCTCAGATCGATGCGACTTTGCTCAGAGGGGTCTGACTTAGACATTTTACGAGTGCCGTCACTGAGGCTCATGACTCGGGCTCCAGCCTCTCTAATCAGGGGCTCAGGCACCTTTAGCAGGGGACTTTCCTGGCTACCGTATTGAAAATTAAGCCGGTTAGCGATATCGCGGGTGAGCTCCAGGTGTTGTTTCTGGTCTTCGCCGACAGGCACCAGGTCGGGCTCGTAGAGTAAGATATCGGCTGCCTGTAAAACCGGATAGTCGAGCAACCCAATACTGACGTTTTCCCCCTGTTTGACCGCCTTCTCCTTGAATTGAATCATCCGTTCTAGCCAGTTGAGGGGGGTCAGACAGTTAAACAGCCAGGCCAGTTCTGCATGGGCCGACAGGTGGGACTGGACAAAAATCGTGGCCCGGGCTGGGTCAATGCCACAGGCGATATAGGTGGCCGCCACCTTGTAGGTGTCTGCCGCCAGGCGCCGGGGATCGTGGGGAACGGTTATGGCATGAAGATCGGCCATAAACAAAAAGGCATCATACTCCTGTTGCAGGTCTATCCAGTTACGGATTGCCCCCAGATAATTGCCCAGGTGAAGATTGCCAGTCGGTTGAATGCCAGAGAGAATACGTTGTCTAACCATGGTCGCCGTTAGGAGTTAGCTGCCCTCGCGCCCAGCAGGGCAGGGGCTGTTGTTAAGGTTGGCGGTGATCGATCTTGGCCAGCCTGGGGGAGATTAACGTCAGCTGGCGCGCACCCAAGGGTAGGGACCTCAGGAGCCCGCTTCTGCCCCTGGCCTTAGTCAGCTATCTCGCCTGGCGTTGTTACCGGATCTGTTTCTAAGAATAGGCCATTCAACCGATCTGCTGCACAGAATTCTGCTAACTGGGGCCGCCGCCAGCCAGTTAGCCGGCTGGGAGATCGGGCTTTCCATCGGTACTCTTCAAGAAGGCCGCGATCGCGCTCGGCAGGGTGAAATAGATATGATCTCCCAGGCGAGCTAGTAACCCCGATCGCTCCAGTTGCATATAGAGGTCTTGCTTCACCCGGGCCATCCCCATGGTGATGCCCCGGGCGGTTAACTCATCGTACAGGTCTGCCAGCATGTCAGCGGCGGTAATATCCATTTCCCCAATTGCCTCCGCATTCAGCACAAACCAGCGAACTGGAGAGCTTTCCAAATCAATGGCTCGCAACGCTCGCCGCTTAAAGTCTTCAACATTGGCAAAAAACAGCGGCGCATCGTAGCGGTACAACAGCAGACCAGGGATGGTAGTCGCCCCGGGCCAGTCACTAATATCGTGGAGCCCCTCCAGACCTGGCACCTTGCCCATTACCGCATCGTGGGGGCGGGCCACCCGGGCCAACAACTCAATTACCGACAGTGCCACCGCGATCGCCACCCCTACCAGTAAATCAGTGGCCAGCACCCCCAGGGTGGTCAGAACTGCCAGGGCAAAATCATTCCAGCGAAATCGTCGCAATCGCCCGAACTCCTGCGGGTCAATTAAGCGAGTGGCGGCGTAGATCACCAGGGTCCCCAGGGCCGCCTTAGGAAATAACCCCAGCAGGGGCCGTAACCATAGCAATACAGCCCCTACAACTGCCCAAGACACCAGAGAATAGACCTGGGTTTTACTCCCCAGGGCATCGCCAATGCTAGCCCGACTGGCACTACTACTGACCGGAAAGCCCTGCATCAGCCCCGCCGCCAGGTTAGCCATGCCCAGGGCCAGCAACTCCTGGCCGGGGTCGATGGTGTAGCGATTGCGGGTAGCAAAGGCCCGAGCCGTCAACACATTGTCAGAATAGGCAACCACCGCAATGCCAATGGCCGCCGTTAGGGCGGGCCCAACCTCCGCCCCGGTAACCAGGGGTAACTGGGGCCGGGGGAAGCCTGCCGGAATCGGCTCAACCAGCGCAATACCCTGGCCATCCAGATCGCCCAGCCACACCACCAGGGTGGCCAGTAAGACCGCTAGCAGGGGACCCGGCAGCCTGGGGAAGTATGCCTGCCCGACCAAGAGAAACCCCAGCAGACCAAGGGACAATAGCAGGGTAGGAAGATGGATCCGGTCTAAATGGCTAAAAAACTCCAGTACCTGACCCACCAGCGAGGTGGACTCTATGGTCAGGCCAGTCACCTTACCCAATTGCCCCACCATCATCATCACAGCCACCCCGGTCATATAGCCAATCAGAATTGGCCGTGATAGCAGATCGGCCAGAAAGCTCAACCGGGCCAGGTAAGCCACCAGGCACACACACCCCACCAGACAGGCCAGCAAGGCCGCAATTAGAGCATAGCTACCGCCGTAGGTGGCGACCAGAGTCCCCACGGTGGCGGCGGTCATAACGGCAGTGGTGGACTCGGGGCCCACCGATACCTGGGGAGATGACCCCAACCAGAAGTAAACCAACAGAGCCGGCAGACTTGCCCACAACCCCGGTGCCGGGCCAACTCCAGCCAACTCACCGTAGGCCATACATTGGGGCACCAGGTAAGCCGCCACCGTTAGGCCGGCTAACACGTCAGGGGGCAGCCAGCGCAGGCGATAGTGACGCAGGGTTAACCAGCCCTGCAAAGGTAGCACCATGGGACAGAAAAATGGGGCAGAAGAACTCAAAAAACCCTAATCCTAACTTTACACCAGGCTAGCAACGGCCCCGAGCCCACCCAACTCCCCTACCCAAGGCCGAGGGCCACCCTAGCGCCAGAGATTCGCCCGATTAGCCGGGGCACCTGACCTGGTCATCCATAGATGGAAGCAGATAGAAAACATAGATGAATTCTAGGCTAGTTTAACCTAACCTTTAATTAAATTTATTTTAGATATAATTTAACCTTAATTCTGAATTAAACTTAATCCTGATTTTTGTTGATTCGAAATTAGATTGATTTCCCTTCAAAAAGCTGTTACTATTGCTTCCACGAGCTGTTCATAGTCAATCCTGACCAGTAACTGTTCAGGGGATTTTGACAGCAAGTGTTTTGACTTAAATGCCCCAAGGGCTAAATGCAAATCCTTTTTATAAGGTGTGAGGAAAAACTACATGTCTAAACTTTTGTGGAAAGCCCTACTGGTAGCCCCCGCCGCTCTGGGAGCTGCTGTGGCTGTATCGGGTACGGCTCTGGCGGCTGAATCCGCTCCTGTAAATACCGTTGATGGTCTGCAGTCCACTGCTGTTAAGTCAGCTCCTGTGCAACTGGCTCAGGTTACCAACGTTTCTGAACTGACCGACGTTAAGCCTTCCGATTGGGCTTTCCAGGCTCTGCAAGGGCTGGTGCAAAACTATGGATGCCTGCAGGGCTACCCTGACCGCACCTTCCGTGGCAGCAGCTCCCTCACCCGCTACGAATTCGCTGCTGGTCTGAACTCCTGCTTGGATGTAGTTGCGGTGTTGATTTCCCAGTCGGCCATTAATCCCGACGATCTGGCTGCCATTCGCCGCCTACAAGAAGAGTTCCAGTCTGAACTGGCTATTCTGCGTGGCCGGGTAGAAACTCTAGAAGCCACCACCGCCAAGCTAGAGGCCCAGCAGTTTTCTACCACCACTAAACTGCGGGGTCAGGTAGATATGCACCTGGTTACTCCCATTGACGTTTTGGATAACACCAATAGCAAGGAAACCAGCACCAGTGTTGAAGCCCGGGCTCGCCTGAACTTTGACACCAGCTTCACCGGCAGGGACCGGCTGCGCATTCGTCTGCAAAGCACCACTGGTGCTAATGCCCTGGCTGGCTTCGCTGGTCTGGCTAACTCCAGCGGTGTTGGTAACAGTGTTTCTTACGGCGTGATAGTCGATGACTTTTACTATAGGTTCCCTGTTAGCAATAGCCTGACCGTAGCTGTGGCGGCCAAGGGTTTCTCGGGTAACGACTGGGTTAGCAGCACCATTCTGCCCTACGATGGTCCCGCCGTGGCTGACGCCAGTGGCGCTCAGTTCTATGACTTTGGTGGTAGCAGCAGCAACGGGGCTGGGGTTGGTCTGAACTTCTCCTTCTCCGACAGCGTGGTGCTGGACCTGGGTTACACCGCTGGTTACGGTGGTGCTAGTGCCCCTAATGTGGGTATATTTGCCGCTTCTAACCAAAGCTACATCGCCCAGTTGAACTTCATTCCCAAAGGTGGGTTCCTCAACGCCGCTGTCGCCTACCTGCACAACGATAGGTCCGCCCAATTTGCTGCGGCTGGTCCTACCGATACCTTTGCCGGTTTGGTTAGCTTTAACTTTGATAAGTTCTTCCTGGCTGGTCACGGTGCCTACACCACCTTCACCGGTGGTAGTGGCAACGACTTCAGCTGGACCGTTGGCGCTGGGGTTAGCGACTTTGGCCTGACCGGTTCCAAGTTAGGGGTCTACGGTGGCCAGTTACCCCAGGTTTCTGGTCGTACCGATAATCCTTTCCTGGTGGAAGGTTATTACGAGATTCCCTTTAGCAAGTACCTGACCGTTACCCCTGCTGTTATCTATGGCGATGCCAAGTACAGCACTGGTGGTAGCGATACCGCGGGTATCTGGGGTGCTCTGCGGGCTACCTTCAAGTTCTAGATAGCTGAGGGGGAGAAAAACCCTAGTGGGTCTTTCTCCCCCAATCCCAGCTATCTGCTCGGGGGTTAACTAAGTAATCTTTTACTAGTGTGTTGATTTAATCTCTCTCTCAACTTAACTGGCCATACCGGAACGGTTGGTCTCTAAAACTCCTCACCGGGTTAAGGATTTATTTTGATCAGCTCTGGTCAAGATGGCTTTAATCTGTTAGCATTTGTTTCGAAAGGAATGCGAGGATGTTTCGGAGACTATTGACTCCGGTATGTTTTTGTCATTTTCAGTTCTTTATGAACTGTTGCTTGCAAAATTAGCCTTTTAAGGTGTGAGGAGAGATTAAATGTCTAAGTTACTTTGGAAAGCTTTGCTGGTAGCCCCTGCCGCTCTGGGTGCAGTGGTGGCCGTATCGGGTGCTACCTTGGCGGCTGAATCCGCCCCTGTAAATACGGTTGATAGTCTGCAAGCGGCTACCCTGAAGTCAGCCCCTGTGCAATTGGCTCAGGTTACCAGCGTGGCTGAATTAACCGATGTTAAGCCCTCTGATTGGGCTTTCCAGTCGCTGCAAAGCCTGGTACAGAATTATGGTTGTTTGCAGGGCTACCCCGATCGCACCTTCCGTGGCGATCGGTCCCTCACCCGCTATGAGTTCGCCGCTGGTTTGAACTCTTGCTTAGACGTAATGGCGGTGCTGATTTCCCAATCGGCTATCAATCCCGATGATTTAGCGGCCATCCGTCGTCTGCAAGAAGAGTTTCAGGCTGAACTGGCCACCCTGCGCGGTCGGGTTGACTCCCTAGAAGCGAAGACCGCCACCCTGGAAGCTCAACAATTTTCTACCACCACCAAGCTGGCTGGCCAGGTTGATATGAACCTGGTAGTGCCTTTTGACAAGCTGGGTAGTACTGAAACCAGCACTAGCGTTGCCAGTCGGGCTCGCTTGAACTTCAACACCAGCCTCACCGGAAGCGACTTGCTGAAGATTCGTCTGCAAGGTAGTGTGGGTAATGCTATTTCCCCCGAAGATCTGGGTGGCCTGGCCTATGCTTCTGGTACTGACACCTCGATTAGTCTGAATCAACTGTTCTACAAGTTCCCCGTTGGTAAGACCATTAGCGTCACCCTGTCAGGTGTGGGTCTGTCTGGCAACGACTGGGTCACCAGCACCATTCTGCCCTACGATGGTCCTGGCGTGGCTGATGCCAGTGGTGCTCAGTTCTATGATGTGGGCGGCAGTACCGGTGCTGGCGCTGGCGCTGGTGTCAACATTGGCTTTGGTAAGGCCCTGACTTTAGATTTGGGCTACACCGCAGGTTACCCTGGGGCGGCCAATCCGGCGGTGGGTATTTTCTCTGCTGCTAACCAGAGCTACATTGCCCAGCTGACCTACCTGCCCGGTGGAGTATTTAGCGGTGCCTTGACCTACCTGCACAGCGACAACTCTGCGGTGTTTGCGGGTGGTGCTGCAGGCGCTGCCAACACCTATGCGGGTTCTGTTAGCTTTGACTTTGGCAAGTTCTTTGTGGCTGGCCACGGCGCTTACAGTGACTTTAGTGGTGGCAACGACTTTAGCTGGACCGCTGGTGTCGGTCTTAAGGATTTGATGCTAGAAGGTTCCCAACTGGGTATCTACGGCGGTCAGCTACCTCAAACCGTCGGCGAAACGGCTAATCCTTTCCTGGTGGAAGGCTACTACCAGATTCCCTTTAGCAAGTACCTGACCATTACCCCCGCCGTTATCTACGGCGACACTAAGACCGGTGGCTCTGACACCTCCGGTGTATGGGGCGCAGTCAAGGCTAGCTTCAATTTCTAAGCGATTTTGGCCAAGCTTTTGGTTAATTAGCTAGATAGTTGGTTATAAAAAAGTCCTGCCCTAGGGCAGGACTTTTTGTCTATGTAGAGGTTAGCTATGGAGTTTGAAACCCAGGTCGTTTATGGTGCCAATACCCTTGACCCAGCTACCGGGGCCTTAATATCGCCGATTTACCTATCCACCACCTTTGAGCGGTGCGCTGACGGTAGCTATGGGGGTGGGTACAGCTACGGTCGCAGTGGTAATCCTAACCGTAATACCCTGGAGTCGGCCCTAGCGACCTTGGAGCAGGGGGTTGACGCAGCGGTTTTTGCCTCTGGCTCCGTGGCTACCCTGAGTTTGTTGCAAACTCTCAAGCCTGGGGATCATGTGGTTGCCCCCACCAGTGTTTACTTTGGGGTGCAACAAATGCTGGAAAAGATCCTGGGGCCTTGGGGTCTTGCCTATACCCTGGTGGATACCACTGACCTAGGGGCTCTAGCTAGTGCGCTGCGTTCCCAAACTCGCCTGGTTTTAATCGAAACCCCCTCTAATCCCCTGCTAAAGGTTAGCGATGTCCGGGCGGTTGCCGACCTGGTTCACCGCGCCGGTGCTTACCTGGCCTGTGATAACACCCTTGCCTCACCGGTGCTGCAAACCCCTCTCACCCTGGGGGCAGATTTTGTGATTCATGCCACGACTAAATACCTGGCCGGCCACGGCGATGTGATTGGGGGAGCGGTGATTACCCGCGAGATAAATCCTCTTTTTGAACAGCTACGGTTGATTCAAACCGTGGGTGGAGCGATTCCCTCACCCTTTGATTGCTGGCTCACCCTACGGGGTCTGCAAACCTTACCCCTACGGGTGCGGGCCCAGAGCCAAACAGCCCAGGCGATCGCCCACTGGCTTGACCAACACCCTGCCATTGAAGCCGTCCTCTATCCGGGGTTAGAGCATCATCCGGGGCATCGCATTGCCCAGCAGCAAATGGCGGGGTATGGCGGGCTGCTATCGGTGCTGGTGAGGGGGGGACAGACCGCTGCTCTGCGGGTTGCTGCCCAAACTCGGCTTTTCACCCAAGCCACCAGTTTTGGCGGTCCCCACAGTACCCTGGAGCACCGGGCCTCGGTGGAAGCCCCTGGCACCCAAACACCGACCAATCTGCTACGGCTTTCTATTGGCCTGGAGCACGAGCATGACCTGAAAGCCGATCTGGACCAGAGCCTACAGTCTATAGAAACTGAGCCCTAGGGCGTGCTTCCCGGTCCCCCTGAGGGCAATGGGGCTGGTGCTAAGGGGACCGGCGGTGGAGCTGGGGGAGCCGGACTGACGACAGGGGGAGGGGTTGGATCTGGAGTATGCTGACGCGGTGGCTCGGGTATGACGGGGGGCTGAGGATCAGGCAAAGTCGGCACCTCAGGAACTGGGGCCGGAGTTAGGCCTGGAGAGGCCGAGCCAGAGGACCCCGTGGAGGGTTCCTGATTGGTGGAAGATTTACTCGGATCTTGGGATTTTGACTTAGATTCAGTATCGCTGGTGGCATCCACTGGTGGATCGTTGCTAACCCGACTGGGCTTAATTGGCTTGGCCTTAATGCTGCCCTTACGGCCCGCCAGGCGGGGCAACTCAGGAAATTTCTCCACCGGGATATCATCTGTGAGTTGGGCCATAAACATGCGCCAGATAGCGGCGGCGGTACCACTAGCCCCCCGGGTAGGACTACTATCGTCCTTACCCATCCATATCCCAGCTACCAGTTGGGGAATATAGCCAATAAACCAAAGATCGCGGTTTTTCTCAGAGGTACCAGTCTTACCTGCTACAGGTCGGCCCAGAGAGGCACTGGTCGCCGTGCCTCCTTGGACGACTCCTTGGAGCATCCAGGTCATAATGGCGGCGGTGTCTTTATCGACCGCCTGGGTAGATTTCTTGGGAGCCTGGTAAAGAACTTTGCCCTGGCTATTCCACACCCGCCGAATACCGTGGGCTGGCACATGGCGGCCTTGATTGGCCAGGGTGCCGTAGGCGCTGGTTAACTCTAGAAGGTTGACCTCTGAAGAGCCCAATGCCAGAGAATAGGCCGATAACAAGGGAGACTCGATGCCCATCGCCTTGGCGATTTTGACCACTGGGTCAAAACCCACATCTATCAGCAGCTTGACCGCCACCACATTGACAGAGTGACGCAGTGCATCCAGTAGGTTAACCTTACCGCGGTAGTTTTTATCGTAATTCTCGGGCTGATAGGCATCAACCGTGTAGGGAGCATCGACGTACTCCTTATAGGGGGAGAAACCAGCCGCAATAGCCGTCGTGTAAACAAAGGTTTTGAAAGTAGAGCCGGGCTGGCGCTGGGCCTGGGTAGCCCGGTTAAACTGAGTTTTATTAAAGTCGTTGCCCCCTACCATGGCTTTGATTTCCCCAGATCGGGGGTCAACCGCCGCCAGGGCCACCTGGTCGATGCCCTGCCAGCGGCTGTACTGCTCGATCGCCTGGTCTACGGTTTTTTCTGCCTTTTTTTGCCAGTTAACATTGAGACTGGTCTCTACCGTTAACCCACCTGCTGCCAGTTGTTCAGGGGATAGGACCTGTTCTAACTGCCTCTGAACATAGATGGTGAAATAGGGAAACTGACTGTAGAGAAATTTGGGTTGTTTGGGCTGGATCTGAATCGGGGTCGCGATCGCCGCATTCGCCTCAGCGGCGGTAATTGCTTTGGTCGCCAGCATTTGCCGAATCACCCGGTTACGCTGATTCTGGGCTGCTTGAGGATTAACCACTGGCGAGTAACGGCTGGGGGCGGGGGCCATACCAGCGATCATGGCCATTTCCGCCACGGTCAACTGCTTCATGGTTTTACCAAAATATACCCAGGCCGCATCAGCCACGCCGTAGGCCCCAGAACCCAGATAAACCAGGTTCAGGTACCGCTCCATAATCTGATTTTTCTTGAGTTTCTTCTCTAGTTTGTAGGCCATCAGAATTTCCTTAGCTTTGCGCTGGAAACTCTTATCTTGATTTAGGTAGACAATCCGAGCTAGTTGCTGAGTGATGGTACTGGCCCCTTCGACCACATCTCGCTGGCGCAAATTAGCCCAAACAGCTCGACCAATACCATGGGCATCCACCCCTTGGTGTTGATAAAATCGCTGGTCTTCAGCCGCAATGAAGGCCTCGATCAGCCGGGGAGGAATGTTTTTGTAGGCAATGGTTTCATGGGCCCCCGGCCCGATTTTTTGTAACACTACCCCGTCTGCCGACACCATGGTCAGGGTGCCGTCTCGTTGATAGGTAAGGGCTAGCTTAGCATCGGGAAGACTGGCATAGGTGGTTTGGGCCAGAGCCCAGACCCGGGTCAGCCCGCCTGCCCCCAGGGCACTGACCAGCATCAGCAACCACAGCAGGATCTGGGGTCTTTCGCTGGGGGGAAGCCACCCCCAGCCCCGTCGGTTAGAACCTGGCCGCGGCTGGGCTGCACCCTGGCGACGGGAAGAAACGGTACGGGAAAAGTTGACCGACCCGGCTGCGGGTGATGGACTGCGGTAGGGAGATAGCCAGATCAACCAAGGTCGGGGCATAGTAAAAAAAATATTAAAAAAACCTAAAAAGAACTGTAGGGGGTTTCCGCCCTTTCAGCAAGGGGCGGCGGCAGAGCCGCTGGCTAGGTTGCCAGTAGTCCATGGCCAAAGGCCAGGCCCGCTACCAGCATACCCAACACCAGAAAGGGCTGGGCTCTGGCTTGATAGGTAACATCGTTAGCCAGGGGGTCCCGCAGGAAATACATATCCTGCAAGGTAATCTGGGGAATAATCAGCAGAATCAGGATCACGGCGTAGAGGTTTTGATGAATGGCGATTAGATAGGCGGCGATCGCCCCTTGAAAAATATCAATCATCAACACACAAATCCAGGCGGCCGAACCAATGCCAAACATAACTGGCAGCGACTTCAGCCCCATCTGGCGATCGCCCTCAACACTTTTAAAATCGTTGACGATGGCGATTCCCAGACCGGCCAGACTGTAGAACAGGGTGAGCACCACCAGGGTGCTGTTGAGGTCCCCAAACAGGGCATGGCCGGCCCACCAGGGCAGGGCAATGTAGCTGGCCCCCAGGGCGTAGTTGCCCAGCCAGCCATTTTGTTTCAACTTTAGGGGCGGAGCCGAATAGATATAGGACAACAGGGCTCCCCCCAGGGCCAACCCCGTAATCGTGGGAAAACTATGACCAGCCCAGCGATCTAGGGTGTAGGCCAGGGCCACCCCAAGCCCCAGAAGTAGCCAGATTTGGCCAATCACCTGGGGGATAGAAATGGCCCCCGAGGGAATGGGGCGGTAGGGTTCGTTGATGGCGTCAATGTCGCGATCGTAAAAATCGTTGAGGGTCTGGGTATAGCCCGTTAACAGGGGGCCAGATAGCAACATACAGGCCGCTGAAATCATCACCTGCTCCAGGCTCCAGTGAAACTGCCCAGAGGATGCCGCCCCACACACCACCCCCCAGATCAGAGGGATCCAAGTAATGGGCTTCATTAATTGCAGGCGAATTTTCCAGATCGAGGTTTCACCACTTTTTGCCCCCTTCATCCCTAACAGCTGGCGGGCTGCACTGCCCTGGTCGGTAGTCGGTTCGGGAAGGGGGGGGCGATCGCCCGGTGGCGAGGCGAGGGGTTCAACCATAGTAAACCTTCAGGGATAGATAGGGCAAAGGCGATCGCGGCGGAGAGCGAGAAGGGCTGGTTCAAGCAAAGGAAATCACCAGATACTGGTCTTGAAATCTGGCCCCAGTCACAGACTTACCCTGCAGCTCCGATGGCAGAGCCAGGTTACGCCGTTGGTTACCAGCTTGCACCGTCACCTCTGGACCCGACTGGGTTAACTTCACCTGACTTTTATCAAAACTGGGCAAAAACAACTTCACTACCCGACCACCCAGGTCCACAACGGTAGCCCGGTTAGCGGTCTGGGCCAGATGCTGGGGATCCGGCAGATTAGCCATGAGAGCGCCCCAACCAGCCTCAGTTTGTTCAGGCATAGAAAAATGAGGCAAGGGGGCAAAGGCCTGTTCATACTCCAATCCCAGTGCCCCCTGATGAACCAGGACCCCTGCTACGGTCAGGCCAATCTGCTGAGCACTCCCCCAAAGATAGCGGGCAGTGGCAATGGCGGCCGCCGCCGGGGTAGTCACCAAAAAGGCCAGCACCCGCTGGGGATCGCTGACCGCATCGCGGCCTAACTGCAGTAGGGACCTCACCTCTCCGGTGGGTTGCTCCAGTAAATCCCCCGACCAATCTACAGCCAATACCGTTGCGGCGATGGGTTGAAGTAGGGGAGAAACAGTGCGCACTAGATCGGATTGCTGAAAAACTCCGCGAAACCGCCGCACATACCAGTCCAGCACCTCGGGCAAACCAAACATCCGTAAGGTCGCCATGGCCTGGTTACCATCGTAAACAATCACATCATAATCGCCACTGGCGTCGTACTCCCGCAGAGCGTTGAGGGCCAGAGCTTCGTCCATACCAGGCAATATCGCCAATTCCTGGCCGTAGATATCCTTTAGAAAAGGAGTGCGGAGATAGCGTCCTTCTAAGGCCTTAAGACTATCCCAGCTATGCTCTAACAAATCGGTGGTGTGGACCTGCAGAGCCCATAGCTGGGGCTCAATTTCTTGCCGCACCGGACCCAGGGCTGCTCCCAACACAAGTCCGGGAGCAGGGGTGACATCCTGAATCATCAATAAAACTCGCCGACCCTGGGCTGCCAGTTGCTTAGCTGTGGCAATGGCATAGGTGGTGCTGCCACATCCCCCTTTGCCTAAGAAGGTCAAAATTTGAGCCATAGCTTTATTACAAACAACAAGAAACCTAGGCTGGACCTAGTTCATCTTCAAAGAACCAGGTGGCATATTGGTCATCAAAACTGACAACAACGCCAACGCCACTACCGTCCACCATTTTAAACTGACTCACCAGTCCACTTTTACCCAGGTAGCCGGCCACATCTTTGGATACCCGATCCCTGAGGCGCATAACTTTAACTTTTTGGCCAATCTCTAAAGCCATAGCGAACAAGGGCTCCCACTGCAACTCTATAAACAATTCTAAATTTTAGTCTATCAGCGTCTTGTCCCTTAATGTCGGCCCTGGGGCAATCATTGCCCAGGGCCCGATCGCCGCCGATTGGGCTAAATCGATGGCACTCCAGAGGGCTGCAAGGGCCCCTATCTGGGTTAGATTACTGATGGTAGTACCCTGCAGGACACCCATGCTAGCCAAACGAATTCTTCCCTGTTTAGATGTCAACGCTGGCCGGGTGGTGAAGGGCATTAATTTTGTTGATTTAAAAGACGCAGGCGACCCGGTCGAGCTAGCCCAGGCCTACAACGACGCAGGGGCCGATGAGCTGGTATTTCTCGATATTACCGCCACCCACGAAGACCGGGATATTATTTACGACGTCGTTTACCAAACCGCCGAGCGGGTATTTATTCCCCTGACCGTTGGTGGTGGCATTCAATCCTTAGAGACAATTAAACAACTGTTACGGGCCGGGGCCGACAAAGTTAGCATTAATTCTGCCGCGGTCAAGCATCCTGAGTTTGTCCAGGCAGCCAGCGATCGCTTCGGCTCCCAGTGTATTGTGGTCGCCATCGATGCCCGACGCCGCCCTGGTTCTGAAGCTCCTGGCTGGGATGTTTATATTCGCGGCGGTCGGGAAAATACCGGTCTCGACGCCCTTGTCTGGGCCGAGGCCATGGTGGCCCGAGGCGCGGGAGAACTGCTAATTACCAGCATGGACGCCGATGGCACCCAGGCCGGCTATGACCTGGAGTTAACCCGAGCCATTGCCGATCGGGTGCCCGTACCGGTGATCGCCTCGGGTGGAGCCGGCAACTGCCATCATATCTATCAAGCCCTCACCACCGGCCAAGCCGAAGCCGCCTTACTGGCGTCCTTGCTGCATTACGGCCAACTCACCATTGACCAGATCAAGCACCACCTCCAGGACCAGGGAGTACCGGTGCGCCTAGGGATTTAACCCCGGCCAAAAGTAAATTCTTTCTGTTAAAGCCAAACTAGTTTTATGAACAGCTGTTACAATGCGTAACAGAGAAACTGTGATACAGACTATTAATGCCTTCCATGTTGTTTCTACTGCTGGCCATTGTTATTGTTCTTGTCGCCTGGGCTCTGCGGCTGATGGATCAGGCCGTGAGGGTGCAGGAGTTTTCTCTAATGTTAGCGGGTTTCCTGGTGGCCTCTTCAGCGGCGGCCATTGTGGGGGTGTATTTTTTGATGGGTAACTATAGAGTTTACATTCACCAACAGTCAGCTCAGGTCAATGCTTTACCCGCTCCTGAGTATGCCCTTCCCTACACCGCAGCCAGTTTGGGAGAAATTGCCGATTTACCTGCCACCTGGGTGTTGTCCTCTGACTAGTTCGCTCTGTCTAGTTAAATTTGATTAGTTCAGATTGTTTTGTCGGCTCTGGGTGTTGGTAATGGGCAGAATCGTCAAGGTTTGACCCAATCCTTGGGATTTGAGAGACTTAGATCAACTATGGTTGATCAATTCTTACCAACCCAATCTGACTCCTGTCACGCCATTCGCGGGGCAATTTTAGATTTTTCTGACGACCCCTTTTTCTTGCCAGCCGAGCAAGTCACCCGCTACTGGAGCGATGGCTTACTGGTGATTTGCCAGGGTTGTGTGGCCGCCTGTGGTCCTTACCAGCGACTGCGGACGGCCTGGCCAGATATTCCCCTGACCGATTATTCGGGCAAGCTGGTTACCCCTGGGCTTATTGATACCCATATCCACTACCCCCAAACGGCTATGATCGCCTCCCACGGCGAGCAGTTGCTGGAATGGCTGGAGCGCTATACCTTTCCTACGGAGCGAAAGTTCGCTGATGCCAACTATGCCGCTGAAGTGGCTGAGCTATTTTTAGATGAGTTACTTAAAAATGGCACCACCACTGCGCTGGTGTTTGCGGCAGTATTTCCCCAGTCTGTCGAGGCCTTTTTTGCCGCCGCCGCCGCCCGTAACCTGCGTATGATTAGCGGCAAGGTGATGATGGACTGTCGAGCCCCGGCCTATCTCTGCGATACCGTCCAGTCTTCCTATGCGGATTCCAAAGCCTTGATTCAACGTTGGCATGGTCGGGGGCGTTTGCTTTACGCCGTTACTCCCCGTTTTGCCGGTACCTCCAGCCAGGCCCAGTTGCAGATGGCGGCTCGGCTATTGGAGGAATTTCCCGACGTCTATCTGCATACCCATCTGTCGGAAAATCTCAGGGAAGTGGCCTGGATTCAGTCGTTGTTTCCCGATCGGGCTAGCTATCTAGATGTTTACGATTACGCTGGCCTGGTGGGGGAGAAGTCTGTCTTTGCCCACGGTATTCACCTCAGTGCCCAAGAGTGGCAGCGGTTATCCCAGGCCCGGGCGGCGGTCTCCTTTTGTCCTACGTCTAATTTGTTTTTGGGTAGCGGTTTGTTCAACCTGCACCAGGCCAAGCGTCTTGATCGCCCGGTTAAGGTCGGCCTGGGCACTGACATTGGGGCGGGGACTAGCTTTTCCCTTTTGCAAACCAGCAACGAAGCCTATAAGGTGGCCCAGTTGCAAGGCCAGAACTTATCGGCTCTTCAGGCTCTGTTCCTGGCTACCCTGGGGGGCGCTAGAGCCCTGAGTCTGGAGGATAAAATTGGTAGCTTTGATGTGGGCAAGGAAGCGGATTTCATTGTCTTAGACCCCCAGGCCACTCCCCTTTTGACCCTGCGTAACGCGGGTGGTTTACCCGCAGACCTGACGGGGCTGGCGGATGTACTGTTTGCTCTATTGATGATGGGGGACGACCGGGCGATCGCCGCCACCTATATTATGGGTCAGCCTCTCCATCCGAAACCAGACCGTCCGGCCCCATAGGGGAGGAATGGGAATTGGCCCGGCTCGGTCGGTAAGAACTCGGGTGAGGGAGTTGGCGCACAATGCGAGGGGGATTACCCGCCACAATAGTATAGGGAGGAACTTCTCCATCAATCACACTGCCAGCCCCAACGATAGCGCCTTCGCCAATCCGCGCCCCTGCCAGTAAGATGGCCTGGGCTCCAATCCAGGTGTTTTCACCAATCAGGATGGCTGGCTGGTGGGCAGGGGTGAGGTTATCCTCAAGTCTGGATCGGGCTGAAAAAGGCGTGGCAGCGGCGGTATCGGCCAGCACCACTTCATGGGAAATAAAAACATAGTCTCGAATCACTATGGATCGATTCGTACAGATAGTCACGCCCACCAGGGTACAGTAGTTACCAATGCTAACGTCCCCATCCGGACCCAGGTGGAAAAAAGTGTTACTGTAAATTCCCGTATCATGGCCGGTGGTTAAACCTAGAGGCCGTTGACTCTGGTAGTGGCGAAAGCCAAAGCTACTGTGGAACCAGGTTCGTTCCCCCAGGTGGATGTTGGGGGGTAGGGAGTCAGGAAACCAGTCGTGTTCAAGCCTCAACGGGATCATGGATGACTCTCCCCGGGTTGCAGTTGGGCCGGGTTACCCAAGACGGTGGCTGCCGCCGGAACATCGCGGGTAACGACGGCCCCAGCCCCAACCCGGGCTCCCTGGCCAATCCGAACCCCTTTCAGAATAATGGCTCCGATACCAATCCAGGCATCGTCTTCAATGACGACCGGGCGGGCAATCACCGGGGGGCGGTGCTGGCGATCGCCCAGGGGGCTGTTGGCGATCGCATCCTGTCGGCGTTCTTGGGGGTCCAAGGGGTGAAAGTCGGAATCGGCAATGGTCACGTGGTAGGAAACAATCACCCGATTGCCAATGGTAATGGCCTCCTGGCACATAAAAATAGCCCCCACCAGAATCGTGTCTGAACCCACCAGAATTTGGCCAGAGGGCTCAACGTTAAAGGTTGTCCAGGTATAGACCTGGGTGCGATCGCCAATCACCAGGCCAGGGTGGCGCTGACTGCGAAATCTGGCAAAACTATCCTGGCGTTCCAGCCAACATTGATGGCCAACCTGAATATTGGCAGGCAGATCGGTGTAGTCCCAATCGCCGGTAAGGGTACGAAAGTCAGATAGGGTCATGGTACTCATCTCAAATCTAAGGACCCAGGGATAGGAGGCGGGAGTAATAGCCACCAGCGGCCACCAGCTGCCCATGGGTACCACTTTCGATAATCTGTCCCCTGGAAAAGACTACAATCCGGTCGGCCTTGCGGATGGTAGAAAGGCGGTGGGCGATGATAATGGTGGTGCGTCCCCTGCGGCGAGAAGCCAGGGCTGACAACAGTAGTCTTTCCGTTTCCGTATCGAGGGCAGCGGTGGGTTCATCCAGAATTAAGATGGGGGCCTTTTTTACCAGGGCCCGGGCAATGGCCAGCCGCTGCCGCTGGCCCCCGGAGAGGGTGGCCCCCCCTTCCCCCAGCACCGTATCGTAGCCCTGGGCTAGTTGGCGAATAAAGCCATCTGCCCGGGCCGCCATCGCCGCCGCCAGCACGTCCTCCCGGCTGGCCCCAGGGCACCCATAGGTAATATTGTCCCAAACCGAGAGGGGCAACAGGAAGGGGTCCTGCAAAACTAGGGAAATCTGCGATCGCAGGGACTTGAGATCAAGTTCCCGAATATCCTGGCCATCCAGCCAAATCCGTCCCTGCCAGGGGTCGTGGAAGCGCGGTAGGAGGGAAATCAGGCTACTCTTACCCGCTCCGGTTGGCCCTATCAAGGCCAGGGTTTCCCCCGCCTGAATGGTTAGATTCACCTGCTGGAGGACGGGGTGACCGGGGCGGTAGCCAAAGGTAACCTGTTCTAGACGAATTTCCCCTTTAACCAGGACAGGATCCAGGTAGCCAGGATGGGAACTAGCGTCAACTCCTACCGGCTGATCTAAAATCTCCAGCACTCGTCGACCACTGGCTGCTGCTCCAGCAAATCCTGAGGATAGATAGGCCAGGGCTTCCATAGGCTCATACAGGGCATTCAGGTAGGATAAAAACACCAGCAAAGAACCCAGAGATAGCCGTCCCTGGGCCACCTCCAGCCCTCCCAGCACCATCATGGTAGCGGTTCCCAGGGTAGTTACCCCCGTTACCCCAACTTTAAATTGCAGCTGGGTCAAAATGCTCTGCAGGTAAGCCTTTAGGGTATGGTGGGAGACCTGACGAAAGCGCTGATCGGACTCCACCTCGCGGCTGAAGGCTTGAATCATCGGCAGCACAGAAAGGGTCTGTTCTCCCACCGCCATCAGGTCTGCCTCCAGTTGCTGATGGGCATAGGCAGAGGTGGCCATGGGTTGGTTTAAGACTCGAATTAGGATCACCAGTAAGGGGGTTATCAGCATCGCTATGAGGGAAAGATGGAGGTTTAAACGCCCCATCACACTCAACATCACCACCAGGTTAAGCAGGGAGGTCACGACAGGTTGATAGACATTGAGAAGCAGATCCTTAATACAACTGCTGTCAGTAGTCACCCGGCGAATTAGGTCACCGCTGCGGTGGTGTTGATGAAACCCTGGGGATAGATACTGCAGGTGATCGAACAAATCAGTTGCCAAGGCGTAGGTCGCCCGATTACCGATACCCGTAGATAGGTACTGCTGGGCCAGGGTGGCGACTTCGCTGGCCAGAAATAGGGCGATCGTGCCCAGGGTTAACCAGGCTAAAAGACCCAGGCTGGTACTACCCCCCGGCAGAGCCTGCAGCCAGGACAGATTGGTAGGATGGGAGGGATGGGTGATGACGCCATCAACAATCCACTTTAAGGGCCAGGGTTTGAGGGCCTCTAAGCCCACCGTCACCAGGGTTAGTCCTACCGTAGCCCCCAGCCCTGGCCACCAGGACAGAGCATAACGGCTGATGCGTAGCCACCATGTCTTCATCTGACTACCTCCCATCGCCGATCGGGAAACTGCAAGTTATACATCCGGTGGTAGATACCACCAGCCGCCATGAGTTCGCTATGGGTACCCGTTTCAACAATTTTTCCAGCCTCTAGAACCACAATTCGATCGGCCTTGCGAACGGTGGAGAGGCGGTGGGCAATCACCAGGGTAGTGCGGCCCGATCGCAGACGCTCCAGGGCCTCCACCAGGTAAGCCTCGGTTTCTCCATCCAGGGCAGCGGTGGGTTCGTCTAGAATTAGCACCGGAGCGTCCCTTAAGAGGGCTCGGGCAATGGCCAACCGTTGTTTTTGGCCGCCCGAGAGGGTAGCGGCCTGTTCCCCCAGGACGGTGTTATAGCCCTGGGGTAAACCCTGAATAAATTGATCGGCCTGGGCCGCCTGGGCCGCCTGAACGATCTCTGCCAGGGGGGCTCCAGGGCGACCGTAGGCAATGTTTTCAGCGATGGTGAGGGGCAGCAAAAAGGGGTCCTGAAAAATCAGAGCAATCTGCGATCGCAAATTCTCCAGGCGTAGCTGGCGCAGATCTATCCCATCAAATAGAATTTGCCCCTGCCAGGGATCGAAAAACCGGGGTACCAGAGATACCAAGGTAGTTTTGCCCGACCCCGTAGCCCCTACCAAAGCCAGGGTCTGGCCAGGCAGAACCTCTAGGTTCAGGTTATCAAGAACAGGCCGCCCGGGTTCATAGCCAAAGGTTACCGCTTCGAAGCGTAGATGACCCAACACCGGCTGGGGTAGGGCCTGGGCCTGGGGGTTATTCTTAATCTTGGGGGGAGTCTCAAGAATTTCTAGAACCCGATCGATATTGGCTTCAGAGGCTTTCAGGTGACCATAGGTGGTCAATAAATGGCGGTAGGATTCCTGCATAGCTTCCAGGTAAAAGAGAAAAACCAGCAGACTACCCACACTGAGACCCCCCCCTAGAGCCTGACGTCCGGCCACGTAGAGGATCAAGGCTTTACCCAGAACGGCAATGATGCCATTAACAACCCCATAGAAGCCGTTGACCAGGATAGCTTTTTGCTCCAGAAGCACCCGGGTTTCAGCCAAACTGGAGAATTTTTGCCGATTACGGGCCTCTGTGCTGAAAGCCCGCACCAACGGTAGGGCCCGCAGGGTTTGGTGAACAAAACTGGTCAAGCGGGCCTGGGCGATCTGGTTCTGACTGTTACGCTGCTTCAAACGAGCCCCAAAAAATAGGGCAGAGCCAGCCAGCCCTGGAGCAATGGTTAGGGATAAAAGGGTGAGGGTTGGACTGAGTTGCCAGGCTATCCACCCCATGGTCACCAGGGTCAACAAATTATGGACTGGGGAAATCAGCAGGGCTTCCGTCAGACCGTAGATACAGTAGCTATCATCGGCCAGGCGACTGAGAAAGTCGCCCACGCTGCGGCGCTGGTGAAACAGCAGGGACAGGCGCTGGAGATGGTAGAACTGTTGGCCCGCCAAATCGTAAACCATACCCTGACCCGCCAAACTCCAGGTCCAGGTTAAGGCCCCCTCTAGGCCAGCGTTCAGCAGGTATACCCCCAAACTGGCGATCGCCGCCAGTCCCACCACCACGGTTGGAGAAGCCTCTAGGGCCAGACTGGACAAAAATCTACCCACCCCCCCTGGCAGAGACTGCTGTCCCAGGTAATCCGCCAGCAGTTTCAGGGGCCAGGGCTGAAGAGCGCCTACCAGGGCCATGACAGCGGTTAAGCCCAGAATCAAGAGCAGGGAGGGCCATTGCCTCAAGGCATAGGGTAGGAGTTTTGTGTAACTTTGCAATCTCATCCTTTTATCTGAGGTGATCCGGATAAAGAGGTCAGGGCTGTCAGGTAGGTTCCCATGGCTACGGCCCAATCCCAAAGCACAACAAATCCTAGAACGAGGGCTATGGTGCCCAGCACAATAGCCGATTGAATGTACTGATCCCAAAGGGCAAATAGGGTTAATCCAATCAATACGCCCAGGGTCACTACCGCCAGCGGTGCCAGTTTGGGCCAGGACCGAAAGCGCAACAGCTGTTTACCAGCTCCATGCTCCTCGATGGTCATCAAGACTTGAATAGACCCCATCAATCCACCTCTGATCTCCAGATCCCAGGCGGAAAAGTCATCGCCGTATAGGGCAATAGTTCCCTGCTGGTTAATTTTCTGGACAATGGCTAAAATCCAATCGGCTGCCGAACACCACTGTTCACTCCAGAGCGATCGCTGTTGGGGTAAGGGCAATCGCAATAATCCAATACGCCGGCGCCGCCAGGGGGTTAACCCATTATCTAACCGCCCCCACAACCGGGCCAGCGGTTGCATAAAGTAGAGTAGGGTGGTTAAACCATACAGCTTCAGGCGTTGCCAGCGAGTCAGCGGCCCCAGACTAAAGCGGGCCTGGGAGGCACTCCAAACCGCCTGACTGAGGGAAATGGCGATGGCGGTTAGCAGCAGGGGAAACACCCAAAGTTCAGGGGTCCAAAACCAATCCAGGCCTGCCAGTCCGATTAACAATAGAATAATCAAATACCATTCTGGCATAGCGGGAATAGCACTCAACAGTCCCTGGGCGGGCTCGTAGAGCGACTGAAAGGGAGCGCTGCCCCAAACCCCATGGTAAATTCGCTGGGGCTGAACCCCCAGGGTTCGGATCAATCCTCGACCGTAGAGGCGGCCGCTCCAACTTAAATGGCCAAGGGCGTTATAGCGTTCGGGCCACTTGATTTCCAGCAGGGCTTCGGCTTTGCCGTAGCCTTTTTGCTGTTTCCAGTAGGCTTTGACGGAGTTGCGTCGGTGGTGCCAGACCAGGGCTGCGGGGCTAAAACCAATTTTCCATCCCTGGTTCTGCAGGCGCCAGCAGATATCGACATCATCCCCCGCTGCCCGATAGCGGGGGTCAAAACCATTAATGGCCCGTAACCGATCAACCCAGAAGGCCATATTGCAACCGGGAATGTGTTCCGCTTCCCGGTCGGAGATTAAAACATGGATAGGCCCACCGGGAGCATTGGCCACACAGGCGGCAATGGGGCCATCCTCGGGGGGAGGCAGATTGGGCCCACCGGTTCCGGCCCAGTCAGCCTGACTAAAGGTGATGGCCAGATAGTGCAACCAGTGGGGGTCAGGATAGGCGTCATCATCAATGTAGGCAATAATTTCCCCCCTGGCGGCGGCTAAGGCGGTATTACGGGCCGCACTTAACCCCTGATTGGTGGAGTGGGTAATTACCCTGACTCCCTGATATGTTTTGGCAATTTCCCCAACTCCATCGGTGGATCCATCATCCACCACAATTGTCTCAAAGTGGGGATACTCTAAGCTTTGGAGCGCGTTCAGGGTATCCCGAATGGTGGCGGAACCATTGTAGGAACAAATGGCCACGGAAATATAGGGAAAGCTCGCAAGGGTCGAGAAGGGGCCAGCCAGAAAACTTTGGCCTACGGTTTGCAGGGCCGCTTTGGGTTGGCGATCGCGGCTGGTCAGGCCAAAATCCCAATCCTCTATTTCAAACCCACCCCGATACCATTCATCGGTCCAGGCGAAAATAAAACAGCCCCCACAGCCGCCATCGAAGATAGTTCTAATCTGCCACTCTAAAACTTCCGCCTGCTTCGCCTCCCCATTCCTCTGGCTGTCGAGGCCAATTTCCGCCATCACTAAGGGTTTGTCTTCCGCCAGATTCTGCAACCGGGCTAGATAATCTGCCAAACGTTCCCTGGACTCCAGGTAAACGTTAAAGCAGTAAAAATCCACAAAGGGAGTTAATAAATATTCCGTACTGGGGTAGTTAACGTAGGTGACCAGGCAGGCCGGATCTACGGTCTTAACGATTCGGTATAAGCGATTGAGAAAGCTTTGCACCCGAGGTGCACCGTACCAGCGCACAATTGGGGCAGGAATTTCATTGCCGATGGCAAAGCCTAAAATGGCTGGATGGCCCCCACAGGATTGGACATCAGCGCGGATCTGCGCTTCAATACGCTGAACGCGGCGGCGATCGTCAAGAAAGGTAATATGTTGCTCCCAGGGCAGGCCCACCATTACCCATAGGTTGTTTTCCCAGGCCAGATTCAGTAACCACCGGGGCGGTACCGTATAGGTTCGCAGGGCATTGATGCCATTTTCCATCATCATTTTGAAGTCCCGTGCTACCACCTCCGGTTCGGGAAAGGGCAGTCCCTCCTGACCAGGCCGGAAAGTTCCGTAGGTAACGCCCTTGATGTAGAGCTTTTGGTTGCCAAGGAAAATAAACTTGCCTTTGACCACCGGGCGCAGCACCGGAAAAGCATGGGAATCCTGGGTTGGCAATGGGGATAGAGTCCCCGGCCATGAAGATTTTGTCTTGCCAAACATAGGGCTAATAATTATTTTGGAGTGGATGTGGATATAGCTTTGGCCAGAACCCTGAGGACAGAGTAGATCGATTAAAACCAAGGCTGGGTAGGCGTTCTGGCTCGCCTCCGCCTGGTCAACTGTAGCTATGGCTATAGCTGAGCCATGGCAGCCATAGAGGTAAAGGAACAGAGTTGAATGTCCAAATCCGTGAGTTGCTGGCGAATCAGAGGATCGCACAATGCCGCTAGTTCCAGCCGCCGTTCCTGGCTGTATACCGATTGCAGCCCGTCTAGAAAACCGGGATGACAGGCCATTTCGGTAATCCCTTCGGGTAGGGCCGCTAAAATTTGGCTCAGAGAGGCCACACTAATCTGCTCTGGCATCGCCACGCCCTCACCGTATTGACCGTAGAAGTCGCCGCAATAGCGCACCAAGGGGGTCACTTCCCGCAGACAGATACCCAGGGATTGGGCGATCTCCTGGGTAATCGACCTGACCGGTTCATTCAGATGGGCATGTTGATGGGAATCTAGATGGGTGGGTTGTCTACCCACTAACCGCTGAAACTCTTCCAGTTGCCAGGCAATTTCCTTGGCTACCAGCAATTCATCCTCAGGGTCAACCACCTGGTAGAGTGGCACCCAATCGCCATGCTCATAGATCCATTCCCCCAGATCAATATGGAGACCTACACTAATGGGGCAATCTTCCCGGGCATAGGCGGCGGCCGCCGCCGCCCCCGGTTGCCGTACCATCAAACTAGTACTGGTAACAATTCCCTGCTGGGCAGCCTGCATAATGCCCTGGTTGACCCCTTCACAGAGACCAAAATCATCGGCATTTACAATTAAATACTTGGCCATGGTTGCGTAATTTAATATCCCAATCGCCTACAATCCAGCTCGACTCATCAAACTGGCTAAAACCTTTTCCGCAGCAAAATATTCGGCGGCAATCTCCCGGGCCGCCTCACAGTTACCCTGGTAATCTGTGCTAATTTCCTCCAGGGCCGCCAGAATATCTTCCCTGGTTTGAAAGCTAAAGAGGCCCTTACCGGTCGGCAGGTAGCTGCCAAAGCCCGTGTCCTGGGTAATCACAGGTCGCCCTGCGGCCAGATAGCAGGCACTGCGATCGCTAAACCAACCACTCCGCAGGCGAATATTTTGATCCTTGGCAACGGTGAACTCGCCTCGGGAGTTGACAATAAAGTCGTGGTACGAAGCCATATCCCTAGATAGATCGACGGGATCGGTCAGCTTCCAGCGATGGGCCTCCAGTAATTGACGGTCCCTTCCCTCTACGCCAACGGCTAACTCAAAATTATGGGGACAATAACTGGGTAAATCGATGAACTTCCTAAACTCCCGGTCCTTTGACCAGTAATAGGTTTCACCGTTAAAGACAATGTCCTTACCCTGGTTTTGCCAGGTGGCGATGGTATTAAAGCAGGGGTCAGCCCCGGGCAAACTCTGATTGTCCCAAAGGTCCAACAGCACTGGTTGCACCGTGGGTAACCAGGTAAATCGCTCCAGAGGAACTAGGCAGTCGGGCTGACCAAAGTTGCCGCCGTAGCTAAAATGGGTGTCGTGACCGGCCAGGGTATTGATCATATCTTGATCCCCCTGGGCCACCAGAATTTGACCGGCCACCGGATCGGTCTCTACATAGATGTGGCGAGGACAGGCTCGATGCTCTGCCCGTAACTCCTGGGAACCCGTGACATTTAAGCAGGCATCGACCTCGCCATAAAGCTGGAGAATTTTGGCCTCATCCAGGCCATAGCATTGGCCGCCAGGATAATCTCCTCGAAACCCCCACCGGTCCTTGAAACCATAGGCCTCCAGAATCGGGGCAACGGCCTCAATATTCTTGCTGGCATCGGGGGACAGATCGTTGCGATCGGGATCGTAAACCCAACGACCGGAATCTTCAATGTAGTAAACATCGTAGCCCAGGCGCCGTAAACCCAATAGAAAGTGGAGAAACTGATAGGTCACCCCAGCCAGGGGAAACCAGAAGAGAATACCGAAAACAATCACCTTACCCCTAGAAGGCTGGAAAGCACCCATAGCCGCCTCAGTTGTTAACCCGTTCTACGTCTCATCACCAAACCCGGCAACCCGCCGGGGTACAGCTCTAGACGGTGGTCATCACCATAATTGATGCCAGTTCAATCTAGGGGACTGGTATGGCGCTGATGTGACACTGATGCGACGAAGCTAGGAAAAAGCTGTGGCGAAGTTGTGACGAACCCATCCTCACGGGCTAATTATCATCATCGGGGTGCTAAAACCCCGAGCCAGGGCCCTGAAGGGCTGGCCACACCCTGCTGCCCCTGCAGGAACGAACCGTAGCTGGAGCGATGCTGATTTTTCAAGGAGAGGGCAGGGGGCTGACATCCAACACCGTTGGGGGCCGGTTCAGGGGTCTGGCTGCGCCCCCCGGCCCCTGGTTACTGGCCGGAGGCTGGCTGGGCAGCAGATAAACTGCCTGTACCTGTTGATTAGGAGCTGGCGCTGCCACAAAACGACCTTCGTCCACCAGATAGGTGATTACCTCTGCCCGCAGGGTATTTCCCTTCTGGTGAACCACCACATTGCCACTCAGCACAATTCGCCGTTCCTTACTGTAGTACTGAGCCTGGGCCGAGGTAGCTTGGATTTGCTCAGCTGGATAGTCAATATAGACATGACCTCGAGCGGTAATCACCCCTGTCTCGGTATTGGCCTCCTGCAGGTCAGACCGCAGGGTAATGGCATTACCTGGCGGAAGCTGAGCCAGGGTAACCGGCAAACGGCCCGTAAACGGTACCATCATCATAAGTGCCAGGACAAGCCAGAACCGGTGTGAAGGAGACCCCATGCTGTTCACGCTGATTGATCCAGATATCAGGAAGCTTCACTATAGCAATCGGTACTTAAATTAAAACCGCCCTTAGCTAAGATCTTTACTCACCTTTGCCAGCCCGAGTTAGTCATTCAGCCCCTGGTCAGGCATGACGTAGAGAGTATTGCCCCGGCGTCGAGTCACCACCACCCGTTGGTTCTCTCCAATTTCTGCCGCTTCATCTTCACAGCGGGCTTGCCAGGAATTGCCTTCGTAGAGGACTCGCCCTGGTTGACCCGGCGGGATGGTGGTCAGGGTACGGGCCTCGGTGGAGGCTTGCAGAATATAGGGAGTTTGCTTGGGAGAAAATCGTCTGAGCAGGGCAATAAAAACCACTGAGAGCGCCATCCACAGAATAATCTGGGCCGTCAGGGAGGGAATTACCTGGGAGGCCATGGCCACCACAAAGGCGCTCAGGCCCAGAGTGGATTCTACAAAGGCGGTGGGCAAAAGCAACTCCATCAGGCAGAGTGTGGTTCCTAGCACAAGCCAGATCAGGACGTAATTCATGACTGGGTTACCTGCCGCAATTTTCGCTATGCTCATAGGATTAATCTAATCTGAGGGTCAACCCTTAGGGAAGCCCATGAAGTTGTCTTAATGGATGACCTAGGCAAATAGCTTAGTGGATATTATCACCGCCCCCTTGCCCCTATCCATCCTTACCTATGAACTCTGTTGTCCCTCCCTCTAACCGCCCTTCCCCCTATCTGTGGGTCGTGGGGGAGGGGGTTGCTAATTTACCGGCTGGGGAACTAGTGGACCAGCGCTATCAGGTTGTGGCACCGCGGCTCTGGTTAGATACCCAACCCCAGCAGCCCCCCAATTGCCCTGATCACCTACCACCCCAGGCCCGACCTTACTTGCTCAGCCATCCCTATCGCCTGCATCTGCCTGGCCTTTATGGCATCTTGCCGCGCCCCGGTGGCTCAGTTATTCTCTTGCTGGATAATGTTCCCATTCACCCCCAAACCGGGGAGCCCCTGCCCGCC
>JAGWXD010000004.1 GCA_018970085.1 Cyanobacteria bacterium REEB459
CAACTCTGTAGGTTACCTATTGCAAACCATTCCCTCCACCAACCGCAGTGCGGAGGCCACCGAAGCCTCGGTGGCGGTAGTGGGGGGTCAATACCTACCCTGGGTGGATGTGCTGATTCCCACCTACAACGAACCGGCAGAAATCCTAGAACGGACCATCATCGGCTGCCAGGCTATGGATTACCCCCATAAACGGATTTACTTGCTCGACGATCTGCGCCGCCCCGCCATTCGCCAACTAGCCGCCGATCTGGGTTGCATCTATATAGACCGACCCGATAACCAGCATGCTAAGGCCGGCAACCTTAACCATGCCCTACCCCTGATTCAGGGGGAATTGATTACTGTTTTTGATGCAGACTTTATTCCCACCCGTAATTTTTTGACCCGCACCGTGGGCTTTTTTCAAGATAGGACTGTGGCGCTGCTGCAGACACCGCAAAATTTCTACAACGAAGATCCCATCGGCACCAACCTCGGGCTTCAAGATATTCTCACCAACGAGCAGGCCCTATTCTTTCGCTACATTCAGCCCAGTCGCGATGCGACTAACTCGGTGGTCTGTTGTGGCACCTGCTTTGTGATTCGCCGGCAGGCCCTAGATGAGATTGGTGGTATTCCTACGGAAAGCATTACGGAGGACTTCTTCACCTCCCTCAATCTGCAAGCCCGGGGCTATCGGATCAAGTATCTGAACGAAGGGCTGTCGGCGGGCATGGCCCCCGAAAGTATTGGGGCCTACATTACCCAGCGGCTGCGGTGGGGACAGGGCACCATTCAAACCCTCTTCTGTTCTCTGAATGTGTTTACCCTACCGGGGTTAAGCTGGCTACAGCGGGCTTCCCATGCCTTGGGCATTCTCTACTGGTTTCTCTGTTTCCCCCGCATTGTGTTTTTAGTGATACCCCTAGCCTATCTGTGGTTTGACCTGGCACCGCTGCGGGCCACCATTGACCAGGTACTGGTTTTCTTTGCCCCCTACTATGTTTGCAATATCCTGGTGCTGTCCTGGTTAACGGCGGGTCGGCGCTCTGCCCTTTGGTCAGACGTCTATGAAACTATCCTCTGTTTTCCTATGGCCTTAACGGTTTTACGGACCCTCCGGCAACCCTTTGGCCGGGGCTTTTCCGTCACCCCTAAGGGCATTACCGGTCACCAAATTCAAGTTAATTGGGCGCTGATCTCTCCCCTACTAGTCTTGCTGACCCTCTCAATCCTCGGTCTGGGGATGCGGCTAGTCAATGCTCCATGGAGTACGGGTAACCCCGACAGTTTGATCATTAATATGGTTTGGACCGGCTATAACCTGGTGTTGTTGCAGATCTGTATGCTGGTTGCGGTTGATGTTCCCCAGCGGCAACACCCCCGCTTTCAACATTCCATTCCCTGTGAAATTTGGGTTGGGGACGGTTGGCTTGCGGGGCAGATTATTAATTTATCAGAAGGGGGGCTGGCGGCTACCTTCCCTAACCTGCCCCAGCCCTTGCCCCAATCCAGTCGAATTCCGTGTCAGATTCCTAGCCTGGGTCTGACCCTGGAGGCAGGGGTGCGGCATCAAGATACCCTACCCAGTGGGGAAGAACGGCTAGCGATGCAATTTGCTGATCTGCCCTTGGCGGCTAAGCGGGTGCTGATTGAATTTCTCTATACCCAACCGGGCATGTGGCGGGAGCAACAGGTGCTAGAACACACTACAGTTTGGGCCCTTGTGCGCTCGGTTTTCCGTTGGTATTCCCTGGCGGTAACCCGTTAAGGCATCCAAGCGCCCAAAGTTGCTGAAAAAGATAAGCGTTATCACTCAATCTCAGTAGATCACAAACATGCTCTTTTGTCATGATCCAGCCCTCAACCCTAAATCCCTCTCCCAATTTGGGAGAGGGACTTTGAAGCACCTCCGGCTCCCCTTCTCCCAGTTTTGAGAGAAGGGGCTGGGGGATGAGGGCCAGGGGACTTTGGGATCTACTCAATCTAGCTAATCATTTGTCAACCTACAGAATGCAGGCAATAGACCTTCGACGGTTTGCCGGAAGGCAATTAGGGCATAGGTTTCCTGTAGGGGATGCAGAGCTTCAAACAGCTGATCAGAAACCTCAGCGGTAACTACTGTTTTCACTTCAATATTGGTGTTGTAACCGGCAATATCCCCCATACGGCGACCGTGGCTGCCCGCCCCCTTAGCCGGAACCAGAGTATAGCCAGACACCTCTAACTGGGTTAACAGATTGATCAACCGATCTTGCAGTACCGCTTCGCCAATGATGGTGACCAACGTTCCTTGAGATAAGGTTGCTTGAGATGATGATGAGGACATAGCCCCTCCAATTATTAATTGCTGAATGTGATTGCTGAATGTTAAGGATTGAACCGTAGCCTAGGCCCGTGAGAACGTCGCTGTGTTAGTAGGTCCCCGGAGTAGTTGTCCGGTCTAGCGCCGTGACCCGGGGCGGAGGAGGACCAAAACGACTAGCTAGTACCAGGTTTCACCAGCCACCCGATGCTAAGCGTTTTGGCCAAAACTTTATTTTCCCCAGGTCTGGGTTAGTCTGAACCTCTGTGACCTAGATAACTCCATCATAGCGTTTTGGATCTTTCTTCTTTTTTTTGTCAACATTCGTTTCAGCTTTGGGTTTTTTAGACTCTCGATTCGTTTTCTTCTCTTTAGACATGGTGTTCCTATTGGGGGTGTTAAGTATAGTTTTAGACCCAAATCAGGGGGTGGAGGTGAGCCAGAGGGACTGCCCAGCCTTCGCCTTGGCTGATTCACGCTGTCCTCAGTCTTCTGACTAGATTTGTCACGTTCTCAGAAGCTCATTCCAGACTGCTAAGATCGGTGCAGGTAGTAGCATAATTTCAGTTGACGTTAACAGGGATGGGGCTGACCTGAAAAGGGGGCTAACCTATGCAGGACTATACGATCGAACGTTCCGTTGAGGTAGACGTCGCTTGTTCGGTGGAGGAGGTTTACAATCTCTGGGAAAACTTGGAAAATATGCCACGTTGGATCCCTCTTGTCAAGAAAGTTAAGGTTTTACCTGGTGCTGAACAGTTATCCTGCTGGCAATTCGGGCTGGGGGCCCCCCTACTAACTGAGTGGACTTCGCGCATTACCCAACGTATTCCCATGCAGTTGATTGCTTGGGAGTCAGTTTCTGGTTTGCCAAACCATGGCTCCGCCCAGTTTATTTCCACTGATCAAGGATGCCGTTTACGTCTTAAACTTACCTTCAACTTGCCAGGGGGGATTGTGGGTAAGCTAATTAAGGGTGTCGGAGTAGAACGCTGGTTAGAAGCAAATCTGCTAGAGACCTTGAAACGGTTTAAAATCTTGATCGAAAAAGAGGTGCTTCGCAAATTAGTCGAATAAATAGGTTAGTTCCTAGAGTTATCTAATATTGGACTACTACAGGTAATTGTCAACCATTTGCTTAGCGATGAAGGGAGAAGTCATTGCTGAAAGCAACCCACCATAGTCTAACTTGAATTTCACTTCACTGCCAATCTGGTAATCATAGTTATTACTGTCAAGAATAATGTGATCGCTGCTGGATCCAAGTATTTCTAGATCCTTATCAGGTATCAATCCAGAAACTAGAACGTCCTGTCGTCCTAAGGCGATAACAACTCTACGGCGAATACCGCGATCCTGGAAGATGATCACTTTTCCGAAAGCATTTTGGCAAACTTCTCCCCATGGCAAAGAAGGTTTCTCCTTTGACTCAATTACCTCAGCGATCAGATTAAAAGCGCTAAGATTTAAACCTGGAACAGCTTTTCGGTTGATCGTTTCACAGCCTAGAAGAATTAGTTCACCCAGGCGCAAATTATTAATTCTGCCTAGCTTTTTTCCCGACTCAGACCACTCATAGTTGGCTGAGTTTCCGCCCGAAACTATTTCCAAGTTAATCTGAAACTCTTTTTCAATGGAATCAGCTAATTTAGATAGATTGGACATATTTTTATTGTCTGGTCTAATTCCACCATAACAGGCTAGGTTACAGCCGATTCCAATGATTTTGATATGGGGCAGGTCAAGCACTGCTTTAATGAATTGGGAAAGATCACAAGGAAGTACTCCCTCCCGTAAATCACCCAATTCAACCATAATAATGATCTGATGTAGGGTGTCATGCATCTTTGCATAATGGGATAACTGTTTGATCGTTTCAAGCTCCGTATTGAGGCTAATGTCCACATTCCTAACCACCATTTCTGCCTGACTCAAAGCGGTGCGTAGAAGTACAAATTGAGTTGTAATTCCTGCACTTTTCATCCTTTGTATATTTTCAATGCGAGAGTCAGCAATAAAGCTTACTCCACCTTCAATCATTGCCTTAGCGATATCAGGATTTCCTAGGGTTGCTTTAGAGACGCCCATCAGGGAAATTCCTTTAGGCCCATAATGCTCAGATAGCAGCTGAGCATTATGGCGTATTTTAGATAGGGCAATTTCTATTCTTGGCATCAATGTTTGCACCTAAATATGCCCAGTTTTATATGCATGTCTAATAAACGTAGCTAAATTCCCTTTGTTCTAAACACCTATGGTTGATTTTTCGATTTAAACTTGGAAAGCGATCGCCCAAAGTTTGAACAAGTTTTTGACACCCGTAGCTCAATACATCTGTGGTTGGCAGATGAAAATAATTTTCATAGTCCTTGATGATTCTCGGAATTTCTTCCTCTGCTAGGTTTTCGTGGTTTAAGGCGATCGCGATTACCGGAGAGTGGGAAATAGCTTCAATTAGCTGAATTTCAAACTCAACAGTAGGCATTACTAAATCAGGGAAGTCACAACGAAACTGTCGACCATGGGGATGTTGAAGAATAATTCCATCAGGGACGCTTCCTTTCAAAATGCCAATAGAACTCATAAAGGCGGGATGACTGACGGCGCTTTGCCCCTCGATTAAAATAATGTCAGGCTCTTCACCTTCAAAAGCTTGGAGAATAGCATTTTCTAACTCACCAATGGCAAATTGGGAAGTCAGGGCATCCATAGGGATACCATATTTGGCCCCTTGCATCAAACTCGTTTGTCCTGTCGCAACCATTACCGATTTCAATCCTAAATTGTTTAGTGCCTTGTTGAGTTCCACTCCAGTAGTCATTTTCCCACAGGCGCAATCGGTACCCAAGATAGCAATCACCGGAACATCTACCTTAGATATTAGGCCAGTAAAAACATGGGAATTTTCTAATTCTGGAGGTTTTCTGATGTCTTTAATTTGCACATTACACTCGGCAGCCCTATGGACGAACTCTTCATCTTCAGAGAAGAATTGATGTAGACCATTAATTATATTCATGCCTTTTTCCATTGCTTGTAGAATCAGAAATCTTTCTTCCGCAGGTATGTAGGCATCCAGGGGTGCTTTTCCATAAATGTAACAGTTTGGAATCTCTAAGAGATCACTCAACGCTTCATCCAAAGTTGCGAAAATAGGAATATTATTTCTCTTTCCTTCCAGGACTTCTCCCGCATCTTTGCCAGCTAGCAAACTATCAATAACTCCAACAAGAGTATAGATTTCAGAGTGTCTAACCAGTCCTGTAGCCGTTTTTCCATCTGCCAGTCCAAATTGTTTATCGCAGTAAACTAGAGCTGTTTCTTTGAGGTTTTCCATTTAATTAATTCCATGAATTTGGATTTGAAGGTATTAAGATGAATATAAAATTTATGCCAAAAGCATAAATTCTTCTATACAGCCAAACTAAAGCTAGATCTTGGGATAGTTTCTCGACGAACGTGGCGTATACGTTATGAGAAGAAAAACTACACTCTAATCGAGAGAATGACGATTAACGTCATATTTGCCAATAAAAATGTTTAGCAAAAACTTCAAGAGAAGCAGCTATTCTCTACGCTTACAAAATTGCTAGGCTATCGAATTTTAGTTCTGAGGAGTGTGGGATGGAAACGCTTACACTTTGCGCACCAAAGAAACTCTGAAAAACTTAGATCCTTGAACTCTTGAGGAAAAGTCTCAGGTTTTAAGTTGGTTTTACCTTAAATTTCATCTGCTTTGATTTTAACACGTATTACTGTTTTGCATCGAGTCATTTGAGAATCGCCTGGTTGCTAATCGCGGGATCAGATAAAAAGCATCAGTTCCAGAAACCTAGAGAGTGATCACAATTTTGTGTAAACCCTGGTTTTAGCAACCAGAAACCCATGGTTTCAGTCTGATGTAGCACGGTTTTCTGAACTGTCCCACGGGTTCAGTAATCAGTGGTCAGCGTCAGATGCACTGGCCACCGACTCCCTCACCCACTGAAAATGTCTCCCCACCCCACCCAGGTCTACAGCCTGAGACCAATGGGAAGCGAGATCGCCTCACCCCTTCCGCCGCGGCAGTACGCCCCGGCCTGGGAGAAGTCGCCATTCCCCCGGTAAAAGAAACAGTAATCCAGTAGTCAGTACTCAGCACTCAGTCCTACCCCCCAGCCCCTAGCTGTCGGAGTTTTACCCTGGCCCCCAATTGTCAAGGTGGGAAAGGAAAGGACGATCCCACCGCACTTCACCCCAATGAATTCGCTATAACCACTACACTGCTGTGCATACCGATCACATCCGTGCATATGTCGATCACACCGGTGCACATGTCGATCACATCCGTGTGTATAACGATCACAGGCCTGTGTTTAGTATGCACTCAATGGTGATCTTTATGCACATAGACTACAACAATGGTTGCACGCATGTGTTTAGAATGTGCTTAATGGTGATCGACATGTGCATAGACAAAACTTTTGGATTTTGGGGCACTTTACCCAAAAATAGTACACAGTGAAAGAATACTGGTTAGTAGCCCTAGCCGCCGCCTCACTCCGCCTTAGGAAGTTCCTCCTTCAGTCAGCAAAGATTTATAGGCTGAGACCAAAGCCAAGCGCATCGCAATAAAAACAACATCCTCTGCACCAAGCCTTGCCGGGTCCCAGGGGAGTAGGGCAAAATAGCCGTGCCAGTCAGGGTAGGTGGTTCAAACGTAGGATGAAGCCGTGGCCACCAGGGCGATCGCCATAATGCCCTGACGCAGAAAAGACAATAACAGAAACGCTAAGATCGGCGATAAATCAATACCCCCTAGGGGAGGGATAATCGAACGAAAAAGATTTAAGTAGGGATCGGTGAGTTGGCTGAGGACAGAAAAAGGTGGGTTGAACCAGTCAATGTTGGGAAACCAGCTCAGCAGAATACGAATGATTAACAGTACCGTGTAGATAGATAGAAAGGTCGAAACGGCCTGGATCAGTATGCTCATATGGGAACCTCAGTGGCATTCCTTACAACAATACACAGACTTTTTATTATGGGCAATTGACCAGGGCCAATCCATACCCCCCATAGTGTAATGGATTAAACCCCAGACGCACCGCTGTGGGTGGTCACCGTAATGGAACGTTAAGAGTCAAGGCGGGAGGAAGCATCCCAAGCAGGCTCGGCATCGGTGTTGATGCTCCCTAACTGTTGCCTGACCTCGTCAATGGCTTCATTTAGCTGGGCAATTTTCGACTCTAGCCCCAGGCGAGCTGCCTCCATACTGTCCTCGGTGGGTAGGTCTAATTCCTCCAGGCTGAGATCGCCTTTAGATTTGGGGGCCTGGGTGCGGGAGGTAGCCAGAACCCCCACTACCCCACCCAGGGCTGCACCCACCAGGGCGCCAAATAAAAAACCACCCACGAAGCTACCTTGTTGACTCATGGCAAAGATCACTATCGCTATAGATATGCTAAAGGCCAGGCTATCGACAAATAAAACGGCCGCTAGCCAGCCCCAGGAGAGTACTCCTTGAAGATGAAGCTATTATCTCTATTTTAAGCACCTCAAGGAATAGTCTGGCCTAACTTTAAACAAGAGGGATGGGCGCTACCATGGACCACCCTCAAGGTGGTGATCTGGTAATCTATCTGTCCGCGGTGGTGAAGCCCCTGATTTAAGCCGCTATTGACGGCATAGGCCGGAAAACAGGCGGCAGCCAAACTCAGGCGCAGGGCATGGCCGGCGGCAACCACGAAACAGCTGGGTTGCAAAGCCAGCCGCCGCTGCTGTAGGGGCCAGGGGCCCGGCCCCGGGCTCTGGTGCACCCGGCCGTAGCCCTGGGTGAGGTTAAGCACCCGCCCCTCTAAATCGATCTCAGACACCACCGCGCTGATGTCAAAGCTGGGACGATCGCTATGGCAGTAAAGCTCCAGGCTGATCTCCCCAGTTACCCGCAGACAACTTGTGAGGCTGGCCGTGGTGTAGGTCAGAACGTCGGTGCGGGCATCGATGGCAGCCCGGTCAAACACCCCTGAGGGCACTCCTCCGTGGCCCCCCAGGGAAGGCACGGGTCGCCACGGATCGTGGACCAGGGTATCGTCGCCCTGGCTATGGTCTGCCGCCAACACGGTGCTCAACTGGCCATCTTGCTGGTTTAGGGCAGCCAGACCGGTACTGCTCAGGTAGAGACAAAGGGGCTCGCTCTGGGGCCAGTGGTCAAAGGTCTGCCAGCGATTACTACCCATTTCAAACAGGTGCACCGCTGTCGGCGACTCTAAGTTCCCTGGTTTACCCTTAAGAAACTGATCAAACCAGCGCAGTTGCAGCCGATCCATAGGGCTATCCGCCTCGGCACCAAAGTCCCTCGCCCCAGCCTGGCGACTCCAGGGCAGATGCCCCCAGGGTCCCACCCAGAGCGGTTGGGGCTGGTGACTCTGGGCCACCATTTTCTGGTAGAGCCGCAGATCACCCCGCAGGTAAGGATCAAACCAGCCACCAATGTGCAGCATGGGCAGATCAACCTGGTCCAGGGCGGGCTTTAGCTGATGCCAGTAGGGGTCATCTTGGGGATGGTTGAGCCAATCATGGAAAAAAGAATCGGGGGCTAACTCTCGCAACACCTGAGGAGAGGCTGGTATCGGCTCCTGCAGGGGTAACTGGTGGGCAGCCTGGTAAAGGCGTTGGTAGCTAGACACCTGGCCCCGCCGCCGAGCGGTTTCCGCCGCTAGTTGGAGGGCCCAACCCAGGCCCTGTTGCAGCAACAGGGCACCATTTTCGTAGGCCCAGTCAGCATAGAGATCGTAGCCCACCATCGCCGGGGCGATCGCCCGCAGGGGGGCAGGCCGACGACTGGCGGCGTAGAGTTGGGTCATGCCCTGGTAAGAAAAGCCATACATGCCCACATCCCCTGTACTGCGGGGTAGCTGGGCCGCCCATAGGACGCTGGCGTAACCATCTTCGGCTTCGTGCTCAAATAATTTAAAGTCGCCGCCCGAGCTGCCCCGTCCCCGCACGTCTTGAATCACCACAATATAGCCATGGCTGGCGTACCAGCGGGGATGGGCGTACACCACGGTAGAGGCGATCGCCCGGCCGTAGGGTTGACGCATCAGCAGCACCGGAAAGGGCCCCTGCCCCTGGGGATAGTAAACATCGGCCTCTAGCCTGATGCCCTGGGGTAAGGTCAGACCGATTAGCTGCTTGGACTCAACTGGGTAGGGTCCCATGGTTACTCTCCTGGGCAACGTTAAGCCTTAATTGCTGACGTTGACCTCCCGGCGCCCCAGCACAGCCAGGTCTTCTGCATCTAACTCCACCGCCGTGCCACTGCGAATTAGTTCGGCAAAGTCTTCATTAGGTACCATAATGCAAAGGGTATAAAGCCGGGTTGGGCCGGTATTTTGAATTAGATGGATACCACTAGGAGGCACTAGAATACTGTCCCCGGCTTGAACGGCAACGGTTTTGCCATCACAGGTGGCCAGGCCCTGGCCCTTGAGCACAAAAAAAATTTCCACCGCGACCTGGTGGCGATTGGGGGGAGTTTTACCGCCAACGTCGAAGATCTCAACACAGTAGGTCAACGAGGTGTCAGCGGTGGCCGGGTCAAAGACAATCGCCAGGCGGTTACTATCCTCTGGGCTGATGCGATAGGCCTGGTAATCTCGAGGAGATTTATAGACCGGCAAAACACAACGGGTAGGCAGGGCGCAGTGGGAACGGTCCATGGCGAGTAAACCCTGGTTAAGCTAGGGGATAGGTTTACCCTACAGGCATCGGCAAAGATTGCCTGAGGTTCTAAGATTTCTTTTATAAGCGAGGGCGCTGTTCGGGGCTATGGCCGACATTTTAATCATTGATCCTGATCGCAGGAGTGGGCAACTTTTACAGCAGGCCCTCAAGAGCGAAGGATACGCGGTCACCCTGGCGGGTAATGGAGAAGAGGGTCTGACGTTGGCGGCAAAGACCCTGCCTGCCATGGTGATTTTTGATATTGAGGGGCTGACGGCGGCCGCAGGCCTTAACCTGTGCCACCGCTTGAAACGCCTGCCCGGTTTAGATCGGGTCTGGCTGCTGGTATTAACGGCCCGATCTTTGGCCCTGGAGGCATGGCAGAAACTGGAGGCAGAGGCAGATGATTTACTCTGTAAGCCGGCCCATATCAATGAACTGCGAGCCCGGGTGCGACTGGGTTTTCGGCTTCACCGGCTGACCCAAGACTGGCACCAGCAGAAGCTGCAGGTAGAGGCAGAATTGGCTGAGGCCGAAAGCTATGTGCGATCGCTGCTACCGGCTGACCAGGTGGGTAAAATTCCCATCCAATCAAAATTTGTGCCGTCTCAGCAATTGGGTGGGGATTGCTATGACTACTACTGGCTCGACCCCGACTATCTGGTGATCTATCTGCTCGATGTGTCAGGCCATGGTCTGGGCTCGGCCCTGCTGTCTACATCGGTCTTAAATGTTCTGCGCTCCCAGTCTCTGCCCGATGTCAGCTTCTACCGCCCTGAAAAGGTGCTGCGGGCCCTGAACGAGACCTTTCCCATGGAAGACCAAAATCAAAAGTACTTCACCATCTGGTACGGGGTCTTGAACTGCGCCAATCGCCAGCTGCTCTACGCCAGTGCCGGCCACCCTCCGGCGGTTTTAGTCTCCGTTGATGACCAGCAAAGGGTAAGTAGTCGGCGCCTGGGGGCCTCTAGTATGCCCGTAGGGCTGTTGCCAGAGACCCACTACAGCTGGCAGCGTTGCCAGATTCCTCCCCGTAGTCGCCTTTATCTGTTTAGCGATGGGTTATACGATGTCCAACAAGCCAACCAGGAATACATCGGCCTGGATAGGTTTATTGATCTGCTGGTCAGTACCCCGTGGAACCAGGGCATTGACTCTATTCTTGAGGCTGTCCTGACACGTCAGGCTAACCAACGATCCCTGGATGATATGTCTTTAATGGCGATAGACATTGATTAGCCGCCCTAGACAGATAACACGGCCTCTTCAAAGCTGTCCTCGTTGTCGTAGACCTTAAACACCTGATCCATGCTGGTTAATTCAAATAGCATTTTCACCTGATCATTAATAGAGCACAGGCAGAGTTGGCGGTTGTGGCTGCGTACCTGCTTCAACAGCACCACCAAGACCCCCAGGCCAGAGCTATCAACAAAGGTAATCTCTTTGAGATTAACCAAAATGATCTCGGCACCCTCTAGGAGGGCTTCGTCGACAATTTTGCGCAGGTATTCTGCCCTGGTGCCATCTAAAATTCCTGAGGGTGCGATCACCTTGAAGTTAAGAGTCATAGTTGCTACTGGTGGTTCTAGACAGAATTAAGGGAGAGTCAAGCTGGGCCTAGGGCGGCCTCCTCAGCCGGTCTGAACGGTGAGGCTGCCCAGGGCAACCCCGGGGGGTGAGTGACTTTTTCAGGAGGCAGCTGCCCCCGTTAGGCCCATGTCGGCAGTTATCTGGCAGTTATCTAGGGTGACGATGCTACTGACCAATGGCGGCTCTCCCCGGCTGCCTTGATGATACCTAATCCCCTTTGGTTGGGAGCAGGTTGGGGGTAATTCGGGTGCCTCTAACCCCCAGCCAGGTGAGGTGATGGACGGTTAGTGGTAGACCAGGGGCCCTGATTGATGGTGTAGACTGGAGTCTGCTAAGGGGACGGGAAACTGGCAAGCCGTTGGTTCTTAACCTCTCTGCGCTGTTTTAGCCGGACTGACCTGCCATGGTCTCTGATGTTTCTGTACACCAATTGCTTCTCTGCCCTACCGGGGCTCTGCACATTAGTCCCCTCGCCGCTACCTGCGATCGCGACGATGGTCAGGCCTTGGCCGCCGGGCCAGAGTTTTCTCTGGTGATTCCCACCTACAACGAAGCAGACAATCTTCACCCCCTGCTGCAACGCCTCACCGCCCATCTAGACCTAGCTATGGCTGGCCATTACGAACTGATTCTGGTGGATGATGACAGCCCCGATCTAACCTGGCAGCGGGCTCTCGAACTGACCCCCCTCTATCCCCACCTGCGGGTGGTGCGCCGGCAAGGGGAACGGGGACTCTCCTCCGCTGTAATTCGAGGCTGGCAGGTGGCCAGGGGGGCCTGGCTGGGGGTCATCGATGGGGACCTGCAGCATCCTCCCGAGGTCCTGCTGCAGCTGCTGGGGGCGATGCAGGCAGGGGCTGATCTAGCGGTTGCCAGTCGCCATGTCCAGGGCGGCGGGGTGAGTGCCTGGAGTCTCCCCCGGCGCCTGTTATCGCGGGGGGCCCAGGCCCTGGGTCTATTGATTTTGCCAGGGGTGGTGGGGCGGGTGAGCGACCCCATGAGCGGCTATTTTATGCTACAACGCCGGGCGATCGCCGGTCCCCTGCTCAATCCTAAGGGCTATAAGATTTTATTAGAGGTGTTGGGTAAGGGGCAGATAGACACCATTACAGAAGTGGGCTACGTCTTTCAAGAACGCCAGGAAGGTAACAGCAAAGTGACCTGGCAACAATATTTTGATTATCTCCATCATCTGCTGCGGCTGCGCTCTGGCGGTCGGCTATCCCAGGTGCACCGGCGGTTTCCCCTGGGGCGGTTCTGTCGGTTTGCCCTGGTGGGTTTAAGCGGCGTGGTGGTCGACATGGTGATGCTCTACCTGCTCCATGGTTATCTGGGCTGGGGCCTTACCCGCAGTAAGCTGGTGGCTGCTGAACTGGCAATTTTTAATAATTTTATCTGGAACGACGCCTGGACCTTTGCCGACGTCACCCTGCGCCAGCGGGGCTGGTCAGCCCGGTGTAAGCGCTGGCTCAAGTTTAACCTGATCTGTCTAGCCGGGCTGGGGCTTAACATTGTGCTATTGAATGGCTTCTACAACCTGGTCTTTAACCACCAGTGGCCCTACCTGGCCAATTTAATCGCCATTGCCCTGGTCACCCTGTGGAATTTCTGGCTGAATCTGAAATTGAGCTGGCGGGTTACCCAAACCTGACGCTGACCTAATACCGCTCTAGGGCTGGCCAGGCAGCCCCCTGATTGTGGGCGGCTTCGCCACAGGTGCGGGGGCTGGGTAGCAGTTTGGTGGGGTTAGCCAGACCCCGGGGATCAAAGGCCTGGCGCACCCAGGCCATGGTTTCCAGGTCGGCGGCAGAAAACATATCTGCCATGTAGCAGCGTTTGTCGGCCCCAATGCCGTGCTCCCCAGAGATGCTGCCCCCCACCTGCACACATAGTTTGAGAATCTCTCCCCCCAGGGTTTCCACCGCCTCTAACTGGCCTGGAATAGCGTTGTTGTAAAGAATCAGGGGATGGAGGTTGCCGTCGCCGGCGTGGAAGACATTGGCTACCCGGTAGCCGTAGCGATCGCCCAGGGCGGCAATTTCTTGCAAGACGTAGGGCAGCTGGGTGCGGGGAATCACCCCATCCTGGACGTAGTAGTCGGGGCTGAGCCTGCCCATGGCGGCGAAGGCAGCCTTGCGGCCCTGCCACAGGCGCAGGCGATCGGCGGCATCGGTGGCCACAGTAATGGTGCGAGCGCCGTTCTGGCGGCAAAGCTGTTGAATGCGATCGCCAGTGGCCGCCACCTCTGCCGGTAGGCCATCAATTTCTATCAACAAAATGGCCGTGGCATCGCGGGGATAGCAGGCGGTGGCCACCACGTCTTCTACGGCGTTAATACTAAAGTTATCCATCATCTCCAGCCCGGCGGGAATAATCCCCGCACTGGTAATGGCGGCCACCGCTGCCCCCGCTGCTTCCACCGAGGTAAAGTCTGCCAGCAGCACCTGGATGGAGGCCGGGGTTTTCAGCAGGCGCAGGGTAATTTCGGTAGCAATGCCCAGGGTACCCTCTGACCCCACAAATAGGCCACAGAGGTCGTAGCCGGGGGGCTCCGCCACTGCCCCCCCCAGGGTGACAATGGCGCCGTCGGGTAGCACTACCGTTAGCCCCAGCACATGGTTGGTGGTGACCCCGTACTTGAGGCAATGGACGCCGCCGGAGTTTTCTGCCACGTTGCCCCCCACCGAACACACCGACTGGCTGGAGGGGTCGGGGGCATAGTAAAAGCCCGCCCCACTCACCGCCTGGGTAACCCAGTTGTTAATCACCCCGGGCTGCACCACCACCCGCTGGTTCTCTAGATCAATGTCTAGAATCTCGGTCATGGTGGCGGTGACAATCAGCACAGACTCTGCCAAGGGTAGGGCCCCGCCGGAGAGGCCCGTGCCGGCCCCCCGGGGAACAAAGGGCACCCCAAAGCGATCGCAGATGCGCACCGCCGCCGCCACCTGCTCGGTGGAGTTAGGCAACACCACAACCGCTGGTCGCTGCCGGTAGCTGGTGAGGCCATCGCACTCGTAAACCAGTAACTCTTCCTTACGGCGGATTACTCGGTCGTCACCGAGGGCGGCGATCAAGGCATCGATGATGGCGGGCCAGGGGTGGGACATAGGGGAACGGCAAGTAAGGGGCAACGGCAAGTAACTGTTTGAATTTTAAGGTGTTTCCCCGGCAGTTGGAGAGGTTGACAACAGTACCCCGCTCTTGGAGCTATGATCTAGTGCATTAGCGGTTTTGAGGTTATGGTGAAGTACGGCGATCGATCTAGCAGGGGCCAGGCGACTAGCTCCTGCTAGCCCAATGGCACCGATTCCCCCCACAACTTGCTGATCTCCAATGTGGCCTCCCCTTCCTTCCCGGTACGGCTTTTTACCCCGATTTTTTCGCCTATCTCTGGCTAGTGTGCTATCGAATATGATGGTGCCCCTGGCGGGGTTAGTCGATACGGCGTTTCTGGGGCATCTGGCGGATATTCGCCACCTGGCCGGGGTGATTTTAGCCTCCATTTTGTTCGACTACCTCTACCGGGTGCTGAAGTTTCTCCGCAGCAGCACCAACGCTCTCACCGCCCAGGCCACCGGAGAGAATGATAGCCAGGCTATCCTGCTAGCCGGATTACGCAGTGGCTTAATTGCCCTGGCCATTGGTCTGGCGATTATTTTGCTGCAATACCCGATCCAGCAGGTCGGCTTTGCCATCCTGGGGGGCAGTCAGGAGGTGGAATCCTCAGGGCTTGAGTACTTCTATGGACGCATCTGGGGAGCCCCCGCTGTCCTGATTAACTTTGTGTTAATCGGCTGGTTTCTGGGCCGGGAGATGAACCAGGTGGTGCTGCTGCTAGCCCTGATTGGCAACGGCGCCAATGTACTGCTGGACTATCTGATGATTTTTCAGTGGGGTTGGGCCAGTGCCGGGGCCGGCTGGGCCACCGCCCTGAGCCAGTACCTGGCCATGGTGACCGGGTTGGTGGTAGCGGCTCTGACCACTTCCCGGCAAGATTTTTGGCGGGCCCTGCCGCATCTGAGGGATTGGCCCGCCTTGAGGGAGGCGGTGGCCCTGAAGGGCAACTTGCTGGTCAGGTTTCTAGCCCTGATCTCCACCTATGCCATCTTTACCAACCTGAGTTCTAACCTGGGTACCATCACTCTGGCCCAGAATGGGTTGCTGCTGCAAATCGCCCTGCTCAGCCAGTTCACCATTCAGGGGGTGGGCCTAACCACCCAAACCCTGACCGGCAACTTCAAGGCCAAGGGAGAGGTGGAGTACATGCTGCCCCTGTTGCTGGTTTCCCTGGCCACCACCCTGCCCATTGCTCTGGGGTTTGCCGGTGTTACCGTGCTGTTTCCCCAGACGGTCTTTGGTCTGCTTACCAGCCATGGTGAGGTGAGTGGCCAAATTACTGATTATAGTTTTTGGCTAGTGCCTCTGCTACAACTAACGGCGGTGGCCTTTATGCTGGAGGGCTACTTTATCGGCATGAAGGAGGGCACCATTCTCCGTAATATGGTGTTGCTCGCCTTTGGTGTGGGTTTTCTGCCCCTGGCCCTGAGCGCCACCTACCTGCACAGCAACCACTTACTCTGGCTTTCCCTATTGGGCTATATGGCCACCCTGGCCATTGGTCTGGCCGCCTATATCCCGGGTCGCTTAAAGCATCTTGCACCAGCGCTCCCCCTAGAGACCACCGAAGGCCTAGAACAGTCTTCCTAATTAAGTTTCTTTACGATACTATTAAACAGTAACGGTATATTGCAATCCTAAAGACATCCGAAATATTACTTAGACCGACTGAGGGTTTCAGGTTAAATTTATTTTCATAGAAGTAATCTAGTTTCATAAAATTTGTTTTTGCTAAACCTGATGACGGCAAGCGTGTTGATCGGGCGTGACTATCGCCCATGGCCCAGGTCATTGCTACCCTTGCATGGAGTCGGGACACATGCTCCAAATGTGCATCTAGCCATATGTGCATCTAGACAGATTAGCAACAGCGCAATATCTGAAGTCCTATTAGTGGAATTGAGCAGTTATGGCACCTTTGTCTTTTCTTGGGTCTGATCCGGCTGAGGTTTACGGGTTACACTCACCTGCTTTAAGCCCCACCCTTGACCATAGAAATGCTGCTGCCCCTGGTGTTGTTCCCCGCGATCGCCGTCGCCTCTCCCCAGCCCAACCCACCCTCCTCGATAGCCTGTTGCGTAATCTCAACTTTGATCTAGAGGCGGTGACCCAGGTGATTGACCCGATTTTAACCGCTCGTAACTACTGCCATCGGGGAGACTATTACCTCCAGGGCATTATCCTGGCTGACCAATGCTTTATTGCCAGTAATCTGAACCGTTATCAAGACATTCAGATTACTCCCTGTGGCTCTCGCTGGCTGATTGGACGAGGGGCAGGCTGCAAGATTATGCTACCTGACTGGGATGTTTCTTTTTACCACGCCAGTTTAAGTTTTGACGCTGAAATGGGCTTTTGCCTGACCGATCTGGCCAGTAGTGCCGGCACCCTAATTAACCATCAGCGGCTCTCCCCGGCCCAGCCCCAGGGGTTGCAGGACGGCGATATGGTGCAATTGGGCAAACTGCGCCTTGAGTTTCTTCAGGAACTGTGCCTGACCGACCCCCTTTGATCTCAGCGATCTCAGCTATTTTCGGGGTTGGTGTTAACAGCGTTGATAGCGCATACCTGGCAATAGGGTAATTAAACCCAACAGTTCCAGCTGGGCCAGGCTGCTTAACAGTTCCCCCGTGGGTTTGGCTAACTGCTGGCTGAGGTAATCAACGCTAACCGGTTCATGGTCGATCTCCGCCAGTACCGCCGCCAGTTCTAGGGCCAGACTGGGGGGGTCGGCAGGGCTGGAAGCTAGATAAGGACCCCGACCGAGTTCTGCCACTAAGGTAGTTTCGTCTAAGACCATCTGGGCCCCCTGGGCAATCAGGTCTAGACAACCCGAACTGCAGGGGTTGTCTAGGGATCCAGGTAGGGCAAACACTTCTCGACCATAGTCGTTGGCTAAGCGGGCCGTAATCAGAGCGCCCGATCTCCGGGGTGCTTCGGTCACCACCACCAGCCGGCTAAGGCCAGCAATAATTCGGTTACGGCGGGGAAAATGCCCTCGATCGGGAGGTGTACCGTTGGCGTACTCACTCAAGAGCAGGCCAGCCTCTGCGATTTGGGCCTGTAAATCGCGGTTACTGAGGGGATAGGCCTGATCTACCCCGGTTCCCAGCACCCCAATGGTCAAGCCCCCACTGCTTAGAGCCTGGCTATGGGCATGGCGATCGATACCCCGGGCCAGCCCCGACACAACGATGACATGATGGGCCACCAGTTGCTGCACCAGGCGACGAGTCCAGCTTTGACCATAGCTAGAAGGCTCACGGGTGCCGACCACTGCCACGGTTGGCAGGGTTTGTAGGGCCCTGACAAGTTCGGGCCGACCCCGATAGTAAAGCAGTGGCGGTGGATCGGTAATCTCAAAGAGCAGGGCAGGATAGTCTGGATCCCCCGGAGTCCAGAAATTGGGGCAACGGCTTTCCTGGTTGCTCAGCACCTGCAGGGGAGAGATCGATTGGCGATACTCCAGCAGGGCAGTGCCCATCCCCAGGCCAATGCCTTCTACCGCTAGTAACTCGTAGCCCGGGGCCTGCCAGGCCTCGGCCAAACTGCCAAAGTGGCTATGGAGTCGCTTCAGGAGTACTGGTCCTACCCCCCTGGCCTGGGACCAGGCTACCCAATAGGCCCGTTCACTAATCACCTGGAATCTATCCTTCAAGGGTTCTGTGCCTAGGGTGCCCGAAGCCCGGCTGGCAATTTCGCAAAACAGAAAATTCCATTCCCTTTAGGTGGGCAGATTATGGGGTTGGCAGATTAGAGTACCATGGAGCCCATTGTCGATGTTCTGCCATGCACCAGGGTGCCTCTCCCCGCCACCTCACCTACCGCCTGCTGCTGACCAGCCTCTGGGCCACCCTGCTGCTGTTGGTGGTAGAGGCGATCGGGGGTTGGGCAAGCCACTCCCTAACCCTGCTGGCCGAGTCTCTCCATACCCTGGTGGATAGCTTTAGTACCATCTTAAGCCTGGTGGCGGTTACCTCTCCCCAACGCCAGATGGGTCGAGAGGTTTGGGGCCATGGTCGGGCCGAGGTGGCGGCCACCTTGATTTTATGTGCTTTTCTAGGCTTTACCGGTACCAGTCTGCTGTTCATTGCCCTCAGCCAGATGCTCAAGACTCTTCAGGGTATCGCCGATCCCTTTACCGTCAGCCTGCCCATCCAGGTGCTCTGGTTTACTGCTGCCATGGTGATTTTAACCATTAGCCTGGGTATCTATGCCAGTTACCAGGCTCGTAACCTTAACAGCCTGGCGCTCAAACTCAATAGCCACCACTTTCTTGCCGACGCCTGGTTAAGTCTAACCATGGTAGGGGTGCTGATGGCCATCTGGCAACATCAACTCTGGCTTGACCCGGTCTATAGCCTGGTACTGCTGCCCCTGGTAGCCCGCAGTCTATGGCGAGTACTCAATGACCAATTACCAATGCTGTTACGCCCTACCGCCATTGCTCCCGAGGCGATCGCCCATCTGGTAACCCAGGTAGACGGGGTGGTTCAATGTACTCGCATCCGCTCTCGGGGGATGGTGGGCCGCCAGGTCTGGATTGAGTTAAATCTGGTGCTACACCCGGAATTTCTAGCTAGTGCTGAGCCCATAGGAGAGCAGATCGAAGCTCGACTGCGGCACCAGTACGGCCCCCTACGTACCCGCATCTGGGTTGAAGGGGCGGCGACCCAAACCTACCAGTACTTAAGACCTGACCCCTCCTATCCTCGCCCTCCCCTGGAGGAAGGCTGATTGCCCAGACTGGTCTCCCCCCTAGCGACCATCCCAGGCGGCGGCGGCCGCCGCGATCGCCTGATCAACGGTTTTCTGCCCTAGCATAGCGGCCTGAAGATTGTCGTAGATAATCCCCTGCAGCTCCTTAATCCCCTCTAGGGGAGGAATTAATACCTCAGCTCGGTTCATTTGGGCAGCACTCACCGAACGGGCCCGATCTTCGGGGGTGGGCACCTTACCAGCGGTATTGGTGAAATACCCATCCTTAAGGGCCGCTACGGTAGACGGCAACACCCCTGCCAGTTTGGCAAAGCTCAGCTGATTGAGATCATTGGTCAGGTAAAGGGCAAACTTCAAAGCCGCCTCGGGAACGTCGCTTTTAGCCGGAATCACCAGGTTCATAACCGCCACATTTTGCTTGCCCGTATTGCCGGTGATTTGGGGTGCACTATCGGTGACCCTGGCAATATTGGCCGCGTTGGTTTGAATTGTGGGTAAAAACTCAGCCCCAGTAGACAGCAGAGCCAGTTCCCCGGCTTGAAACAGTTCGATCGCCCGTCGATGCCCCTGGGTGAGCACCTCCTTAGGTAATAGGTCTTGCTGGTAAAGGTCGGTCCAGTACTGAAACACCGCCTTACCCGCTGGCGTATTGAAGCCGGCTTTGCCCTCTAGATTGACTAGCTCAACCCCCATCTGTACAAAAGACTGCAACACATCGGCCGCATCCTGGGGAACAAAGCTGGTGAAATAGGCGTACTTACCGGTTTTTTCTTTAACAGCTCGAGCCACCGCCGCCAGTTCGGCAAAGGTGGTCGGTGGCTTGACCCCGGCGGTTTTCAGCAGGTCTTGATTATAGAGGGTAATGTTGGTGGTCAAATACCAGGGCAGACCAAAGGTGACACCATTGAGGCTATTAGCTTGCCAGATTTTAGGCAGGTAGAGGGTTTTCTCGGCTGGTTTAATCAGGCTATCTAGGGGTAGCCAGGCCTTTTTGCTGGCCAACTGGGTGGCAAAGTCTGGGTTCAGGTTCACCAGGTCAGGGGCAGTGCCAGCGGTAACGGCGGTGAGTACCTTACTTTGCATGTCGGCCCAGGGAATATCAACCCAACGGACCTTGACTCCAGGGTTTTGTCCTTCGTAGGCCGTAATTAACTGGTTGAAGTAGTCGGTAAATTGGGGCTGCAGCTGCATGGTCCAGAATTCTATCTCCGCCGTCCCCTGGGTTTGCTGGGTCCCTCCCCGAGGGGACTGACCAGCCCCGCAGCCAATCAACCAGCTCAACACTAGCCCGGCTAGAGCCAGTAGTAAAAAACCTGTCCAGGAACGTCGTTTCATTGGGAATTTCTCAGGGCAAAGAGGGAAACAATCAAGTGGGTAAACCAGGGCCGTCACCCAGGTTCTGGGTCAACCCTATTGTAGGGCTTCCCTAGACCATCCCCCCGGCACCCGTACCCATGCACCATACCCATGCACCATAGTACCCCAGCCCTACAGCCGGTAGCCGGCCCCAGGGGGTAGGGCCTTAAGCGGCTGGGCAGATTTATGGGCAGATTTATCTCAGAAAAGTGGCAAATCTTGATCAAATTGTGTACCATTCGTTAGCTTCATCTTCCCAGAGTTAATCAGCAACTCCTGGTATCTCTGGAAATGTAGCTGCAGTCGCTGCTTCAGGGTTTTTGGTACTGGCATGGTCAGACTCTGCCGGTCTGACTGGGGTAACGGGTTGAGCTGTGAGAGGGTTTGGGAACACTGCTGTGGATAGCCTGAAAGCCATGTTTAATCGAAAGCCTCTGGGAGTTGGCATTGAGTTAACCCCGGAGCGAATCAATCTGGCTCACCTGCGTAAGCAGGGTAGCCAGCTAAAACTAGAAAATCTGACCTCAGTGGAGTTGGGGGAAGGCATTTATCAAGAAGGGGAGATTATTGACCCCCCCGCCATGATAGATGCCCTGCAAGAGCTATTGGCGGCCAGTAATTTGCGGCCTAGGCAAGTGAGTAGCGCTATTCCTGGTCGGGCGATCGCCAAGATTATTCCAGTTCCTGCCGAACTGGATGATAACGAGCTGCGGGAGATGGTGTTAAACCAGGAAGCCAACCTGTATCTGCCCTTTCCCCGCGAAGAGGCGGATGTGGACTACCAGAAGTTGGGATACTTCGTCGACGAGGATGGCATTGAAAAGATTCGAGTCCTGCTGGTGGGGGTGCGCAAGGAATTGACTGACCCCTACGTCGAGGTGTTTCAGCAGGCGGGCCTGACCCTCCATAGCCTGGAGACCTCCAGCTTTGCTTTGATTCGAGCTATGCGTGAGCAGTTGCGCCAGTTTACCTCCCAGGAGGCGGCAGCCCTGGTGGATATTCAGTTTGAAAATACAGAAATTTCCATCGTGGTAGACGGGGTGCCCCACTTTTCTAGAACCGTACCCACCGGTACCTGGCAAATTCAAAATGCCCTCAGCCGGGCTATGAACCTGCCCCCCTCTCGCCACAGTGATCTGTTACAGGGTATCACTGTGCCGGTGCAGGCCATGGATACGGTGGGGTCTCCCCAGATGGCTGGGGTTAACAACCCCGGCACCATTGCCATGCTGCGGGTGTTGGGGGAACTGTGCGACGAACTGCGTCGTTCCATTGACTTCTACCTGAACCAGGAAGAGAACATGGAGATTGCCCAACTGCTGCTGGCGGGGCCGGGGGCCTCAATTCGCCAGTTAGATGATTTCCTCTCCCAGCGCTTAGCGATTCCTACCAGCACCATTGATCCCTTTACGGTGCTGGGGCTCAAGGCAGGAGAAGAGGTCGCTGAAAGCCAGCGGTCAGGGTTGGCGACGGTGATTGGTCTGGCGTTGCGAGAGGTTTAACCATGTATAGCCTGGACATTAACTTTCTTAAGGATCGAGATACACGCATTTTTGAGACCCGCAGCCGCAGCCAGGGCGGGGTAAACCAAGCCGATCGCAGTCTGCTTCTCTATGGCCTATTGGGGGCTCTGCTGCCCCTGGCGTTGGTGACTGGCTATTGGGCCTTTACCCGTAACCAGGTGAGTCAGTTAGAGGCTAAAAATACCGAGTTAGATGGGGAATTAGCTCAAATTCAAAGCCAGCTCCGGGAGATCGGCGGTATTCAAGGCCAAATTGATAGTATCAAGGCTGAGAACAATGCCTTTGTTGCCATCTTTGATCAAATTGTGCCCTGGTCGGCTCTATTGCAAGACATTCGCGATCGCACCCCCGCTGCCATTCAAATTACTAACTTGAGCCAGACCGCCGGGGTGACCCCCACCCCCATCGCCAATGCCCCCGCGGCCTCCCAGACCGCTGCGGCCAATGCCCCCGCCGCCCCCAAGCTGAGCGGTATTAGCATTCAGGGGGTAGCCTGCAACTTCAACGCCATTAACGACTTTACCCTGGTGTTGCAGAAATCGCCCCTGCTGGCCCCCGCCTCGGTGGCGATCGACAAGGCCCAGCAACAAACTAAAGCACTCGACCCCCTGGTGGATGGCCGGTGTCCCGGTGCCGTCGCCGACGTCCCCGGCCACCTGGTGGACTACACCCTTCGAGCCAACCTCACCAGCACCCCCTCCTCTCAGTTAATTAGTGCCCTAGAGCAGCGCGGGGCGATGGGGCTGGTCACCCGTCTGCGTGCCCTTAGAAGTACAGGAGTTCTGCAGTAATGACATCCTCTGGTGATTTTTTCTCCCTGGACACCGATCGCACCACCGTCTCAGAACGGCCGGTCACCTACCCCACCGCCTTTGGCATCACCCTCACCCCCCGGGTGCAGATGATTGCCTTTTTACTGCTGGGGCTGGCGGCAGCCTACGGTCTCTATAACGTCTTAGTGAAGCCAGTGCAGCTAGAAAAAGAAAAACTAGAAGCCCAGGTGAGCCAGAAACAGGCCCAGGTTGATCAGCAAAAGGCAGACCTGAAAAACCTACCCGAACTCCAGGCCAACCTGCAACAGGCCATGGCGCAACGTATGGGGATCTACGGGCTACTGGGCAAAAGCCAAAGTCTCGACACCCTACTCCTTGATATTAACCAGCAAATTCAAAGCAGCAACAGCGCCATTGCCACCGCGCTGCGGGCTAATTCCCAGAGTCTCAAGCCAGACCAACTGGCGGCCCTGGGCTTAAGCCCAGCCCAGGTAGACCGCATTCGTAGCCAGTTTGGCCGTACACCGGGCTTACAAAAACTGCTGTACACCTCTGAACTCACCAGCTTTAGCCCCAAGGACCCGGTGCCCTACACAGAGGGTCCGCCCGAATTGGCTAATAAGCTCAAACGGCAAACCGTAGAGGTGTCGATGCGAGCCCTATTTCCCCAGACCCTGACGATTTTGCGTAACCTCGAACGCCTAGAGCCCCTGCTGATCGTTCGCGATGTCAAACAAGAGATTGCCCCCCCGCCAGCTGGGGTGCAAGAGCAACAACTCCAGGGGATTACCCGCCTGCTAAATACCAGTTTTACCCTCGATGTGTTGGTTCCGGCCATCGATCCAGGCAAACCCCCCGCCCCGCCAGCCCCTAAACCAGCCGCCAAAGTAGGCGGCGTCCCCCCGGCCCAATAACCAACCCTATCTTCTCTTTTCAGGAGTGAACCCGTGAACCGTTTAAGCTATTTCCACCCCCTGATTGTCAGTAGCGCCCTGCTTACCCTGGCGGCCCAGCCTGGTCTGGCCTCGGTCACCAAAATTACCGACGTTCAACTGAACTCCACCTCCACCGGCCTAGCACTGGTCTTCAACACCGAAGCCGGCGACACCAGTAATGTCTTTACCGTTAGCCAGGGCAATACATTGCGGGCCGATATTACCCGCGCCCAACTCCACCTGCCCAGCGGCGGCAGCTTTCGCCAGGCCAATCCCGCCCCCGGTATTCGTGAGGTGAGCGTCACTCCCCTCGGTGCCAATAGCGTTCGGGTGACTATTCAAGCCACCGGCAAAGCCCCCACCGGCACCGTTACCTCCTACGGCGATCGGGTGATTTTGGCGGTCAATAACAGCGGCCAGCCCAGTCAGGCATCTACCCCGGTTCCTGCCCAGATTGCCACGGTGCCGGGAGCATCTGTCCCCAGTCAGCCCCTGGCCCAAAGCACCCCTGGCTCAAAGCCAGAGGTGCTGGTGCCCAACCCCCAGGTAACCATTGACGGCAAACCCGTTCCCAAACCCAATCAGGTACCGCCCCTGCGACCCCGCGCCGTCGCCCCCCCAGTGGGAGATATCGCCATCGCCGAAAGCAGAGTTTTCTCTAGTTCCGTAGACCTGGGTAGCAACCAGCGCATTCCCAAACTATTACTGCGAAATGCCCCCGCCCGAGAAGTGTTAGCCCTACTGGCCCGGGCGGCCAAACTCAATGTCATTTTTGCCGAGAGTCCAAAGGCGACAACCGGCAGTGAAGCCTCCGGCCCTACTAGTGGTGATGTAACCGTTAGTTTAGACATCGAAAACGAATCAGTCCAGGATGTTTTTAACCAGGTTTTACGGATTACTGGCTTGCAAGCCAATAAGGTAGGGCAGTCTATTTATGTAGGGCGTAAGTTACCGGATGGAGCCCGTCAGTTAGTTACGCGCACTCTCCGTATCAACCAAGGAAAGATATTAGACGTGTCTGGCTTTTTGGCCTCCCTTGGTGCTGAAGCCACCCAACTGGTTACCCGCCCTCAGGTCCAAACTATTACCACCCCCAGTGGGGTGGAGGGTGCGCCGCCAATCGTAGAAACGATTAAATTTGAATCTACCCAAATTGTTCCACTCACCTTTAGTCCTCCTGATACAAGTGCTGTGGCCCAACCTTTGAGAGGGTTGTTAGTGTTAACAGACAATAGACTTAATTCAATTACACTGGTTGGGGAGCAGAGGTTGGTAGCTTTAGGGAGTGAGTACCTATCCCAGTTGGATCTGCGTCGTCGGCAAGTTGCAGTTAATGTCAAAATTGTTGATGTCAACCTCACCGCTATCGATCGCTTCGGCACTAGTTTTTCCTTTGGTCGGGGCAATGCAGACTTTGTCAATACCGGTGGCGCGGGGGTCATTAACTTTGGCGGCAGTTCTCCCGCTGGGATACCCACTCCCCTCAGCCCTGGCGGTATCAGTGCCATCAATCCGCTGGCGTCGGTGTTTTCTGTACCCAGCCAATTATTACTGCAAATTCAGGCTCAGATTACCAACGGCAATGCCAAAATTTTGACCGACCCGACCCTGGTGGTTCAAGAAGGCCAGACTGCTAGTGTCACTTTGAGTCAGGAGGTGGTTACCAATATCAAATCCACCATTTCTACCAGTACCCCCCCTGTCATCACCACAGAAGTCGAGAAAAAACCTGCTGGCCTATTCCTTGGCCTTCAGGTTGACAAAATCGACGATAATGGCTTCATTACTCTGACTGTTGCACCTAAGGTGTCAGCGGTCACGGGTACTCAAAATATTAGTACATCAGCCGGTGCGGGCAGTCAGCTCACCAATACCATCGCTCTGCTGGCCACCCGGGAGGTAAGCTCTGGGTCTGTGCGCCTGCGGGATGGCCAAACCCTGCTGCTGTCGGGGATTATTCAAGAGTCAGAACGAGATGTGATTAGCAAAATTCCCATCTTGGGGGATATCCCCATTCTGGGCGCCCTATTTAGGAGTCAAAACACCGAGTCTACACGCACTGAAGTGCTGGTGATGCTCACTCCCCACGTAATTGATGATTCTGATCAAGCCACCTTTGGCTATACCTATACCCCTGGGCAGCAAACTCAACAACTGCTCAACCAGGGTTCTCGTTAAGCGCGTCTGATAACCTGCCGGATTTCTCCCAGGGCGGAAGAAATCCGGCTTTTTTTATGGCTCCTGGGGTACAGCTTAAGGAGGCAGAACACAGGGGTCATTGTGCTCTTACCCATCCTACAGGGTATCCCCATACTCCGCCAGCATCGCCGCCAGAGATTGACGATTACCCTAACTCGGCTCTAATTGCAAACGGATTTGGGCAGCACGGCATCGATCTCCAACTCTAGCTCGGCAAGCCGCTCGTTCTCTTACCTCAGTTATTCGTTGCTCAGTTATTCGTTGCTCTTCTTAAGCCAGGCGGTCTGGCTCTCGTTCGCGAAGCGTGTCTTTAGACAATTTCTAAGGTTCCACTCAACACCAATGTTAACCACTGCCACCAAGAGGGCTGCCACAGTGAGTCGGTTGCTCCAGACTCGGGGCTGGGCGAGGTATCCGAGAAAATAGAAGTCTTCTTCATAGGGCGACGGGCGCAAGACCCAGGGAGTGGGCCAGAAGTCTTTTCCCTAGGTTACTCACCGGTCTACTCTGAACAGATTGCTAGGCAAGGTTTTTAGCCATCTGGCTGAAGTTAAAGCTGCTCAGTAGTAAGACGAACAAAGGGCCCTAGCCCTTGCCCATCAGGCCAAAGCCCTACCCATGGGAGAGAGCTGTGCAGGGATCGCTGGGGTGCTGCCATCACTCCTCGACTCCCGACTCCCCATACTCTTGCAAGAAAACCACAAAATCGCCTAGGGCTGCTCGGGTTTCTTCTCGGGGGGCGAGCTGATGTTGTATCTGAAGAATAATCCATCGATTTTGGATTCGAGCTCGGCGAGCCGCTCGTTCTCTTGCCTCAGTTGCACGTTGCTCTTTCTCAGTTCTTCGTTGCTCTTCTTGAGCCAGGCGGTCTGTCTCTCGATTTCTAAGGTTCCACTCAACGCCGATATTAACCACTGCCACCAAGAGGGCTGCCACGGTGAGTCGGTTGCTCCAGACTCGGGGCTGGGCGAGGTATCCGAGGAAATAAAAGTCTTCTTCATTGTAGAAACGCAGAAAGGCGACGGCGATGGTCAGCAGGGTGAGGCTGGTGCCAGGCAATAGGGTCAGCAGGTTGACCCAGGGTTGATAGCGGAATAGATTCATTCTAGCTAAGGGTCACGGAGGAGAGTAGTCCTCTGGTTAGGTTGCCCTCTTTTGGTGTTGTGCGGCTGGTTGGCGGGTAGTGTTAAGCTGCCTGGCTGAGGGGACGGACTGAGGCGATCGCGCTTGGCTTTGGTTTCACCCTGTAGTCCCCTGCTGTTTGTTGGAGACGACGCTTGCTAAGGGTGAGAAAGTCGCTAGAGCGGACCGCTGACCCACTGGCCACGGATTACAGAGTTACAGAGCCTACAGCCCCATGCAGTAGCCTACTGCAACCATAAAACCTGGGCCACAGTCAGCTTCAGGTGGGGAAAGCTAGGAGAAACAATCGGTTCATCCCCTTGCCGACGCTGGACTCGATAGATAGATCCGGCCAGGGTACAGATCGATAGGGTTGGCTGTTTGGGCTGGCCCAGGTAGTGGGTGCCCCCGATCTGGGCATAATCGGCAATCCAATATTCTGGGATACCCAGGGTGGCATAGTCTTCAAACCTGCGGGCATAGTCGTTTTGCTAGTTACTACTGACGACTTCCGCCACACATTTAATGGCCTTACCGGTGGTGAGAATGGATTGGTCTGGCCAGAGGGGTTCGTCGGCTAGGCAGGTCTCATCGATAATCGCCCCATCCGGACGGAATGCTGTCCTAGCCATGCTGGCGGGACGCAGTAGGGGGCGCTGCAGGACAATTCAGGGTAGTCCAGCGGCCTCAATCTGGACACAGGCCTTGGTGTTGATGAAACCGGCGACTTGTTTATGGGCGCCGGTCGGTTCCAAGTCAAATACCTCTCCGTCAATCAATTCATAGCGGTTGTCCTCCCCGTATTGGGCAATAAATTCATTGACGCCGAGGGTACTGAAGGGAGTGGTGGCGATGGTGATTCAGGGGTTGCCCGAGCCAGGGGGAATTACTCACCTTAACAAAGGTATCAATCTAAAGGGGCGATCGGTAGGGCGATCGCCCAGCTAGGGGAGTGTTCAGAAAACCGTGCTACATCAGGCTGAAACCATTGATTTCTCCTTGCTAAAACCAGGGTTTACACAAAATTCTGATCACTCTCCAGCTAGTCCATCCTGGCTGCCAATACCTGGGCCGAGGTCAGTTGCAAGGCTGGAAAGAGCGCCAAAACGATCCGCTGGTCTCCCGTCAACACCGCTTCCTCCTAGAGCCCTGGCCCAGGGCCGTAGGACACCCAGGGCCAGGGCTACTCGCCTTGCTGTAGGACAGCTAACTGGCTGGCATCAATGCGCCCGGCCCCGTACAGTACCTTTCGAATATCCGCCAGAGTGAGCACGGCATGGGCCTGGTAACCCTGCTGGGCCAGCCGATCCCTCGCTCCTGACCCGTGGTCAATCAACACCACGATATCCCTCACCTGGAGTTGGCAGGATTGTAGCTTTGCCGCCCCCTCCAGGGCGCTATTACCGCTGATCAAAATATCATCGACCACCACCACCACCTCGCCGGCCTGGTAGTTGCCCTCCACCAGGCGACGGGCCCCGTGGGCCTTGACCTCCTTGCGGGGAAAGATCAGCGGTCGATTCAGGCGCAGGGCCAGGCCCGAGGCGGTGGGTAGGGAGCCGTAGGGAATGCCGGCGATGCGATCAAAGGGCAGGGTTTTGAGAATCTCTCCGTAGGCCTGGATCACCGCCTCAAACACCTGGGGGGCGGAAATGATCCGACGCAAATCAATGTAGTAGGGAAAGACTGCCCCGGAGGCCTGCACGTGGTCACCAAATTGCAGAAAGCCGACGTCAAAGAGCTGCAAAATCAAGCTGGTATGGGGATAGGCCGGGATGGTGGCCAGGGGAGTTACCCACAGGGGGCAGGCGGGGTTGACCGCGGGGCGGCGATCCAAAATCGCCTGGGTTTGGGCCCGCAGGCTCTGCACCAGGGCCCCGGGGTCGGGGGCTGCCAGCACATCCTGGTTAACTGGCAACAGCAGGCCCCCCGACTGGGCATCCAGTCCCGCTGCCAGTAGCCCCTCCAGGTGCTGGGCCTGGCTGCCCCGTTGGTCGGCCCAGATGCTGCGGGCCAGAATCCAGCGATCAGGGGCGACCTGCCGTACCTGGGCCAGCAGCGCCGGATCACTGGCGCCAATTTCCAAACCCAACTGGGCGGGGCTGGCCCAGCCCAGACAGGTCTGCATCAGGTGCAAATAAAAGGGAGTCGAGGGGTGGGGGTAGGCCTGCAGGGCTTGGGCGCTGGGGTTGGCGTCGTAGCAGCTGATCAACACCCCCTTGTCCAGGTACATCAGGAACCGGGCCGCCAGTTCCTGCCCCAGGTAGGGGCTAAGGGTAATGGCATCCACCCGCCAGTTGAGGAAGGCGGTTTGGGCCAGCACGGAACTGCTATTCAGGTCGCTGTGTTTGGCATCTAAAATCACCACCATAGCGGGGGGCATGGCTGCCAGCACCTCACCCAATAGCTCCAAGCCCGCCGGCCCCAGGGCGGTGTAAAAGCCGAGGCTGAGTTTGTAGGCACAGAGGTAGGGGTGGGTAGCCTCAATCAGGCTGATCAACCAGGCGGCCAGGGCCTGCCAGTCTTCCTGATCGTAGAGGGGCCGCAGGGCCGGGGGTAACAACTCTGGGTTAGGATCCAGGCCAAGGTACCAGAGACTACCGTGGCGGGCCATCGCCGCCGTTAATTTTTCCCCAAAGGAAACCTCCATACCCTCCTCCTTGCCGCTGACGGCGGCCTACTGCACCGGTACGGTAAAGCTGAGGGCGAAGGCTAGGATTGGGCCTGTTTAGTCTGCTGGGCCTGGATGGCGGTAATCGCCACGGTGTTGATGATGTCCTCCACCGTACAGCCCCGACTGAGATCGTTGACGGTTTTTTTCAACCCCTGCAGCACCGGACCAATGGCGATCGCCCCCGTTTCTCGCTGCACCGCCTTATACGTATTATTACCGGTATTCAGGTCCGCAAAGATCAGTACGGTGGCCTGGCCCTCAGGCACGGCGGCGCTGGGGACCACTCCGCAGCCACAACTCCCAGATCAGGTCTCAATTCTGCGGCCACCCTTGGGGGAATCGGCCCCGCCCTCCGGGGGACGCGATACAGGGGCGCGATAGAATGGGAGGCAGCACAACACCAGGGATCCCACGCTATGCAGGTTCTTATCGTTCTCACCTCCCACGATCAGCTGGGCAGCACTGGCCAAAAAACCGGCTTTTGGCTGGAGGAATTTGCCACCCCCTACTATGTTTTCAAGGATGCCGGGGCCGCCATCACCCTGGCCTCCCCTAAGGGGGGCCAACCGCCCCTGGACCCCAAAAGCGATGAACCTGAGGCCCAAACCCCAGCCATCCAGCGGTTCAGGGGGGATGCTGAGGCCCAGGCGGCCCTGGCCAATACGGTAAAACTGTCTGAGGTGTTACCCGACTCCTTTGATGCGGTGTTTTACCCAGGGGGACACGGTCCGCTCTGGGATTTGGCCACCGATCGCCATTCCATTGCCCTGATCGAAGCCTTCTATGCCGCCGGCAAGGTGGTGGCCGCCGTCTGTCATGCTCCGGCGGTACTCCTGAATGCGAAGGCGCCGGATGGTTTCCCCCTGGTGCAGGCCAGGGCGGTGACCGGCTTCAGCAATGAGGAAGAGGCCGCCGTTCAACTGACTGAGGTGGTGCCCTTCCTGCTAGAGGATGCCCTCAAGACTAAGGGCGGAAACTACTCCCGGGGGGATAATTGGCAGCCCTATGCGGTGACCGATGGGGTTTTGATCACCGGCCAGAATCCGGCCTCATCGGAGCCGGTGGCCCAGGCGGTGCTGGAGCAACTCCATGGCCTGTAGTCGGGGATCGGTTTCTCCGCCCCGGTGCCCCTGACCATGGGTTCCCAACTGGCCCGTAAACGGTTTGGTCAACACTGGCTCACCAGCCAAACCGTGCTCCAGTCCATTGTGGCGGCGGCGGCGGTTACCGCTGAAGATGGGGTTTTGGAAATTGGTCCTGGTACTGGTGTGTTAACCACCGCCCTGGTGGAGAGGGCCGGTGGAGTAGTGGCGGTGGAGATCGATCGGGACCGCAGCCGCCAACTGCGTCGCCAATTCGCCCACCAGCCTAACTTCACCCTGGTGGAAGGGGATATTTTAAGCCTGGATCTATCCGATCTGATCTCACCTCTGGAGGATCAGCCCCTGAATAAGGTGGTGGCCAATATTCCTTACTATATTACTGGCCCAATTTTAGAAAAACTGCTGGGCACCCTTGCCCAACCCAACCCCCAGCCCTACCAGGGAATTGTCTTGATGGTGCAAAGGGAGGTGGCCGATCGCCTCTGTGCCCGACCGGGTAGTCGGGCCTTTGGCGCCCTATCGGTGCGGGTACAGTACCTGGCCACCTGTGAACTGGTCTGTCCGGTGCCCGCCAGCGCATTTACCCCCGCCCCCAAGGTGGATTCGGCGGTGGTGCGCCTCACCCCTCGCCCCCTGGCGGTGCCAGCCCAATCTCCCCAGCGCCTGGAGCAACTGGTCAAACTGGGATTTGCCAGTAAACGCAAGATGCTGCGGAATAACCTGAAGAGCCTAATGGGAGTGGAGAATCTGACCGCCCTACTGGGCCAGCTGGGGGTTAGTCCAACGGTGCGAGCCGAAGACCTGAGCCTAGAGCAGTGGGTAGCCCTCAGCAATAGCTGGGGTGAGACTCTCAACGCATGGTGACAAACTCCTCGGCGGAGCTGGGGTGAATGGCGACGGTGGCGTCAAAGTCGGCCTTGGTGGCCCCCATCTTGACGGCGATCGCCACCCCCTGAATGATCTCAGCGGCATAGTCCCCCACCATGTGGGCCCCCAGCACCCGGTCGGTGGACTTTTGCACCACCAGTTTCATCAAGGTGCGGGACTCCAGGTTGGGCAGGGTGTAGTACATGGGCCGGAAGCGAGAACGGTAGACCTGAATATCATCGTCGCCAAATTGCTGCCGGGCCTGTTCCTCCGTCAGGCCAACGGTGCCCATCTCGGGGGTGGTGAAGACGGCGGTGGGCACGTTGTCGTAGTTCATTAGCCCCGATTTACCACCAAACTCCCGGTCTGCCAGCAGGCGACCCTCCTTAATAGCCACCGGGGTGAGGTTGATGCGATCGGTGACATCGCCAACGGCAAAGATGTGGGGTACGGTGGTGCGGTGCAGGGTGTCCACGATAATGGCCCCCTGGCTGACCTCTACCCCCGTCTTGTCTAACCCCAGTCCGTTAATATTGGGGCGTCGCCCCGTGGCCGCCAGACCCACCACATCCGCCAGCACGTGCTCTTGTTTCTCTGGCGTAGCGAGGGTGACATCAATGCCCCCATCGGTTTTATGGATAGCCACAATCTCACTGTGGGTAAACAGGGTAATTCCCCGCTGGGCCATGGCGGATTGAATTTCGCTCTGCAGATCGCCATCAAAGCCCCGTAGGATTTTGTCTCCCCGGATCACCTGGGTGACCTGGGTGCCCAGGGCCTGTAACACACAGGCGAATTCACAGCCGATGTAGCCGCCCCCCAGGATTACTATCCGCTGAGGCTGTTCCGGTAGGTGAAAAATATCATCGGAGGTGATGGTGTGTTCGATACCGGAGATGGCGGGCTTGACCGGTTTACCCCCCACCGCGATCAGAATCTTGCCGGCGGTGATTTTCTCCTCCCCCACCGCCAGGGTATGGTCATCCAGGAAGTGGGCATAGTGGCGAAACAGGTGCACCCCGGACTTCTCCAGCATGGTCTGGTAGATGCCATTCAGGCGGGTGACCTCCCGGTCTAGGGCGGTAATCAGGGTGGGCCAGTCAAACTGGGGTTCACAACGTGTCTCCGTAGGAGAATCGCCCACGGTCCAACCGTAACCCGCTGCCGCCTCAAACTGCTCGGGAAAGTGGGAAGCGTAGACCATCAGTTTCTTCGGCACACAGCCCCGGTTCACACAGGTACCCCCCAGGCGACCGGCCTCCGCCAGTCCTACCCGGGCCCCGTACTCCGTCGCCCGTCGAGCTGCGGCAATGCCACCGGAGCCCCCGCCAATGACAAATAGGTCGAAGTCGTAGGCCATGGTCTACCTCCCCACCAACAGGGCGAAATGATTGTTTCTATTGTATATCCCGATCTGTTACTACACTGACGGGGGTAGTGGCCACTCGCTGGTGAACCTGGCCAAGCCCTCCCTGGGAGATAGCCCCGGACCCTTACCCACATCGATGCCCGGGGCTATCAGGCGCGCTGGAACTATGATGGCAGCGGCCCCTAGGGCAATGAACCGGTAACTAGCTTTAACCCAAACCGATAGAGCTTCCTAGCAGATGTTCGCAGGCGCAACTAGAGGGTGTACCTGTAGGTTTGTTCTTGAGCTGGCAAAGACATCCCCTGCCGCCGCCATACCCTGACCCCAATACCCAACTAAGTCAGCAGGGCCCTGGCCGATCAAGTAAGCCCTAATCATCCGTCATCTTGGGCTACAAAACATAGAACTTTTGCATAATGGCACCGTTCGTTAATATCTGATGAACTTGGGGGCGGGCCCCTATCGCGGCAGGGATGGTTGGAGGAGAATACATTTGTTAACGCCGCTAAACCTTATATTTTTAACCTTCTATAGCTAAACTAGCCCCTAGTGCCTATTGGCACCAGGGGTTATTTATTTGGGGCCTTAGGCAGGTTCTAGGCCTTTTGGAGCTGCTAGAAAGCGGATTATACCGACCAGGGCCTCTATGGGCACATGTGGGCCAGAAAAAACCCATCCATGGCGGATTGGCGGTCTCCAGCATCGATGGGATAGAGCAGTCATATAGGGTTAATGTGCCCAGTCACCCAATTGAATTGAGTTTGAGGCCAGAATTAAGCTTTACGACCTACTATGACTGTGAGCAAGACGGGACGGTTACCTTCTACGAAGGAGAGAGCGCCGCAGCCGGCAATCTGGGTGCTTGGATCTCTATGGTCTATGACTTCACCGCCGTCGAAGAAGACGTGGTGGTCAACTTAACCATCGACACCGGGGATGCGGTACGGTAACTGCGCCAGCTCGCCGGCGTTTGAGGAACTCTGCTAGATCGCTGTCCCCTACCGATCGCTAGGCAAGGTCTTGGCTTGGACTGTACCCCCAGCAATTGATTAGGTTAACAAGCCTATTCTATGGCACTCTGAGAAAGTAAGGTTTCACCCTCAATCCCAGTCAGTTCTGAAGAACGGTTATGCAGACCCTACCCAGTTCCATCCCTCAGGCTAGCCCCCCAGCCTCTGATGCAGCCTTTGATACAACTATCCGTCGTCGCCAGACCCGCCCCGTTGCTGTTGGTGGTGTCACCATTGGGGGTGGCCATCCGGTGGTGGTGCAATCCATGATTAACGAAGACACCCTCGACATTCAAGGGTCCGTTGCAGCTATTCGCCGTCTGCATCAGATGGGTTGCGAAATCGTTCGAGTCACCGTTCCCAGTATGGCCCACGCTAAAGCCCTGGCAACTATTCGCCAAGAGCTAGTAGATACCTACCAGCCTGTGCCTCTGGTGGCAGATGTGCACCACAACGGCCTGAAAATAGCTTTAGAAGTAGCCAAGCATGTTGACAAGGTGCGCATTAACCCTGGCCTCTACGTTTTTGAAAAGCCCCAAACCGGGCGTACCGCTTACACTGCCGCCGAATTTGAAGAGATTGGCTTAAAAATTCGTGACACCCTGGAGCCCCTGGTGGTCTCCCTTAGGGACCAGGGCAAGGCTATGCGGATTGGGGTTAACCACGGGTCTCTGGCGGAGCGCATGCTCTTTACCTACGGCGACACCCCGGCGGGCATGGTGGAATCTGCCCTGGAATTTATCACCATTTGCCAGTCCCTCGACTTTCGTAATTTGGTGATTTCCTTGAAGGCTTCCCGGGTGCCCGTGATGGTGGCCGCCTATCGACTGATGGTCAAACGCATGGACGAGCTAGGCATGGACTATCCCCTGCACCTGGGAGTAACTGAAGCCGGTGATGGCGAATACGGTCGCATTAAGTCCACTGCCGGTATTGCCACCCTGCTAGCTGATGGCATTGGCGACACCATTCGGGTGTCCTTAACGGAAGCTCCCGAGAAAGAGATTCCGGTATGCTATAGCATTTTGCAGGCCCTGGGGCTGCGCAAAACCATGGTGGAGTATGTCGCCTGTCCCTCCTGTGGTCGTACCCTGTTTAATTTAGAAGAGGTTTTGCATCAAGTCCGGCAAGCGACCGAGCATCTGACTGGTCTCGATATCGCGGTGATGGGTTGTATTGTCAATGGCCCTGGAGAAATGGCCGATGCTGACTATGGCTATGTGGGCAAGACTCCTGGCTATATTTCCCTTTATCGGGGTCGGCAGGAAATTAAACGGGTACCAGAAGGCGAAGGGGTGGCGGAACTGATTCAGCTGATTAAGGCGGATGGCCGCTGGGTAGATCCCTAATCGGGCAGGGTAAACCCCAAAGGTGCCTGATCTGCTCTACCGCCCTGCCTGCCGGTAGAGCAGATCACTACTCTGCCATCTATTGACACCGGCTAGGCTTGAATTCTAGTCCTGAATTAAATGGTCTGTGTTAGATTGAGCATTATTTAACTGCATCAGATTTTACTAACCTATGGCGATCGCAAAGCGGGGATTGATTCTGGGAGCAACAGCGGCGGCCGTCGCCACAGTAACCCTGACCGGGGCGGGTATTCATCTTTCCCAAAGCAAGGCTTTTTTCCAATCCAGCCCTAAGGAGTTGGTAGACGAAGTCTGGCAGCTAATTGACCGTAACTATGTAGATGCCACCTTTAATCAAACCGATTGGCAAGCCGTGCGGGCCGACTACCTGGGACGCAACTACACCGACCAGCGGCAGGCCTATGGCGCGATTCGAGAAATGCTCAAGAAGCTTCAAGATCCCTACACCCGCTTTATGGATCCCCAGGAGTTTGCCAACATGCAGGTTGACACCTCTGGCGAACTGACCGGAGTGGGTATTCAAATTACCCAAGACGAAAAAACAAAAGAAATAGTAGTCGTCGCCCCGATTGAAGGCACCCCCGCCTTTGATGCCGGTATGCGCCCTAAGGATGTGATTCTTAAAATCGACGGCCAGTCCACAGCCGGCATGGAACTCAACGAGGCGGTCAACAAAATTCGTGGCAAGGCGGGCTCCCAGGTAACTCTGTCGGTTCGTCGCGGCGATCAGCAACTAGATGTGCCTCTGACCCGCTCTCGCATAGAAATTCATCCCGTGCGCTATAGTCGCCACACCGAGCCAGATGGCCCGGTAGGCTACATTCGCCTGACCCAGTTCAGCGCCAATTCTGCTGCTGAAATGGGCCAGGCTATTAAGGCCTTAGAGGCTCAAAACGTGACCGGGTATATTCTAGATTTGCGGTCAAACCCCGGCGGGTTACTCTACTCCAGTATTGATATTGCCCGCATGTGGCTGAGTGACGGCACCATTGTTTCTACGGTCAACCGTCAGGGGGTGGTTGATGCCGAGACTGCCAATCACCGGGCGTTGACTAAGAAACCCCTGGTTGTGCTGGTAGATGGCGGATCTGCCAGTGCCAGTGAAATTCTCTCCGGCGCTCTGCAGGATAACCACCGGGCAGTGCTAGTGGGCACCCGCACCTTTGGCAAGGGGTTGGTGCAGTCCGTCCGTAGCCTAGCCGATGGGTCAGGCCTGGCGGTCACCGTCGCCAAGTACCTCACCCCAAGTGGGCGAGACATTAATAAACATGGCATCGACCCCGATATTCAGGCAGAACTAACGGAACAACAGCGGGAATTTTTAGCAGCCGATCGCGAGCGTATTGGTACCAGCGTCGATCCTCAGTACGCTAAGGCATTAACGGCTTTGCAAAGTCAGGTGCGAGAGGCTAGAACCACCAGGCACCCCTAGGGTTGGGGGGATAGGTTGACCGGTTTAGGCCTCGGGTTGACACCTTAATCGGGGCTGAAGCTATGGGGGAGCGGTCATTCGGTAGACCTCACCCAAGGCCTGTGGTAATGGGTCTACCACCCTGACGGCCCACAGGATCGTCTATTAATAGATTAAAGGTTACTGGTTATGGGTCCATTGGAGTGAGCCATCACTCCAGAGGTTTAAACCTTCACGCCCCTAACCCCTTTGCCTGGCTAAGACGCCCGCCCATGGGTCAATACCTAAGGCAGACAATGCAGATCTCGTGCTCTGTGTGGCTATTTTTAACAATGAATTAATTTCTGAGCTACAATGACATCACTTACCCAGGGGATCGATATGTTTGTCAGATTGGCTGATCAGCATAGACAATTTGTAAAGGATCTGGTGACGAACCTGCAGGCCCTTGCCACGGTTCTAGAGCGCCAGGGCTATTTGGCTTCCTGCTATACCTGCGGTGGTGAGATGAATAGTGCTTCCTTTATGGTTAGTTTGGGAAGCAACCACCTGATTCGCTTTCTGGTGTCAGATTATGGTATTACCTGGACAGAAATGCGCGATGAGCGAGAACTGATGAAGTTAGAAGGGGCAGAGGCCATTAGCCAACTGCAAGAGCTGGCTAACCTAGCTAAGTTTAAGATTGATCCTTCCCGTTCTCAGCAATCTTTGACCCTGGTAGATTAGGTGCAGATGAGATAGATCAGTTCCGTAGAAGGGCGTGAGGTCTTTTATATTACATATGATTTCCATTTTTGAATTTCCATGGGAAACTCAAAAATCGGAATAATGTGTTTCCAATGACGAATCCAAATCTGGCTAATGGCTGGATAGGCCGAGAGTGATCAGAATTGTGTGTAGATCCTGGTTTTAGCAACGAGAAATCCATGGTTTCAGCCTGATGTAGCAGGGTTTTCTGAACACTCCCATAGGCCTTGTCCCACTTGGCGGGGGACGGTAATCAGCGACCAGGAGTCCTTTCCACCCACGCCCTCATCCACCGAAAATTCTCCCCACCCCACCCAGGTCTACAGGCTGAGACCAATGCGAAGCGAGATCGCCCCTCCCGGGCTAACCTCGCAAACATTCTCCAGGCCCAGCCACGCCACCGGATTACACCTGCGATCTCGACATTCTAGAAATCACCATGCCCCTTGAGGACCCTAATTTTCCCTGCGGTTAATCGAACTGTTTATCCCCATTATTGACAGCTTGAAGTTCACCTTTGGCAGGTTTATCAAAGACTGAGGGCACCCCTCCATACCCTACTGCAAACCATCCAACATGGTCAGAACAGCAATAATCCCCAACAGCGCCAGGCAAATGCGCCAGAAGAATCCCAACATGATCTGGTAAATCATCAGGGCCTGAACCCCTGCACCGAAGATGCCGGCAATGACAACCATAACGGTGCAAATGAACAGGGCACTAAACAGGAGTTTGATGGTTTGGCCCAGCATCTGCATGGGCGAGTTATCGAGAAGCCGTTGCCGTCGCATGATTTATTCCTCCCTGATATTGGTTACTACTCAGTTGACCCTGATTGGTTCCTGTCTATTCAGCTAATTCTTCCTGGACAGGAAGTGGCTGGCTGCCCTAATCTACTAACCTTGACTTACCAACCATGTCTCGGCAATCATCCCCGGTGCCCGGGGATCTCGAGTGTTCTTAGCTAGGGCATACCTAGTCACGGGGGTTATCTAGTCAATCTGCCCGCCCCGCTAACGACCGGGACTTCTCAGGTGGTCGTTAACCTTTGCCCCATCTCCTATATCGAGCTGAAGGTGTGGAAAGCCGGTCGTCCCCACACCCTAGCCCAAGACCTGGAGCAGTTAGACCGCTATCTGGCGGGCTGGAGATCGTTGACCAAGACCCCGACCTGCCTCCCCCGCAGGAGCGCACCACCGCCAGCCCCGTCACCAGCCCCAGAGGGCCGAGGATACCAGGGATTCAGGGCTAGGGCGGAGGGGGGAGGGCGGCGCGATCAATTTAAGCTTGTCGGCCGCTGAAAGGTTCCCCACTAAGCCACGGCCTAACCAAAGATCACCACCACCAAAAATAGGGTGATGACGAAGAACAGGACGTTCCCCAGGGTTCGGGATCCCCCCCAGGAGAGATTGCGCTGCCAGTGGCAGTTGAGGCAAACATAGTGGTGCTCCGCCCGGGTCACCACAGTACGATGACCGCAGCAGGGACACTCTAGCTGCAGAGGATAGATGGCATCATTCTGGGGATATGAGATTTGCATGGTAGCCTCCTTAATGGCTCTTGGTTAGTGAGTCGAGAACCAGACCCGGGCATTTCTTAATGATTGTGAGAGCAGGCTGTGAAGGAGTAATTCCCCCACCCATCAACCGCAAGGTTTTGCAGTATTCTCATAGGTGTCATTAGAACGACGTGTCTGGTGATCAGCGACCAGGGATCTCTGCTTGCCGGCTGACTCCCTGGTTCACCCACTTTAATTTTCAGGGGTTAATAGCAACCTGAGTGGGTTTCCCCTGGTGTGGGTCGAGGTAGGGCCAGCCAGGGTTCTGGCAGAAAAAAGCCAGTTTTTGAGTGCTTTTGAACCCCTAAAACTACTGAAATCAGAGGCTCTCTCGATTTTTGTAGTCATCTATACAGGTAATCCCTGCGATTTCTGGGATGGTTGACCCAGGGTAAAGTGGGGTTAATCCTCAGATTCGCCCAAAAGCAGACTCTGTGGGTTACGTCATGGCCAGAGCTAGGGAAACTGGGGATATGGACAGCCGGCGCAGTCAGCATCTCTACCGCTATCTGTGTACTCAGTTTGCCATCGACTACAAAGGGACGGGGGCGGTTAACGATCAACAAACCGCTAAAAATCTGGGTAATGAAAACCTGCGGAAAGTCGTTGGGGCACTTTTTCCGGCGCCAGGAACCCCAGGGACAAGGATGGATCTACCGAAGCGAATTACCACGGGTGAACTGGTTAAGATGCTCACCCATCTGCAGTCGAATCCTAGCTCAGCTGTCAACGATGAGGGGCCCCTGCGGCGGCTGTCTAGGGAGGATGTGCTTACCGTCCTGTACAAACTGGTGGAGTTAACCCCAGAGGAGCGTAGAGCCCTGGACATGCCGGCCGGGGATGGTATTACCCTGCTGCAGCGATCGCTGTTGGTATTACACACCACCGGTGGGCTAGAAAACCATGAGATGCTGGTGAAAATTTATAAAGCAGCGATCGGTCTAGACTTTGGCCGGGCTGCAGTCCCCCTACACAACCTGAAAGAGGTGGACGACCTGATTGCCGAGGCAGTGCAGGATGAACTGCCCAGACTAGCTACCCATACCTTAAAACCTGTACCTAAATCTAGACTGGACAGGTACAACCAAACCTTGCCAACCCGCATCCAGGACCTAACCCGTAAGGCTCAACGTGAGATTCGCCGGTTAATAGCCCGCAGCGGTAATCAGCAACTGGCTGGCAGCGGCGACGGCCAGGCCATGGTCAATACCTACATCAGACGTTACCTGCAACCCACCTTTGTTAGAAAGCTGACCCAAACCCTGGTTGCCAACGAAGAGTTGACCGACCAATTTCCCCTCTACCTGAAGCGGATTACCCTACTACCAGCGGGTCCCTTACCCTTTGCCGATAAACAGTTTCTTGATCAACCCTTGGATCAGGACCGACAGGATGAAGGCCCCTACCTACCCCTGCTGAATTTGGACCTGCACCGCCTCCCCCCCAGGGCCGCTAGTCAGAAACCATCAGGCCCCCAGGAAGACCTCGGACCGATGGACTACGAATTAGCCTCCCAGGAAGCCAACCGGGTCATCCTGGAGTTTTATGTCAAGGTCCCAGAGGGCTATAAACCCACCCTTAACCTCCCCTATCTGAGTAGCAAAGACGGTAGACGGATTGATTTTACCGTCAGCAGCACCGGCATCGGTGGCACCCTGTCCCACGTGATTAAGGTAATCAATAGGGCCTTGCTCCATGATATTCCCTGCCTGGCGGAGTACTTTCCCATTGCCCACGATGTCACCTCCACCCAGGCCATTGTTCAGGATAGCGTCGCTTCTCCCGTCTGGGCCCATAGCCTGGTGAAGCTCTGCCGTCGGGATACCCTGGGGGAAACCCTGCAGGCTTTTCAGCCAGAGGATTTTAGGGAGTACGAGGAGTTCTCCTTTGGTGACCCCCTGGGGCAGGGGGATTACTGTGGCTTTGACTTTCTGCTGTGCCAGGCCCAGGCGGCCCTGCAATCGCGATTAGACGCCATTCGTAGAGCTGGGGTCAGACCGGAGGAATATATTGCCCAGGTCTGCCAGCAGCAGGAGCGGGCCCTGGCCATGGAGGAGGCCCGCAACTGTCTAATAGGCTATCCCTTTTCATCCCTGGCGATGATTGGCCTGGTTCATAGCAAGCTACTGCCTCCCCACCATCCCACCGAGCTATCCACCACGGATCCAGACATTTACTTTGAAGCCTATCTCACCATCATCGAAGCCCTATTGGATGAGGGGGCTTATCGACGCGCCCTGGACTACCTGCGTTGCCTAACCAGACTAAAATCCCTGGCTGACCAAGGTCTAAAGAAGGAGCTTGCCCCGCAAGAGCCCCTGGAGGTGTTTTCCGGCACCCTGGTGATCCGTTATCTGATCTGCCTGGCCCATTATTATTACCTCTGCGACCCAAAGGATGAAGACTATTTATACGATTGTGAGCAGGATGCTAACCGTAAAACCCTGGTCGACAAAGCTTGGCAGACTCTAGAGAAAGCCCAACGCCACATTGATCTGAGGCTGCGCAAATACGTCGCCCTGAATGAGGTGTCCCAGGGAACCTTCTATCCCCACTACCTGCTGCTCAGTCGGGTCTTGTTTCTTAGAACCCAGTTACTCCTGTTTTTTCCGAATCGGGTGCCCCTTGATAAGGAACGCATTTACCTACCGACGGACGAGTCTATATCTAATTCCGATGACCAACGCACTGAGGAGTCTATTCACCGGGGGCGGCTTTATTTAGCCGAAAAAGCTAGACTCTACGCCGCCGCCAGTGGTGATAGCCAAACCTACGCCTGCTATGCCGCCATGCAGGCCTGGATCTACCTGATTGCCAGTTTTACCCTAAACGATGACCCCCCGTCACGGAGAAGCAGAGGTTCTACCCCCTTCAGGCGGATTTCCCCTGAGGACTGCCTAGCATGGGCTCGTAGACTCCGAGATCATGCCCTAATCACCTACGCGGAGGCTGGCCGTAGTGCCTATTACCAAATTAAGGAAAAAAGTGGTTTGCCTAAAAATACGGTAAACAGCTTTGGGTTCTATGAAATTGAAAAAATCCCAGCCATTTTTGAGAAGACCACAGAGAGTCAGGCTACCCCTACTGGAGGAGAGGAGACCTTCCTGGTGCTGGATATGGCACTGCTGTCGGTGGACCCGGCGGACCTACCCAAACTATCCCCCCACCACCCAACCCGTAAAATTTATTTATTTGGTACCCGGGCTTGCTATCTGTTTTTTATTCGCGGGCTGTGGATGCTGTGCAGCAACGTTAACCAGGAATTTGATCCAGAGGATTGTCCGCTCCAGGAGATCGACTGGTGGGCCAAGTTTAGCCATACCTCCCGCCTACTCCACGTCGCCTGGACCATGGCGGAGGAGGGCGGCATGGTGCATAGCAGTAAGGACTCTGAATCCAGGTCCGGCCGGTTTCGCATTACCCGTCCCTTTTCCGATACCCCTGGTTTACGGTCAGGGTTTTCCAATCAGGAAACCGATGCTATCCGCGATCTCTACCCCCAGCGGGTCGGAGAAATTGCCGATCTAGCCAAGGTCTTTGCCGTAGCGGCGATGGTCTTGCAGTTGTTTCTGCCCCAGGCCAGGGCCGATCTCCCATCCCTGGAAACCGATATCGATCTGTTGCTCAACAGCCTCCACAGTTCCCATAATCTCACCCATTCCCCCCCCGAAAATTGCCGTACCCAACGAGATCTACTGAAGCAGCAAAGCCGCTATAACCCTCACCTGGAGAGCTACCTGGAGGAGGTTGCTCGCCGTCTGCGGCAATACAAACGCGACGCACTCACCAATCCCTCAGTCATGGATACCCCCAGGGAGATGCAAGATCGCCGCGATCGCCTGGTGAGGGAGCTGTTTTCTGTGCTGATGAACAAATAACAAATCAGGTAAGGACGAATCGGCAGGGCCACCCCAGCCGTAGGGCCTTAGGAGTTCATGGTTGGCTGGGGGTAAGGGTCTGGCGCAGGGCGTTGGCCGCCTCCAGGCGAGAGGTTGGGGCAATCAGCAGGCAACGGGTCAGCAATTCCATATCCAGGGTGGCCAGTTCTGGAATTTCGCTCCGGCCGATCTGCTCATAGCCAGCCTCCCGCAGGCGGTAGAGGCTAAGGCGATCATGGGATACATCTCGTATCCCTTGGGCAATGTCAACGTTGCTCAGGTGTCGTGGTTGATCAGGGGAGCAACCCAGCATACCGAAGCTTTGCTCAAGGGTAAGGAATATTAAATATCTTTGGTCACCCCGTCATTTGGTCTAGCGTTGCAAGCCTGATCACCGACCCTGAGGAGACTGACTACCGGTCAGGTAGTGACGGAAAAATTCGAATTGAAGTTGGGCCGCCAAGCGCTGGTGCAGCGGATTGCTGAGGGCATGACCGGCTTCCTCAAATTCGTAGAGGGTTACCGGCACCCCCGCGGCGGCAATCAAATCATGGAAATTTCGCACCATAGAGATGGGCAGAAAATCCTGGCTGCCGTGGAACAGCAGGGTCGGGGTACGAATGGCTGTAGCCCTGTAGAGGGGAGAAAGGCTCTGGTAGCGTTGGAGATTTTCCATGGGGGTTTGCCCAATCAGATAGGACAACAGGGCACCGTAGCCCAATTGCCATTCAGTCATGGTATCCAGCAGAGCACACTGGGGATTAGCCGCGGCAAAAAGCTGGGGAAAGCGAGTTAGAATTTGGGCCGTGTAATAGCCGCCGTAGGAGCATCCTGTCACCCCCACCTGATTGCGACTAACCCAACCCCGCTGCACCATTTGGTCAATAACCTCCTGCCCTTCCTGTAGATCGAGACTACCGAAGTTATCCCCATCTGCCTGGCGACGATAGAAATCTGCCCCAAAGCCCTCCCGCCCCGATAGGGGCACCACCAGCACCGGCAGGCCAAAGTTAGGGAGCAGATTAAAGGGCATTTCCACCGTTGCGGCAAACTCATTGCCCATCGAAAAGCCCGGGCCGCCCTCTTGCCAGAACACGATGGGGCCGCCCTGGGGCGGAAAGGACCGGTTCTGGGGTTGGATTAAAAACCCCTGGCGGGCTCCCTGGCTGGTAGCAAAGCTGACCGGATCAACCCGCACCTGGTTGAGGGCGGCCACATCGGCATTCAGGGAGGTGAGGAGACGGGGGGCACCTTCACCGCTGGTGGATTGGCTGTAGAGTTCGGGGGGCTGGGTAACGGAGGAAAAACTATAGATCAGGCTCTGGCCATTGGCACTGGGGGTGAGGGATTGGGGATCAACTGTACCGGCGGGCAGGGGCAGGGGCTTAAATTCTTGGTTGGAGATACGGTAGACAAACAGGTGGCGATCGCTGCCGACACTGGCCCAAAATAGTACCCGGTCTCGGTCTAGAAATTGTCCCCTTGACTCCTGGGGCCCCTGTAAAGCCGGAATGTCAATGGTGGACTCTAGCTTGCCCTGGCGATCGTAGATCTGGTAGTAGGCCGCCTCAGGAAACCCATAGGTGGCATAGGGCCGCCCCTTAACCCGCCCCGGGCGCAGCCGCTTAACCAGCAACCGGCTACCATCCCGACTCAGGTGAGCCGCCCCCAGACCATCGCCACCGGTCGACCCAGGACTTAGTTCAAATTGCTGATTGGGGGTTTGGGCAAAGTCAAACACCCGCACCTGGTTCTGCTGCGCCAGGGGATTGTGGTCGGGGGCCAGTCGCCCCAGGGCATCTTGAATGGCGGGATCGGCCAGGCTGGGACTGGCGGGGCTGCGATCGTAGCGATGGGTTTCCGCCGCCGCCGAGACCACCAGGGCCAGCCGCTTACCATCCGCCGACCAGGAAGGCGGCTGCAGAGTCAGATCCTTAGGCAGGCGACCGATTTCCACCCGCTTCAGGGAAGGTAGAAAAATGGCATAGAGCCCGTCTGAGTCGGGTTCATAGAGACGAATTAAAACCTTAGAAAAATCAGGTGCAACCCCCAGGATTTCTCCCGACTCCTCCTGGGCTGGATAAATCTGGGTACGGGAAACAATGCCCGCCTGGCGATTAATGGAGAGCATCTCCCAAGGGCCAAAGGCATCCTGTTGAACAAACCGCAGGGTATCGTTGTTGACCCACTGCAGAGGCAGATCAGGACTTAATAGATCGTTTTGCAAAGCCAGCGCAGGGGTCGTCTTGCCGGTTCTGACATCTAAAAAGTAGATGGTGCGGTTAGTTGGGTCTACATGGTCAGCCAGGGCCAGCACCAGAGTGGTGCCGTCGGGACTGAGGGGGCTGAGAATTTCTGGCCGTTGCACCGCCAGGATGCCCTCTAGACGGCTCTGATCGGATGGGGTTAAGGGCACCAGGTCCAGACCATCGGGCCCAACGGTAATGATTTCAGCCCTGATACCGCTGAGCGGAGCCAGGGAAACCCCCACCAGAGCCAGGCCCACTGCTAGATTTTGCCATCGACGGCGGCCCCACCAGGAGGGATAACGACGGAGAGGTTGACCAAACAGACCTGAAAATTTCAAAAAAAATCCCTCCCTTCCGGGAAAAGCCCGCCATGGGCGAAAGATATAGTTATATTAGCTTCTTGGGTTAAAAAAAATTGACTATTTGCCCCCCCAGCCAGCCTGGGGGTTAGGAAGGCTTCCATCCCATGGCTGCAATTCAAGACTTCCAAATTTCTATTACTCCCCTCAGGGCATCCCTTAACCAGGACACCTATTTACTGCGCACCGAGACCGTAGCCAAGGGGGTACCCCTAGCCGAAACCCAGGTGGTATGGCCGGTGGAACGCTGGTTAGGGGAAACCGCCCAACTGGCCCAGGACCCTCTCCAACGGTTACTGGCTGAGGCTGCAGAGGTGACTGACCAGGCCAGACCAGGGGCGGTTCTGAAGTTAGGCCAGGAGCTTTACCAGCATCTATTTCAAGGGCAACTGCGAGATAGCTGGCTGGCAGCCCAGGGAGTGGCCCAAAACCGTCAACAGCCCCTGCGGCTGCGGCTAGAATTCAAAGACAGCCGGCTGCAACGTCTGCCCTGGGAATTGCTCTACGGCGACGATCGCCCCCTGGCCACCGGTATGGATGTCACCCTGTGTCGTTGTGCCTATACCCAAAACGCGGTTAACCTGGGGGCTTTCCCGGTCCTGGCGGCGGCTACGGAGCCCTTAAAGGTATTGGTGGTGGTATCCGCTCCTGAAGACCAGGAGTGCCTGGCCCTGAGTCGAGAAATTACCTATCTCCAGGCTGAATTAAAATCCCCCAACCCCATCGGCACCCAGCCGGGGCCGCCCCGATTGGGTGGCCTGGGCCAACCCCTGAACCTGGATCTGACCCTGCTGTCCCAGCCGGGGCGCACCGAACTGGTTCAGGCCCTCGAGCAGGGGTGCTTTCAAATGCTGCATTATGCGGGCCACAGTGATGTCAGCGAAACCGGCGGCGACCTGTTTTTGGTTAACCCCCAAACCGGCCTGAGCGAAATGCTCAGCGGCGAAGACCTGGCCGGTCTGTTGGTGAACAATGGCATCTGGCTGGCGGTGTTTAACTCCTGCCGGGGAGCCTACACCCCCGCCTCTGCCGATCCGGCCGGATGGCGAGAGCAAAACCTGGTGCAGGCCCTGGTGAATCGGGGGGTGCCAGCGGTCATTGCCATGGCTGAGCGAATTCCCGATGATATGGCGATTAGCTTTACCCAACTGCTCTATCGCAATCTGCGCCAGGGCTATGCCATCGATCTCTGCCTTAGTCGGGTGCGCCAGGGCTTGGCCGCCACCCAGCGAATGCTGCCGCTGCTATACCTGCGTCCAGACTTTGACGGCTACCTGTACCAACGCCCAGAGGAGACCCTTGAGGGCTTTGATGATCTGCCGCTGCTGCTACCCGATTATGGGGATGACCCAGAAATTGGCGACCTGGCCCAAGACCTGTTTACCCCTACCGAGGCGATCGCCGGCTTCCCTGGCCCTGAGCCCGCTCCCAGTCACGATTGGTTGAGCCAGCTAGACCCTGCAATTAACCCTGACCCCAGCATTCAGAACCTGCTAGATCACCTGATCAGCCCAGACCAGACCAGGGTTGACCCCGTCACCGCCGATATCCCCCCACCCCCAACCCCGGTGCCCCAAAGCCTACCGGTCTCTCCGCCCGCCCCTATCTCCGCCAGGGCCAGCCAGCGCCCGGGCACCCCCCGGCAGCGGTGGGCGGTGGTGGTCTTGGTCAGCCTGGTGGCCCTGGGGCTGGCCTGGCTGTGGCGTTTTCGCCTGCCCCCTACCCCCACCCATGGGCCAGCCCAGCCGTCCCTGGTATCTCAGGCAGAGCAAGAGGAAACCCTGGCTCGAGTCGGGCAGGCCCTGAGCCGCCAGGATATGGGCCAGGCCCGTCTGTTAATCGAACAATTGCTAGATCAGGGTAACCTCAGCGCCGCCCAACGGGCGATCGCCACCGTTGCCCCGCAACACCTGGACCAACCCGATATCGCCTTTGTGCGGGGTCGCCTGGCCTGGCAAAACAGTCGCCGTCAAGATAGCGAAGCCAGCCCCAATGATGCCCTGCGAGCCTGGACCCAGGCCACCGAGGCCCGGCCAGACTTTCTGGAAGCCTGGGTAGCCCAGGGCTTTGCCGCCTATGTGTTGGGCGACGACAACCAGGCCACAACGGCCTGGTCGCGCGCCCTAGACCTGGATCGAGAGCAGCTGCGGAGCCGCGACCCCGATGGCCAGCGTCAGGTGGCCTCAGCCTACACCAGCGACGCCCTGGCGGGGCTGGCCATGGCCCGACAACGCCAGAGCCAGCAGGCCATTGATCAAGAGCAAAGTAGACTCAGGCAAGAAGCCCATAGCTATTTTCTGCGAACCACTAGCATCGACCCTGGCTTTTTAGATGTCAGCAGATTATCTCAACACTGGCTATGGACCCCCGACCTGATTGAGAACTGGCGAACCAGCTTAACTAAGTTTTCCTAAGGTTTCCGCTGCTCTGCCTGGCGCTGCCGTAGAGCAGCAATGCCCATGCCAATTAAACCGGGCAGCAGGGCAGGGGTGGGGACTACTGCGGGAGAAGAGACACCTATGGTCGCAGCGTGGGCGGGAGTAGCAACCATCACGCCCACAGCAACCATAGCCCCAACAGTAGTCATTAGAGAGGATAGAAATCGATCATTCATAATCTTAAAACTTCCTAATTAAACAGATTACATCTCTATTAAATGCTCTTTTTGCGAGAAGGGCCTCCATAGTCAGGGGTTTCAAAAGAACTTCACCAGTTTGTAAGGTTAACCTGTTGGCAATGATAATATTGCCGATAGCAGGAAAACTTCAAGGACCAGGGGTTGCAGTCTTTCTAAAGAAACCCTGAAAAATCTAAGCTGGCGGGAGGGTCCAGTTATTCTAGGCCTAGAGTTCAGTGAGGGCAAGAAAGCTGCCACCCAGCCTGTTGCAGAGATTCAGGCGGCGCGTCAACAACAGACCAATGCCAGTCTCAACTGGTTAGCGGGGGTTGGCGGCAGCATTCTAGACAATACCGCCACCAGTGGGCCTTGAAGGGAGTCAATGCAACCTTCTATCGCGGACAGTTCACGGCCATTCTAGGAGCCAATGGCTCCGGCAAAACAATCCTCTGTCTACTGCTGGCCAAGGCGCTGAGACCAACCCAGGGCGGCATCCGAACCGCACCAGCCACTAGGGTTGGCTATGTCTTTCAAGAACCAACGCTGCAAATGCTCGCCACCTCTGTCGCAGAGGAAATTGCCTTTGCTCCCCGTCAGTTAGGATGGTCGCCTAAAGCCGTGGCGGCCGCTGTAGAGCGGGAACTGGCGCGATTTAGGCTACCGCCCGATGAAAATCCGGTGAATCTGCCCCCCGCCCAGGCAAGACTGCTGGAGATCGCAGCCATTCTAGCCATGGATGCCCAGGTTGTCATTTTAGACGAGCCCACCAATGGCCTGGACGAAATCGAAATTCAGTCGCTCATGCACGACCTGACTGAGCTGCAGCAGCAGGGGTTAACGCTCATTCTGATCACCCACGATGTTGAGATTGCTTGCACCTATGCCCAGCGATTGCTGGTCATGGCAGCGGGACAGATTCAACTGGATGGAGTCCCGCATCAGGTAATGGCAGAGGCTCAGATTCTACAGGAGGCAAAGGTGAAACCCCCAGCCATTGCCCAACTATGCTCCAGGCTCTGGCCCGATCAATTACCTGCCGTCACCGTTGAGGAACTGCTCAACCGATTACAGCCGCCTGAGGAGGCGTGATCGGATCTGCTGCTAGCCTATCAGGCGGATAAAGGGCTAAGGGGACGCAGCGAGTTTGAAAAAATAATGCTCTGATCCAGATTCCCATTCACTTGCTGAGCAAGCCGTTTGCATAGAGACTAAATAGGTAAATTACACGTTTAAAGAGAAGGTCATGTTCAATAGAAGACAGGCTTTGCTGGGGTTGGGCGCAGTGGCTGCAGCAACGATGGGAGGATTACCTGCCCTACTACAGGCGCAGTCCAGTCAGGCTGCCCAATCAGAGCTACCCTATCGTCCGATCAAGCTGGTAACACCGGACAAGATCAATTTGGCAGTTCAGGATTGGGGAAATCCTACCAAGCCCCCGATCATCTTTATCCATGGATTTCTGTCCAACTCAATCTGCTGGATGCGACAGCTCAATAGCAAGTTGGGCGAGGACTTTCGGCTAGTCGCCTATGACTGGCGCGGGCACGGTGCCTCCGATAAGCCAAACGATGCCAGGGTCTATCAGCATGGTCCAAGATGGGCGGAGGAAGTCGATACGGTGATCAAAGGACTCCAGCTTCACAAACCGATCCTGGTTGGTTGGTCAATGGCGGGAGAAATCATTGGCGACTATCTGAAGTTCAAAGGTGATGCCAATATTGCCGGTATTAATTTCGTCGATGCCGGTGCCCTGAGCTATCCAACCCAAGGGGAGGAGACCGAACAACGGAGCAGTGCGGCCGCCGCCCTCACCAGTATGGACACCTTCGCCAGTATCGCCTCCACCAGCGCCTTCATTCGCCTCTGTACCGCCAGTCCCCTGGGTGGGGAGGATTTCGCTAACTGGGTTGCGGTCGGAAACATGGTGCCCTGGTATGTGCGAAGGTTTATGACCAGCCGTCCGCAACATGACCTTCGACCCCTTCTACGGCAGTTGAAAGTTCCAGTCCTGGTGACTCACGGCGGCAAAGATGTTGTCGCCAGTATCGAGGGATCGCGGCGGGCGGCAACGATTATTTCCGATGTCAAGCTTTCGATTTATGCCGATGCCGGTCACGCCTCCTTCTGGGAAGCTTCGGAACAGTACAACGCTGACCTCAGGAAGTTCGCGCAACAATCCTTCAGTAAGGTTTAAAGACGGCTTCAGTCGACGGTCTGGCGAGTCAAACAACATCGGTGAGACCTTCCCCCTGTAATGCCCTCCTTGCTCAGGTTGGCATTACAGGGGGAAGGGCGGCGGTGGGGTCATGGCGGCGGCTAGGGGGTGGAAAACCGCAGGAGGTACCGTCTACATGCACTACCTGGTCTTCCCAGGGTAGGCGGTAGCGACCGGCTACCATATCCTGCATAAAGGTGTAGGGGCAATCCATCGCCCCTCCCTGCACCGCGACGTAACCCCGATGCCACAGTTGATAGGGGTTATTTTCCACGCCCCAGTGGATGCGGGCCTCCCGCACCAGATCGGGGCGGACTTCGCAGGTGATGATCTCGTCGGGTCGGTGGCTGCCCTGCACCATGACGGTGCCATCAAAATTACAGACCATCCCCTCTCCCATGGAGTCAAAGGTGCCGTCGCTGCCACAGAGGCAGACACTGGCGGTCACCATCAGGTTTTGGAAGGCGTTGGCTTGATTAGTGATGCGCCAGCTATGGCGAATCGGGGCGGTGTAGCCAGCGGTACGCAGCATAATCTCTGCTCCCTTGTAGGCACATTCCCGAGCCATTTCGGGGAACATGCCGTCGTGGCAGATAATCAGGGCTAGCTTACAGCCCCGGGGACCAGTAATAACTGGAATGCCAAGGTTTCCCGGCTCCCAAGCCTCCACCGGTACCCAGGGGTGGAGCTTACGGTAGTAGAGGACAATCTGACCCTGATCGTCAATCACCAGGCCAGTATTGTAGGGATTGCCCAGGGGATTGTATTCCATAATTGAGAAGCAGCCCCACAGCCGGTGTTCCATACAGGCCTGTCGAAAGCCAGCTACCTCGGGTCCGTCGAGGCTGCACATGAGCTCACGAGCAGTACTCATAGACAGGCCGTGGAGGGCGTACTCCGGAAAAACCACCAAATCTAAGCCGGCATTGTTACGGCGAGCCTTACCTACCATCTCGATCACCCGCTGGGCTTGGGCCGCCAGTTGATCGGGGGTTTCTACCACTGGTACCTGTAGCTGTACTAGGCCAATCACCACTCCATGGGGTGATTTATTCAGTCCACCAAGTCCGCTCATGGCACCTCCAAGGTCAGAGAATAGGGCCTGCCCAGCAGGTATCTGCTGATTATACCCCCACAGGATAGGGCCACCGCTAGGGGCTGGCTGTGGCTATAGCTCACAGTTAAATAGACGGACCAAAAAATAATTCGCCATCTTGGTGCCGTAGGGAGAAGCCCACCAGATGCGGGGATAGCAGCCAATGGGATCCTCTAAGCTGGGGGTAGCCTGGTCAAGGGGTTGCGATTGGTCCTGGTGTCGCCAACCCACCCGATCGCCCAGGTGTTGTAGTTTATCCAGGTCTTGACCCAAGGCCGTGGCCAGGCTGCCGCCGGCCTCCTGGTAGAGACGCAGTTGGATGCTAAAGCCAAACCGACCGCCAGAATAGGTAGTCCAGAGCCGATCAATAATGCGTAGCGGCCCACAGGGAAACTTTCCCGCCGTCTCAGGGGTAAGGCTCTCCCAATCGTCAGTGCCAGCCACCTCAAGCATGACCGCCAGGGTTTCCTGGTCTGCCTGCCAGAGTTTACCGGTTTTCAGCAGGGTTTGGAGGCGTTGGTAGCGATCGATATCGCTAATCAGGGGCAAGAGGTCTTCTAAACGAGTGATTCGTTCCGCCAGACCCTGCTGAATAAAGGCCTCCAGCTTAGCTTCCATGGCAACCAACCGCTCAATTAGGGGCAGTTGGGGCTGATCATCACTATCCATTGGGAACTCCTGAAAATATAGCCGCTGCAATTATTGTTGATCCGGCTGGGGCTGGTTTTCCACCGCCGGATTAGCGCTCGGCCAGCAGCGTTCTACCATGCCCTTTAGCAGTACATAGAACACCGGCACCACCAGCAAACTTAGCAGGGTTGCCACCAGTAAGCCCCCGAAGACGGTGTAGCCTACTGCCCAGCGACTGGCACTGCCCGCCCCCGTAGCCGTCAGCAGGGGGAAAAAGCCGGCCAGGGAAGCTATGCTGGTCATTATAATGGGCCGAAATCGTTGCTGGCTGGCGTTAATAGCCGCAGGTACCAGGCCCAGCCCCTGGCCCCTGGCCTGGTTGGCGAATTCAACAATGAGAATGGCGTTTTTACTGGCCAGGCCAATTAGCATCACCAGCCCCACCTGGGCGTAGATGTTTAGGGTCAGGCCGCGCAGCCAGAGAACAACCAGGGCTCCCAACACCGCCAGGGGAACGGCCAGCAAGATAATGATGGGGTCGATGTAACTTTCGTACTGCGCCGCCAGCACCAGAAACACCACCCCTAACCCCAGCCCAAACAGAACTGCGGCGGCTCCCCCCGCGGCTAGTTCTTCTCTGGCGCTGCCCTGCCAGGCCAGGCCCACCGATGGCAGGGCAGCCTGGTCATAGGCCGCGGTCATGGCCCTGATCAGCTGCCCAGAACTGGCACTGGGAGCCGGTTGTCCCTCTACCTTGATGGAGCGAACTAAATTGAAATGGCTGATCGTAGCCGGCCCGGTAATCTCCTTCTGGCTAGATAGGGCTGCCATCGAAACCAGGGTGCCATCCCTGGAGCGCAAATATATAGTGCCGATGTCCTCGGGGTCATTGCGAAAGGGGGCGTCGGCCTGCAACAGGACTCGATAGTTGCGGCCGCCAAAGCTAAAGTCGTTGATATACTGGGATCCCAGGTAGGTGCCTAGGGTTGACTGGGCGGCGGCCAGATCAATGCCCAAGGTTTTCAGGCGATCACGATCAAAATCAACCTGAATTTGGGGAGTACTGGCGCTAAAGGAGCTAAACACCCCAGCGGCGGCAGGAGACTGGTTGGCCACCGCCATGATCTCCTGACTATTTTTGAAAAACTCCTCCAGGCTAAGCTGCCCACCGCTGCGGTCCTGGAGTTGCATTTCTAGCCCATTGGTGGGGCTAAAGCCAGGCACAGGGGCAGCATTAAAGGCCACCACCCGGGCCTGCTGAAGGGTAGCCAGGGCCTGGTTGAGTCTGGGCAGCAGACCAAAGACGGAGGCCCTGGCTCCCGGCCGTTGGTGCCAGGGGGTGAGGGTGGCAAAAAACACTCCCCGGTTAGGGGCGGCACCGTCAAAGCTAAAGCCCGAGATCAAAAAGGTACTCTTAATTTCTGGAAATTTAGCCAGAATCGCCTGGCTCCGGGCCATGACCGCCTGGGTATAGGCCAGAGAGACGCCGTCGGGAGCCTGGACCACCCCAATCAGGTAGCCCTGGTCTTCTGCCGGCACAAAGCCGCCAGGCACCAGCTTTAGCATCAGGCCCATGAGGGCAACTCCGGCGATAAACAGGCCGACTACGCCATAGCGCCAGCGCATCACCCGCCTGAGGGTCTGCCCATAGGCCAAAATCACCCGCCTGAGGGTGTGATTAAAGCCCCTAAACAATCTACCCAGGGGCCCGGGGGCCGAGGTTAGAGCCACGGGTCGCAGCAGCAGGGCTGCCATAGCAGGGGAGAAACTCAGGGCGTTGACCGTTGAGATCAAGACCGTAAAGACAATGGTAAGGGCGAACTGCTGGTAGATCTGACCGCTGGTACCAGGGAAAAAGGCAACGGGAATAAACACCGCCATCAACACCAGAGAGGTAGACAGGACCGCCCCCGACAATTCGGCCATGGCATCCAGGGCGGCCAAGCGCGGCCGCATACCCTGGGTAATTTTGCTGGCAATGGCTTCAACAACAATAATGGCGTCGTCCACCACCAGGCCAGTGGCCAGAATTAAGCCAAACAGGGTGAGGGTATTAATAGAAAAACCAAAGGCCAGCAAAAAGCCCAGACTGCCAATTAGAGAAACGGGAATGGCGATGGCAGGAATCAAGGTGGCGTGCCAATCCTGCAGAAAGATAAAGAGCATCAACAGCACCAGGGCGATCGCCAGAGCCAGGGTGACCAGCAGCTCCTGTAAAGACACCCGCACAAATTCAGTGGTGTCAAATACAATTTCAGCCCTAAAGCCAGGGGGAAAGTCGGGCTGCAGGGCGGCCATCCGGTTACGTATGGCCGTGGCCACCTGCAGGGCATTACTACCCGGTAGCTGGTAGACCAGCAGTCCGGCCGCCGGGTGTTGATCGGTTTTGACATCCAGGCTGTAGTTCTCAGAACCTAACTCCACCCGCCCCACATCCTTAAAGCGCACCAGTTGCCCATTAGCGGCCACCTTCAGCACCACCTCTTCAAACTGCTGGGGGGCGCTGAGGCGGTTGGGCAGGCGCACGGTCAATTGATAGGACTGGTTAGCCTGGCTGGGAGGTGCACCCAGGGCTCCGCCGCCAATTTGAATATTTTGCTCCTTCAGGGCCGCTACCACTTCCTCAGGGGTAAGCCCCTGACGGGCCAGGGCGGAGGGGTTCAGCCATAGCCGCATGGCATACTTGCCGGCTCCAAAGATGCGAGCGCTACCCACCCCGGCAATCCGTTTAATCTCATCGAGAATTAGCAGATCGACGTAGTTATGGAGAAATAAGGGGTCGTAGCGGTCGTCCTCACTGTAGAAGCGATAAACCAGCAGGGCACTGGGGGATTGGGCCGTCACCGTCACCCCCAACTGGTTAACCTGGGGGGGAAGCTGGGGCTGGGCGATCGCCACCTTATTTTGCAGATTAACTTGGGCTGCATTGCGGTCCTGACCAGGTAAAAACACCACCTTAATGGTGCTCTCGCCGGTGCTGGTACTGTTGGAAGAGATGTAGTCGATGCCCTCAACCCCATTGATTTCCCGTTCTAAAATCGTGGTAACGGTTTTTTCTACGGTTTCGGCGTCCGCCCCGGGATACTGGGCGGTGACCTGCAATTGCACCGGAGCCAGTTCTGGTAATTGCTCAATCGGTAGGCGCGGCAGGGCTATCGCCCCTACCAGCAGCATCAACAGAGATAAAACCGTAGCCAGAACTGGCCGACGAATCAGGGTGTTGGCTATAGACAGCACGGCCATCGGGTCTACCTCAAGGGGGAAAACATCCTGGTCGGGGTCAGGTGCCAGCCGCAGGGGCTGCATCAGAGGGCTGGGCTTGAATGGTGATCCCATCCCTGAGTCTGAGAATATTGGTCACAATAATTTCATCCCCGGCCCTGAGGCCGGTGATCACCCGGTAACTATCGCCCTGCCGGCTGCCAAGCTGAACTGGCCGCTGGGCAGCAACCTGGGTAGCCTGCCCAGGCTGATTAGTCTGGGACCTGACCACATAAACAAAACTTTGCCCCCCCAGCCGAGAAACCGCCACCGCTGGCACCAACAGGGCGGTAGTGGTCCTCCAGATAATTCGCGCCTGCACCATCTGACCATCCCGCAGGGTCCTGGCCTCATTGGGAAAACGGGCCTTCACCAGAATTGACTGGGCCAGGCTACTGACGTTGGGAGCGATAAAGCCAAGGGTCCCCGTCGCCAGGGAGATGCCACTGTCAGGATCTAGCAGTTCTACCGGCAAACCAGAACGCAGTTGGTTAGAGCGCTGAGTAGGTACCTGCAACTTGAGCAGGAGTACCTGATTTTGAATAATCGCACTAATAGATTGCCCGGCGGCGACCAGATCCCCCGGGCGCAGAGCGATTTCTCCCAATTGCCCCGCCACCGGAGCCGTGATCTGACTGAAGCCCAGGTCCTGCTGTTTAACAGCCACCTGGGAACGGTTCTGCTGCCAGGTGGAAATAGCCTGGTTTAAAGTCGCCTGGGCCGCCTGGAAGCCTTCTTGAGCTCGCCTTTCAGCGGTTGATGCCAGCTCCAGTCGATTGCGGGCACTGTCCAACTCCTGCCGACTAAGGGCTCCCTTGCTGGCCAGGCTCTGGTTACGGCTGAAATCCTGCTGGGCCAACTGCAAGTTGGCCTGGGCTTGCTGCCAGTTGGCCTGGGCCGAGCGTACCTGGGCAGCAGCGGCCTGTTGAGCGAACTCGGCCGCTTGGGCGGCGGCTTGGGAGCTATTAACCTCCGCCTGTAGTTTGTCCGGCTGTAATTGCAAAATCACCTGGCCCGGCTTCACCAGTGCCCCTGAACTGAGAAAAATTCGGGCTACTCGACCACCCACCTCGGGCTTTAAATCTACCCGTTGCTCGGCCTCCAGAATGCCTGAAAACTCAGAGCTATCTTCAATGCTGCCGAGCTTAAGGGTTTGGGTTTGTACTGGAATCGACGCCGGCATAGCCTGGAGGGAGGGACCCGCGCAGGCGGTGGCGACCAAGCCCAGGGCCATGATTAGCCCTAGGCTTCGCCAGCCAGCCAGGGAAGGAAGAGTAGCCATAGAGTTCTAGAAAAACCAGCCGTAGCTGTGCAAACCTTTACCTAAAATGTTTACCCCCAAATAGCAGACCCAAACTACAATAAATCCTGTCGCCGCCAAGATGGCCGGTCGCCGTCCCTGCCAGCCGCGGGTAATGCGGGCATGCAGGTAGGCGGCAAAGACTAACCAGGTAATCAGGGCCCAGGTCTCCTTTGGGTCCCAACTCCAATAGGACCCCCAGGCTTCGTTAGCCCACACAGCTCCGGCAATAATGCCAATGGTCAACAGGGGAAAACCCAGTCCTATCATCCGGTAGCTAATGTTATCCAGGCTGTCCGCCAGAGTCAGAGCCTGAAATTCTAGCCCCACCCCGGCGGTCATGGGTGTCGGTGACTCTAGGCTGAGGGGGCCCACCGGTGCCACCAGCACGGCCTGGGGGGAGGTCGAGACAGCAACCAGCCGGGCAGATCTAGCCTGCCGAAAACTACCGGTCCCCACCGAACTACCCTTAAGCTCGATCGCCTGGCCTCGGGTCACCATCAGAAAGGCCATGGCAATTAGAGACCCCACCAGCAGGGCGGCATAACTCAGCAGCATGACACTGACATGCATCATTAACCAGTTTGACTTCAACGCCGGCACCAGGGGCTCTGAACCCTGCATATTATCTGGCAGCGAGAGGGCGGCAAAGGCCGTTACCGCCATAGCCAGCGGGGCGGTGACAACCCCGACTAGATGGCTGCGACTCATGACCTCAGCCACCAGATGCATAGCCGTCAATCCCCAGGCCAGGGCGAACAACGACTCGTAGAGGTTGCTCATGGGAAAGTACCCCCCCTCTGCCCAGCGGGCTACCAGCAAAGCCGCAATGGTGAGATTGGCGGCGGCCATGCCAGCGGTACCCAGGACTGGCAGTAGTCTCAATCGAGGAAAGGCTGCCCCGCCCCAGTAAAGCAGTAGGGTGGCCAATAGCACCGCAAAGGAGGTATTGTCTAACCCCCTTTGAAGATCAATTAAACTCATAGAGGCGGCTCAGGCAAACAGTATTTTCCTATCCTAACGACTTTTGGCCAGAGGACAAGCGCTTTCCTGGCGGCCAGGCCAATTAATCGGGTAGGTTATACTGCCGGACAATCCGTTGGGCAAACTCTGGCACCTGGGCCTCCAGTTTGTCTGGGTGGTGGCGTTTCAGGTACAGGTAATTACGGGTAAAGTGGGAATCGATAGAAAAACGGGCATATTCCAGGCCCTTGGGCCCAAACCGCTCGATCAGCACCCCCATCAGGCGGGCCGCCCACATCGGTAGGGTAACGCCGCGATCGTAGGCCGGAATACTCTGCTGCACCGCCTGGTGGCGATCGCCCTGGCTACTTACCCCTTGGGTCTCCAATTGATCTAAAACCAGCTCCAGCATCTGCTGCCCCTTGGGGTTGCGCACCACCAGCCACTGCCAGCCAAAGGGGGCGCCCATATAGCCCACCACCAGATCGGCCAACCCATTGACGTAGTCGAAGCAACTCATACAGGATGGGGCAAACACATCCTTTAATTGGTTAGTTTTTAAGCCAAAGAAGGGAACCGTTTCGGTGGAGCCATCCTCGTGCTTAAAGTGAACCCGAAAGTCTTGCATAAACTCGTAGTGCACCACCGTCTCAGGGGAACGACTGGTGGTTTCTAGAAATTTTTGCAACCCAGCCCGATTAACGTTATCTACGCAGGGGGTACCCAGGACGTAAAGCTGCTCTAAACCGAGCTTGTCCTGCACCGATCGCAGAGCCTGAATCTGACAACCCACCCCAATCACCAGCAGACGCCTCAGGCCTGACCGCTGAATTTCTTCCAGCACCGACAGATTGGGAGAGAGGGTGGGCTTATTGACCCGGGCAGCCAGAATCTGCTCTGGCCTAGTGGCCAGAATCGGTTGGGGCGCAAAGCGATCGGTGGCACTATTTTGCACACAGACCACCCCCTCCACCACCCCCCGGGTGAGCATCGTGGTAGCAATGGTGGTGACAATGCCGGTCCATTGGGCACCGGCAATGGGCTGCCGCTTACGGGCTGCCATCATCTCCTCGTGAACACCGAAATAAAGTTCTTGCTCGCGGTCCAGATGGCGGGCTCGACCATGGCTCTGCTGCTCTAACTGGGGAAACTGCTGGTGCAAAAAGGCACAGGCCTGACGGACATAGTGAATATAGGGAGTGTCGCACAGCCCGCAGTCGCTGCACAGCTCCCGGGCCGGCCGCGGTACACCCCGGGGCAACCCCCTGGCTTTGTGGTGGGGGGCCAGAGTCATGGGCTCAATCCTAATAACGAAACCTCTTTCAACCATATCGCAAGACCCGAGCCCTGGCCAACCCCTTGTCATAGCAGTACACTTGAATTATAGTTGGTTCATTCGTACCCACGCAGTAGTTCCACTACTGTTCCCGTTCTTCCCTTTGATTTGCCATGACCCCTACTACTTCCAATCCCCCTACCAAAGGTCGTGCCAGTGGTACAGCCACCAAGGGCCGCGCCCGGGTCACCCCCGCAGCCCATGGCAGTACCCCCCTACTGGCCCTGGATGCAGGTAATTACGACCTCAAGTTCTACGGCGGCAACGGCCATCCCAAGGCCATCCGCTCAGTCCGCTACCAACTGCCCCAGGGACGCGATGCGGTCAGTTATTCCGACGCCTCCCCCCTGATTGAACTGGCCGATGGTCGGCGTTACCATTTTGGTGCCCAATCCTACAAGTATCGCCGGCAGCAACAAACCGTGATTGAAAATAAGGTGGAGTTGGCCCGCCTCCACCTCTACGCCTGTCTGGAGCCCCTGGCTGGGGAAGTAGCCGACTACGGCTTGAATTTACTGGTATCTACCCCCGATCCCGGTCGCCACGGAGAGGCGATCAAGGAGCAACTGATCGGTTCCCACGAGTTTATCCGCAACGATATCGAGTTTCAGGTCAAGGTCGAGTCGGTCGCAGTAGAACGGGAAGGCATGGGCGCTTACCACTACGCCCGCAGCCAGGGGCTGATTCCCGACCATGGCTACACCATTGTCATTGACATCGGCGGAGGTACCTGGCTAACCCGCCTGGTGGATGCCTCCGCAGAGGTGATCGACGAAAACATTATGGACCGGGGCGGTACCTACGAATTGGCAGCGGCCATTAGTTTCGATCGCCGCCTGACCGATCACCTGGGCAATAGCGCCGATCCCTGTATTGTCATGGATGGCTTTCGGGTTGATCATGTCTACGCCGATACGGGTTTAGCCTGGGGCGACTGGTTAGATGAATACCTGGAACCCTGGTTTAAGGGCATCTTTCAAACGGTCAAAGCCCAGTACACCCCCTATATGCCCCGAGTTACCCGGTTTCTGGTGACCGGTGGCGGTTCTCATCTGATCTCTGAACGATTACAAGGCCATCCCTTGTTCACCGTTATGGGAGATCCCCAGTTTGCCAATGTCCGTGGTTTGTTTTTAATGACCAGTGATAACCAACTATGCATGACAACAAAGTAAGACTCAGTTACGACGTTCTGGAAAAGGCTGACCGCATTGCCCAAGAGTGGGGGTTAAAGAACGCTCGGGCAGCGGTAGAAGCAGTTTTCCGTCGCTATTGTGACGATTACCTCTACGGGCGGCCAGGGGAGGTCAATTCAGGGCTGGGCTCTGGGCGCTTCTCTAGCTTTACCGCCGTCGCCGCCCCTGGCTTTTCCCCTGGGACTGGGTCTTCACCCTGCGAGGCGATCGCAGCCCTCGATCAGCTCTTAGCCCTCTAGGTGTCCGCCGCATCGGCCACCCATCCCCTGGAACCTTTTAGGACATTTCCCTGGCCACAATTGCTCAGGGAAATTGTCCTAAAAGGTTAAAATAAGTTCATCAGGAGAGGTGGCAGAGCGGTTGAATGCGGCAGACTCGAAATCTGTTTTAGGGTCAAACCTAACGAGGGTTCGAATCCCTCCCTCTCCGTTAAATTTTTAGGGCTTTTCCCTGCCCCCCCAACTAGCCCAGAAAGGATAGGTAGTGCTGTCGTTACCAGTCTTTCAAAACCCCGACTTGCTACTCCAGGCCCTCACCCATAGTTCCTACGCCCGCCAGCACCCTGGTACTGCAGATTACGAACGTCTGGAATTTCTAGGCGATAGCATCATCGAGCTGGTGGTGCGTGACCTGCTCTATGCTCGCCACCCCAACGCCCCAGAGGGAGAACTCTCCCAGCGCAGCGATCGGCTGGTGAATCAGGCCTGTCTAGCCGACCTGGCGGTACAGTTAGGTCTTCCTGATCGCCTCCGTCTGGGGGTGGGGGCTCAGCGAGAACGCCAGAACCCCAGCCTGCAGGCCGATGTATTTGAAGCTGTGATTGGAGCCTATCGTCTGGACGCAGGCCTGGAGTCCACCTACACCTACCTAGTTGCTCTATTTACCCCCCTGCTGGAAGAGTCCTGGGATGTGGTCAGCCTTGACCCGGTGAGTCAACTACAGGAATACCTCCAATCCCGGCCCGGTCTACCCATGCCCAGTTACCAGGTACTAGGGGAAACCGGACCCGACCATGCTCCCTGCTTTACCGTAGCGGTGCTAATTGATGGACAGGTTTACGGCGTCGGCCGCGGTGGCAGCAAGCGCATCGCCCGTAAAAGAGCGGCCCTGGCTACCCTCAAACAAATGGATACATGCCCCCTAAATTAGCAGCTAATTTAGGGGGCAGCGCCATTAGGAACGCCGCCCAGGACCGATAACCAGCCAGGTAATGGTCAGTAGAAAACTGACATAACCGATAACAAACACCCACTCCTGCCAGTTTGTAAACTCCATCGCCTCATCCTTTCTGGAAATCATCGCCTGTGCAATAAGCTAGCCAGTGCTCTAGTAGGGCAGAGAGAGGCTGGCGCTGGCGCTGCTGGCGATCAATACAGAGATGGCGAGTACAGGCCTCCGCCAATAGATTGGCAGCAGCCTGGGCCCCACAGATGCGGTAGCGCACCTCAAAACTAGAGAGATCCAGCCGCTGAGGAGTCAGGTGAACAGTAATTCTATCTCCACAGCGCATGGGCCGGCGATAGTCAATGGCGGCATGGACAATCGGGTAGGCCAGGGTATCACTGGTAAAAAAGTCGGCCAGATTTACCCCCGCCGCCGCCAGGGAAGCCTCGAAAGCACTGTGGCAAAGGGTCAGGCTGTGGGCAAAATAAACCACTCCAGCGGCGTCGGTTTCGTGGAACCGGACCCAATGGTCAAGGCTAAACCCCATCAGTCCCCCTTTAGCCCCTCTGACTAGCTGGCATTGGGCTGAGCAGGGCGGAAGGGCAGTTCAACCGGTTCGGGGGCCGGGGCCGGAGCCGCAGTTGGAGAGGTTTCGCCGGCCAGGGCCAGCATCGGATTATCAATTACCTTGAGGAGATTGGCCAAGCCGTACTGCAAAACCTCCATGGGGTCCATAGCCACCCACCCCTGGTTAGTCAGTTGCCTCATTTCGAAGTGCAGGTGAGGGCCGGTGGAATTACCCGTACTGCCTACCAGACCAATCACTTCTCCCTGTTCTACCCATTCTCCTGGGTGCACCGCTAGCTGGGATAGGTGGGCATAGCGTGATTCTAGATTGCTGTCGTGACGCAAAATTACCATCAAACCGTAGCCCCCAGCATAGTCGGCAACCGCCACCCGCCCGGCCTTAGTAGCTAGCACTGGGGTACCAATGGGAGCAGCCAGATCGGTACCAGAGTGAAACCGCCAGTCATGCTGAAGCGGATGCATACGCCAACCAAATAGGGAAGAAATAGAGGCTGGAATAGACAGAGGAAAGAAGTAGGATTCCTGACCTCGCCGCAGTAAATTCAAAGGATTGAGGCGGGCATTGAGCTGTTCTCGGCTAATCACCAGGGTATTACCCAGCCTAACCCCCTGCTCACTAATATTGACAGGACCAATTTGCAGGCCATGGGTCTCGGTTGTGGCCGCCTGTAGGGTGGGGCGACTGCGCTGACTCTGGGCGGTGCAGGAGGTAGGGGCACCGCCCTGGGCAGATAGGGTAATTTGACAAGCCCCGGAGCGGTCTGCAAAAACCACCGCAGGGGTAGCAGCGGGCGGCTGGGTGGCACCAATTTTGTAGGCCGTGGGGTCAACAAAAACGCTGTTATAAGGCTTGGGAGTGGCTAGCTGAGGGGCAGCCCCATCGGCGGTAGCCGTCACTGGAGCGGCAGGAGCCTGGTGGAGTAAGCTCTCTGGGGTGGCCATAGTCGGCTTAGGGGCGGGGGCTACAATAGCCGTCGGCGGCGGAAAAACCGGAGGTTGCATTGAAGAATCCAGAGAAGGGGGCGAAGAGGCAGAGCTGGGCCACAGGCGAGAGGCAGAGAACTGTATAGCCTGGGGCTTAGACATAGAAGGGGCAGGATGGTTCAGACGCGATCGCAAAGCCGAACTGTAGACCTTGGTCTGAGCCGGCAGCAAAGAGGCGGTCGGGTCTTGAGCCGGGTCCTGGCCAGGGTGAGGGATACTAACCTGGGCCAGAGCCATGTTATCAGGCGATAAACACAACCCGGTAGTAATGGTTAGCAGTGGTAGCCAGGCCACCGAAAGACCTCGCCCATCCCATGGTTGAGTCCGTACACCTGGGTGTGGCTCTGTAGAAATATTGTTAGGATTTACCATATTTAATAACAGCTACTTAGTGTAGCCCAAAGTAACTTTACCAGGAGAGACTTCTAAAATAGTCGAATCAGACAGTGAGTTTGGCAAACATTCCCCATCAGGCTCCAGTTGAAGGTTACCCGAAGTGGACACACCAATCACCGTGGCCCTGCGGCCATTTAATATAACGGTTTGACCTAAATTGGTCATTAAGGATTGGTAGGCCGCTAGAAAAGCCCCATCCCCCTGAGTTTGCCAGAGAAAATAGCCCTGAATTAGCCCGTAAAGGACCACTGCGGCTATTCCCTCCAGGGTTTGTAATGACCCTGAGCATGTCTGAGCACCAAGCACCTGTTGGAGAGAAACCCCAGTAACCGGTACAGGATTAAAACAATTCAGCCCTAACCCAACGATCACCTTTTCCACCAGAGGCCCTGCCAGCCGGGCTTCGGCCAGGACTCCTCCCAGCTTCTTGCCGCCCACCACAATGTCATTAGGCCATTTTACCCTAGCGGGGACCCCCAGATTAGCCAAACTGGTGGCCACGCCCCAGGCACTGGCCAGGGTGAGGTAAAAACTCCGATGGGAGGGAATAGAAAGGCTCAAGCCCAGGGACAAATAAAGCCCCCCGGGCAGAGACTGCCACTGCCGCCCCCATTGACCCCGCCCAGCCCGCTGAGTGCTGGCAATAACCACCGTCCCCGATGGCGATCCACCGGCCATCATAGCCATCAGGGTTTGGTTGGTGGACTCGGTTTCCCCCACCCAATGGATCTGAAATTGAGGCCGCAGGGCCCAAAAATCTCGAACCACCCCCAGATACTCGGGGGGTTGCCGCAATTCCTGGTACAGCCTTTGCAAATCCACGGATGGTTACTTCCCTAGCCCAGGTAGAAAGATCCATTGTTACCGTAACATTTCGCCCCACCGGTCCCCAAGCAATAGGCGGCTGGGCAACGTAACTTGATAATTCAGTCCTGGCTGCTTAATCGGGGCTTTACAGAGCCATCCAGTCGCTTCCCTACCCCCCAGGGAACTGAGAACCCCTGACCTGTCAACCCAGGGGCGGCCAGCTATAGTCCCTTCAAATAGCCTAGAATTAAAGCTGGTTGGAGATGACTCGGAGCAATTTACAGCACTGCAACATATAGCACTATGGTTTTCTTTGGCTTAGGCAAAGGCAAAAGAGCAGTTATGCCCTCTGCGTCGGAAGCTCTACCAGGGCGAGCAGGGGCCATGACGGTTCCTGAACAGCATTATGTCAATGGTAATCCCCTCAGCCCTCCCTTTCCTGACGGCCTGGAACTGGCCCTGTTTGGCATGGGTTGCTTTTGGGGGGCTGAGCGCAAGTTTTGGCAACAGGCGGGGGTTTATTCTACCTCGGTGGGCTACGCCGCTGGCCATACCCCCAACCCTACCTACCAGGAGGTTTGTTCTGGCCTGACTGGCCATAACGAAGTGGTGAGGGTGGTTTTTGATCCGGCTCTGGTTAGGTATGCCCAGCTACTCAAAATCTTTTGGGAAAGTCATGACCCAACCCAGGGTATGCGACAGGGTAATGATGTTGGCACCCAATATCGGTCGGGGGTTTATGTTTACTCCGATGCCCAGCGCCAAGCGGCGATCGCCTCTAGCCAGGCCTACCAGGAAGCGTTAACTCGAGCTGGTTACGGGTCGATTACCACAGAAATTCTGGAAGCCCCTGAGTTTTATTACGCCGAGGCCTACCACCAGCAATACCTGGCCAAAAACCCAGGGGGATACTGTGGTCTGGGAGGCACTAAGGTGAGTTGTCCTGTGGATGGACCCGCCCTAGAACTAGACAACCGGTGAGCCCAAAGAGATTCATCCTGTCGCTGGGTAGGGCTCAGGCGGACTCTGACTAGAAAATCAAAGACCATCGTTGCAGTCAGGCCAGATGCCGATATGCTGGATAGTTGGATGGGTAAGGACCACCGGCAGACCCAAGGTGTCTAGCTGGCTGTTTAACTCTTTTTTGCTAACCACCTACGCTGACTATGGGCAATATTTATCATCGCGCCTTAACTATTCTGGCCATGGGGCTGACAACGGTTTCCCTCCAGCCGCTGGTTGCTGCCGGGCCCTTACCCCAGCCCAGGTCAACTTCTAGACAACAGGTTCCCCACCATGGGCAGGATAAAACACCTCCAGGGGTAGCCCCAACGGCGGCACCGGCGACTGGCCCAAAACCCCCCAACCAACCCCTTGCCTCGCCCCCACCCGCCACCGATATCGCCCCTTCGGTGCCACCGGGCGCTGCCGAGCCAGGCGAACCGGCCAACCCCAGGGACCTGACTGCCGAACCAAACTCCCTGACTCTGCCCAGTAAGCCTGAGCAGGTGACTGTTTCAACCACCCAGTCGATTTCCCTAAAAGCTGCCATCGACCTGGCCCTGGGCAATAGCGAAGAGCTGCGTCTAGCGCTGTTGCAACTTGAGAAAGCCAGGGCGGGTCTGCGGGCTGAACAGGCGACCCTGCTGCCCACGGTTGATTTAAGCGGTAGTTTACAAAATACCAACCAGAATTCCCAGGGATCTGTTACCGGCGCTCAAAGTTCTACCACCGTTAGTGGCACTGTGCGCACCGACTACGACCTAGGCCTGTCGGGGGAACGGGGAGCCCGGCTGCAGGTGGCTGAGCAGCAGGTGCGTCTGGCGGAGCTGCAGGTGGAACAAACCCGACAAGAACTGCGATTGAACACCACTAACGACTACTATGCGGTACAGCAGGCCCTCTCGGATATTCGTATTAACCAGGCCTTTCTAGAAGAAGCCCAGCGCAACCTGCGGGATACCCAGCTGCGGGAACAGGTGGGCATGGGCACCCGTTTTGACGTTCTGCGGGCCGATGTGCAAGTGGCCAATGCCCGGCAAACCCTGACCCAGGCCACCAGTCAGCGAGAGATCAGCCAGCGTCAGCTGTCCCGTCGTCTTAATGTGCCAGCTACGGTGAGCCTAACCACCCAGGGGGTGGAGATTGCTGGTAACTGGCCCCTCTCTCTGGAGGAAAGTATTGTGGCAGCCTACCAAAACCGGGTAGAACTGCAACAGCAATTGGTCCAACGGACCCTCAACGACGCCCAGGGGCAACGGCAGTTGGCTGCTGGGCGACCCAGCCTGGGCCTCTATGGGCTGTATCAAGTCCAGAGCCTGTTGGGGAGTTCAACTGGTAGCCAGAGTAGTACCCAGGATGGATTTTCCCTGGGGGCCCGCTTGAACTGGCGGTTATTTGATGGCGGAGCCGCCAGTGCCAGGGCTGAGCAGAGCGATCGCGACCTGGCCATTAGCGAGGTTAACTTCGAAAAAACCCGAAACGATATTCGGCTGCAAGTGGAGGAGGCCTACTACACCCTGCAGGCCAACCAAGCCAACATTAGTACCGCCAAGGTGTCGGTTCGCCAGGCCAAGGAGGCCCTGGAACTGGCAAACCTGCGGTTCAACGCTGGGGTGGGCACCCAACTTGATGTGCTCAGCGCCACCCGGGAACTGACCCAGGCCCAGGGGAATCTGGCCAGGGCCACCCTTGACTATAATCGGGCCCTGGCCCGGATGGAACGGGCTGTTAGTCAGCCCGCCCGATCAGAGTAAGACGCTATGGCCCCCACCGTTATCGAGCTGATCAGGGACTTTGAAGCCTGGGCTGATCCATCCTGGCAGGAACCTTGGGATAACTGTGGCTGGCAGGTAGAACCGGGTATCGGCCAGCAGCCAGCCAACCTGCTGGTGTGTCTGACTCCCACCCCGGCGGTTATGGCAGAAGCCCTGGCCTGGCGGCAACGGGGAGTAGGGGTGAATTTGATTTTTGCCCACCATCCCCTGATCTTCACCCCCTTGACCTGCGTTAGCAAGCAGGAGGCCGTTGGGGCCGTTGTGCAATTGGCCATCGCCCATCAAATCGGCATCTACAGTGCCCATACTAACTTTGACCAGGTGGACCGGGGTACGGCAGATATACTGGCCCAACTGTTGACCTTACAGGAGGTAGAACCGGTAGTTCGGACCCAGCCCGGCATTGGCTATGGGCGAGTTGGCCTTTTGCCCAGCCCCCTGACCGGTGCCGACCTATTAGATTTGATTTATACCCGCCTGGCCCCCTGCCAGTTGCTGCATTCTCCCCTGCCCCCTGGGCCAATTCAGCGGCTGGCGGTGCTGGGCGGCTCGGGGGCCAGTTTTTTAGAGGCCGTTGCCGACACCGGGGCCCAGGCCTACCTGACGGCAGATTGTAAGTTCCATCAATTTCAATCGGCCCGCGATCGCCAGATATTTTTAATTGACGCCGGTCATTTTGCCACCGAACGCCCCGCCTGCGGCGAACTGGTCAGGTTCTTTCAAGCCCAGGGCGCCGCCTGGGCCAGCCTTAGCCAGCAAGACGAAGACTTTCGCTGCAGTTACCGACCCCGACTGGTTGCCCATGCAGATGAACCAGACGGGTAGCCCTGAAAAAAACCTCCCTACTTGCAAGCAAGTGAGAGGTTTACTGGATATCTGTAAAATTATCTGTCTGGTCCAGGATCAGCCTGGATGGCTCCTACTGCCATTTAGCCGCTACCAGTTCAGCCAGGTCGACAACCCGCTGGCTATAGCCCCATTCGTTGTCGTACCAGGCCACCACTTTAACCATGTCGCCCCCCATTACCATGGTGAGGCTGGAGTCAACGATGGAGGACTCATCGGTTTTGCGGTAGTCAATGGACACCAGCGGCAGATCGCTGTAAGCCAATACCCCCTTCATGGGGCCCTCCGCCGCTGCCTTAAGGGCGGCGTTGACCTGTTCGGCGATCGCGGGTTTTTCGACTTGAGCCACCAGGTCTACCACCGATACGTTGGGGGTGGGTACCCGCAGGGCAATACCATTGAGCTTGCCCGCCATTTCAGGAATCACCAGGGCTACCGCCTGGGCGGCTCCAGTGGTGGTGGGGACGATATTCAGAGCCGCCGCCCGGGCCCGGCGCAGGTCGCGGTGACTGGCATCGAGAAGACGCTGGTCGCCGGTGTAGCTATGGGTTGTGGTCATGGTGCCTTTGATAATGCCAAAGGTTTCATGGAGCACCTTAACCACCGGGGCCAGGCAATTAGTGGTACAGCTGGCATTGCTGATGACATCGTAGCCATCGTGGCTGTAGTCGCCATCGTTGACGCCGATGACGTAGGTGCCAATGTTACTGCCTTTGCCAGGAGCGGTAATCAGCACCTTCTTAGCACCGGCTTCAATGTGGCGAGAGGCGCCTTCGGCACTGACAAAAACCCCGGTAGATTCAATGATTAAATCAACCTCCCAGGCTGCCCAGGGCAGGTTATTGGGATTGCGATCGGAGTAACACTTAATGGTTTTGCCATTAACAATCAGGGTGTCTTCAGTCGCACTAATATCGGCTTCTAATCGACCCAGCATGGAGTCGTATTTTAATAGATGGGAGTTGGTTTTAGGATCTGAAGTATCGTTGATGGCAACGACCTCAAGCTGGCTGTTCTCCCGTGTCAACCAACACCGTAAGAAATTCCGGCCGATGCGGCCAAATCCATTAATGGCTACTCTAATCACTGCGTTTAACCCTCTGCTGACAGTCTAGGTATGTATTCTTAGACAAATCTTATGATATCCCAAAGGATGATCAACTTTATAGGTCTATTACCCCGAAGGAAATCTATATTCGCGCCTTGGCGAGAGAGTGGAGTCTATGGCCCATGCCCCGCTACCAGGATCATTTGCCGTAGTCTTGGCCCCCGGCAGAATGGCCTGAATTCAGGCTAATCGGCCATAAACGCGGTTAATCCGGTGATTCTTGCTATGATTACCCCTGGTTAGGCAACAGCTGAAGTGTGGTGTTTTGAAGGAGTATGGCCATGGCCAATGTAGTGGATTTTAGCGGCAGACCTTTCCATTTCATTGGTATTGGCGGAATTGGCATGTCTGCTTTAGCCTATATTTTAACCAAGCAGAAGCTGCCGGTATCAGGGTCCGATGTGCGCCTGACCCATATTACCCGTCGTCTACAGGAAGCCGGAGTCCAGGTTTTCTGGCAGCAGGAAGCCTCTAACCTGAGTTATTTCCGCCAGTCCACTCCGGCGGCATCGGCTCCACCTCAGAACACCATTCCTCAAGTGATTTGTTCTACGGCCATTGACCAAGCCAACCCAGAATACCGGGCTGCCCTGGCCATGGGCTGCCCCCTATTTCATCGGTCTGACGTGCTGGCCAGCTTGATTAATCGCTACAGTAGCATTGCGGTGGCAGGGACCCACGGCAAAACCACCACTAGCAGCATGATTGGCCACATGCTTCTGGTGGCTGGGCTGGATCCCACCATTGTGGTGGGGGGTGAGGTAGCGAGTTGGGATGGCAACGCTCGCCTCGGACAGGGACCCTACCTGGTAGCTGAAGCCGATGAGTCTGACGGCACTCTGGCTAAGCTATCGGCGGCGATCGGGGTGATCACCAACATAGAGCTCGACCACACCGACCACTACCATACCCTCGAGGATGTGGTGCAAATTTTCCAGACCTTTCAAGGTCAGTGCCAGGTTTTAGTAGCCAGTTGGGACTGCCAGGTATCTCAGCGTAGTCTCAAAGCCGACCTTACCTATAGTCTCGACAGTCAGTCAGGGGCGACCTACTACGCCAGCGATATTAGCGTCCACGCCCAAGGGACAACCGCTGTGGTGTGGGAACGGGGGCAGCGGCTGGGCAGCTTAAATTTGCAAGTACTGGGGCAGCACAACCTTAGTAATGCCCTGGCGGCAGTAGCGGTAGGGCGTTATGTGGGGCTAAGCTTTGCGACCATTGCCGAGGGTCTGGGCCAGTTCTGTGGTGCCCGCCGTCGCTTTGAACTACGGGGTCATTGCGGCGGTATTCAATTTGTTGATGACTATGCCCACCATCCCAGTGAGATCAGGGCGACTTTGGCGGCAGCCCAATTACGGGTTGGGTCATTATCACTGCCTGACTGCTCTGTAGAGGCTTCCCCTGGTCAGGCAAGCCGGGTGGTAGCGGTCTTTCAGCCCCATCGTTTTAGTCGTACGGCGGCCCTGCTAGAGGACTTTGGCCAGGCCTTTGAAGATGCAGACCAGGTGATTTTGGCAGATATTTACAGTGCCGGCGAAGTAAACACCTACGGCATCTCTGGTCAACAGGTGGCCGAGGTGGTGGCCAGTCAACACTCTGGCGTGGTCTACAGCCCCACCCTGGAGGAGGTTCAAACCACTTTGATCGATAGCCTGCGGCCTGGTGACCTAGTGTTGTTCATGGGGGCAGGCAACCTTAACCAGATTATTCCCCAGGTGATGGATTACTATGGCAAAAATGAGTCTAGCTCTTTGCAGCAAGCCTGCTAGATTCGTTTGACTAAATTGGTTTGAGCTGAGCCAGGGACCTCTTTGATGACTGCAACCACTAACCAATCTCCGGCTTTTTCCCTGATCAGTGCCCAGGCATCTCTGCACAACCTAACCACCTTTCGGGTGGGGGGCGTGGCAGAGTGGCTGGCTTTACCACGCCATCGTCAAGACGTTGAAGCGTCCCTGGCCTGGGCTAAGGCCGAAGCCGTGGAGGTGACGGTGCTGGGGGCTGGATCTAACCTGCTGATTAGCGATCGCGGTATTCCTGGCCTGGTGATCTGCACCCGTCACTGGCGGCAGAGCCAATTTGACCCGGCCACCGGTAGGGTGCGGGCAGCGGCGGGAGAGCCCCTTCCCACCCTGGCCTGGAAGGCGGCTAAGCGGGGCTGGCGAGGTCTGGAATGGGCAGTGGGAATTCCCGGTACCATTGGCGGGGCCGTAGTTATGAACGCTGGTGCCCATGGTGGCTGTGTAGCTGACTCCCTGGTGGCGGCCACCATTCTCAATCCGCAGCAGCAGCAGGTAGACCTGGCCCTTGCCGATCTGGCCTTTCAGTACCGCAGTTCCTGCCTGCAGGGCTCCAAGCAAGTGGTCCTAGATGCCACCTTTCAACTACAGCCGGGCCACGACCCCGCTGTGGTTGTAGCCGATACCCTGGCCGGGCTCAACCAGCGCCGGGCCAGCCAACCCTACGATCGCCCCAGTTGTGGCAGTGTCTTTCGCAATCCCCAACCCTATACGGCTGGCTGGCTCATCGAACAAACTGGTTTGAAGGGGTACCAGCTGGGTCAGGCCCAGGTGGCTGAACGCCACGCTAATTTCATTGTTAATTTAGGCGGGGCCACCGCCACCGATATCTATCGGTTGATTCAGCATGTTCAAGATCACGTTGAAGCTCAGTGGTCCCTGAGGTTGCAGCCCGAGGTTAAGTTTATAGGAGAGTTTTCCGACCATAGCAGAGGGTTGGAGGAGAGCTAGCTCTCCGGTAAAATCGGAACATGACCTTACCTTCAAATCCCTGCTCCCCAATTCCCCCCCAGGCTTGGCAGCGTCCCCTGGGAGAACCCTGGCCCCAGCACTACGTGGTGCGCTACGCCAGCAATTTAGATGATGGCCCCTGCCATGGAGCTCCCCTGGGGGGGTTGGGGGCGGGTTGTTTCGGCCGATCGCCCCGGGGAGACTTTAACCTCTGGCACCTGGACGGCGGTGAGCACACCTATCTAGAAATTCCCGCCTGCCAGTTTAGTTTGTTTGAACGCTCCGCCACCGGCCAGACCCAGGCCTATGCCCTCAGTACCCAAACCCCTAGGGATGGTAGTCTGTCGGCCTGGCAGTGGTACCCGGCCACCACCGGCGATCGCCCCACCGGCACCTACCATGCCCTCTACCCCCGTAGTTGGTACCACTACCAGCAGGTATTCCAGGCCCAGGTCACCTGTAGCCAGTTTTCTCCCATCTGGCCCCACAACTACCAGGAGGCCAGCTACCCGGTGGCGGTGTTTGACTGGAGTTTCCACAACCCCACCGACCAGCCCCTCACCCTCAGCCTAATGGTGAGCTGGCAAAACCTGGTGGGGTGGTTTACCAACACCCAACCCTCCGCCACCGTGCACCAGCGAGACGATGGCAGCCCCTACTATGACTACCACCCGGCCCTGGGCCAGAGCCAGGGCAATTACAACCGGCTAGTCACTGGCGATGACTTGATGGGTTGCGTTATGGATGGGGCCTGGGATCACCAGGCCGGTCCCCGGGAGGGGCAGGGCCAGTGGTGTGTGGCCACCCGCCCCGCCCCCGATCTGGAAATTTCCTACGACCTGCGCTGGAACCCCGCCGGGGATGGTCGAGATTTGTGGGATAGCTTCGCCCGTCTGGGTCGGTTGATGAATCTGCTGGATACCAGCCCGGCGGGTTCGGGGGAACAGGTGGGCTGTGCCCTGGCTCTACGCTTTACCCTAGCACCGGGGGCCAGTCGCCAGCTACCGGTGATACTGAGTTGGGATCTGCCGGTGACGGAGTTTGCCGCTGGTACCCAGGCCTACCGACGCTACACCGATTTCTTCGATCGCAACGGCACCAATGCCCAGGCCATCGCCGCCACCGCCCTGGCCCAGTATCCCCAGTGGCAGCGGGCGATCGCCGACTGGCAGCAGCCCATTCTAGACCGGCCCGACCTACCGGACTGGTTGAAGATGGCGCTGTTCAACGAGCTCTACGACCTGGCCAGCGGCGGCACCCTCTGGAGCACCGCCAGCCCGGCGGACCCGGTGGGCCAATTTGCCGTGTTGGAATGTCTGGATTACCGCTGGTACGAGAGTCTAGACGTGCGCCTCTACGGCGGCTTTGCCACCCTGCTGCTGTGGCCCGACCTGGAGAAGGCGGTGATGCGGGCCTTTGCCCGGGCCATTCCCAGCCAGGATGCTCGGCCCCGGATTATCGGTTATCACCTCCTCCAGGGTCAGGAAAACCCCGTCGCCCCCCGCAAACTCAAGGGCGCCACCCCCCACGACCTGGGGGCCCCCAACGAACACCCCTGGCAGCAGACCAACTACACCAGCTATCAAGACTGCAACCAGTGGAAGGACCTGGGTAGTGACTTTGTCATCCAGGTGTACCGGGCCTTCAAATTTACCGGCGAGCAGGACCTGGGCTTTCTGCAGGACTGCTGGCCGGCTGTGGTGGACACCCTGCAGTACCTGAAGCATTTTGATCGGGATGGGGATGGCATTCCAGAAAATGCTGGAGCTCCGGATCAAACCTTTGATGACTGGCAACTGGTGGGCATCAGTGCCTACTGTGGTGGCCTCTGGCTCACTGCCCTGGAGGCCGCCCTGGCCATGGCCGAGGTGCTCACCCAGGCGGGGGTGGCCCCCGGCAACACGCCAATTTTGGTGACCCAGTACCAGCGCTGGTTGGACAATGGTCGACGGGCCTACCACCCAAAACTCTGGAATGGTCGCCACTACCGTTTGGATAGTGGCAGTAACTCCCAGATTGTCATGGCGGACCAGCTCTGCGGTCAGTTCTTCGCCCGCCTGCTGGACCTACCGGACCTGGTGGAGACCGATTGCATTCTCTCCAGTCTGGAGGCTATCTACGACGCCTGTTTTATCCGCTTTAACCAGATTGTCCAGGGTGAGGCCGCTCCCCAGGCCCAAAAGTTTGCTGGCTCTGCCCTGGGTAACTTTAGCGCCCCCGCCCTGGGCCAGGAGATCGGGGTGGCCAATGGTGTCCTTCCCGATGGGAAAGCCGAAGATCCCGATAGTACCCATCCCCTGGAGGTGTGGACCGGCATTAACTTTGGCCTGGCGGCCTTTTTTGCCCAGATGGGCCAGGTCGATCAGGCCCTGGCCATTACCCAAGCGGTGGTACACCAAACCTACAGCTACGGCCTGCAATTTCGCACCCCTGAGGCGATCACCGCCCAGGGCACCTTTCGGGCTTGCCACTACCTGCGACCGATGGCAATCTGGGGGTTACTCCAGTGCCTTGACCACCATCCTGGCAGCTAGGCAGTTCGTCGCCTTGATCTATTCTGCCGCCGGATTCACCGGCGAACGGGGAGAGGTTTTATCTGGCAGTAACACCACTTCCCGGGCTTCCTCCTGGGTATGGCGAACAGCTGCTAGAGCCTGTTTAATCACCACCGCCGCCGGCACCGCCACAACCACCCCTAATAGGCCGCCAATGCGGGCTCCTGAGAGAATAGCAATAAACACCCAGAAAGGATTTAACCCGGTTACGCTGCCCAGGACCCGGGGAGCCAAACCATTTTCGACCACCTGCTGCACAATTACCGAGCTGATCAGCATGGGAATAGCGATTTTAATGTCTCGCAGAGCCACCAGCAGGGTGGTCAGCACCACTCCCACGGTGCCACCAAAGGGCACCAGGGCCAAGAGCCCAACGGTGAGGCCGAAAAGAGAACCAAAGGGCACATTTAAAAGGCTATACACCACCGTCAGGGCAGCCCCCAGACAACTGGCCAAAATTAGCTGACCTAAAAAGTAGTTGCGAAAACTTTGCTGCAGGGTGCGAGAAAATGGTTTTTGCATTGGTCGAGGCAGCCAGCCCACTACACTTACCCAAACCTCTTCGCCGTGCTGCAATAGGTAAAAGGTAAGCACCAGGGTGAGCACTACATCGACTAATTTATTGGCGGTAAAAACCGCTACGTTAATGGTTAGGTTCAGGGCTTCGCCAGCAATGGATTGAATTTCTCGCTTCAGGCGATCGCTGGTTTGAGCAATCAGGCCATCTAAATTAACAGGCCAGCCCCACTCCGTCAGCTTGCTATCTAACATCATCAATTGGGTTTTGCCAGAGTCGAACCACTCCGGCAGCCTGCCCACCAACTGCTGACCTTGATCAATCACAAAGGGCAGCACGGTAATCGCCAGGGCCGTCACGGCTACCAGGGCTAGCACCAACACCACGATCGCGGCCTGCCCTCGCTTCAGGCCTGTTTTCTTCAGGCTGGCCATCGGGTAACTGAGCAGAAAGGCCAACAGAGCTGCGATTATCACCGTTACCAGAATCGAGCGAAAGTAGCCAAAAATTATCGAAATAGCCCATACATTCAGCACCAGCAGGGGAGTAGCCAGCATCACCACCCCAGATTGGGCGATCGGGTTAAGGGTGTCCCACCATCGGCTTAACCAGCTTTTGGTCGGGGGTACACTCAGGGTGGTTGGGGTGGAGTCACTAAACTGAACCATAGTCGCAACCCGGGGGCCAAAGACAGATAGTATAGCCCTATCCTACCAGAGAGACTTTCACTCCCCCGGTGGGGCATGGGTCCAATCCGGCTGATGGGCTCTTAAGTCTTTCTGGCGAAAGTTCCTGGAGGCCAGCTGCAATGTTAAGGTTAAGGAACAACTAAGGAAACAGGCGAACAGCCCGATTGGCCCAGCCCCCTTAGGTCTTGCTACAGTTTTTGCTACTGTCAGCATCGTTAGTCAGGGTGAATCCGCTGGCTAATGGTGTAGTTTATTGCTATCGAAAAAAATAGTCAGATACAACCCCCAGGGGATTGTGTCCCCTGTCTTAGTTCTTCGCCTGGATGCCTGAACGCCATGACTGCAACGACGGTACCTGCTCCCCTACCCACCGATTGTAGCCTGCCCGATTGGCTCAAGACCTGCCTGCTGACCCACCAGGGTAAGGCCGAGGCCGAGGGGGAAGCGGGGCAACTGGATCGATCAAACAACCACCTGGTCTGCCGGGCCTTTGACTTTGCCTATGCCCTTCACCAGGGGCAGTATCGAGCCTCAGGGGAACCCTACATTTGTCACCCGATCGCCGTGGCCGGCTTGCTCAGAGACCTGGGGGGCGACAGCGCCATGATTGCCTCAGGCTTTCTCCACGACATTGTAGAAGATACAGAAACCAGCTTTGAAGATATCCAGCAGCACTTTGGCGAAGAGGTGCGGCAACTGGTAGAAGGGGTGACCAAACTCTCTAAGTTTAACTTCGAAAGCAAGACCGAGCGCCAGGCCGAAAACGTTCGCCGCATGTTTCTGGCCATGGCCAAAGATATTCGGGTAATTGTGGTGAAATTGGCCGATCGCCTCCATAACATGCGCACCCTGGAGCACCTCAGCACCGAAAAACAGCAGCGGATTGCCCGGGAAACCATGGAGATCTTTGCACCCCTGGCAAATCGCCTGGGGATTGGCCGGCTTAAGTGGGAACTGGAGGACCTCTCCTTTAAGTACCTGGACCCAGACGCCTACCGACGCATGCAGGAGTACGTCACCGATAAGCGCGCCGACCGGGAAGCCCGCCTGGTATTGGTAGGAGAAACCCTGCGCCAGCGCATGCACGAGGCAGGTATTCAAGTGGTTGAGGTGAGTAGCCGCCCCAAGCATCTCTACAGTATCTACCACAAGATGGAGCAGCAACAGAAAGATTTCCACGAAATCTATGATGTGGCAGCGGTACGCCTGATTGTTGGCACCAATGAGGAATGCTATCGGGCCCTGGCCATTGTGCACGACGCCTTTCGTCCCATTCCAGGTCGGTTTAAAGATTATATTGGTCTACCCAAGCCTAACCGCTACCAGTCTCTGCATACGGTAGTAATTGGTCATCGGGGTAAGCCCATTGAGGTTCAGATTCGCACCCTGGAAATGCACCATGTGGCAGAATACGGGATTGCCGCCCACTGGAAATATAAGGAAACTGGAGTTTCCCACAATACCCCCATGACCGCAGACGATGAAAAATTCACCTGGCTGCGGCAACTATTAGACTGGCAAAGTGACCTTAAGGATGCCCAGGAATTTCTAGAAAACGTCAAGGGCAATCTATTTGACGAAGATGTTTATGTGTTTACCCCCGACGGGGATGTGATTCCCCTCAGTCGGGGGGCCACCCCGGTGGATTTTGCCTACCGCATCCACTCGGAAGTCGGTAACCATTGCTCTGGAGCCAGGGTAAATGGCCGTATGGTTACCCTGGATACCCCCCTGGAAAATGGCGACATCATTGAGATTCTCACCCAAAAGAACAGCCACCCCAGCCTAGACTGGTTAAACTTTGTGGTCACTGCCGGGGCCCGTAATCGAATTCGCCATTGGTATAAGCGATCTAACCGGGATGAAAACCTCGTCCGGGGTCGGGATATGTTAGAAAAAGAGCTGGGCCGCAATGGTTTTGATGCCCTGCTCAAGTCTACCCAGGCCCAACTGGCGGCGGAGCGGTGCAACTACGGAACGGTGGAGGATTTACTGGCGGGATTGGGCTACGGCGAAGTCACCCTGAATCTGGTGGTCAATCGCCTGCAAGAGGCGGTCAAGGCCCAACAGCCCCTGGAGTCCCTATCGTTAGAAAATGCTGATAAATTTTTGGCCGGGGCGGTTACCAACCGGCAACGACCGATTACCTCTAAAGACCCCATTTTAGGCATTGAAGGGCTGGTCTACCACATTGCTGGGTGCTGTACTCCCCTACCGGGAGAACCCATTTTAGGTAGTGTGTCCCTGGGGAGTCGGGGCATTGCCATCCATCGCCAGGGCTGTGCTAGTCTGGAGTCCATACCGGGCGATCGCCTGATTCCTGTCAGCTGGAACAGCAACGAACCCGCTAACCTGCGTCAGACCTACCCGGTGGAGGTAAAAATCGAGGTCATTGATCGCGTCGGCGTACTTAAGGATATTCTTTCCCATCTGTCGGATTTGCAGATTAACGTCCACAAGGCCCAGGTAAAGACCTTCCCTGGGCAAACCGCTGAAATCGATCTGGGCTTAGATGTGCGCGATCATCACCATTTAGACCAAACCTTTAGCCAGCTACGGAAGATGACCGATGTTTTAAACTTGCGTCGTCTGGGCCAGAGTTGAGGGGGCACCGGGTTGAGCCTAATCAATTACCGGTGCAGAGACAGGGGTAGGGCAGTAGAATGGGTGGGTAATTTTTCCCCTTGCCCTTAAATTATGAGACTGCTCCACACCATGCTTCGGGTCGGCGATCTAGAGCGTTCCCTGGAATTTTACTGTGGTGTTCTGGGTATGCAACTACTACGGCGTAAGGATTATCCTGGTGGCGAGTTTACCCTGGCCTTTGTTGGCTACGGTGAGGAAAGCGACCATACGGTGCTGGAATTGACCCATAACTGGGGGGTAGATCACTATGAGTTGGGCAATGGCTACGGCCACATTGCCCTAGGGGTGGAGGATATCTACGCCACCTGTGAACAAATTAAAGCCCTGGGGGCTCCAATTGTGCGGGCACCAGGACCGATGAAGCACGGCTCGACGGTGATTGCCTTTGTCGAGGATCCAGACGGATACAAGGTGGAGTTAATTCAACTGGGAACTTCGGCTGGTCATCGATGAGATTCTGGATATTTCGGAAAAACCATGAAATAATAAAAGACTGTGTTTTAAACTCGCTTGTTGTAATCCAGGTAATTTGTCATGGCTAAAGGCGTCCGCCTCGTCATTACCCTTGAGTGTACTGAGTGCCGCACTAATCCGGCCAAACGTTCGAATGGGGTATCGCGCTACACCACTCAAAAAAATCGACGTAATACCACCAATCGAATTGAACTGAAGAAGTTCTGTACCCACTGCAACAAGCATACCGTTCATAAAGAGATTAAGTAGTTAGTAGCCATGGCCTATTTTCGTCGTCGCGTATCTCCCATTAAGCCGGAAGAGAAGATCGACTATAAGGATGTCGATTTGCTTAAGAAGTTTGTCACTGAGCGAGGTAAGATTTTGCCCCGCCGGATTACGGGTTTAACCGCCCAGCAGCAGCGAGACCTGACTACAGCGATTAAGCGAGCCCGGATTCTGGCCTTATTGGCCTATGTGAATGATGAAGGCTAGGGTGGAGTGAGTTATTCCAGGGGGTGGTGAAGAGGACTGCTGACCCTGCCTAGGGGGGCTGAATTTCGGTTACCACCGGCCCACCATCTACGGTAAAGGTTTTATCCTGTAAACGGCCCAGCCCCCGGTTGCCGGTCAAGTTCAGCCTAGGATTAACCTGCTGATAGTGGACCTGTCCCTCGGCAAGCAAGTCTTGGGTTTTCACCGTCCAGGTGAGGCGATCGCTACTCAGGCGAGACTGGTTACGCTCCCCCACGGCCACCACCTGTTGACTTAAGACCACCGCCTGAGCCTTCAGGTCCATGGTGCCTCGCTGGGCCGTAATCCTCACCTTTTCTCGGGGATGAATAACGGTAAGGGCCTGGTTGACCTGCACCTGCTGATCGGCGACACGCCATTCCAGAGCCGTACTGATTAACTGCAACGGTAGTTCGAGCAGGTCCATGGTGACGGCCTCCTGCAGGTTTACCACCTGCTTAGCCAGATCCATCCCCCCCCGCCGACCTGTAACCACATTGGTGAGGGTTTGATTCTTAAATTGTTCGACTCGAATTGGTTGGTCGGTGTCGATATGTTCTTGGTCCCAGCGCCAGACCAGTTTCTCGGCTTTCAACTTGAGCCAGGGTTGGGTTTTGGGGTCTTTAACCACGGTATTAGCAACCACTTGCCCCTTTAATTCCATCCGATTCTGGCGGTTGTAGACCTTGGCTTCCTCGGCGCTAGCCCGCATTTGGGGGTGGGTGCCGGTAATCTGCCGCCGCACAATCAACACATCTTCCTTGGGGTGCCACTCCAGTTCCTGGCCCCGCAACACCGACCCATTTTTAATGCCGGTGGCGACGATATGACCGCGCAGAAAAATCACACTACCGTTGTTTTGAATTTCTCCCTGATCGGCGGTGACCCGGTAGATGACGTTGCCATCTTGAAACAATTCACTATCAGGCCCGGTCACCAGGGCTACCTGTTGGTTCGATCGATAAACTACCTCCCGAGCCTTTACCCGCCATAGCAGCACTCCATTTTTATCAGGCTGTTCCAGGGTAACGTTGTGCAGGTTAAGTCCGGGTTCGTTATCCACTCCTATTTCTGTCAAGGTCTCAGAACGAGGCCCAAAACCAGGCCCCAACCATTGATACAGCCCTGCCGTCGCCGCCAGGGCGATCGCGCCTAGGGCCATCAGCCGCCAGCTTTTTACCATGGGTACCTACCTCCTGATGCTAGAGCCAACCTGGTGCCTTAGTGCTCTACCGATACCTGGTCAGGCGGCCCCAGATCCACCAGGGGGCGGTAGCCATAGCCCTGTTGGGGGCTGCGAGGTAACTTTTTAATCTCTTCTTTAACCATTTCCAGGTCGATATAGCGATCGGCCACATTGATCAAGCTATCACTGGTCATCGATCTCAGGCTAACGACCTCAATGCGAGCGCCTCGATAGCTAGCAGCATCAGCTGCGTAGGCTAAGTCTCCGTCGCCACTAACAATGACGGCAGTATCGTAGTAGTCCACCAGGGCCACCAGGTCTACGGCAATTTCCACATCCAGGTTAGCTTTCTTTGACCCATCGGGTAGCTGAATCAAATCCTTAGCAATTACCCGGTAACCATTGCGGCGCATCCATAGCAAAAAGCCCTGTTGCTTTTCGTTCGTACGATCAACACCGGTGTAGAAAAACGACCGAAACAAGCGAGAACCAGCGGTCAACTTACAGAGAAGCTTGGTGTAGTCAATTTCGATGCCCAGTTGGAGGGCTGCGTAGAACAGGTTGGAGCCATCAATAAAAATAGCTACCCGACCCCGGTTATCTAAAACCTGTTCGGGGGTAAAAATGGCATCTTCACTAATCAAGGAATGGGTGTCTAGCATGGGAACTCAGGTAGGAACTAAAGGGAGTGTTATCAGGAGGGTAGGGAAAAATCCCTGAGCCGGGGTTGAACCAACGACCACTAAAGGGAGACTACGGGGAGTTCGATGCGCTGGAACACTGGCTGCGCTTCTGCTAAACCCTGCCCTGGCGGCAAGCCGCCCCAGGCGGCGTGATCTCTGTAGGGGAGGGTTTGGCCAATGGTTTTCTGGCTTAGATCACAGTCAAATCCCAACTGCCGGTAGATCAGGGCACTGGTTTGGGGAATAACAGGCGATAGCAGGTAGGCGGCCAGGCGTACCGATTCCAGCACGGCATAGAGAACCCTCTCGGTTTCCTGCTGTTTACCCTGCTTGTAGAGGCTCCAGGGGGCCTCCCCATCTAAAAATTTATTACTTGCCTGGGCCAATCCCAGAATCGCTTCACAGGCCTGGCTAAACTGGAGGTTACTATAAAACTCGGCCACGGCGATCGCCAGGGTTTGGCCGAGACACTTAAGTTTGTGGTCAGGCCCAATACTGGCCCCATCAATGGCGGGCACCTTACCCCCGCAATAGCGTTGCGCCATCGTCAGGGTGCGGTTCAGCAGGTTGCCCAAATCGTTAGCCAGGTCGGCGTTAAGAACCGTAATAAAGCGGGTTTCGTTAAAGTCGCCGTCTTTGCCAAATTCAATTTCCTTGAGGAAATAATAGCGTACCGCATCGGCTCCGTATTTTTCTACCAGCTTTACCGGATCCAGGGTATTACCCAGACTCTTGCCCATTTTGTGGCCATCCTTGGTTAAAAAGCCATGGCCAAACACCTGACCAGGAACCGGCAAGCCTGCCGACATCAGCATAGCCGGCCAATAGACCGCATGGAAGCGGAGGATATCCTTACCGATTAGGTGCAAATTAATCGGCCACCATCGGGCCAGGGCCGCCTCTAAACTGGGGGACTCGCCGGGTTCAAGGAGGGCGGTGACGTAACCCAGCAAGGCGTCGAACCAAACGTAGAGGGTGTGGTGGGGATCCGTGGGCACGGCAAAACCCCACTCCAGGTTAACCCGAGAAATGGAGAAATCCTGTAGGCCCCTGGCAACGAAGCTGAGGACTTCATTGCGGCGGGCTTCGGGCTGGATAAACTGGGGTCGCTCAGCGTAGAGCTGTTCCAGTTGGCCCTGGTATCGAGACAGACGAAAGAAGTAGTTTTGCTCATCGCGCCACTCCACTGATTTATTGGTATGGATTGGGCAGCGGTGATCCGCCAGTAAATCACGCTCCTCCTTAAATTCTTCACAGGAGACGCAGTACCATCCCTGCTGCTGCCCCAGGTAAATATCTCCCTGTTGCCACACTCGCTGAAAGAACTGGTTGACAATCACCTGGTGGTGCGGATGGGTGGTGCGACTGAAGCGATCGCAAGTAATATTAAGGTGTTGCCAGAGACGCTCAAACCCCGCCGCAATCTGATCACAGTGTTCTTGAGGATGAACCCCCCGATCCTGAGCCGTTCGCAAAATTTTCTGGCCATGTTCGTCGGTGCCCGTAATCAGCAGCACCGGCCGCCCGGTGAGCCGGTAGAAACGAGCCACCGCATCGGCTGCCATGGTGGTGTAGGCACTACCAATATGGGGCAGATCATTGACATAGTAAAGCGGCGTAGTCAGGGCAAAGGGCTTGGTATCGGCAGCATCAAAAGTCATAATATCCTGACGGAGATAGGGCTGATGACAGGCGGGTCACCAGAGAACTGGACTACCCCTCTCCTGGCATCCCCAGAAAAAATCTATGGTAGCAATTTAGACCCACAGGGGGCTAAATCCATTTGGGTCAAGCCTAACCCATGGCTCCTTAACCAGAACAAACAGTCCAGAAGTTTTAACCATTTTGGGAGTAGCCCCAGCCCTTAAAACTAAACTGGCACACCCACTCTGTTACAATGCTTTATATTTTGTTACAACAATAAAGGTATCGGGTTGGGATTGGTCATTCTATGTTGAGTAGCTTTACAGGCGTGAGATCCAACACGACAAATGATTTTGGTGAGCGGATGATCAATTCCGTTGCCGCCCAGTCCCTGCGCCATCTGTTTAGTCGCAGTGAGTCAGTGGAGGTGACGGTGCGCTGTTCTCCGGCTAGCAAGTTACTTCAGGGAATGATCGATAGCTTTCGCATGGAAGGGCGAGGCTTGGTCATTCGCAATCAGTTCGAAGCCGCTGACATGATGTTTGAGACCGATGCGGTAGCCATTGACGTTGGTGCGGCCATTGGCGGCAAAATTCGGCTGCGCCAACCTACCCAGGCGATCGCCCAGGTGACCCTGACCGAATCAGCCATTAATCAGGCCTTTAAAGCTGACCTGGTGCGCCAGCATCTGGAAGGGCTGACTGACGAGTTTCTCACCAATCTTTCTGGCGGTGAACCAGTTAGTTTTCGCGCCATTCACATGACCCTACTGCCCGAGCAGCAGGTCAACATCAGCGCCCGCATCGACCTGCCCAATCGTCAGGATGTGCCGATTCAATTAACCGCAAAGGTGACAGTGGAAAAGCGACGTCGAATTATTTTTGCTGACCCCCAGTTTATCGCCGAGGGTATTGCTGAAGATGTCAAGGGTCTTTCTGCCAACCTGACCCGGTCCTTTGCCGTGGTTCTCAACCGCATGGTAGACCTGGAACGCTTTAACCTGGACGGGGTACTGCTGCGGGTCAATCGGCTGGAAACCAAGGGTAATCATCTGGTGTTTAGTGGTTATGCCCAGATTGATCACTTTCCCGGCATTGTTTAGGTCCATGCTGCCGGCAGCCAAAAAACCTATAACAAAAACCCTATAAAATTAGCCGTCCCTAGGGTCGGCCAGGGTCATTAGTTAGAATGTTTTTCTGTAGCTTTTCCGGTACGGCATCCAGGTGGTCGTGAGTCCAATGGAAAAACCCTACCCCCATGGTTAGGGATCGCAGATCCACAACCATGGTTTGCATCTCCGCCTGGGGCACATAGGCAGAAACCAGGTCCCACCCTGGCCAATCGGCCTTGGCCTGGTAATTGAGAATCTGTCCCCGACGGCCGCTCATAAGCTTTAGAACGTTTGCGGTATAGCGATTCGGCACGGACATATACACCTGGGCGATGGGTTCTAAGAGGATGGGCTGGCTGGCTACCATGCCCTCTTGCATGGCTAACCGGGCCGCCTGCTTAAAGGCCATATCGGAGCTATCGACACTGTGGTAAGAGCCGTCGATCAGGGTCACCGCCACATCCACCACCGGAAAACCCAAAGGACCCCGGTTAAGGTAGTCGCGCACGCCGGTCTCAACGCTGGGGATATACTGCCGGGGCACTACCCCACCGGCAATGGTGGCATTAAAGCTGAACCCCTGTCCCCGAGATCGGGGTTTAAGGGCCAGATAGACCTCTCCAAACTGGCCATGGCCACCGCTTTGGTGCTTGTAGCGACCGTGGGCCGATGGCGTAGCCTGGCCAATGGTTTCACGATAGGCCACCTGGGGCAAATGGCTGGTTACGGCCAGGTTGTATTTACGGCTGAGGCGATCCATCGCCAGCGCCAGGTGCCCGTCTCCCTGCCCCCACAGAATCATGTCATGGGTATCTCCATGGTATTCCCAGGCCAGGGAAGGGTCTTCTTCCAGGAGTTTAGCCATGGCTCCGCTGAGTTTAACGTCGTCACCGCGGTTGACAGGGGTCAGAGCCAAGGCGTAGACCGGGTCCAGCCGGGCGATGGTAGGCAGGGGATCGGGGGCAGAATTGGCCGGGCTGAGGGTGTCGCCGGTTTGGGCCTGTTCCAGGCGGGCGATCGCCACAATCTGGCCAGCGCTGGCCTGAGTCAAACTGACGGACTGGCTGCCAAACAGGTCATAAATGCCCCCCAGGCGATCGCCCTTAAGACTATCCCCATCCTTAATATCCCCTCGCCATACCCGCACCAGAGACATTTTGCCAGCCTGGGGACTGTAGAAGGTTTTGAGCACCTGGGCCAGGGGCTCTCCACTGGCCGCAATACCGCGATGTTGTGCGGTCACCTGAGGTGAGGGTGCCTGCCTGACCAGGGCCTCCAGCAAGGGTTTAACGCCGTAGTCAGCCTGGGCCACCCCCAGCAAAACAGGCACAATCAGGTCGGCCCCTAAGTCCAGGCGTAGATCCGTGAGAATCTCCTGTGGGGATGGAGCCCGGTCCTCCAGCAACTCCTCTAGCAGGAGATCGTCATAGTCAGCCAGGGTTTCTAGCATATCGGCTCGAGCCGCCTGTTCTTCTGCCCCCAGGTCAGGGGGCCAGGCAGCAGCGGCAGCCTGGCAGGGGTAGGGACAGGCCTGCTCTGTGACTAAATCAATGAAGCCAACCAACTGCTGATTTTGCCAGAGGGGCAACTGTTGGGGCACAATCGGGCGAGACGACACCTGTTTGAGGGCTGTTAGCAGCTCAGCATAGCTACCGTTACGGCGGTCTAGTTTATTAATCCAGATGAAATGCGGAATTTTCCAGCGATCTAGAAACTGCAACAGGGGAGAAAGGGTCAAGACTCGATCGGGATCGGCTTCGCAGACCACGATCGCCCCATCGACGCCAAGCAGGGCATGGTGGCCTTCCTGCTGTAGTTCTACCGAACCAGGGCAGTCAATAAAGGTAAAGGTAATACCGCCATAGGCTGTGGTGGCGACGGTTAATTCAACGGTCATCCGCCGGCTACGAGCTTCTGGGGAGCTATCTCCCACGGTGTTTCCCTGCTCCACTCTGCCCTTACGACTAAGGCTACCGGTGACCGACAAAAGACTCTCCAACAGAGTAGTTTTGCCACTGGCATAGGTACCCACCAGGGCAATGTTGCGCCGGTCTGAAAAGACAGTTTGGCTCATGGCAACTCCTGATGAACCGCCTCTAAGAGGTCTTATTTCTAGAGTAGCCCGCCCATCACGCCCTGCCCCATGTGGTTCTAGAAAATTCACCCACTGAGGATGTGTAGGGCGTTTTTACTCCCCAGCCAGGGCCTGGGGCTGACTGCCGACCAGGTCAATCTGCTGCAGTCGTTCAAAGGCTCGATCCAGGGTGAGCTGCCCCCGCAGAAACCCCAGGTTGGCCGCTGGGCAAATATAGGCTAACTCTGATTCTCGAAAGCGCTGCTGCAGCGCCCTGACCTGGGCCAGTTGCCGGGGCCAATGGAAGGTTTTAGCCAGGCGCAGGGGCTGAATTTCTCCCTGGGGATTGGGGAGCAGGTGCCGACCGGTAAACAACACCCCGCCGTAGTCACGGTGGTAGAGGCAGGCCGAACCAGGGGAATGGCCAGGGGTCCAGAGGGCCTGGCTGTAGGCATTAAAGTCAAAACTCCAGTGAAAGGTGGTGGTGGCTGTATCCGGTAAGAGATAGGCTTCCTGCTCCTGAATCACCAGTTGGCAGGTCAAGGCCTTTTGAATTCTAGCTGCCTGGCCCAAGCCCCCCCGATGGGTAATCAACCACCAGCGTACCCCTCCCCTGGCCGCTAAAAACTCCTGGGTGGCCTGGGTCCAGGGGGGGGCATCAATCAGCAGATTTCCCTGGGTCTGGAGGGGGGAATTGTCTACAATAAGATAGGCGGTGCCACCCTGGGTATCCCGGTTGGGAGGAAAGGCATAGATGGTGTCAAAGACTGGCCGGGGTGACTTTGGCGGTGGGAGTTGAGGACTCATGATGCAAAACCAGGGTAGGGAGGTGCCAGGCCAATTGTAATGGCTAGAGCCGCCACCAGGCAGGAGGCGGGGCGATCGCCGGCCACGGGCCCGCAGCTAAGACACCTAAACCAGGATTAGATAACTTTTCTAAAGGTTTTTCCATGATAGTTGAGCTAAGCCGGGGTATGCTTTTCAAATTCCAACCGTTTGCCGTCCTGGTGCGTGGGTATTTTTCGTAAATGGTATTTCTCTGGCTATTTCTGCTTTTGCTGGGTCTGTGGACCTATGCCATGATCAAGCGCAACGCCGGATCGATCACCCGTACCCCGGTATGGTTGCTGTGGCTGGTGATGATGTTACCCGCCCTAGTGGTGGCCACCTGGATTATCGGCAGTGGTAGCCAGTCGGTACCGCCTTTGGGTTTGTTGCTGGCCTTATTTGTCCTCTGTCCGGTGGTTTACTGGTTGCTGGTGCTATGGGGCCGACCGGCTGGCCTACCCCCGGCTGGCAGCCCGGGGGCCTCCCTGGCCTTAGAACAGCCTGGTAAACTGCCTAAACCGCCGCTACGACCGATTGATAAAGACGAAGAGTCGGTCTTAAAAACCTGTTTTCCCTGGTCAGTCTACTATTTACAAAATATCGAGTATCGCCCCCAGGCCATGATCTGTCGTGGTCAGCTCAGAACGGCCCCCAATCTGGCCTACGAAACGGTACGAGACAATGTGCAGAAACATTTTGGCGATCGCTTTTTAGTTATTTTTCAGGAGGGGCTTCAGGGCAAGCCAATTTTTACCCTGGTCCCCAATCCCCAGCAGCACCCCCCGGCCAACCGATCTGCCACCGCCCTCAGCCGCCCCGGCCTAGCCCTGGGTTTATTGTTGGCCACCCTGCTGACTACCACCGGAGTCGGCAGCTATCTGGCTGGCCTAGCAGGAGCCCAGATCCAGAGCCAGCCAATGGTGTTCTGGCAGGGATTGCCCTATAGTTTGGCCTTACTGTTGATTTTGGGCTGCCACGAAATGGGCCATTACCTGGCTGCCCGCTACTACCGCATGGGCACAACCCTGCCCTACTTTATCCCGGTACCCTTCTTTCTGGGTACCTTTGGGGCCTTTATTCAAATGAGATCGCCGGTGCCCCACCGCCGCGCCCTATTTGATGTTGGTATTGCCGGTCCCCTGGCCGGCTTGGTAGTGACCCTACCTCTACTGTGGTGGGGATTGGGCCATTCCACCCTGGTCCCCATGCCAGAGAAAGGCGCCGGGCTGCTCAACTTTCAGGCCCTTAATCCAAGGGACTCCATCTTCTTGAGCCTGATCGCCAAACTGGTGTTTGCCGACAGTCTGGGGGTAGACCAGGCGATCCATCTGCATTTAGTTGGTATTGCCGGTTGCCTGGGGTTACTGGTGACCGCCCTCAACCTGATGCCGGTGGGGCAGCTAGATGGCGGCCATATTGTTCATGCCATGTATGGTCAACGGATGGCCACCGTGGTGGGGCAAATTTCTCGCCTGCTGTTACTGGTGCTGGTGCTGGTGCATGGTGAGTTTCTGATCTGGGCCATCTTACTTTTTTTTATGCCCGCCGTAGATGAACCAGCCCTGAACGATATTAGTGAACTGGATAATCGCCGTAATGGCCTGGGCTTACTCGCCCTAAGTCTGCTGGTGATGATCATTTTGCCCCTACCCTCGGTCTTGATTCCCCTGCTGTTTTAAGTGTGGCAGCCGGGGGCTGTTCTAGATACTGTCGTCTATCCTTCCCTATGCCATGTCTAAGGATTTATCCGAATGGATTGCGACCATAGAGACCCTGCGAAACCAGCTGGCAGAGGCTTGCCAGCAACGGGATCAAGCCTATAAAAGTGCGGCCAATTGGCAACGCCTCTACGAGACCGAGGCCAGCCAGCGACGGCAAGCAGCGGAGCAGTGGCAAAGCCGCCTTGAACACCTGCAAGCCCAGCTCAACAGCCTCCCCCCATCGCAGCAGACTGGCGACCCGACCTCCCTGGCCCAGCAGGTAAGTCAGCTGCAGGCTCGCTGTCAGCGGCTGAGTCAAGACCTTCAGGCCGAACAAAATGCCCACGCCCAAACCCGCCAAAGTCTGACAGCCGCCCTGGGTGAAACCCTAGAACAGCTGAGGGGCGATCGCCTCCGGCAACCCTAACCCCCACCAAATACCCAGCAGTTTCTCTGGCTAAAACTCTTCAAGCAAATGCCCTTGGGAGGGTAAAATGAGATGCCGAAGATATACCGGCTCATCCGTCTACTAAAGCCAGCGCTATGATTTCCAGCAACGATTTCCGTCCCGGCGTTACCATTGTTCTCGATGGCTCTGTCTGGCGCGTAGTCGAGTTTTTGCACGTCAAACCCGGTAAGGGTTCCGCCTTTGTGCGGACGAAGCTGAAAAATCTTGACACCGGTAACAGTGTTGAAAAAACCTTTCGCGCCGGCGAGACCGTTCCCCAGGCCGTGATTGAAAAGCGCGACATGCAGCATACCTACCGGGAAGGTCAAGACCTGGTGTTTATGGATATGGAGAGCTACGAAGAACTCCGCCTCAGCGCCAAAGACATTGGTGATCGGGTGAAGTACTTAAAAGAAGGCATGGTCGTCAGCGTGCTGAGTTGGACAGATACAACTCAAGAAAACAAGGGTAAGGCGGCGGTAGAGAAAATTTTAGATGTAGAGCTACCCAATTCTATTGTGCTCGAAGTCACTCAAACTGATCCAGGGGTGAAGGGAGATACGGCTACAGGGGGAACCAAACCAGCTACCCTGGAAACCGGTGCCGAGGTAATGGTGCCCCTGTTTATTACCATTGGTGACAAAATCAAGGTTGATACCCGCACCGATACCTACCTGGGACGTGAATAGGTGAGCGAGGTTAAAATCATGGCGGCAAGCCTGGCCCTCTGCCAGGTCGCCAGGCGGGGCCCAAATGTTAATGCCCAAATGTTAATGATGATGGTGGAGTGAGGGTTGGTTAGTGGAATTAACAGCAAGCGAGCTTAAGGATCTAGTCCTTGCCCTGAGTCAGAGCAGTCTGGCGGAGCTTACCTTAAAGAGCTCAACCTTTGAACTGACCCTGCGTAAGCAAACAGTAGCATCGGTGTTATCTCCTCTGTCGCCAGCAGTTGAGGTGGCCGTTGACCCAGCGGTAGTTGCCCCGGCCCCTCCCCCCCTGGAGGTTATCCCCCTCACCCCAGCCAGCCCCCCGGTAGCCCCCCCGGGCAAGGGACCCGAGTTGACGCCGATTACCTCCCCTATGGTAGGTACCTTCTATCGATCGCCCGCCCCTGACGAGCCGCCCTTTGTAGAAACCGGCGATCGTATCCGCTCAGGCCAAACAGTCTGCATCATTGAGGCGATGAAACTCATGAATGAACTAGAAGCCGAGGTGGCTGGGGAAATCGTTGAAATTCTAGTCAACAACGGCGAACCCATTGAATTTGGCCAGACCCTAATGCTGGTGCGCCCCAGCTAAGCACCCTGATGTCGGTAAACCATCGCCTGATTGTTCCCCTGGATGTGGCCTCCCCCGCCGCCGCCCTCGCCCTGGTGGACCAGCTGGCCCAGGTGAGTTTTTGGAAGGTCGGCCTGGAACTATTTATTCGGTCAGGGCCGCTGGTTATCCAGGAATTAAAGGCCCGCCAAAAGCGCATCTTTCTCGACCTAAAACTGCACGATATTCCCAACACCATGGCGGGAGCCTGTGCCGCAGCCACCAGCTACGGTGTGGATTTGATTACCCTCCATGCTACCGCCGGGACGGCGGCCCTGGAGGCAGCCCGATGGGCCGCCCAGGCTAAAGCTGAGCAAGCCCACCTACCCCTACCCGTATTGCTGGGGGTGACCCTGCTTACCAGTATGGCCGCTTCCGATCTAGCTGGAGAACTGCAGGTGCCCCTATCCGTGGAGGCATACACCCTGCACCTGACCCACCTGGCCCAGGCCGCGGGTCTGGGGGGAGTGGTTTGTTCTCCCCAGGAAGTGACGCTGCTGCGCCAGGCCATGCCCCCTAAATTTGTACTGGTTTGTCCGGGGGTACGGCCAGCCTGGGCCCAGGCTAACGACCAGCGCCGTACCCTAACGCCCCTGGAAGCATTACGGGCGGGAGCCACCTACCTGGTCATAGGTCGGCCCATTCTAACCAGCCCCGATCCCGTCGGTGCCTTTGATCGCATCTGCGAAGAATGTGCTGAACTTTCTGACTGAGGCCCCACCCCTATGACCAGGTTAGTGATTAGCCTTATGTTTAGTCTGGCCTGGCTGGGGTGGGGCCAGCTGAGCCAGGGGGCAGCCCCACCGCAACCCTTGCCCAGAACCACGCCAACCAGTCAGTGGACAGGTTCTACCCAGGGCTGTCCAGGGGATCTCCAGCCGTTGACCATGGCCCTTCTACGGGACCTGCCTGGCTATGCCAATCGAGTGGCTAGTCGTAGTTTAGGGGCCCTGGCCAGGGAGGCGGGCCCTGCCGGCACGGTGCTGATTGCCGGTAATCCTGAATTCGAGCCCCTGGATCTGGCCCCTCAGTCCCTCAGCCCCGGGTTGGAGCCAGACCCTGATATTCGTCAGGTGTTTTTTACGACCCTAGAGCATCAGTACCAAAAAGGCCGGGTAGTAGCTTTACAGCAGTACCACTGGTTATTTCTGGTGCAGACATCAGAGGGGTGGCAACTGGCCCTGCTCTATTCCAGCCTGGGTACCTACTCAGGTAACCCGCTGCCCTCCTCCCCGGCCCGGGAAAGTAGCGATGGGGTGATTGGTCAGGCGATTAAACTGTGGTTGCGGGATTGTCGGGCCGGGGCGGTGTCTGGGGCCAGTCCCTCCACCAGGGAGTAAAGGGTATGGCGCTGGCGGGCGGGCCGCCCCAGGCTGGCGATCGCCTGCGCCAACTCAGCCACCGTCATCGAAGTACCGCCCTGGGCGCCAGCCATGGTAGTAATGTGCTCCTCCATCAGGGTACCGCCCAGGTCATTGCAGCCCCAGCGCAGGGCTTCTGTGGCTCCCGCCAATCCCAACTTCACCCAACTGGGTTGGTGGTTAACAATCCAATTACCCAGGTAGAGGCGAGCAACGGCCGTCAGCCGCAGGGCATCGGACAAAACCGGTTGGTCGCGATCGACGCGCCGCCGCAAAGCCAGAGGGGCCTCCTGACCCACAAAGGGCAGGAGAATGAACTCACTAACCCCAGCCGGGTAACCGGCCTGGCTGGCGGTTTGCTGTAGGCAACGGAGCTGATCCAAATGGTGAATTTGCTGCTCTGGGGTTTCGATGTGGCCCGACAGCAGCGTCGTTGTAGTGGCTAAACCCAGGGCATGGGCCAGCCCCACAATCTCCAGCCAGGTGGCGCTGTCAATTTTTTCGGGGCAGAGAATTCGCCGCAGTCGGTCATCTAGGACCTCGGCTGCCGTACCAGGCAGGGAATCAACCCCTCCATCCCGTAAAGCCAGCAAAACCTGGCGATAGCTCAGCCCATCCTGACGGGCAATAAATTGCACCTCCTGGGGAGAAAAGGCATGGATATGGAGGTCGGGAAATTGCTGTTTAATGGTCTCCACCAGAGCCAGATAGTAGCGCAGCGAACTACCGTCGATCTGGGCGGCAGGGTTTAGGCCTCCCTGCATACAGATTTCCGTAGCACCCAGGGCCACCGCCCCAGCCGCTTTTTCTAAAATAGCCTCAAAATTAAGCCAGTAAGCCCCCGGGGTATCAGCATCCCGGCGAAAGGCGCAAAAGTTGCAATGTTGTTCGCAAATATTGGTGTAGTTAATGTTGCGGTTAATAACGTAGGTAACGGTCTCCCCCACCTGCCGACGGCGGAGTTCATCGGCGGTGCTACGCAGAGCCTCAAGGGCGGCTGGATGGGAGGACTGGGTGAGGAGCACCACCCCTTCTTGAGGGGTTAGATCAACTCCCGCCAGGGCCCGGTCTAGAATAGAGTGCAAGGTTGGGTTTACCATGGTGATTTCACAATAGGGGCATAGCCTGGGTTGCATTGCAGCGACTGCACCAGAATCGCCTGGTCGCCGATTGCCAAGCCGTTTTGAGGGTTGGTGCTTGAGGCTTTGTCAAGGTCAGAAAACCATGCCTTTCCAGTTTGGGAAGATAGGCTGTACCATGGGTGCAAGGTAATGTCTACCCTGATTGTATAATTTTCCTCCTAGAAAGCTATCTGCTCCATGGCAGATTCTGGTTAGCCACTGATTGAATGGTTGTCAAGTTTGGTTTTAGTTGCCACCGCTTCCTACCAGCTCCAGGCTATTGGCCCTGGAGTAAGTTGGTGATGGCAAGAAGACCTGACCGGCTAGCCCTTCAGCCTTGCCCTGGCGAGGGATTGAGGGCTTTTAGCCAGAGCCCGAATCTTTCTATGTGTCCTTGTGGCACTGCCTCTGACTACGGCTGGCCCGACCTTCAGCCCTGCCTGTTAAACCCGGCCCGCTTACCCAGGCCGCGCTGCCTCTCCCTTCCCCTCGCTTACAATTTTGTTAGTTAACCCCCCTCTACCGCCCCTTAGCCATGGAGAGAGGTGCCCGGAACTCTCCCGGGAAGGTTTGGCCGACCCTGGGCCCTTGACTGGCTCATCACCAGTGGTGTGGTTAACCGATGATTTGCTGTTTCAGTATCAGCGCTGTCGCCGTCGGGCTTTTTTAGATGTCTACGGCGATCGCACTCATCAGGATTCCCCCTCTGACTATCTGCTGAAACTACGTCAGGATAGTGTTCACCATCGTCAACGGGTGCTAACCGCCTTCCAACCCTGCCATCAGCCCCAGTTTTCTGCCGGGGACTGGGCTGCCGGGGCCAGGGCTACCCTGGATCTCATGGCCCAGGGGGTCGAGGTGATTTATCAGGGGGTTTTGGCGGTGGCCTCTGGTCCTAACCAGGTGCGGCTGATAAGCCAACCCGACCTGTTAATCAAGCAGCCTGGTTGGTCGTGCTGGGGTGACTGGAGCTACGCCCCGATCACTATCAAACTGGGTAAAAAGCCCAAGCTCGACTACCAGGTGATGGTGGCCTACCCCGCCTACCTGTTATCTCAGTTACAGGGAGTCTGGCCTGCACAAAGCTATCTGGCCCTGCGCGATGGCAACCTCTACCCAGTTTCAGTAGAGCGATTTACGCTCAAGCTACAGGAGGTTATGGCGCAGTGTTTGCAAGACCTGAAGTCCAAAACCGCTCCCGAATTATTTATTTCCCATAGTCGTTGCGATCTATGTCATTGGTTTAGCTCCTGCTATCAAGAGGCCCAGGCTAGCAGCCACCTTTCCCTACTGCCAGGGGTTACCCCAGCCCGCTACGAATTACTTCAGCAACGACAGCTGATTACCTTACCGGCCCTGGCCCTGGCCCAACCCGCCGATTTGGCGATTTTGCCAGGGTTCGGTGAGTTAGTGGCAGATAAGCTGATTCACCAGGCCCAGTCCTTCCTCCATAATCAGGCTATCCCTCGATCCGATCCGCGATCGCCCCACGGGTTTCCCCTATGGCCCGAGGATCTACCCACTGGAGAGGTAGAACTCTTCTTTGATATTGAAGCGGCCCCCGATCAGAACCTGATCTATCTGCATGGCGTATTGGTGGTCAATCGACGTAACGGGTCAGAAAGCTTCCACGCCTTCCTGGCGGAAGATCATCTTCAACAACGCCAGGTTTGGCATGATTTTCTGGACCTGGTGCAGGCTTACCCCCATGCGCCGATTTACCATTTTTGCCCCTATGAAGCCCAGACCGTTGCCAGGTTAGGTAAGTTGTATAACACTCCGAATCGCCTGATCGATAGCCTGTTAGGGCGCTTCTTTGATATCCACCGCTGTGTTACCGATGGGGTTACCCTTCCCATTGAAAGCTACGCCCTCAAGCACATTGCCCGATGGGTTGGCTTTGACTGGCGAGACGAGGGGGCTAACGGAGCCCAGTCAATCTGCTGGTACAATGCCTGGCGGGAGACCGGCGATCGCGCCTACCTGGAGGCGATTCTGCGCTACAACGAAGACGACTGCCGGGCTACCTACCAGGTCAAAGATTGGCTAACCAGGTTTGCTGAGCCCTACTGGGATCGGTTCTACCAGGCTATGGGCTGAGGATTTAACCACCGGTGCCCACATGGTCACCCAGAATTTTCGCTAGCCCCGGTACTGCGGCTTCAACGTCATGCTTCACCGATTGGCGCAGCCGACTGTAGGAAGTTTTCACCAGGGTGTTACGGCTGCCTGCGATTCTGCCATCGGTGACACTCAAGAGTCTATCAGCGGTTTGCCCCCGATTCTCGGTTAGATAATCGACGGGATTACCGGTCTGCAATCCTTCTATCCAGAGGGGATCGAGGGCTGCCATCATTTCTGGCAGCAGGCGTTCGATCGCCCCCGATAGATAGGTTGGACCAATACCCTTGACCACCCCGTAGGTCGTCTTCAAGGCCAGGCCCGATAGCCCCCCTTTAGCTGCTACCTGTTGATCAATCAGGTGTAGACAGTTAAGCACCAGACTAGCCTGAATACTTTGATCCTCAAGGGCATGGGTCAAAGCCATAGGTGTACTCCCCCCGTACAAAACATATTAGTATCTATTATTTCCCGATTGGGCCGTAGACCTTACACCTCAGCCTGGCCTTTGAAAGGTCTTTATCAAAACATATAGCTTTGGCCAGAAGGCTGGGGCTAAGGTGCATCAATCACAGTAAAGCCTGGGTCCCTGCTCTGGCTGGCCATAAGGGAGGTACCAGCTTGAGCACAAGCCCTGGAATTGAATAGACTGTCGGAAATACCCTTTCGCCCGTTTACCTATGGCTAGGGCGATGGGTAAACGGGTCAAAAGGGCTTTAACTGCTTCGCCGCAGTCAGCAGTCTTTGTATTTTCTCAGCGGTCCGGTGACCCAAGTTTTTTTCGGCCTGGGCTTGCTTGGTCATATCACCCAGTAACCCTGGTAAATCAACCTCGGGCTGGGGCCGGGCAAACAGATAGCCCTGCCCCCGACAGCAGCCTAAATCCATTAGAATTTGCCGCTGTTCCTCCGTTTCTACCCCTTCTGCCGTGACCACCAGTTGGCAGGTCCTGGCCATATCAATCATGGCCCTGCAGTAAGCTCTGGCATCTCGGCTTTGACCCAGGTTGTTGACAAAGGTGCGGTCTATCTTGATGTTGTGGAAGGGCAGCGATCGCAATAAGGCCAGAGAGGCGTAGCCTGTACCAAAGTCATCCAGGGCCAGTCGAAAACCTTCTGCTAGCAGTTCGTTGATCACATCTTTGCAAGGACCAGAGGGATCGAGCCACTGGCTTTCGGTAATTTCTAGACAGATGCGCGACGGAGAAATTTGGTACTCTGCCATTAACATCATCACAGTGGCAAAGAAGTTAGGTCGCATTAACTGCTGTACCGAAAGATTCACGTTCACCACCAAGTCACTGGTCGCCACCATGGGTTCGCTCAACAGGGTACAAGCTGCCCTTAACATGCGTTTACCGATGTTATCAATTAGGCCAGTCTCCTCCGCGATAGTAATGCAGGTTTGGGGGCTGACACCGGTCAAAACCCCGGTACTGGGCCGAAACAGCATTTCTACCCCAACTGGCTTACCAGTCTTCAGGTCTACGATGGGTTGACCATGGGGGTTAATCAGATCTTGACCAACCGCCTTTTCCATTTGCTGGCATAGCTGTATGCGGGTATAGGCCTGGTTCAGATGGCTGTTATCGACGACGATGGTCCGATTACGACCCAGGCTTTTGGCCAGACCACTGGCCCGATCGGCCTGAATAATTGCTTCCTCCAGATTCCAGTCCACCGTAGCGCAGTCCACTAAGCCCGCAGAAAAGGTAAGGCGAGCCCTAGCCTGATCGATTTCAATCAGTTCATTTGCGAAGTTTACGGAGAAGCCTTCTAGCCGTTGCTCCACTTCCTCTAGGGGAGCAGCAATCAGGGCAACGAATTCGTCACCCCCAAAGCGCACCAATAACTCAAAGGGAGCTAACCCTGCTTCCAGACTGCGACTCACCCGCTGCAGCAACTTATCCCCCAAATTATGACCATAGCTATCGTTAAAGGCTTTGAAATAATCCAGGTCTAAAAAAACCAACATCAACGGACTTTGATTATCCCGATGTTGGGTCAACTCTCGCCCGGCCCATTCTTGTAGCTGACGACGATTACCCAGCTTGGTCAGGGCATCTTCCCGGGCCTGCCGGTGCTGCTCCTCGGTTTGCCGTCGTCGTTCTTCATCGCGGCAATGGCGTTCTGCCGCTAGGGTAGCCAGGTAAGTCAGGTGATCCACCAGTTCCAGGTCAAGGGTAGTGGGTACTCGCTGGGTACTGTAATACATGCCAAAGACCCCCAATAAATTACCGTCGGTAGGGGAGATTAGGGGCGTAGACCAGGCAGAGTGTATATTGAAGCTACGGCACAACGGGTGAAAATCTTCCCAGAGGGGATCGGTAAAAACATTCTCGGTGATCACTTGTTGTTTGCGGTAAGCGCAGGTGCCACAGCTACCGTGCTTGGGTCCAGGCACCAAGCCATCTACCAGATCCTGAAAGGTTTCGGGTAAACGACCGTAGCCTCCCTGGACTAGACACTGACGATAGGGATCATAGTATAGAATCGAGGCAAACATATCTGGAACACAGGCCTCGGCAAACTCGGCAATGTGGCGCAGAGTATGCCTGAGGGGTTGACCGGTGGCTACCATTTCTAGAATTTTCTGCTGTCCTTCCAAAAGCTGCTCTGGAGACAGGGCTACTGGGGATAGCATACCCTGACCCACTGCTTGCTCGTAACGAATGTCGGTGCAGGATATTTCCATAGAGATATACTTCACTTAACGTAGACTTAGGTCAATAATGTCAAAGCAACATCGGCTTGTAAAGCTGGGGAAATTACTGTTTTTTTTAAGGTATTCTATACGTCATTTGTATTGACATAGGTCACGTAAAGCTATGCCGGTAGATGGCGAGGCGGAGCTAGGGCAGACCTGTCAGCCAGCCTTCCCTTTCATTCCCAGCTCTGTCCCCAGCGTTTCGGTAGCTATCCCTGACCCCGGATCCAATCAATAAACTGGCGTGCGGTTCGCCCCGATCTGCCGTTATGGCGTGTGGCCCACTGGAGTGCCTGAGCCGTTAGCTGGTCCCTATCCAGAGTGATGGCAGCTGACTGGGCCAGGTGGTTAACAATGGTGAGATAGGTCTGCTGGTCTGCTGGTTCAAAGGTGAGGGTAAGGCCAAAGCGATCGCTAAAGGACAGCTTCTCCTGAACGGCATCCCAGGCCTGTACCTCTTCCTGGTCCCTGGGCTGGGGGCGATCGCCAAAGTATTCTGGCACCAGGTGACGCCGATTAGAGGTGGCGTAGACCACCACATTGTCAGGACGGGCGGTTAGCCCCCCTTCCAGCACCACCTTTAGGGCCTTAAAGGCGGCATCGTCGGTTTCAAAGGCAAGGTCATCGACAAAAATGATGAACTTCTGGGGCAAGGGCCGGAGGTGGTCCATAATCTCAGGCAAGTCCTCCAGTCCGGCTCGGGGCACCTCGATCAGCCGTAGTCCCTGGCGGTAGTACTCATTCACCAAGGCCTTGACCAGGGAGGATTTACCCGAGCCGCGGCTACCGTAGAGCAATACATTTAAGGCAGGGTAGCCCCGCAGCAAGGCCAGGGTATTTTGGATTAGATCTTGCCGGGGGCGATCGTAGGCAGTTAACTGGGCCAGACGAATTGGATCGGGATGGGGAATACCCTCCAGGGCCTGGGCCTGCCACCGCAGAGCCCGATACTGGCCAAAAACCCCCACCCCCTGCTGACGGTAGTGGTGAGCTAGGCTAGATAAACCGTCTACCCAAGCTAAATCGGGGGCAAATTCAAAGGGCAGAGGAGTGGGACTAGCTCCCACCCAGGCAACGGGAGGGGCTGGCAAGTCGGCTATCTCCTGCACCCAGGTGCTTACCTCCCCACCATCGAGGTCATGGAGATACTGCAAATTCACCAGATCGGAGCATACCGCCTGCACTAGGGCCGGTGGCAACTGTTCTAGGGATCGGGTTTGGACCTGGCGCGTAAAGGGATTATCTGCATAGATCAAGCGTCGAACCACATGGCTAGACCAGGTTTCCTCGGCCCAGGCTAGGGCCTGAAACCAGTGGCCGTAGGCTTGCAGGCAGGTAGTTGCCCTGGCCTGGAGAAGAGCCTCCAGTAGGGCTCGGAACCCTTCTCCCACCGGGTCGCCAAACATATTCCCGTAGATCAGCAGGGCATCAAGGGCCTGCCGATAGGATTGGATTTTAGTCAGGGCGGGAGACAGAGACATAGACAGACGAAATCGCAAACGCCTTAGGGATCGGCTGGAATTACCCTGACGGTACCCTTGATTTGAATATGGTCTGGAGTAATTACAAAGTCATCAATCTCCGTTTCCGACCCCAAATCAAAGGCAACTGTCTCCATGGCGATCGGGTCAGACCAGGCCCCATCAGCATAGCGGCTGACCAGGGGCTGGTGCAAATATAACCAGCGTTGATCTTGAAGCACCATAGCAGTTTCTAACCGCAGGCGATCTGCCCTCAGATCCGGCTCGCCCCAGGTTAGGGCCAGCCAGTTGTGACCGAGCTCAATGCCGGTTACTGTCGAAAGGCAGGGTAAGACGACCAGAGTCTGCGGGTCTAGCGGCTCTAATCGGGCCACCAGGTCCCCTAGCCCCTGAAGCAGCAGCGGTGCCCCTAGGGAGGCTTGCAGGTCTTCACGACTAAGCCACACCTGGCCCTCAACCGGGAAGGGCTGTAACAATCGCAGCGCCTTGCCGCGCAACACCTGACCCAGGTTTAGACAAATATCTCTGGCGATCAGCCGGGCATGGCTCACCCGCAGCCCCTGATAGGCAGCCCGATTAGCAGCCAGAGTCACCTGGGGTAAATTGCCTGAGAGCAACTGGCGGTCCTGGCCGTCAATGCCAAACTCTAATCCTTCCAGGTGATCAAGCTGGCTGTGCAACCAGAGTCGAATAGCGGCAGGTAAAAACCGGGCGATTAGCCGACTCCCTCGCACCCCAGAGGTTTGCTCAGCCGCCATAGAGGACTCAGAGTTATGATTCATAGCCTTCTACACCATAGGTAAACCCCGAGGGCCCGGCCCCAGAGACTAGAACTAGACAGCTTGGGCCAGCATGAGGTGATCTGAGGCATCTGTCTGGCCAACCAATCCCCTACCTGTGGATGCCAGTCTACCAGAGTTGGAGTTTAGTTGTCCCCACCACCCCGCCATGTAGCTCTAGCAGAGAAACCCCAGACCGCCAGGGGATCAAATATGATGCTTTTGTGACGTATTTATACTTATTGGGATCAAAATGTCAGGATATTCTGACATTTTGATCCCAAAACCCCTGATGCCTCGCATTCAAAGCTAGAAAAGCCTTTCCTGTGGCTTGATCCCAGCCTTTATCTTTGTCATACTACCGATGCAAAGGTGATCTTAAATACCGGTCATCTCCCCCGCTGTTTTTTTTAGTGCTACTGGCGGAAGGTTTTCTGGCAGTGGCTGCTGATCAGCCAGGTCGTCTACGTTCAATCATGAGGAGGAAATTGGCCCATGTCTCAGCAGTATGGTCCCCTGGAAGATTTGACCCTGCGTCAGTTGCGCAAGTTAGCGAGTGATTACGACATATCCCGTTACAGCCGCATGCGTAAAACTGAGTTGATTGACGCCATTCGTGATATTGATGCCCAGCGGGGACAGGTTCCGGCACCATCGGTACTCACTTCTACCATGGCCGCCCAAACTCAGGTGGCTGCCTCTAAGTACATGGCCCCCAATATTCCTCCCCTGGAGGCCCTAGTCTCGGTGGATGAGGGGTTGGCCGACTTACCCGAAGGCTACGGGGAAAGCCGCATTATATTGATGCCCAGGGATCCTCAGTGGGCCTATGCTTACTGGGATGTGCCCGTCGAGCATAAACAAGATTTGCGCCGCCAGGGGGGAGCCCGGTTGGCCCTGCGCTTCTACGATGTAACCGATATTGACTTGAACTATCAGGCTCCCCATAGTTTGCAGCAGTACGAGTGCGACGAGATGGCTCGAGACTGGTATCTGCCGATTCCTGTTAGCGATCGCGATTACGTGGCAGAAATTGGGTATCTCTGCAACGATGGCCGTTGGTTAGTGCTGGCCCGCTCCCTTCCGGTCCACATTCCCCCGGTTTATCCCTCTGACTGGGTTGAGGATCACTTTATAACCGTCGATTGGGAGTCCAGCCTGCGTGGTAAGACGCTCATGACCCTGAAGCATCCGAGCCAGAAAGTCACCGATAACGGCAACCCCATTTACGACAATATTTTTGCCCTAACCCAATCCGCCGAAGCCCAACGGGTGGCTGGTTCTTTGTTTGGCTCTATGCACCATGTACCTGGTTCCATGGCACCGGAGCAAGCGATTAGTTCCTACGTCTTCCCCTCAGGAGCAGGGCTTTGGGCTGTACCTGGCATGGTTGCCAATGTATCTGGTTTAACCATGTCCGGGGTTGGGTTTTCAGCCTCTGCTCCCCCTATCCGGTCTCGCAAGTTTTGGCTGATTGCCGATGCTGAGCTAATTGTTTACGGTGCTACCGAACCCGATGCCACGGTTACCATCGGCGGTAAACCCATTAAATTGAATCCAGACGGCACCTTTCGATTTCAAATGTCCTTCCAGGACGGCAATATTGACTACCCAATCATGGCGGTAGCAGCTGATGGACAACAGAGCCGATCTATTCATATGACGTTTGATCGGGCTACCCCCTCTCGCCATACCAATACCAAAGAAGAAGCCGTGCTGGAATGGTTGTCTTAGCTTAAATTGCCTGGTTCTAGAGGATATATCAGGAGCGTCATCCGGCGCTCCTGTTCTGCTTTTTTATGTCGATTAAAAAAGCCTAAATTGAGCCATTGCCAGCCTAAAATTAAACTTTGTCTTTTGCTACCCTTACCCCTGAGATCCTAAACCGTGAAGTTATTTCTCTACCATATTCCCGAAGAAGTACCCGACGATACAACTCCAGACTGTGCCATTGCCATTGATGTGCTAAGAGCTACCTCAACTATGGCGGCGGCTCTTAACGCGGGGGTGGAGGCGATTCAAGTATTCAGCGATATTGATGAATTAATCCAGGTCAGCGAAACCTGGCCCAATGACAAGCGGCTGCGGGCCGGAGAACGGGGAGGAGCAAAGGTAGAGGGCTGCGAGTTGGGCAACTCTCCCCTCGATCATAGCCCCGAGCGGTCAGGGGGTAAGCGCCTATTTATGTCTACCACCAATGGCACCCGCTGCTTAAAACGGATCGAACATGTACCTATGGTAATTACCGCCGCCCTCATTACTCGTCGGGCAGTGGTGGAGTTTTTGATTAAACACAACCCGGCCATTGTCTGGGTGGTGGGCTCTGGCTGGGAAGGCACCTACTCTCTTGAAGATACAGTCTGTGCCGGTGCCATTATTGACGGTATTCTCAAGGCTACGGGGCAAAGTCTGCCAGAGCTGGCGGGCAACGATGCCGCGATCGCTGCCGTCAGCCTGTATCTCCAATGGCAACACCAGCTACTAACCCTGATTCACTATGCCAGCCACGGTCAACGCCTACTGCGGCTAAATAACGAAATCGACCTGCAGTACTGCGCCCAGTTAGACGTGCTGGACATCGTGCCCATTCAGCAGTCTGCCGGGCTGCTGGCCCTTTAGTGCCAGCCTCGTCGCTATCTCCCCCTGGAGCTACCCTCGACTCCTCAAGAATACGACCTGCCGGCCCATCCCAGGGTGCGCCCTGCCACCGGGAACGGGGTAGCCAGGTGTTAGCCTAAGGCTGGAGAAATTAGGTTTGACTGGGGTATTTTTAGCGTGATATAATCGAACCTTGTGAAAAGTTTAAGTTATCGGCTGTTTAAGTTGCCTCTAAAGTCGCTATAAAAGTATGCCCACGATTCAACAACTCATTCGGAGTGAGCGCGAGAAAACCGAGAAAAAGACCAAGTCGCCAGCTTTAAAGAGCTGTCCTCAGCGCCGTGGCGTATGTACTCGGGTTTATACCACTACCCCTAAGAAGCCCAACTCCGCTCTGCGCAAGGTGGCTCGGGTACGTTTAACCTCTGGCTTTGAGGTTACCGCTTACATTCCAGGGATTGGGCATAACCTGCAAGAACACTCCGTAGTGATGATTCGGGGCGGTCGGGTTAAGGATCTGCCCGGGGTGCGCTATCACATCATTCGTGGCACCCTGGATACCTCAGGAGTTAAGGACCGCCGCCAGGGTCGCTCCAAATATGGGGCTAAGCGGCCTAAGCAGTAAGCCCTAGCCAATCATAATCGCACCCCAGTGATGCCAGCCTTCACCGCTGGCGCTTTAGCCCCAAGGCTTAGATCTTAACCTTAGTAATTTGTGGAAGCTTGCTTATGTCTCGTCGCACCGTTATTCAAAAGCGCCCGATTCCGGCTGACTCGGTTTACAACAGCCGATTGATTACCATGATGAGTCGTCGCCTGATGACCAGCGGCAAGAGATCGCTAGCCAATCGCATTATTTACGACGCCTTTTCTGTCATCAAAGAGCGCGGCGGGGCCGACCCCTTAGAGGTTTTTGAGCGAGCAGTGCGCAATACTACCCCTCTGGTGGAGGTTAAGGCTCGCCGGGTGGGGGGGGCCACCTATCAGGTACCGATGGAAGTCAGGTCTGATCGGGGTGTTGCCCTGGCTTTGCGTTGGTTGACCCAGTTTTCCCGGCAACGGGCTGGCAAATCTATGGCAATCAAGCTAGCTAACGAACTCATGGATGCGGCTAACGAGACTGGCGGTGCTGTGCGTAAACGGGAAGAAACCCATCGTATGGCTGAAGCCAATAAAGCCTTTGCCCATTATCGCTATTAATCGCCCGGGGATGGCACTGCCCATTGCAGTGGGTCTGGCTTTCAGTAGGCAAGCATTCGTTGAGGGTTTGAAAAGCATACTCTAAGCAGGGTCGACTGGTTAGAGGGTCATCAGGAGGTCGCCATGGTTAGGACGATTCCACTGGAGAGAGTCAGAAATATTGGTATTGCGGCCCATATTGACGCGGGCAAAACTACTACAACCGAACGCATCCTCTACTACTCTGGCCTGGTTCATAAACTTGGTGAAGTTCATGAGGGCACAGCCGTAACCGACTGGATGGAGCAAGAGCGAGAACGGGGCATTACCATCACCGCCGCCGCCATCAGCACCAGCTGGCGTGATCATCAAATCAATATTATTGATACCCCGGGCCACGTTGACTTCACCATTGAAGTGGAGCGATCCATGCGGGTGCTAGACGGGGTAATTGCCGTATTTTGCTCTGTCGGTGGCGTTCAACCCCAATCCGAAACCGTATGGCGGCAAGCCAACCGCTATAGCGTTCCTCGCATTGCCTTTGTCAACAAGATGGATCGCACTGGGGCGAATTTTTTCAGGGTTTATCAGCAATTGCGCGATCGCCTGGGGGCCAACGCCGTTGCTATCCAGGTGCCCATCGGCGCAGAGGCAGATTTTCAAGGAGTGGTGGATTTGGTCACCCTGCGAGCCCGCCTCTACCACGATGACTTGGGGGAAAAAATTGAGGATGCCGAAATCCCTGCCGCCATGTCCGCAGTCGTGGAGGAGTATCGGACTAAACTGCTCGAGGCGATCGCTGAAACCGACGACACCCTGATGGAAAAATATCTTGAGGGAGAGTCAATTGCCACCGCCGAAATTATCGCCGCCCTGCGCCGGGGAACCATCACTGGCACCCTGGTTCCGGTACTCTGCGGTTCTGCCTTTAAAAATCGGGGTATTCAACTCCTGCTCGACGCCGTAGTCGATTACCTCCCCGCCCCCATCGATGTTCCCCCCATTCAGGGTCATTTGCCAGCGGGAGAGGTGGCAGAACGCCAGGCCAGGGATGAGGCTCCCCTGGCCGCCCTGGCCTTTAAGATCATGGCCGATCCCTACGGTCGTCTCACCTTTGTGCGGGTTTATTCTGGCGTGCTTAATAAAGGCACCTACATTTATAACGCCACTAAGGATAAAAAGGAGCGGATTTCTCGCCTGATTATCTTAAAAGCCGATGATCGCATCGAGGTTGACGAATTGCGAGCCGGAGATCTAGGAGCCGTGATTGGCCTGCGGGACACCTTTACCGGCGATACCATCTGTGATCCCCAGCACCCTATTGTCCTAGAATCGCTGTTTGTTCCCGAACCGGTGATTTCGGTAGCAGTAGAGCCAAAAACCAAACAGGATATGGACAAGCTGGGTAAGGCTCTACAGTCCCTATCGGAGGAAGACCCCACCTTTAAAGTCAGCACCAACCCCGAAACTAACCAGACCGTGATCGCGGGCATGGGAGAACTCCACCTGGATATTCTGGTAGACCGCATGCTGCGGGAATTTAAAGTAGAGGCTAACATTGGTGCACCCCAGGTGGCCTACCGGGAAACCATTCGCCAAACCACCACCGCTGAAGGCCGATTTATTCGTCAGAGTGGCGGTAAAGGCCAGTACGGCCATGTGGTAGTAGAGGTAGAGCCAGCCCCTGAAGGCACAGGCTTTGAGTTTGCATCTAAAATTGTAGGAGGTACAATTCCCAAAGAATATATTCCTTCTGCCCAACAGGGCATGAAAGAAGCCTGCGAATCTGGTATTCTAGCTGGGTACCCTGTGATTGATTTAAAGGTTACCCTGACCGACGGCTCTTACCATGAGGTAGATTCTTCGGAAATGGCCTTTAAAATTGCCGGGTCCTTGGCGATGAAAGAAGCCGTCTTGAAGGCATCTCCCGTCCTTCTTGAGCCCATTATGAAGGTCGAGGTTGAAGTTCCGGAAGACTTTCTGGGTGATGTCATGGGAGACTTAAACTCCCGACGTGGTCAGATCGAGGGCATGGGAACAGAGGCAACTATTGCAAAGATTACTGCCGATGTTCCTTTAGCTGAGATGTTTGGTTATGCTACCGACATCCGCTCTAAAACGCAGGGTCGGGGCATTTTTTCGATGGAATTCAGTCACTATGGCGAGGTTCCTCGCCATGTAGCTGAGGCCATTATCTCTAAAAACAGTGGGAACGCTTAGAAAAGGAAAGGACACGTAACGTAAATGGCACGCAGCAAGTTTGAACGGACTAAACCACACGTTAACATTGGCACCATCGGTCACGTTGACCATGGTAAGACTACCCTCACGGCGGCGATCACCATGACCTTGGCGGCATCAGCAGAGGGTTCGGCTGAAGCCAAGAAATACGAGGATATCGATGCCGCCCCTGAGGAAAAGGCTCGCGGTATTACCATCAATACGGCCCACGTTGAGTACGAAACCAAGACCCGTCACTATGCCCACGTGGACTGCCCTGGTCACGCGGACTACGTGAAAAATATGATTACTGGTGCGGCCCAGATGGATGGAGCCATTTTGGTCTGTTCTGCAGCCGATGGTCCTATGCCTCAGACCCGGGAGCATATCTTGTTGGCCCGCCAGGTAGGAGTACCCAGTCTGGTAGTCTTCCTTAATAAGCAGGATATGGTAGACGATGAGGAATTACTGGAACTGGTGGAACTGGAAGTACGAGAATTGCTCAGTTCCTACGACTTTCCCGGCGATGATATTCCCATCACCCCTGGTTCTGCCCTGCAAGCGGTGGAAGCCTTGACCAAAAATCCCAAAATTACGCGGGGCGAAGACCCGTGGGTAGATAAGATTCACGCTCTGATGGATACCGTTGACGAGTACATTCCTACCCCTGAGCGGGCGGTGGACAAAGACTTCCTGATGGCGGTGGAGGATGTGTTCTCTATCACTGGTCGGGGTACGGTAGCCACCGGTCGGATCGAGCGGGGTAAGGTGAAAGTAGGTGATACTGTTGAACTGGTGGGCATTAAAGATACCCGCACCCTGACTGTCACCGGTATTGAAATGTTTAAGAAGAGCCTGGATGAAGGGATGGCAGGTGACAACGCCGGCTTACTTTTGCGGGGTATTCAAAAAGAGGAAATTGAACGGGGAATGGTGCTGGCCAGGCCCGGTAGTATTACTCCCCACACCAAGTTTGAAGGCGAGGTTTACATTTTGACTGAGAAGGAAGGTGGTCGTAAAACCCCCTTCTTTGCCGGCTATAAGCCTCAGTTCTTTGTTCGGACTACCGATGTCACCGGCAGCATCGAGGCCTTTACTTCCGATGAGGGCGACGCAGCCGAGATGGTGATGCCCGGAGATCGCATCAATATGACCGTAGAGTTAATTAACCCCATCGCCATTGAGCAGGGCATGCGCTTTGCGATTCGCGAGGGTGGTCGTACCGTGGGGGCGGGCGTTGTGGCTAAAATCCTGGATGCCCCTGCTGCCGGTGGTGCTAAGAAGGGCGATGCCAAAAAAGGTAAGAAGTAAGCCCTAATCAGGGTTAATCGGGGTAACCAAATCTGGTTGCCCCGTCTTTTTCTCTGGTTTTTTCGAACCTTGACAATCTAATCAGGTACTTGTTATGGCCACTATTCAGCAACAGAAAATTCGGATTCGCTTGAAAGCTTTTGATCGCCGTTTACTGGATACCTCTTGCGAAAAGATTGTAGATACCGCTAATCGCACCAATGCCACTGCCATTGGCCCGATTCCCCTACCCACCAAGCGGCGGATTTATTGCGTGTTACGATCGCCCCACGTCGATAAGGACTCCCGGGAGCATTTTGAAAGCCGCACCCATCGCCGCATTATTGATATTTATCAACCCTCTTCTAAAACCATTGATGCGCTGATGAAGCTCGATTTGCCCGCTGGGGTTGATATCGAAGTGAAATTGTAGGCTCAGGGTCTACTGCCCTTAACTGACCAGGGCTACTACCGAGTCGCCGACTTGGTAGTAGCCCTGGCAGCTTGACCACTGAGGCAAGGTAGGGACTGGCGATATCTCTTGGTTTTTCTACACGATCCAGGGCCAGGGATGCTAAGGCCCCACCGGGGTTGATAGTTAGGTTACAATGATTAAGTGTTAAAAAATGTTGCAATTGTAGTTGATGGCCTGGTTCTATCTGGCTTTCTATAGGTAACCATGACATTCTCTGACCCTGTATATGTAAGGGAACTGCCTATTTTCCCCTTGCCTGAACTGGTTTTGTTTCCGGGGCGACACCTACCTCTTCACATTTTTGAGTTTCGCTACCGGATCATGATGAATACCATTCTCCAGGGCGACAAGCGGTTTGGCGTGCTGATGGTCGATCCCTCGACGGGTAAACCAGTACACATCGGCTGTTGTGCCGAGATTTTACATCACCAGCGGCTACCGGACGATCGCTTAAAAATTCTCACCCTGGGTCAACAGCGCTTTCGAGTGCTCAGCTACGTGCGGGAAAAGCCTTATCGCGTAGGCCTAGTGGAATGGCTAGAAGATAAACCCTGCGATCGCGACCTAGCCCCGCTGGCCGCCGATGTAGATCGCTTATTGCGGGATGTCGTGCGACTATCGGCCAAACTCACCAGTCAGGACATTGAAATTCCCGAAAACATTCCTGAAGTCCCTATCGAGTTGTCCTACTGGGTGGCTAGCAACCTCTACGGCGTCGCCGAGGAACAGCAGTCCTTACTAGAAATGGATGACACCAGCGCCCGTTTAGAACGGGAGGTGGAAATTCTTACCTCCACCCGTAATCATCTGGCCGCACGCACCGCCCTTAAGGATGTTTTAGAGTAAGGGATTAGGCTGGAGTTGGGCGTATCGAGTCCGGGCGATCGCCAAATTTTGATCGAGAGAGATGATCCCATAGCTGCCAAAATTAATCAGGCTCTCGGTACAGCTGGCCAAAGCTTGAACCGCCGTTTGAGCCCGAGTTTCCTCCATACTTGCCTCCAGGTCTACAAAAAATACATATTCCCCCAACGCCCGTTTAGCAGGACGGGACTCAATTCGACTGAGATTAATACCGTGTTCAGCAAATACCTGGAGGGGTTTGAGCAGAGCCCCCGGAGCGTTAACTGGCAAACTAAAGGCCAGCGAGGTGTGACTTCCCAGACTGGCAGGGTAGGGGGTAGGCTGACTACCGTCGCGACTCAAAATCCAGAACTTAGTGCAGTTGTCCCGATGATCATTAATCTTTTCAGCCAAAACTGGCAGGCCATACAACTCGGCGGCCCAGGTCGAAGAGACAGCGGCAATCGTCGGGCTATCGGACAACTGTTGCAGCGGTTCAGCGGTAGAATTGGTAGGCACCAGGGTGGCCCAGGGGAGTTTTTGCTCTAGCCAGAGCTGACACTGAGATAGAGCCTGGGGGTGGGAATACACCAGCTTGATCGCCTCTAGATCAGGGGCATAGGACAACAAACTATGATCAATAGGCATCACCATCGCCTGGTGGATCCTCAGTTGCTTCAACTGCCAGAGGGTGTCCAGGGTAGGGGTGACTCCCCCCTCAATGGAATTTTCTACCGGCACCAGGGTTAGGGTTGTGTCGCCCTGGGCAGTTGCCTGTAGCGATCGGGCAATGCTGGGAAAGGATTTTAAGCTGGCAACGATGCCTACCCCCTTCTCCAACTCAATACTATAGGCCAGGGCCGCAAGCTGAGAATAGGTACCCTCGGGCCCCAAATAGGCAATGGTGGTGATCATGCAGGTATGGCTGGCAGTAGCTATTGCTTCCATGGTATGCCCATCCAGGGTCAGCCATACTAAAACACTCAGAATCATTGAGCTTAATTCAACCTTAACCTGGTTTGGAGATAGTTTTGGCTTTTATGGGGTCTGCTTCCGACTAAAATATATTGGGCTCGACCAGGGGGCCAGCAACGCCTGGTCAACTATGCAGGAATTACCAGGAATGACACCGATGGGCAGGGAACCAGGTTTAAAGCGATTTCGCCTGAAACGGCTAAACACTCTTCTAGTGTTTGGCCTGGTTTCTTTCCTGGTAGGCCTGACCATGCCTCTCCTAGCCAGTTTTGGAGCCAGAATAGATCAGCCACCACTGCGCTTTAGCCCCAACCTGCAAGTCTTTAACGTTGCGGCTGGTTTAGATGCCTTCCCCATGAATACCAGCAGCGACAGGCTATGTCAGGCGGGGGCGTCCCTAGCAGAGCAGGCCGATCAGCTAAGCCTGTCACTTTTTCATGGGGGCTCCCTGGGGCAAAGCGCATCGATCCTGAGTCAGGCTGGGGTCACCCAGCTAGCCGTTGCCCCCTGGCCCACCATCCACCCCCAGGCGGTTCAGGCCAGGGTGCCGGTGTTGATGTACCACGATGTGTTAGAAACACCCCAGGTTTCCTTTGACCTGCTACCCGCCCAGTTTGAACGTCAACTTCAAGAGCTGGCCACCCATGGTTTCACTATAATTAGCGTAGATAGACTGATACACCACCTACGCAGCGGTGCAGCCCTACCAGATAAACCCGTAGTCTTGACCCTGGATGATGGTTACCTGGGACACTTTCAGTATGTCTATCCACTGCTACAAAAATATCGGGTACCGGCTCTGTTGTCGGTCTTTCCCGATAAGGTAGACGGCAAAATTGTAGGCCGTTCAACCCTATCCTGGGAGCAGCTCAAAATTATGGCTGCCGACCCTCTCATTACCATTGCATCCCATAGCCTCACCCATCCGGCCGATCTGCGCAAGTTAGACGATCAGCAGTTGACCCTTGAGGTGAAAGAGTCCAAACGACGCCTGGAGGAAAAGTTGGGTATTCCCATTCATTATTTTACCTATCCAGCTGGCCACTACGACGATCGCATTGCCCAGGCCGTTGCCAATCAAGGATACATCGCAGCCTTTACCATGCGGGACAACGGTGAGCAATTTGCCGGGGCGTCCCAGTCTCTCTTGGCCATCGAGCGGTTCGGCCAATCTAATCTGGAACGTTTACTCACCCAAGCCTGGGGAGGGGCACAGCCATCTGGTGAAGCCAGTCCGACCATCCCTGCTGTTTCCCAACCTCCAGTCAAATCCACTGGTTTTGATTTCCATCACCCCATTACAGTAGAAAAACATCGCCTGGATAACCAGGCTCTAACCTTGATCACCGGAGGGCGGCCCGTTACTATTCATGCCCACACCAGGGCTCAGTTACCTGAGATCCTCAGCGGTACTAACGCCGCTGCCGCTGTTGATGGGGGTTTCTTTTCCCTCAAATACCTTAATTCAAATGTGATGGTTGGTCCGATTTTGAGTCAGAGTACACGGCAGTTCACCCCTGGCAATCCGGTTGAGATTGCTCGTCTGAACAATCGTCCTCTGGTGCTAATTACGCCTAACCAGGTAAAGTTTGTACCCTTTGACAGTAATCGCCACAATAGCCTGGCAGGATTTTACCAGACCCTACCAGGAGTTACCGATGGCTTTGTGGCCGCAGCCTGGCTGGTTAAGGATGGTCAGGCTCAGCCCGCCAGTACCTTTGGTACCCTATTTGATTTTGACGCCCGTCGTCATCGTGCATTTTGGGGGATTAACCAGGCGGGGCAACCGGTCATTGGGGTTAGCCATACGATGATAGATTCTATTCAACTAGGTCAACTACTCCAGCAATCTGGTTTACAGAACGCCGTGATGCTAGATTCTGGTGCCAGTACGTCCCTGACCTATCAGGGTAATTCCCTGGTCGGCTATCAACCCCGCCCGGTGCCCCATGTGGTTGCCCTGCTGCCTCCAGAAGCCAGTAAGGGTATCTGTCCTCTAGTCATGGCAAAGCCGCCAGAGAGCCCATCTACTGGCAACCCCTAAAGGTGCGACGGTGCTGGGGAGAGGGGCCCAGTCGCTTTAAAGCCTGACGGTGGGCCTTACTGCCGTAACCCTTATTGCCAGCTAGATCGTAACCAGGGTAGCGACCATCCAGTCGGGTTATTAAGCGATCGCGCCACACCTTTGCAAGAATACTGGCGGCAGCAATTTCAAGATACTGGCGATCGCCCTGCACCACCGTTTGCTGAGCTATGTCGAGGTGGGGAATGGTTTGGTTACCATCCACCAGACACAGATCGGGCCTGACCCCTAAGCGGTCCACCGCGCGTTTCATCGCCAGTAGGGTGGCCTGCAAAATATTCAGCCTTTGAATTTCTTGAACCGAGGCCAGACCCAGGGCATAGCTGGTAGCCAGCTGATGAATAGGCCCGACTAAATGTTGGCGACGACCGGGGCTGAGGGTTTTGCTGTCGGCCACCCCCAGCCTTTGTAACCGATCTGCAGCCGCAGGCGAAAGTACTACGGCAGCAGCGACCACCGGACCAAATAGAGCCCCACGCCCAACCTCGTCAATGCCAGCGATCGTCCCCTTTGGTTCCCAGATCACCCCCATCTCCTAGGTCTCTGCATCACTCGCCGATGAGCGACGACGACGGCGACGACGAACCTGGGTTTCGCTACCGGGCTCCTCAGATCCCTCTGCTACAGCCCCCTCCCCTAGCACTTCCGCCGGCTCAGGGGACATAACCGCCCAGGGCTCCCCGGGGGGCTGTAAAATCGCCAGGGTGTCGTCAGCAGATTGGACCGGCAGTTCCAACGGCTCATCCTCAACCACCTCCTGGGCCCAGGACCCAGGAGGTTCCGCTGCCTGGCCCGGCTCTACCACCCGAATCACCACATTACGAGGATCGGCAATGTCTTGAGAAGATGCTAACACCAGGGGAGAAACCCCCATAACAGCATAGATACGCTGTTCATCCGGGGTCATTTCCACCGTAATTGCCTGGGGTAAAACCGCCGCTTTCTTATCAGCATGGCTGGTTGATCGACCTCTGGCAGACCGGGCCGGAGGTCTTTCCTCTTCCCGGGAGGGGTCTGGCAGCGGTTCCTCTCCTGGGGGCAGAAAGGCTTGCCTGATCAGGCCTGAGGTCGGCAAACTATCGCGGGGTACTGGTGCTTCCTTGCCGGTGGTACGCCCAGGGGGAACTTCCCGGCGCCGCCGCCGTCGACTGCCCTTGCCCGATCGATCCTGGTAACTGGGATGGTTCATTAAATCCAATTCCTGCAGATCCGGCTGCAGTTCCAATCCCTCTAGGGGGGCATCCCGTAGGGCAGGAGTCAGATAGGCAGGTTCAGGCATAGAGGCCGCCCCAACCAGCCCCCGAGCCACAGGACTGGCTACTTCTCCGGCGTCGGTTGGCAAGTGTACCAGATGACCTAGTCCGCCGCAGGTAGGACAGGGACGACCAAACAACTCATAAATGTTCTGGCCCTGGCGTTTGCGGGTCAACTCCACCAGCCCCAGTTCTGAAAGTTGGGAAATTTGGGGGCGGGCTTTATCAGCCCGCAGAGCCTTACTAAAGTGTTCTAACACCTGGAGCTTGTCTCGCCGGGAATCCATATCAATGAAGTCAACAATGATCACCCCAGCGATATTGCGCAGACGTAGTTGACGAGCAATTTCTGTAGCGGCTTCGCAGTTGGTCCAGAGGACCGTTTCTCGAGCGGTGGCAGAACGGGTAAAGGAACCAGAGTTGACGTCAATTACCGTTAGGGCCTCTGTCCGCTCGATAATAATATACCCCCCGGAAGGCAAATCTACCCGGGGTTTGAGAGCTTCTCGAATGGCCGCATTAACACGGAAGTATTCCAAAATAGAGACGCGATCGCGGTGCTGATCGATCAGCACTCCCCCTGGCACCTGTCCCCCACTCCAGTTTGCCAGGTGCTGCTTAACCCGCTTTAAACCCGTACTTGAGTCAGTAACAATCCGATTAACATCCGCACTATAGACATCCCGCAGTACCCGCTGGATAAAATCATCATCCCGGTTGAGCAAGGCGGGCGGACGGGTGGACAGGGCTTGCTGCTGAATACTTTCCCATTGCCTTTGCAGAGTTTCTAAGTCTTCAATAATGGCATTTTCACTAATGCCTTCCGCCTCAGTGCGCACTAACAACCCCATACCAGCGGGCTTAATTAAAATTGCCAGGGCTCGTAAACGGTTACGCTCGTTTTCACTGCGAATGCGACGAGATAGATTAACCCCTCGTCCGTAGGGCATTAGCACCAGGTAGCGACCGGGTAGAGTAATGTTGCCCGTTAGACGTGGCCCCTTATTACCTGTTGGTTCCTTCATGATTTGAACCAACACCTTTTGCTGAGGAGCTACCAACTCCGTAATGGAGCCAGCCATCCGTTTCAGCCGCAGGGGACCCAGGTCAGAAACATGCATAAATCCATTACGTTCGCTATCACCAATATTGATAAAAGCGGCATCAATACCAGGCAAAACATTTTCCACTGTTCCCAGGTAAATATCACTTACCTGATGACTACCGGTAGCTACAATTAACTCTTCAATCTGATCTTCCGAAAAAACCGCAGCAATCCGATGCTGCTCAGCAATAACAATCTGCTTCGGCATTCACAATCCTCATACAGTAATAACCAGAGACCGGAGAGATAGATATCCTCGGTTCGCCAGAATAGGCTTGAACAGACAGGGGGCAATTTACTTGCCTGTGCAGTAGCGAAGGAACAACCCTCATCTCAGGTATCGTCCCTAGAATGGCAGCCTCAAAGGCCCATTTCCCAACTATTTCAGGCATACTCAGCCAGTTCATCTAACAACCCATCAGTTCTTGAGGTCCTACCCTGACCAACCCCGGCCTAAACCCAACCGCCGGTTTTGAATAGGAACAACAAAGGATATCGCTTTAAGGATGCGTAGCAACTTAAAACACCATTAGATAGGCTAGCAATTATGGGAGAAAGACAAGAGAAATCAATGATTATAAAATCAACTTGCCGGCGGTGATTTACACGCTAAGACTCCTATCTACAGCGATGGAGCCTACCCACCCATTAAAACCCTATGCCTGCAGCTTTCAAGAGCAGTCCAGTCAACTATTCGTTCAGTTTTTGGCTACACCAATCAAGGTAAATCAGCTCAATAACTTAAACACAAATCAGCTCAAATGGATAACTCTAAAAGTGTTGTAACCAACCACCCATCTGGAACCTAGTCTAGACCAGTCAGGCTAGATTGCTTCACCAGCCTCAAAACAGACAGAAACTCAGACAAAATAATTGTTCAACTTCGGTCAAAAACTGCCTGAAACTTTGACTTAGCTAAGAAAACTAAACCCGATAGGCTGGAAACTGACAGCCCAGGGAAACATCCCCAAGCATCCTATTCCAGATGGATGCATTATAGCGTTAACCCACGCTCATAGCATATAATCGCTCAAATTTGTAGCACAAGTATAAATCTAAGGAGCAGTCAAACCAGGCTATCAGCGATGACCTCCAGACTCTGGCTGGCTTGGAGGTCATCTATGCCAGGCAACTACCCCTAGGACAGGGCTGCTGCCGATAAACTGATCTTGGCTGGCTGACTTTTCAAGGAGGGCAGGTCCACCCCCTGTAGGAGTAAAACCACCACCGGGTCCCGTCGATCTAACTCCCGGCGGACCAGACGTCGCAGGTCTTTTTCCATCAGATTTCTGAGCCCATCCCAGTCGGCTGCCGAGTGGGAGCCGGCGCCACTGACAATCAGCTCTGAGGCGTGGGCATTCAGCACCTCTAGAACAACTTGTTTGACCGCCTTCTGAAAACGGTCAATGTTAAGAGCCTGGACTACGCCCCGCAACTGCAGAAGGGGTTCGGCAATCAGCTGCCCCCCGGAACCCAGGGTGACAACTATGGTAACAACCCCGTCTTCTGCCAGTTGCTGGCGTTCTTTCAGCACCTCTCCACCAACAATGCCGGTGCGAGAGGAATCCACCAGCTCAACGCCAGCCTTCACCTGACCAGCAATGCGAATGCCATCTGCCCCCACCTCAACCATGTCGCCATTTTGCACAATCACCATGTGGTTAGCTGGAATACCCATGCTTTGGGCTGTCTCAGCATGACGCATCAGCATGCGGTGTTCTCCATGCACAGGCAAGAAATATTTAGGGCGAGTAAGGGCCAGCATCAGCTTTTGATCTTCTTGAGCGCCGTGCCCGGAGACATGAATGCCCTTTTCTTTGCCATAGACCACTCGGGCTCCCCGCATCATCAATTTATCGATAGTATTAACAACAGCGATGGTGTTACCAGGAATCGGGTTGGCAGAAAATACCACGGTGTCGCCGGTCTTAATTCTGATTTGCCGATGACCATCCTCTGCAATTCGGGTCAGAGCAGCCATCGGCTCGCCCTGGGAACCCGTAGTTAAGATCAACACATTTTCATTGGCGGTGTGGGCCAGACTACCTAGGGGCAGAAATAGGCTTTCGGGACACTTGATATAGCCTAAGTCCCTGGCATGGGCTATCACATTCAGCATTGAGCGACCCACTACAAATACCTTGCGGTTATGTTTTTGGGCCAGTTCCAAGATCATGTTGACCCGATGTACCGATGAGGAAAAGGTTGTCACAATTAAGCGCCCTTTTGCCTGGGCAAATTCCCGATCCAGGTTGGGAAATACCGATCGCTCAGAGGGCGTATGACCGGGCACCTCGGCGTTGGTGGAGTCACTAATTAAACACAGTACGCCGCGTTCCCCTGCCTCGGCCAGTCTCTGGACGTCAAAGGTTTCGCCATCAACGGGGGTAAAATCAAATTTAAAGTCACCGGTATGGATAACTATTCCCACAGGGGTGTGGATAATCACTGAACAACTGTCTGCAATCGAGTGGGTATTGCGAACGTATTCCACCAGGAAGGAGTTTCCTACCCGTACCGTTTCTCGGGGACGAACCCGCCGCAGTTCAGTGCGATCTGCCACCCCAGCTTCTTCTAGCTTATCTTCTAGCAAAGCCATGGCCAGCCGGGGGCCGTAAATCACTGGAATGTCAAACTGCTTTAGGTGAAAGGCAATACCGCCAATATGGTCTTCATGGCCATGGGTAACCACCATACCCTTAATTTTTTCCCGGTTTTCCCGTAGATAGGTAATGTCGGGCAGCACGATATTAACCCCGTGCATGCCGTCGGTGGGAAAGGCCAAACCGGCATCTAGCAGCATGATTTCGTTATTGATTTCAAACACACAGGTGTTCTTGCCAATTTCATGCAGCCCACCCAGGGGAATAATCTTGAGGCTCTGCTGAGAAGAATGACTAGTCATAAAAGAATGGTGTTTTGGTAAAAGATGTAATGGCTCATGGGGAATGTACCCCCAGTATCTTGGGTCGTATCGATCAGGAGTCTGGTTAATACCCGGCAGCCCTGACGTATTGTTTAAGGGGTTCTAAACCGGGTTAGTCTGCTGAAAACCTGATTTCAGAGCTCTTTGAGGCAGCAGACTTAATTCGCAGACTTAATTCAGGGAAAGGGCATAGGCAAGGATTACAGCAATAGCAGAACATAGGTTTAGGGGTGTCAGGGTCAACAAATCACAACAGATTTGTGATTCAGTGCGGATCAAAACAGATATTTAGTTGTGTAGAAAAGTGAATGCAACACCCTCAGTAACATTCGCCCTGCTCAGGTGTAGGGAATCACAGAGTGGTCAGCAGACCGGTCTGTTCTAAAACCCGCTGAATGGTCTCTCGGGTAGAATCCTGGGGGTAGCATAGGGGTAAACGCACTGAGCCGACTCGCCAGCCCTGAAGAGCCAGAGCAATCTTAACGGGTATGGGATTGGTGGTAATAAACAGAACCTTAAATAGAGACAATAGGCTCAAATGAATCTGGCTGGCCACCTGGGGCTGACCAGCTCCATAGGCCTGAATCATAGCTTGAATCTGGTCCCCAACCAGATGGCTGGCTACACTCACCACACCACAGCCTCCCACCGCCAGGACCGGTAGGGTAAGGGAGTCATCACCGGAGTAGATGGCAAACTCTGCAGCGGTTTGGTGACGTATCTGACTCACCTGATCTAAGCTACCGCTGGCTTCTTTAATAGCCATAATGTTGTCAACTTCGGCTAGTCGGGTAATGGTCTCAACCGCCAGATTGCAGCCCGTCCGACCGGGAATGTTGTAAAGCATCAACGGTAAGTCGGGAACGGCCTGGGCAATTTGACTAAAATGCTGGAACAATCCCTCTTGAGGAGGCCGGTTGTAATAAGGCACGACTTGCAGGGTACCGTCTAGACCCAGGTGAAGGGCTTTACGAGTAGCCTCGATCGCCTCCTGGGTAGAGTTAGAACCGGTACCGGCAATTACCTTAGCCCGACCAGCCACCGCCTGCTTAACTGACTTGAAGAGTTGATACTCCTCATCCCAGGAGAGGGTGGGAGATTCTCCTGTAGTGCCACAGACCACCAGACCATCACTGCCGTGGTTAACCAGATAGTCTGCCAACTGTTCTACCACTCCATAATCCACCAAACCCTCTGGAGAAAAGGGAGTAATCATGGCAGTTAGCACTTTGCCAAAATATACCACGCGATCGCGATGTCCTTAGAAATAACTGATTCTAAAAAGTTTCCAGCCTGAGGCAGGTGATACTTCTGAGATTATAACAACACTGACAGACAGGATCATAAAAAGTCGAGAAGTAGGCCTCCATCTACCCCTGAGTGCCTCTGACCCGAGCCAGTCCCAGGCGAGTTATCGGGTTAAAGGAGCTTCTACCCCAGGCTTAGTGGCCAGCAACTCAGCAATTTGCACCGCGTTAAGAGCCGCACCCTTACGAATTTGATCTCCACTCAACCACAGTTCTAACCCGTTAGGGTTAGAAATATCCTGGCGAATGCGGCCTACCAGGACATCATCCTGACCGCTAGCGTCAATGGGCATGGGGAAGTAGTTACGATGCCAGTCCTCCACCAGCCTAACCCCTGGGGCCTGAGCCAGAATCTCCCTGGCCCTGGCTACGGCAAAGGGCTGAGTAAATTCTATATTGATGGCTTCAGAATGGGCACGCAGTACGGGAACCCGTACACAGGTGGCAGTAATCCGTAATCTGGGTGCAGAAAAAATCTTACGGGTTTCCTCCACCATTTTCATTTCTTCTTGACAATAGCCCAAATCATTTAATGGAGAATTATGGGGAAATAGGTTAAATGCCAGAGGATAGGGAAAGGCTTCCACTGCCGGGGGGTCACCAGCCAGAATGGCCTGGGTCTGCTGTTTTACCTCTTCCATCGCCCGGGCCCCTGCCCCACTGGCAGACTGGTAGGTGGCAATCACCAGGCGCTCAACGGGCTGAACCTGGTGCAAAGGCCAAACTGCTAAGGCCATTAAAATGGTGGTGCAGTTGGGGTTAGCAATGATTCCCTGATGTTGGTGGACTGTTTGGGAGTTAATTTCAGGGACAATCAGGGGGACGGATGGATCCATGCGAAAGGCACTGGAGTTGTCAATGGCGATCGCGCCGGCGGCAACAGCCCTGGGCAGCCACTGCAACGAAATCGAACCTCCAGCTGAGGCCAGCACCAGGTCAACTCCCTTAAAAGCAGCTTCCTCCAGGCTTTCAACCGGCAATGATTCCCCTTTGAAGCTCAGACGAGTGCCGGCTGAACGGGGGGAAGCTATTAACTTCAGGCTGCTCAAAGGAAAGGCCCGCTGTTCCAGGAGACTAAGAATTTCGCCCCCCACGGCCCCGGTAGCCCCTAAAATAGCAACGTTTAGCCCATTTGCCACAGCTGTGTCCCCATCCTCAGAAATAAAATATTTATCGATACTAGCAAGGAAGTGGATGGGGCGATCGGGCTGGTTCTGCAACCAGCCCCGTTCCGCGGACTGATTTAGGTTATGCTGGTTAACCGGGTCAAAATTGATTAGTCAAGATCGATATCGTTCTTCAAGTTGAATGAGTAGAACCTCCATGAAAGTAACCCAGGAAGTACTGCCCGATAGTCAGGTAGGACTAGAAATTGAGATTCCGCCTGAGCTTTCTCAAAAAACCTATGATCGGGTTCTGAGCAAGCTCATGAACACCACTACTATTCCAGGGTTTCGCAAGGGTAAAGTACCCAAACCCGTCTTTTTACAGCGTATTGGGGCCACTCAGTTTAAGGCAGCCGTACTTGAAGAATTATTGCAAACCGCTATTGATCAGGCTATTCAACAAGAAGCGATCGAGGCCCTCGGCAACTACCAGTTAACCTCTTCCTTTGAAGAATTGGTGAGCCAATATCAGCCCAACCAATCTCTTATTGTTAAAGCCACAGTCGATGTCCCCCCCCGGGTTACCCTGAAGCAGTACAAAGGGCTAACCATTGAAGCTGAAGAGGTTCTGCCGGATCTCGATCAAGTAGAACAGACCCTGACTAACTATCAAAATAAACGGGCTACCCTGGTACCCGTCGAAGAGCGCCCTGCCCAAATGGGGGATGTGGTGGTGGTTGACTTTGTTGGCAAGCTTAAAAAAGCCGCTGGCGAACTGGAAGAGTTCGAAGGCGGCTCCGGCAGCGACTACACCATCGAACTAGAGACTGGCCGTTTTATTCCAGGTTTTGTTGAAGGCATAGTGGGGATGGCCTTAGCAGAACGCAAGGATTTAGACATCGCCTTTCCAGAGGATTACGGTCAGCCCAATCTGGCAGGGCAGTCAGTGGTCTTCTCCATCACCATGAAGGAAATTAAAGAAAAGGAACTGCCCGATCTCGATGATGACTTTGCCCAGGATGTTAGTGAGTTCGAAACCCTTGAAGACCTGCGACAATCCTTAGTTGACCGGTACACCCAACAAGCAGAGAATGCCACCCGAAGCAATCAAGAAGCCGCCCTTCTCAAGGTCTTAGTCGATCACCTAGAAGCAGAAATTCCTGAGACCTTGATCCAGCAGGAGGTGGATTTCATCCTGCGTCAAACCCTGATGCAGCTCAGTCAGCAAGGACTTGACCTGAAGAAAATGATGACTCAAGATCTGGTCAACTCCATGCGTCAACAGGCACGGCCCGATGCCTTAGCCCGTCTACGCAGTACGCTAGCCCTGGGAGAGGTGGCTAAGCAAGAAAATCTGACGGTACTTGAAGCCGATCTTCAAGCGCGGTTTGATCAGGCTATGGCCGAAGAGGATAGTGACGATACCATCGACCCAGAGCGCCTGAAGCAATTTCTAGAGGAGGAATTACTTCAACAAACTATTTTTGACTGGCTATTTGAGGCAAACAGAATGGAGCTAGTGCCGGCGGGGACCCTGGCCAGTAGCCAGGCAGAAACCTCCAGCCCCGGTCTAGAGGCAATTACCCTGGATGCCGACGTGACCACCTTAGCCCCTAGCTCAGCGGAAGAGGAATAAAATAGGAAGACCGGATCTCGGGTTCGGTATCTGGGTCCTTGGTTCCTATCAAGCAACCCCATGCCCATACCCCGGGGCCTAAAATTAGCAACTCACCTGAGCCAGGGCAGGGGTCAGACGCCTACGGCTAAGGCCTCACTCTTGGCTCCATAACCTAGAATGCTCTCCGCCATCTCGCCTCAGATGGCCTGGGAATTTAGGGCATAATGGGGTAAGCTTCTTTGCTGATTTGTCCTGAGTTGCTTAAATCTTGTGTTAACTTTAACGACCTAAGCTTTTGGTGGCGTAGATCTATAGCAGGCAAAGGTCATCCCAGCGACAGTTAACTGCCCCAAGTCTTTTACGTTTCGTTGAAATTACTCGAAACCCTTGAAATATTGGCCAAACCTACTATGATTGCATCGAACCCCATACACAGGTCAATTGTTAGCTTGAGTTCCTCCGCCAGCCAGCTCAACAGCCATAATGTGCTTCCCGTCGTCATAGAGCAGTCAGGTCGGGGAGAGCGAGCCTTTGATATCTACTCTCGCCTGCTGCGGGAGCGAATCATTTTTCTTGGCACCGCTATTGATGGCCAAGTAGCTGATTCCATAGTGGCTCAGCTACTGTACCTGGATGCTGAAGATCCAGAGAAGGATGTGCAAATTTACATCAACTCCCCTGGGGGCTCGGTGACTGCGGGGATGGCTATTTATGACACGATTCAGCAGATTCGTCCTGATGTCGTCACCATCTGTTTTGGGTTAGCGGCTAGTATGGGGGCTTTTTTGCTGTGTGCGGGGACCAAGGGTAAGCGGCTTTCCCTACCCAGTTCTCGGATTATGATTCACCAACCCCTAGGAGGAGCCCAGGGGCAGGCTGTTGACATTGCTATTCAGGCCAAGGAGATTTTATATCACAAAAATCGCCTGAACCAATTGATTGCCCTCCACACTGGCCAGCCCATAGAGCGAGTAGAAGCTGACACCGAGCGAGATTTCTATATGTCTGCCGAGGAGGCCAGGGATTATGGCCTTATTGATGATGTCATCGAGCAACATTCCCTTTCGGTCAATCCTGCCCTGACTGCACTTAATTAAGGTCACGTTATGTCAAAGTACGACTCCCATCTAAAGTGTTCCTTTTGTGGCAAGTCCCAGGAGCAGGTACGAAAACTCATTGCTGGCCCTGGTGTCTACATCTGCGACGAGTGTGTCGACCTGTGTAACGAAATCTTAGATGAGGAGTTATTCGATACAGGTACGGCGGTAGCTCAACCGGTGCCGCGCCGGGAGACTGCGTCTCCGGAGCGATCGCGCTCCACCACCGTGCCTATTTCCATGAGCCAGCTACCCAAGCCCAAGGAAATCAAAGATTACCTGGATGATCATGTGATTGGCCAGGACGAAGCCAAAAAAGTACTTTCTGTAGCAGTCTATAATCACTACAAGCGCCTTAGCTACCTGCAGAACCAGCAGGAGGGTGCCACTGAAGACTCGATTGAACTGCAAAAATCCAATATCCTTTTAATTGGTCCCACCGGCTGCGGTAAAACACTGCTGGCCCAAACCCTGGCTCGCATCCTGGAGGTTCCCTTTGCCGTAGCCGATGCCACCACCCTGACCGAGGCCGGCTATGTGGGAGAAGATGTAGAAAACATTCTACTGCGCCTGTTACAAGTGGCTGACCTAGACGTGGAAGAAGCCCAACGGGGCATTATCTACATTGATGAAATTGATAAAATTGCCCGCAAGAGTGAAAATCCCTCCATCACCCGAGATGTTTCTGGAGAGGGGGTACAGCAAGCCCTATTAAAAATGCTGGAGGGCACCGTTGCTAATGTTCCTCCCCAGGGTGGTCGTAAGCATCCCTATCAAGACTGCATTCAGATTGATACCAGCAACATTTTATTCATCTGTGGCGGAGCCTTTGTCGGGCTTGAAAAAATTGTTGAGCAACGCATTGGCAAAAAATCCATCGGTTTTGTCCAACCTGGTGAAAACCAGATGTCTCGAGAAAAACGAGCCGCCGATATTCTTCGCCATTTAGAACCCGATGACCTGGTTAAGTTTGGCTTGATTCCAGAATTCATTGGTCGTATTCCTGCCACTTCGGTCGTAGAACCTCTGGACGAAGATTCTCTAATGGCCATTCTTACCGAGCCTAAAAATGCCCTGGTAAAACAGTTTCAAAAGCTGATGCGGATGGATAATGTCCAGCTCGACTTTAAGCCCGATGCCCTACGCGCCATTGCTCGCGAAGCCTATCGGCGTAAAACTGGGGCTCGAGCTTTGCGAGGAATTATCGAAGAATTAATGCTGGATGTTATGTATGAGCTCCCCTCTCGCAAAGATCTAAAACGCTGCACCATCACCCGAGAAATGGTTGAGCAACGGTCTACCGCTGATTTGTTGCTGCACCCCTCATCGATGCCCAAACCTGAGTCTGCCTAACTATGCCTTACCTTCGGGTTAATCAGGTCGATCACTACTATGAGTGGATTGGCACAGAAACTCCCCGTTCTCCCCAATCGCATCGGCCGGTATTAGTATTTATTCATGGCTGGGCCGGGTCTGCTCGCTACTGGATCAGCACAGCCCGGGTCCTGGCCAGTCACTACGACTGCTTGCTCTACGATATGCGCGGCTTTGGTCGGTCTCAAATTACCGCTGCCCAGCGTAACCTGGTGGCAGAACGAGGCTACGACTTGAGTACTTTTGCCGAGGACTTGGCCCAGTTACTGGCTGCCTTAGAGATTTCTAGAGTGACTCTAAATGCCCACTCCATGGGCGCTTCAATCGCAGTTTTTTTTATCAACCAGTACCCTCACCTGGTAGATCGGGCCATTCTCACTTGTAATGGCATTTTTGAATACGATCAGGCGGCCTTTGAGGCCTTTTATCGCTTTGGTGGCTTAGTAGTGCGGTTTCGCCCGGCCTGGTTAGGGCGCATTCCTCTGATGCCCAGGTTTTTCATGGCTCGATTTTTACATCAACCGATTCCAGCCGCAGAGAAGATAGCCTTTCTGGAGGATTTTCTCAACGCCGACTATCAGACGGCTCTGGGTACCATTTTTACCTCTGTCAGCAAAACCGCCACGGAAATCATGCCCCTTGAATTTGCCCGCCTTACCGTACCTACTCTGCTGATCTCAGGGGAGTATGACCAGATTACTCCAGCCCAGTTGGGGCGCCAGGCAGCCGACCTGAACCCTCTAATCAGCTATGGCCTGGTTAAGGCAACGGGTCATTTTCCTATGCTAGAAGACCCAGCTACCTACTTGAACTATGTATGGGATTTTCTAGGGTATACATCCGATCCTTAATAGGCAGGGTCTCTGCCGGTAGACTGGCCTCTATGGGCAGCAGGGGAGAGCGGAAGCCCCGAGCCTGGTTGAGGGCGGCATAGCACTGGTGTAGGGTGTCTACTAACTTAGCGGCGCAGCGGTTATCCCCCAGGGCACAGGCAATGGTGAGGTGGTGTTGAAGATGAACAATGGCTCGATTGTAATCGTGGACCGCCAGGGTTAGGGTCGTCAGGTGGTTAAGAATACGCCGCACGGTGTGATTGTCAATCGCCCCTGCCCCCCGGTCAGAATTTTGAGTCTGTGCTTGCTGGAGTTTAAGAAAGCTTTCGTAACATCGAATCGCCTGGCTGTAGTGTTGCAGGCTTCTGTAGGTGTTGCCCAGATTTTGTAAAATATGGAGCTGCACGGTGAGCTGTTCTGTCTCCTGAGCGATGACCAGACTAGCCTGGTAAAGTTGAGCGGCCTGATGGTTTTCTCCCCTGGCACGATAAATCATCGCCAGGTTATTCAACGCTCGCATGGTGGCCGGTTGGTCCTTGATTTGATAGGCCAGATCAAGACTTTGTTGCATATAGTCGAGGGCCTGAGATAGATCCCCCAGGTGGCGATAGCTATTGCCCAGATGGTCTAAAACCTCTTGGAGAAGGACTGGATCTTGTAAACCCTGGGCCACCCGCAGGCACTGACGACCATAGTCTACTGCCCAGAGATAGTCGGCCAAGCGATAGTAGAGCGCTGACAGGGCTAGCAAAACCCTGGCCACCAGGGGTTGGTTACTAAGTCGCTGGTAGGCTAGCAGTGATTGCTGAATTAAGGCGAGCGCTGGGGGAAAACGACCCTGACGAAAATAGTCGATACCCTGATGTAGCCATTGCTGGGCTTCATCATTTAGGTATTGTTGATCACGAAGGGAGCAAGCTGAAGCTTCTCCAGCCTCAGAAATGGTGGATTGTTGCGCCAGAATTAAGGTGGAACGTAGGGCCGGAGAAAGGTAAGGTTCCATCGGTCTACTCAGCCTTGCTACAGGGATACTCAGGTAGCCTGTCTGGGTTGATTCATCCTGGTTAGCTAGGGACTAGCCTAGGGTGTTTACCCCAGCCTGGCTATGGACCTATCCTAACCAGACCGATGGCGCTCACAGCTATTTAGAATAAAATCGGCATACAGGGACCCATTTCTAATCCTAGCTTTACAGTTCTATAAACAGGCTCCGTAAAAGTACATATTTATAGCCTCTGATTTAGAACCGGTCCTTCTGTTGTCGCAGGTGGGCAAAGGTTTGCTCGGAGGTTTGACCGTGTACGGCAGCCTGGAGAGCTGGCTGGTCCCAGCGCAGAAAGGGGTTAGTTAGTTTTTCCAGGCCTAGGGGGGTGGGGATAGTGGGTTGGTGCTGGGCCCGAAGAGCTTGCACTGTTACTAATCGCTGCTGCAAGGCGGCATTGGCGGTATCAACGCTGAGGGCAAACTCCAGATTTTTTAGGGTATACTCGTGGGCGCACCAAACCCAGGTGTGATCGGGAAGTTGCCTGAGTTTATTTAAGGAGTTAACCATCTGGCTGGGAGTGCCTTCGAAGAGCCGACCACATCCCCCCGCAAACAGGGTGTCTCCACAGAATAGCTCCCCCCAGGGCTCGGGGGCTTCTAGATCGGCAGGAGGAAAGTAATAGGCGATGTGGCCACGGGTATGGCCTGGCACAAAGAGTACCTGGCCTGATCGTTCCCCCAGGCTGACCCGGTCTCCCTCCTGCAAGAATACCTGTTGTTCTGGAATTCGACCCCGGTCCTGGGAGCCGCCGTAGACCACCGCCTCGGGAAAGTGTTTTAGCAGTTGTCGGTTACCCCCCACGTGATCGGTGTGGTGATGGGTATTGAAAATTGCCACCAGGCTAGAGCCCAGGTCTTCCAGGCACTGGAGGACCGGTGCCCCATCCCCTGGATCGACAACGGCTGCTATCTGGTGCTGGCGATCGTGGAGCAGAAAAATATAGTTGTCCTTGAAGGCGGGTAACCGATAAATATCCATGCCTAGCTAAATTTCTGGTTGGAGGCAGGCTCGAGATCGAAGAGTAGGGTGAGGGTTTGCATGGCCCGCTGGCGGGCTTCAATATCTCGCTGGGCCCGTAGTTGCACCATGGGGTCGTGGAGAATTTTATTGACAATGCCCCGGGTCAGGGCTTCAATCACCTCCTGATGTTTTTCGGCAAACTCGCTGCCCAGGCGAGATAGGGCCTTTTCCAGTTCCTGTTCACGGATGGATTCTACCTTGTTGCGCAGGCTACTGATGGTGCCGATGGTATCTAGAGATCGCCACCAATCCATAAAGCTTTCCACCTCCTCATCTAGCAGTACCTGGGCTTCCATGGCCAGTCGCCGGCGGGTGGCCTGGTTTTGGGCTACCACCGCCTTCAAGTCATCAACATTAAAGACCTGGACATTATCTAGTTCATTAACATTACTGTGAACATTCAGCGGTACGGAAATATCAAACACCATCAGGGTACGGCTAGCCTCCAGAATGGGGATTAAATTCTCCCGGTGAAGTAGGGGCTCAGTTGCGGAGGTACAGGTAAATACCACATCAGAGTTCTGCACCGTCTCCAGCATGGCGTCCATAGTGCCTGTATAAATGGTCGCGTCGCCAAACTGGCGAGCCAGTTCCTGGGCTCGGTCAATGGTGCGGTTAAGAATGGTAATGGGACAGGAGTCCTTGGCAATTAAGTGCTGCACCAGCAAGCGGGCCATCTTACCTGCTCCCAGAATACTCACCCGGCACTGACTCAGGTGGGGTACCTTGAGACGGGCCAATTCCACCGCCGCCGAGCTGATGGAAACGGCTCCGGTACCAATGCTAGTTTCACTGCGAACTCGCTTACCCGCCGTCAGGGCCTGTTTTAACAGGCGATCTAGAACCCGCCCAATACTCTTGTGTTGCTGGCCGAGTTGGTGGGCGTGCTTAACCTGGGCTAAAATCTGGCCTTCTCCCAATACCAGGCTATCTAGGCCGGCGGCTACTCGCATCAGGTGATTGACGGCATCCTGAT
>JAGWXD010000005.1 GCA_018970085.1 Cyanobacteria bacterium REEB459
CCTTGAACCAGAGGGCTTCGTTGTGGTGTGCCAACTTGCCCCAAAGATCTCAGCCTTCTATGATGGTTCTGTTCGTCGGCTCACAGATTTGCCTCCAGCTTCCTCCGGACATTCTCTCGCGAGTTTGCTCTTGGCTAGTGGTTGTCGTCACTCGGCTCCAATCACTTTCGAGCATTTGGACGCTGGTTCCACCACAGGGGACTTTCACCCCATGAGTGTACGCCCATGCTGGGCGTACACATTTCATTGGTGCGGACGGTACAGAGGTTATCAGTGGGTTTTCAAGGTTATCTGCCGCCGCACAACTTCACCGTTAGACGGAATTATATCCAAGGAATTAAGCATGAAGAATTGTAAGCCAATCGCTTATCTACTCCTTGCAAGCGCAGTTACCACTTTTTCAAACTCTGTCGCAGTAAGGGCTGACACTTTAGACAAAAGCAACCTAATTGCCCAATCTCGTCGCCAATATGAATGTTCAAGAAATGGAGTCCAACCTAGCGTATCAGGTGCTATATTCAGGGATGGATATTGCTTTATCCCTATATCAGCGGGAAAATGTATTGCCTATTCAGATCCTTTTGGCTTTAATAATATTACTTCAAGTGGACCCTCAGGCATGACCAAGTGCGATAACCCAGAAATTGTTATTGATGAGGCTATAGGGAAAAAGTATTATCGATTTTTTTCTGGCTCTAAATTTATACTTGGGTAGCCATGTGGCATGATGAATTTGGGAACTTACAATCTGCCTTCCGTGCCAACGAACAACTCTGAAATACAAAACCAAGCAAGAAGTATCTTGGATACAATTGCCTTTACTCCCTTTGAACAATGCCAACCCTTGAGCCGTGATTTTAGCGACATTCCTCATTGTCCTGGCATTTACGCGGTCAGGCATAGATCTCAGGGATTGCTTTACATTGGTAAAACTAAAAGCTTACGAGGTCGTTTTAAAGGTGGACACAAAGCTTTTTTGTGGGCTTGGCTGGATCAATATAACGGCGAAGATGTACGCATAGCAGTGCAGACAATACCTTACTCGAAAAACCCTGCGCTACTATTAGAACTAGAGGCGATCATTTTGAGAGCCACCGAGCCACCGTATAATGTTCAAATTCCGATGGAGTCCTAACCCATGCCAGCGAAACTTTCAGAGCAAATCTCGTCCACTGATGCAGAAATTATTTTAAGACGCTTACCCAATTGGATTCAGGATGCCTTGATTGCTCGTGCTACTGAAATTGATTATCCCGTTGAAGCGATCATTGAGATGGCGATCGCCAGTTTTCTAGACACAGAGGCATTAAGTTTTGCAGACTGTAAGCCAGGGCGAGGTCAATAAGTCTAATCGGGTAGCCGGGTTTTTTTTTCTCCCCCAGTCCCCACAACACCCCCCATGCGGCTCCCCATGGGGCGTTTCCCCAGAACGATTTAGAGTTCAGCTTGAACGCTACAAGAGCGACCTAGATGTTCCCCAGGACTGGCTGCACAATGAAGCGCCGACTCCATAGCTCCCCCATTCGGGTTCATCCCTCGGTCGAGCTTTGTGACTCCTCCCTGCGTTCCGAAGTTCAGTCCTTCCCCCTGTCCCACCCATTACAATGAGCGTTTGGCTACTACCACCTCTGCTGACTTCTGCTCGATCACCCAGAGCGTTTCCGCACCTGTGCGCTGTCTAAAAATCGGTAGGGTTCTGTGGCTACCTTGCCGTTTCCAAAAGTATCTGCGGTTCTGTTGGTTCTTGGTACTACACTGACGTATGTGGCTCAATTGGAGTAATACACTCTAGTCAAGTCAGATTTTGAGGAATGTAATAGACTTGTTGCTCCATAACATCAAAAATGGCTGAAACCATTGTCCCAAAAGGCTTATGAGCATTGAGTATTAAAAATGTCTGAAATCCCCTTGCTATATGAATTTTACGGATTTTTTTATTCTATAAAGCAACAGGTCTAGTATTTTGATGAAGTTAATATTCTCAAAGAGGCAGTTGTTTGCTGTATGTAACAATAGAGGAAAAGTCTATATCAGGAGTCCCACAGTGATTAAAGAGCTAGACCGTATTACTGTTAATCCACAAATATGCCTTGGACAACCAACAATTCGGGGAATGCGTATGACTGTGGGATTTGTCTTAAAGCTGTTGGCTAGTCAGTTATCTATTCAGGAAGTTTTAGAGGCTTATCCAGAGTTGGAGGAAGAAGATATTCGCCAAGCTCTTAATTATGCAGCTTGGGCTGTATCCGACCGTATTGTTAGCTTCACCTCAACATGAGTAGTTTGCGTTTGCTGGCTGACGTTCATATCTCTCCTTTGACAGTTGAGGCTTTAAGGTCACAGGGCTACGACATAGTACACACTATAGACGTGTTGCCTGCGACTGCTTCCGATGCGGAGATTTTGGAACTTGCCAGAGTCGAAGGTAAAGTCGTTTTAACACAAGACTTAGATTTTTCCATGCTGGTGGCTCTCAGTAATTATGGACTGCCCAGTTTGATTACATTACGGTTGTCTTCTGCCAAACCTGATGTGGTTGCTCAAAGACTTCTAGATGTTTTACCTACTATGGAAATCGAACTGACAGAAGGTGCGGCAATTACTATTAGCGATGACTCAGTACGTGTTCGTAAACTTCCAATTCGACAAGGAAGAAGGGGTTAGGGGATGAGGGTAAACGTGCAAAACTGGGATATGCTCCTTTGAAACCCTCATCTCCTCTTCCTAAGGGGGTGATCGCTAACCGAGCATAGGACAACAGATCTGAACCCAAATTGAGGTAAATGAGATAACTGGTGGGACTATACAACCAACCCATTCATCAATGGGTTAATGCCCGGAAAAGGGTCTGTAGCTCTGATAAAAATCCATTTTTCTTCGCCTTCCATGGGGGAATAGAAGATGGGGTTCCTAGTTGATCCGGGGTAGGAGTGCCACTTAAAATACGGTCTAACTCGTCTCCCATGGGTTTGTTCACTTGTTCGGTCACCAATGCGTAGGCATTGGAATCAGTTTCCACCCAGACTTGCCACGGGTGTGGATACGCTCGGAGAATGGCTGCTTTTTCAAGGGGACGCAAATAGTATGAACAAATGAAGGTACTAAGAAACCGTTCTCGTAATTGACGACCAGCATAGCCAATACCTATGGTGGCAATATCCTCCAGACGGGGATTGAGTAAAACTACAGGGCGATCGCCAGCTTGATCACATAATTTCTCCACCGTTTCAACCTCTACCGCTGAAGGTTCTATAAATAGAAACAATTGGTCATCAGGGTGGATCATCGCTTTCAGTTCTTCCATACCCCGAATCTCATAGGGCTTATGCCCCCAATCCCTTCGTGCCAAAGCAGCCGATCCAGCATCAGGAAAAAACACCCGTAATTTCAACTGTAAATTTTCAAACATGGGCAGAAATCGTTCAGCAATGGGCATTATCTTTAATTCCGGAATGTTCAGTTCGATTTGTAACCGTCGATTTCCTGCTGCTAAAGCCGTTTGGGTTGCCCCTTGAGCCTGAATAATGGCACTATCAATATCTGTTGGCAACTGAACCATTCATTGTCCTCTTAAGGGTAATTTTTATCTTATTTTACCGTGGGTTTGGGTGAACCGTGTCCCCCTCTTATCAACCATTCTAAATTCACATGGTAATCAGCAATACACCGTCAGGCAGTAGGGGTTGAAGACGATAGGACATCGGTGGGATACTCCCCCTAGATTGGAATTCTAGTACGCCATAGGTTGCAAGAATGTAGTATTGTGAACAATGAATTAGTGTTTGTCAATCTCCCTCTGTGAACGAAACAAGAACAATCATGGCAACTACACCATCTGATTTAGAGTCTGTCTTAGCATCTTTTGCCTCCATGGCAAATGTTTTAAGTACCGTCAACCATGATTCTAGCGAAACCACCAATTATGTAGAAATAATCCAAACTGTCATTGCCAGCTTAGAACAAACCGAAACGGCGATGGTTAACCATAGGGAGGATCAATTTTTATGGAAATTTCAATATGGATCGGTGGAAGTTCTCGTCCAACTAACGGGACAATCCAATGAAGACACCTTCACTGTTTGGGCAACTGTTCTGTCCCTACCTGTGAAAGATGAATTGACTTTATTGCGTAGATTACTAGAAATGAACTGGACCAGCACCCTGGAAGCTCGGTTTGGTATCTTGGATAATCAGATCGTTGCCATCACCCAACGATCGGTGGCAGATTTATCAGCAGGTGAAATTTCCAGAGCAATTACCATTGTTGCCACATTGGCGGACGAACAAGATGATTTATTAAAAGCAGAATTTGGGCTTTAATGTCCCCATTTGAAAATTTATTGTATTAACCTCTTCTTTGTGACGAACGTTTCTCCTCCCGCTGTTTGGCGATTGATTCCGCCACTCCATGCCCCTGGATCTATCCAGATGGCTATTGATTGGTGGCTGCTGGAGCAACATCGTCAACATTCCCATCCCCCCACCCTTCGATTTTACACCTGGCTTCCCATCTCCATTTCTTTAGGTTATCATCAACGTCAATGGTCTGCCCATTGGCAACACCTATCCTGGCAAGGGCAACCCATTACCCTGGTACGACGACCAACGGGGGGGCGGTCTGTGTTACATCAGGGAGACCTAACCTATATGGTGGTTACTTCGGGGGTGGAGGGGAATCGGACTCAAATGTATCAAACCCTATGTAGTTTTTTAATTCAGGGTTGGCAAAATTTAGGGGTTTCTTTATCCTATGGACAACAAGGTCGGGGTAATACCCAAAACCAAAATTGTTTTGGCATCCCTACTTCTGCGGATTTGGTCATGGAAGATGGTACCAAGCTAATTGGCAGTGCCCGGTTACATCGGGGTCATGCCATCCTGCAACACGGTTCGATACGCTTACGGTCAGATCCTGATCTTTTCTTTCACGTCTTTCAGGAAAAAACTAGTCTGCCCCACTTTCCCCTGGAATTGAATGGTAAGGAACCCTTGAATGATGTTATGGAAGCCCTCATCCTAGCTGCTTGCCATCGATTTCATATCACCTTAGATACCCAACCCCTGAGGGAGGAGGAATGGAAGGCAATTGAACAGTTAGCTCCATCTTTTGTAGTGCCTTATGGCTAATATTTTCCATATCAAGACCTACGAATCGTTCTCAGGTGGTTTAAGGGGAGACGTTAACTAGACACAAGAGAGGAAGGATGTTTCAAGTTTTAACCCGCGTTCTACTATGGTTGGTCATTGGTGGAGTCGCTTGGTACATTTTTCTCCGATTCATACCCTCTAAAATCTATACCTGGCTGGGTGGGTTGGTGATGATTTTACTGGTAATCATTGGGTTTATAGAGCCCGGAGATGGTCCTATCGGAACATTGATCACTGTCATCAGTATTCCTCTCAAACCACTGGGAATATGCTTGATCTTGGTGGGAGCTGGTTTAAGAGATTATTACCAGAAAGGTCGTCCCGTTTACACTACTCCCATATTAGTTGGTTTTTTTATTTTATTTGTTTCTAGCATTCCCATTGTGTCTTATTTTTTAATGCAGCAAGTGGAACAGGAAGTCGTCCAACTAACCAAAGAGGCGACTGGGAGTGCTCCTGTTTTGGTAATGTTAGGACAAGGAACAACGGAAGCTGGCATTCCGCCCCGTCCTGATGTCCAATTAACGGATACGGGCGATCGTATTCTGTATACTGCACGTCTCTATCGTCAGCAGCGGGATCAATCCGGTATTGGTCCCTTGGTTATTGTGTCTGCGGGGCGTCGTCCTGATTTGGAAGGAGCTGCTGAGAATGTTCAGGAAGGAAATGATATTCAAAAAATTTTAATTGATCAAGGTGTTACAAGCTCAGATATTATCCTAGAACCAAAGGGTGGGGATATCCGTGTTTCAGTGTTGGAGGTGAAAAATAAATTAGAGGAGCGGAAAGCCGATCCTCGCATAAAAGAATCCCGAGAAATCATGCTGGTTACTTCGGCGATTCATATCCGTCGAGCTACCATGACATTTCGCCAAGAGGGATTCAAAGTCATACCTAAGCCTACAGACTTTATCACGATTCAACCAGGAGGTAACTCTAGCAAACGCATTCAACTGACCGATCTACTTCCTAGTGCATTAGCATTAGATCACACGACTCGATTTATTGAAGAGTACTTAGTTTCAATTTTTTATTTTTTGCGGGGATGGTTATCCCCAGCCATTTAACATGGGATAGTCAGTTGATGAACCTACATACTCACCTGGACAAATCGCTTCCAGGGTTGCTTAAATCATGTCAGTATTCCATTGAGGTAAAATATTTATGAAAGGATTTGGCCGTATTGGTGCCACCGTTAGTTTAGTGGGTAGTGTCTTAGCGGGAACAATTTGGGCAGGTAGTTTACCCGTACTTGGTTTGCCAGTTGCTCAAATTTTAGATCGTCTCCGTCCTATCCCAGTGTTTACAATTACCAACGATCAAGGGGTACCCTTGACAGCCAGTCCTCGCCAAGGAGAAAACCGCCCCCCTATTTCACCAATTTTCATAGGGCGGGGGGAAGCTCAGACATTTCTGGATCGATTGAAAAGTACCAACCCAGATTTAGCTAAAAGTGTTAAAGTGACTCCAATTTCCATGGCAGAAGTTTTTGAAATTCGTCAAAAGTCAAAAGGTAAGGCTGATCGGTTAGAGTTTGAATATGTGCCCATGCAACAACAGGTTACATCTGCCAAAGACTTGATTAAACAAGCAGGGGCAAAACCTGAACAGTTCCAAGGAACACCCTTGTTCTTTGCCTTGGCTGGGGCTGAAAAAGAGCGGTTTCCTGTTGCCATACGGCAAGGAGATAAATCGGTGATTCCTCTGTTCTTCAAAAAAGAAGATATGCAAACCATTGTTGAACAGTTTAAGAAACAACAGCCTAATCAAGCGGCTACATTACAAGTTCTGGCATTCCCATTACCTCTTGAAATGGTTTTGTATGGTTGGGAAAATGAAGCAGATGAAAAATTCAATAAAGAGGTGCCATTCTTCAAAGAACTTGGTTCTCAGATCGTCTTGGTACCGCCCCAAGAGTCCCTGGAGTTTGTTCGAACCTTATCCAGTGGCACCCAGGGGAAGCCAAACCCTCAATCATCTCCTTCCTCCAATGTTAGACCAACTACAACGACTAGTCCTAAACCCAGCCCCTCCCCTACTGTCAAGCCAAGTCCAACTAGTCCTAAACCCAGCCCTGTTAAACCCAAATAATGAATCTCCTTTCCAAGGCAATTTTCTCCCTCTTTTGTCTTGGTAGTGCCAAGGAGATGATGGGTTATGGTTGACATACTCACCGGGCTAAAGCCACGGTGATTCTTGACGGTTCACAGCAACTAGCCTCCGAAGAGGTCTTACGGTTGCTCCCCGTCGGGTTTAGAGTCTCCCAATGCCTTGCGGACTTTGTTCTATATTCTTTGCTGCATTCACATTTCGGTCGTGTTCAGTGTCACAATTCAGGCATCGAACCGACCGAATGTTTAGATCCAATGGTTTTCACGAACAATTTTAGTAGACAACTTGTGTGGAAAGTCTTTAAACTTTAGCGATAGTGACCCGTTGCGGTTGATTCTGATATTTTCCTGCCCGGTCTGCATAAGTGGTATCACAAGGTTCGCCCTCAAAAAATAACAGTTGACAGACCCCTTCATTTGCATAAATCCTGCAGTCTGCCCCAGACGAATTACTGACCTCAAGGGTTATGTGCCCAACCCATGAACTTTCCAGCGGGGTAGTGTTTACAATTAAGGAGCATCTGGCATAAGTGCTTTTCCCCATGCAAATGGCAGTAGCATTAGGGGGCATCTGTATTTTCTCTAATGAGACTCCTAATCCATAGGAATGGGCGGGTATGATGAAAAAATCACCATCTGCATCAGATTGCAAAGTAACAGGTTCAAGATTTTGTGGGTTAAACCGCTTGGGGTTAATCACGGTGCCGGGAATATGGCGAAAAATAACAAATTCTGCTGAGGAAAGCCTTATATCATAGCCATAGCTTGACAAACCGAACGATAATACTTTTTGAATATGGGTATCATCTCTGGATACTTGACGAATGAGCTTTGGTTCAAAAGGCTGAATCATGCCTTGTTTAGCTTGTTCCATAATCCAGCGATCGTTTTTTAGCATGGCAAGATACTCACTGTGTATTGTTCAACCTTATTGCTTTTTAACATGTAAATGGTTCTTTTCAATAGTGAATTAATGCGAAGAACCGAACAGGGCAACCGCACACAAAACTTAATATATCAATAAGAGCCAATTTTCATCACCTTATTGCAAAAATTCTCATTAGTTAAGGCTTATTGAGAATAAAGATCTTCTAAACTAGTGTTTTTAATATTGAGGTGTACCATATAGCGCGTTAAGAAACGTGTGCGGTTGCCCTGTACATCGATACTTGGCAATAGGCTGATGTTTATTATTTTGTTATAATTTGATGGAGGCTTTTTTGATTAAGTGAAAGAGACTATGAAGCGTAAATATTTTTTCTGGATTATGGCATTATGCATGGCTCTATTGGTAAGTGTATTACCTATCTATTCAGATTTGCCTTATCCCACATTAGGGGAGGTGTTTAGTAAGCAACAACAGGTTTTTGAGTTGCGAGATGTGCAGGGAACTTTAGTTGGTTTTCGGCTACCACAGTACTTAAAGGAAACTAATGTGGCGGGTTATCATTTCCATTTCATTACTAGCGATCGCAAGGCTGGCGGGCATTTGTTGGATGGTGAGTTTTTGGACAATGTGGCGGAGATTGACGCGGTGCAAGATTGGGAGGTTACTTTGCCGAAGCATAGTTCTTTTGCTAAAGCAAAACTGGAGTAGGGGGAAAAGGAAAATTTCTTTTTATATTGCTGAATATTAGAAAGTCTGCATCACCATTTTCTGATCATGTGAGTCGAAGGTAATGTTTTTCCGGATCCTCGCACTAAAAAAGCCCTATCGACTATTTTAGAAAGAATTCAAAAAACAGGATATTATGCTAACTACTTTGTGATTAACTCATTTGATTATGGCGTACCACAAAATAGAATTCGCATATACATAATTGGCTTTAAAGAAAAAGGGTACTTTGAAAGTTTTATACTACCTAAATGTATTGATAAAAAGCTAAAGCTTGGCGACATACTAGGTATTGAGACAAAAAATTCAAATGAGAAATATTACATGGTGTCACTTAATGGTATTCCTCACCAGTCTTCCGATTACCATTACCAGCCATGTCCAAAGGGTAACTCAATTTTATGCCCTGCGATGGCGGGTAGAACGCTTAGTTTTTAAGCACGCATATAGCGGTTCCTGAAGTATGAAGTACACCCTAAATGAGAGAAGCTTGCGGCTCATGGGATTGGGCAACTGAACTGTACCTCATCCGAATGAGAACCGCTATATAGGGTCTCATCTGGGCTTAGGAAAGGAAACTGTAACTAGTTTGTGTAGACTGAAAAGAAGAGAGTGGAAGGGAAATATGGTTTTCAATAATGGAAAAGTTTCAAGCAAGTGGCACCTCATCAAAATAGGTTGTTTTATTGGAGGGATTCTTTTTAGCCTTGGGTTATCCTTAGTGAGTACAGGAATGCTCGCTCAGCCAACTTCCCAGCCCCCCCCTCTCCCTGTGGCTGCCATCCATTCAATGCCCCCTACCCTAACGCAATGGAAAGGAGTATCCAATTTATCTAACACTGACAATTATTTTGATCAAATTCAATCAACAGACATTGGTTATTTAGTATGGTCCCAGTTTCCGATTCAGGTTTATCGCCAACCTGTACCCGGAAAAGAGGCATTACCATTTGATCGGCAGCAAGCTGAACAATGGTGGAATGCAGTGAACCAAGCTGTGGAAGAATGGTCTATGTACCTGCCTTGTAGAGTGACTGAAAAACCGGAACAGGCTGATATTCTCCTATGGCGATCGCCTCCACCGATGAGACTGGGTTCCAATGGGCAATTACCCCGGTTTCGGACTGCCGAAACCCATTATGAAGTTTATCTGAGACATTTACCTAATCAATCCCCAACCCTGACCCATCGGATGACCATTCGCATCCGTCCCAATCAATCCCCGGTTTATTTGTTAGCCACAGCTCGCCATGAACTGGGGCATGCCTTGGGAATTTGGGGGCATAGCCTCTTAGAGACTGACGCTCTCTTTTTCTCCCAAGTTCGTCATCCTCCCGCCATATCCCAACGGGATATCAACACTCTCATACGGATTTATCAACAACCAACGCGATTGGGTTGGTCTGTTCCATTATCGTCAGCCCCTCAATAATGAATCATCTCAATCAATGGCTTCCCAATTTACCAACCACGGTTTGGATGCTTGCCGTGGGTCGTTTACTATCCCAAGTTGGGACTGGCTTTACCCTATTTTATGCGACTATTTTTTTCGTAAATCGGGTGGGATTATCAGCCGCAGCGGTGGGGTTAGCCTTGGGACTAGGGGCAGCAGTAGGAATGGCAGGACGAATTGTAGGAGGAACTCTGGCAGACTCCCCTGACTGGGGACGGCGAAAGATATTAATCTTATCTTCAATTATTTCAGCCTTTGGCTCCCTGGTCCTATCCATTACTGTCAATTTACCGTTCTTTACAGCAGGCAGTGTCATAATGGGTCTAGGAATCGGACTCTATTGGCCGGCGATGGAAGCATCCATCGCTGACTTAGCTGGGGAGGATAATCGGAATGAAGCCTATGCCCTTAATCGATTGGCAGACAATTTAGGACTGGGGATGGGGGTAGTTTGTGGGGGTTGGGTGATCACTACCACGGGAGCTTTCCGGGTACTATATATGGTGGATGGGTTAAGCTATTTGATATTTGGTGTCATTGTTTATTTCAGTATTCATGAAACTACTCACCCGGTTAGTCAACCATTTACCCCCCGCGGAAACTGGAGATTTGCATTGGCAGATGGTCAGTTGTTGACATTTGGGTTGGTTAATTGTGTGTTGACTCTCTATATTGCCCAAGTTCAAACCGTACTACCCCTCTATTTTACCAATTTTGTTCATACCAATATTCGGGGATTGCCTTCTGGACTTTCTGCCTCTACGATCAGTGGATTGATCACAGGACACATCCTCCTATCTTCCCTATTTCAATTACCCGTGGCACGGTGGCTGGGACGATACCCCCACCCCCGGTCATTAATGCTATCAGCTGGATTGTGGGGGATAGGGTTTGCCTTAGTTGGATTCACGGGGCTTAATTCTCAATTCCCGGTGGTAATTGCAGCCCTTGCTTTAACCACCATTAGCTTTGCCAGTATCATCTATTTACCCACTGCTTCAGCCTTTGTGGCAGAAATGGCTCCCCAGTCTTTACGGGGTACTTACCTGGCAATTAATTCCCTATGCTGGGCAGTAGGTTATGTTGTGGGTTCACCTGTTGGTGGATGGGCATTGGATCAACCCCAACCGGTTCCTCACCTATTTTGGTTTACTCTTACTGGTACTGCATTAATTATGATGCCCATTCTGAATTATTTAAATCAATTGCCATCACCCCGATAATTCATGGAGGGTTGAATAATATATCCTATAGTGAACGGAGACTCTTTCCCATCATTGACCAATTCCCTATCTCACCCTTGCCCCCAATTAACTAGGAATGTGGATGGGATAATTACCGGCTAGGTGAAACGTTTGATGAATTGCCTGTAACGCCTCCACCCCCTTAGATTTGTCTACTACACAACTAATCTTAATTTCGGATGTGGCAATCATCTGAATATTAATCTGACGTTCTGACAACGCTGCAAACATGCGAGCGGCGACTCCCGGATGGTTTACCATGCCAGCACCCACAATACTGACCTTGGCGATCGCTGGGTCAATCATGACTGCACCATATCCTAAGTTCGTCATTGCAGATTCTAAAACAGACCGTGCCATTTCTCCATCAGTCTCAGCAACCGTACAGGCAATATCTCGATAATGGAAAGTATCAGTCTCGCGACAGCGCTGGGATTGGATGATCATATCCACACTAATCCCATGATCTGCTAGTAGTTGGAATAGTTGGGATGCCATGCCAGGGCGATGGGGCACATCACGAATAGCCAATCGAACCTGTTTCATATCCAATGCGACGCCACGAACCACTGGATAGGGTTGACTCCCCCCATGCACCCCTATCTTTTCATCTTGCCGAAAAGGGGTTGGAGAGCTATCTACTTCAAAAACTCTCTGCAGAGCATGTAAAGCTCGATGACATAATTCATCTACTGTGGTTTCAGTGAAAGACTCAATGACACAACTAACTTTTACCTCTGAGGTGGAAATCATTTGAATATTGATACCAGCCTGAGCCAGAATGGTAAACATTTGGGCAGCCACTCCGGGACGACCGATCATTCCTGCACCCACAATGCTAACCTTGGCGACCTGTGGATTGACCACCACCTCAGGGATAGCATCTGGGTGGGGGGTAAACCCCGCTAAAAGATTGGGCAGAATTGAAGTGGCTACCGCTTCAGCACAAGCAACTGACCTGCGATTTACCGTAAACGTAATATCATTAGTTTCCCCTTCATGGATGGACTGAATAATCAAATCCACATCCACTTGTTCTTTTGCAATCTGATCAAACAGGGATGCAGCAATGCCGGGACGGTCGGGGATTCGTAACAAACCAACCCGTGACTGCTGGGTATCAAATTCTACCGCATCAACTGATCGAGCAATTTCTAAACCCTCCAAGCTGCGGTTCTGTGGGGTTAAAGACACTACCTTGGTGCCCGGCTCATCGGTCCAACTAGAACGAACCACAAGGGTTACCCCATAATTTCGAGCTATTTCCACAGCCCTGGGATGGAGAACCTTCGCACCCAAACTAGCTAATTCCAGCATTTCATCTGATGTGATTTCTTCCATTAACCGTGCTTCAGGAACCAATCGGGGATCGGTGGTCAAGATGCCAGGGACATCGGTATAAATTTCACATTGATCAGCATGTAGGGCAGCCGCCAAGGCAACTGCTGAAGTATCTGACCCGCCACGACCCAAGGTGGTAATTTCCCAATCTTCCGTATCGCTGACCCCTTGAAAACCTGCCACCACCACCACATATCCTGATTGTAGATGACGTTCAATGCGTTCTGTAGTGATTCGCAGGATACGTGCCCGAGTATGGGCGGTTTCAGTCACAATGCCCACTTGTGCACCTGTCATGGAAACGGCTGGTTGCCCTAATTCTTGTAAAGCCATACTCAATAAGGCGATGGTAATTTGTTCACCCGTAGAAAGGAGTACATCCATTTCTCGACGACTGGGGTTACCCGAAATTTCATGGGCTAATTTAACCAAGCCATCGGTGGTTTTACCCATGGCTGATACCACCACTACTACGGAATTACCAGCTTTTACGGTTGCTACAATCCGCTGAGCGACTGCTTGAATCCGTTGGGTCGTTCCAACGGAGGTACCCCCATACTTTTGAACAATGAATGCCATGGTAACAAGACTGGAATGGGATTAAATCACGGGCAATTATTAACACTACCACTTACAAGTAGGTTAGGGGAAATACTGACGAGAGTGTCCCAGGGCAACCGCACACAAAACTTAATATATCAATAAGAACCAATTTCTACTTCAGTAGCAGCAACGGATTAAACAAAAGAATCCTAGAATTAGACATCGAAAAATGCTTCGATAGAATCAACCACAACACATTAAGGGAATTAATCATTGCTCCGCCGTTATAAATATAAACTACCTAGTTTTTTCCCGTCCCTACCTCTCTAAGCCCTACCAACAGTGAAGTCCACTGTTATCCCCCAAGTTCTAAATCAGAATGGTTGGAGATGGTAATTTGGAAAAAATCAATCATTTTTTTGTATAATAAACAAATTCTCCATTAATTCCGTCCTCTACCTGTCCCATGTCAGCATCAGCGTCCCAAGCATTACTTCTAGTTGATGGCTACAACATAATCGGTAGCTGGCTAGGTCTCCAACAAACCCGTGATCAGGTTGGACTGGATGCTGCCCGTGATGAACTGAAAGCCACCCTAGTTGATTATACTGCGGTACAAGGGTATGATACTGAAATCATTTTTGACTCCCATTATCAAGAGAGTATTGGCACCTGCGAAGCGGTAACCTCAAACCTTTCTGTGCGATATACCAACTTTGGACAAACTGCGGACACTTATATTGAAAAAGTATGTGCCCACTTTTATCATGAATGGCTAAAAACCCATCCCCGTTTAATTGTTGCAACTTCAGATAATGCTCAACGATTAACAGTCATTGGCTATGGAGCCGAATGTATGACTGCGCGTCAACTTGCGGTGGATGTGGAGCTAATGGCAACAAAAACACGACGATTGCAGCAACAAGATGGGAAATCAGGGCGATCGCGGCTCTTTAACTCCCTATCTCCGTCCGCCAAACAACGATTACAAAATCTTCGATTTCAATAAATGCTAAATCATGACCACAGAGATTCCCCAAGCCACTGTTGACACAAATCAACCTGACCCTCTGAGGGATCAGTCACTGGGACTAGATGATAACTATTTGGTTGGTGTTCTGCCAAAGTCACCCTAAGGGTACACAAACTATCCTGATGGAAAAGGGAAAGGGTCACCACATCGCCAGGTTTATAGTCCAAGAGGCGATTTGCAAACTGTCTGGCAGTAATTCGTAAACCATCAACTGCCACAATTTCATCCTCACTATCAATTCCTGCAACCCAAGCAGGAGAACCATAATCCACAGACTTTACCACTTCTTTCCCCCCATCCATTTCAAAATTAACTCCCAAATAGGGGGGGCGATGGGCATCATCACCATTTGACTGAAGGTTAAGTCCAAAAAGGTTCAAGTAAGTTGAGAGTGGTAATTCCTCTGTTGTAAAAAGGTAGCGATGGAAAAAATCACTTAAATCAGTCCCAGCAACAACCTCAATAACCGATAAAAGTTGGGCATGGGTAAAAGGAGTTTGTGTTACACCATACTGACACCACATCTGTCTGAGGACATCATCCATCGAATGACGGTTTTGGTGACGGGAGCGAATGAATAAATCCAGTACTAGGGAGACCATTTCCCCCTTTAAGTAATAGGAGATTTGACTGTTGGCACTATTGGCATCGGGACGATACAGTTTAATCCAGGCATCAAAACTCGATTCAGTTAAGGGTTGAACCAACCGTCCTGGTTTGGTTAGGTAGTGGGTAATTTCCTGGCTTAAGTAGGTTAAATAAGTCTTTGCATCATATATCCCAGCCCGTAATGGAATCAATCCATCATAGTAACTGGTAGTACCTTCACTAAACCAAAGGCATGGGGTATAGTTCTCTTCAGAGTAGGAGAAATCTAAGGGATTTGGAGGAATTTCGCGGGTTGTAAATTGGGGACGGATCCGTTTAACATTCCACAAGTGAAAAAATTCATGGGCTACCAGTTGGATAAATCGATGATACTTATGGCGATCGCGGAATCCAAACCGCTGGTAAATCAAGGAACAACAGTTTTTATGTTCTAACCCCCCGTAGCCACGACTGGTTAAATGGAGGAAAAACAAATAATGATCATAGGGTAATCCACCAAATAAATCCGACTCAACCCGGATTATTTTTTGCATATCTTCAATGAGGTGGTCTGCGTTCAAATTTCCCTTACCCCATACTACTAATTGGTGGGGTTTGCCAGTTGCATAAAAAGAAAAACAGTGGTGCTCTCCAACCTCAACGGGACTATCCACCAAGGTGTTGAAATCAGGAACAAGAAAGGTTTGGGGTTGACCCGGTTCAGCAGAATGCAAGGATGACAGAGCCGTGGTAATAGACCAATGGGAATAGGGGGGAACTATGGTCAATTCCATGGGGTGGTATTCATAACCCGGCACAAAAAAAAACATGGCAGCTCCATTGAAGTAGCCATGGGTATTATCCAGGTGGTTAGTGCGTACCGTTAATTCGTTTGCAAAAATACGATATTGAACGATGATGGAATGAATATCCTCCGTGCCTACTTGCCAATGGTTTTTAGTCATTTTTTGCCATAGTAGGGGCTGGGTGCCTTCCCCTTTAGCAGAAAAATCTTGTAGATGGCGTGCATATTCTCGAATTAAATAGGAACCAGGGGTCCAAACAGGCATGATCAAGTCTAGGGTAGGCGATCGCCATCCATCAACCCGCAAGGTTACTTCAAACAAGTGGGACTGGGGCGAGAACATGGTCACTTGGTAGGAAATGGAACCAGAAAACCCTTTTTTGTCTGAGTTCGAGAGGTTGGCAGTGGGTTGTTGGATCATGCTTCAATTGAGCGAAATAAAGAAATAAATAGACAAAATGTAGCGGTTCCTGAACCTATGAGGTACACCCTAAATGAAAGAAGCCTTGCAGCTCATGGACTTGGCAACTGACCTGTACCTCATCCGAATGAGAACCCCTATAAATTATAGTTTTGGGTGGTTATATTAATTATTAACGATGTCATCTGGAATCATACTGACATGGGCAGCAACAACGCGCCAACCATGGGGAGTGCGATTCCATACCTGGCTCTGACGACCAATTTTATCGGGTAATGATGACCGACGGAACAGGGTCCATACTGTGGCTAAATCTTGACCATAGGTGGTGATATGGGTATCTTCCAATGTCCGTTCGGGAATGGGAGGACATGCGGCACGGAAAGCTGCGATTTCAGCATAGCCATAGTTGTTTTCAGCAATCCCATAGCGAATGGTGTGGGGACTATCCAGAAAAAGACGATTTAATGTTTCAACATCATTATTAACTAATGCGGCTTCATACTCTGCAAAAACCGCTTCCACCTCCGCTCTCACATTAGGAAGATTGATTTCCATGCCGACTACCCAGCTCCCCATCAACACTATAAACAGAAAAAAGACCGAAAGAATTTTCGCTTTTATTGTATCGTAAAGTGAAACATTGCATCAGATCCATGGGCATCCCTATCCGTTCAACTTTCAGTGCTGTTGCCAATAATGAAACGTTTGTTTATGTCACCAAACGTTTATTGCAAGGGCTTTTAACCCTCCTACTTGCTTCCATTCTTTGTTTTTTGATCATTGAACTTGCTCCGGGGAATTATTTGGATACATTGAAACAAAATCCAGTCATTTCCCCGGAACGGATTGAAGAACTACGTCAGCAATTTGGACTGGATCGACCGTGGTATGAGCAATATGGTCGGTGGTTGTTCCAAGTGGTAACCCAGGGGAATTTTGGACAAAGTTTTGCTTATCAGCGTTCAGTTTCGTCTTTATTATGGGAACGAATGGGAAATACATTACTCATCTCCCTGTCCTCCCTGATGGTGACTTGGGCGATCGCCATCCCCTTGGGAATCGTTGGAGCAGTGCACCAAAATCAATGGATAGATCGGATCTTACGGATACTCAGTTACATTGGTCAGGGCTTTCCCAGTTTTATCACTGCTTTAATCCTCCTCATTGGGGCACAGAATCTTTCCCCATGGTTGCCGGTGGGAGGAATGACCAGTGTTCACCACAGTGACTTAAATCCATTAGGTCAATGTTTAGATGTTCTATGGCACATGATTTTACCTACCATTGCCCTCAGTATCACAAGTTTTGCCGGGCTACAACGTATTACTAGGGGAGAATTACTAGATGTTTTACGACAGGACTACATCCAAACCGCACGGGCAAAAGGATTATCAGAAAACCGGGTCATTTACATCCATGCCTTGCGTAATGCTGTCAACCCCCTCATAACCCTCTTGGGATTTGAATTTGCTGGATTACTGAGCGGTGCTTTTATTGCCGAATTTTTCTTCAATTGGCCGGGGTTGGGACGATTGATTTACAGTGCTGTCCTTGCCAAGGATATTTACTTAGTCATGGCCAGCTTAATGATGGGGGCTACCTTGCTAATTGTGGGTAATTTAATGGCGGATTTACTCCTGAAGGTAGTTGATCCCCGAATTAAGTTGGAAAACATCAACTAACAGCCTTATAACCCTTATTAGCTATGGCATAATAGTAATAAAAAATGGAGACAGAAATGACTTGGCGTGGTTCTACAACAATTTGGCATCGCATCCTAGCTTGCTTACCCTACATACTACCCCTCGTGGAGAGCATAGGCTTTGGGTATTATTTGTTTCGGGACTTTCCACCCCTTCAGCTTTTATTGTACCCCTTAAGCCCTTTTCTAACCTTAATCAGTTTACCATTCGCCGGGCTGATCATTTTTTTCGTATTATTTCTACTGGTGGTTCGCAACGAACGTATCCCCCACTTTATTCGTTTCAATACCATGCAGGCAATCCTAATAGATATTTTAGTGATTTTATGTCAGGTGGTTGCAACTTATGTTCTCAAACCAGTTATCCAGATTGATTTTATTTTACAAACTTTGTTTACAACCGTTTTTTTAGGGGTGGTCGCAACCATTTCCTATTCCATTTTTCAGAGTGTGCGGGGTAATTATGCCGAAATTCCCACCCTTTCCGATGCGGTTCATATGCAGGTTCGTTAAAACCCATGGATTTCCATGAAAGAGTATGATATTATTTAAGTTTGTGAAGTATTGACAGGAACTGGAAAGGCCATAACCAATTTCTGGGATACCCCCAGAGATTAATTCAAAAAGCCTCCTTTCTTCCTCCTTCAAGCAACACACGGAAACTACCCCTTCATTTTTACTCAACATGATTAAGTTACGACTGAAACGATTTGGAAAAAAACGGGCAGCCAGCTATCGAATTGTAGCAATGCAAAGTACAACCCGTCGTGATGGACGACCATTAGAAGAATTGGGCTACTATAACCCATGTACAGAGCAAATCCACCTAGAGGTGGAAGCGATTTTAAAACGACTGCGGGAGGGTGCCCAACCAACCGATACGGTTCGTCGTATTCTGGAAAAAGCAAATGTTTTTGAACAACTCCGGTTGAGTAAAGTTCCTGCCGCTGTTACCACGACCACTTGAACCTCATCAGTCTATTCGTTGTTCTGACTTTGGAGTTACTGTGCCGGATTATCCAGCTTTGGTACGTTTTCTTTTGAGTCCTTTTTTAGAAAATCCAGGGGGTTTGCGCATCGATTGCGAATCTTCCGTAGGGCGATCGCGGGTATTAATTCGAGTTGCCTTTGATGCCCATGATAAAAACCGGGTATCTGGTCGGAATGGTCGAAATATTCAAGCCATTCTCACGGTTCTTCAGGCAGTGGCACAAACCGTGGATCAAGTTGTCCATCTGGATATTTACATGCCACCACCGGAGGATACCAATATACCTTCGGGGACATCTAAGGTTGACGGTTCAGAAGACTCTCAACCCCGTCAATCTAATCCAGAAAAACCTTTACTTCGTAAACGGTCTTAAGTTTTAGTTTTTCAACCGTTGAACCCTTGCATGGCTTGGACAACCACCACCATTGAATTTCCCAACCCTGCAAGTGCCCTCGCCCTAACAGGGGATCATGAACAAAATCTGAAAAACCTATCCCAAAAAACTGGAGCCGAGGTGGTTTTACAGGGACAGGCACTACGGATTTCAGGTACTCACCATCAGGTGGATCGATGTATTGGATTAGTGCGTTCCTTAGAGGAACTTTGGATAAAGGGAGTCCCCATTGCTGAAGTAGATATATTCACCGCTCATCAAGCAATGGATACTGATCGGCAAGGGGATCTAACCCAACTTAGACGGGATATCTTAGCCCGTACCCGGCGCGGAGACGAGATCCGGGCTAAAACTTTTCATCAGCAACAATTCATCCAAGCCATCCGCGCCCATGACCTTACCTTTTGCATTGGACCGGCGGGGACTGGAAAAACCTTCTTAGCAACTGTTTTTGCCATCCAATCCCTACTGGCGAATCAATATGAACGCCTGATTCTTACCCGTCCAGCCGTTGAAGCAGGGGAAAAGTTAGGGTTCTTACCCGGTGACTTGCAACAAAAAATAAATCCCTACCTCCGTCCCCTTTATGATGCCCTCTATGAATTCGTTGATCCGGAAAAAATTGCCAACCTTATGGAACGGGGAGTGATTGAGGTAGCACCCTTAGCCTATATGCGAGGCCGTACCCTGAACCATGCGTTTATTATTTTGGATGAAGCCCAAAATACCACCCCTGCCCAGATGAAAATGGTACTCACCCGTCTGGGGTTCCGTTCCCGTATGGTAGTCACTGGTGACCTCACCCAGACTGACTTACCCGCCAGTCAACCCTCAGGGCTTTCGGTGGCTGAAAAATGTTTACAATCCGTTGAAGGAATTGCATTTTGCAAGTTATCAAAAGCTGATGTGGTACGTCATCCGTTGGTTCAACGCATCGTAGCAGCCTATGAAGAATTTGAAAAACCCCGCCACTCTCCATAATTAGGTGGAATCCCCAGTACATTTCCCCATCCTCTCCATCGGGAAATTCGTCAGCAAACAAGGCAACAGAAATACTAACAACCCATGAAATTTGACTGTTTTGAACAAACTTAGAGCAAAAAGCCAAATGATTAAGAAAGGGGGAAATACCATCTCAGCCAATGATTTAATAGTAAGATTTTTAGCTAATCGTAAAATTTATCACATGAATACCTATGAACTTTAATTCATGGCGATCGCCCCTTTTCCTAACCCTCACATCCCTCCTCCTGTTTACCCCTCACCTTGGAAACGCCCAACAGTCTATAGAAGGACTAGCAGCGTGGTATGGTCCTGGGTTTGTGGGCAATCGAACCGCCAATGGTGAAATTTTCAACCCTAATGAACTCACCGCTGCCCATCGGTCTTTACCCTTTAATACCCAACTTCGGGTAACCCATATTACCAACGGAAAGTCAGTCATTGTACGAATTAACGACAGACTTGGTGATCCAACCGTTATTATCGACTTATCAATGGGTGCGGCAAAAGTAATTGGATTATCGGGAAAAGCCCGGGTTCGGTTAGAAATTTTAAAACAATCACCCTAACCCACCAATGGAGTGGAAAGGAGCTTACTTGTAATCGGGATGGGGACACACCTTGACCCGAATTGCGATGACCGAAATATTATCATGTCCATTATAGTTATTGGCTAGAGCAACAAATTGGGATACAGTGTGTTGCAAATCCGTGTCCCAATCCATGAAAGATTCACAGTAGTCAGCCCAGTGACTATCCACAAAATCATTATCTGACAACCCATCAGAACACAATAGTATAATGGTATCTTCAGTAATATCCCAAAATGCCACATCAGGATTGACGAAACGATTATCTCGGGGACCCAATGCTTGGGTAAGCTGATAGGCATCCCCACGAGCATAGGCTGTTATGGGATCAACGCCACGGGAAATTTCTTGCTGACCAACTTCATGATCAACGGTCATTTGTTCCAACCCACCACTGGCAGTAAAGCGATACAACCGACTATCTCCCACATGGGCAACCGCAATAGAGGTATTTTCAATCAAGACAGCAACCAGGGTGGTTCCCATCCGTCCACTACCAGTGCGGGAATTAACCTGATTAATCTCATAAATCCGTGAATTTACCGCAAAGATAGCATCACAAATGGTCTCTTCATCAGGAAGTAAATTTTGATGTCTAAAATTCAGGTTCCATTCCCCAGAAAGAGGTTGATTAAACCAACTTGCCTCCAATTGCTCCCAAAGAGTTTCTTCAGCCAACCGACTCGCTTCAGCCCCACCGGCATGTCCACCCATCCCATCACAGAGAATATAAAGCCCCCGTACTGGACCCTGGGAGGTCACGGACGGTGGATTAGTTCGTGTACTACAATAATCCTCATTATGATCCCGTTGTCTTCCCACATCAGTTTGACAAGCAACCTCCAATTGACTAAGCAGGACAGGAACCACGAGGGGAGAATCTTCATCCATCAAACTACCGTTATCTGATGGTTGTTCATCCCCATGACTAGGGTTGACTGGCAAAACGGGAGAATAAGGAACCTGTTCACCATCAGAGGATACCTCCAAGGATGAACCACATTGTTCGCAAAATTTATTGTTAGCTGGGTTGTCAAACCCGCATATAGGGCACGTTATCATACACTTCTTTACCAACTTCGTTTCAAGATCTGATTTGTACTGGCATGACCAAATAGGTCATCTTAGTTCCACCCAACGGATGTAATATGACGGGACTGGTGGCGGTATTCAACTGCAATTGCACTTCGGTGGTGGAAAAAGACTTTAGTCCATCTAATAAATATTTCACATTAAACGCCACATCCAACGGTTCCCCTGAAATCTGAGCAGGGAGTGACTCCCGCCCTGAACCAACTTCTTGGGCATCAACCTGAAGTACAACCACTTGATTAACCGGATCTAACGTTAACTTTACAATATTATTTTTACGGTCTGCGATCACGGCAATTCGCTCTAAAGCAGCGGTAAATAGCCGTCGTTCAGCCGTCATTTGTCGTGAAAATTGACGGGGGAGTAACTGACGATAATTAGGGAAAGAACCTTCCAATAAACGACTGGTCAACCGTTGATCCCCCCATTCAAAAATGACCTGTCCCGGTTCAGACCATACATCTACCGTTGAAACCTCTTGTTGGGAGGCTAACATTCGTTCTAATTCCCGTAAGGTTTTAGCAGGAATGGTCACATCTAGGGAATGGCGGGGGTGATCGGTGGTGACGGATTCCCCATCTGTAAGCATAGGAACAACCACAGACAACCGATGTCCATCGGTAGCTGCAAATTCCAGTGCATCGGATTCAGTCACTAAATGAACTCCGGTTAATATTTGCTTGGTTTCATCCGTACTAGCAGCATACAAAGACCCTTGCAACCCAGACAAAAGACCTTCAATGGGCAACTGCATCACTTCTCCCTGTTGAATGACAGGCAATTCAGGAAATTCATCAGCCGACATACCCCGAACCTCATACTGTCCATAAATTGAAGTTAAACTAATGGTATCCTCTACCAATTCCAGGGTTAAATCCCCATCTGGCAGACGTACCACAATATCCGTCAACAATTTTGCAGGTACTGTAATCCGTCCCTCCTGTAAAACTTGGGCTGAAAAACTGGTTTTAATGCCTAAACTTAAATCAAAACCAACCAAGGTTACCCTATGTGCCGATAGATCAGCATGAATAAAAATATTTGCTAACACTGGATGGGTTGGACGACTGGGTACGGCACGACTGACAAAGGAAAGGTGGGTACTCAAGTCCTTTTGGGTACAAATAAATTTCATTGGTAACAACCTCCAGATGAACTACATAAATCGTGGGAGTTTTCCACAGAAATTAAAAATTGTGGAAAAGTCAATCAAATAATGCTTAATTTAATAATTGTTTAAGCAATGCTTAAAATGAATTAAAACTAAAAAACTAAAATTCGTTTTTTTAGGTCCTTAGTCTCACATAATCTGGAGATCAGAATCCATATATAGTAATTAAGCCTAGTTCTAAACCCTACCTATAGTGTTTATAGGATTATTCTAGTTTATTTTCAATGTAGTTGTTTATATTAACATACCCCCTTAAATCCCATATTCCCCACCCCAAATCCATTTCTAAAAGACTCCTACATTCAATTAAAGTTTAAATAGTAGTAGTAGAGGGTGTGGAAATTGTGGAAAAACCTCAAAAACCACTCTTTTTCAGACCTTAAAGGGTATTTTGCCTGTGGAAAACATGGGGAAAAGAGGGGCAAGTTTCCCACAGGTTTAAATGTACTAATACTGTTTTCCCGATCCTTCTCCAACTTATCCCCTTTTTTTCCGCTCAATTGAGGGTTTTTTCCACAGGAATGACGGCAAAGGTCTTTCTGAAGGATGGGGTTTTCCACAGATTTTTCCTGTTTCCCACGGGTTGTAACCTTAAAAAGTTATAAAAAGTTACATTTCACAGCGTCCACACTAAGCAGTTGGTTTCCCATCCAACAGAAGTATTTCCTCTGGTAATGTCCACAGTTCGGTAAACCGTACTACAAAATCAGTTGCCATGGTACCCCAAATTTCGTTACATTAGCACTCATGGGATGAGAGTGCTAATTCTAGGGAATAGATTAGTTTCAGTCCTCGTATTTTATTGATAGGAGAGCGTATATGGCAGCTATAACGCTGAGTGTTTCTACTGTTAAACCTTTAGCTGATCGAGTTTTCGTAAAAGTGAGTGCATCCGAAGAAAAGACTGCGGGTGGCATTTTACTTCCCGACACTGCTAAGGAAAAACCTCAAATTGGTGAAGTGATTCAGGTTGGTCCTGGCAAACGGAATGATGACGGAACCCGCCAAGCCCCTGAAGTGAAGGTTGGCGACAAGGTGCTTTACTCCAAGTATGCCGGAACCGATGTGAAATTGTCTAATGATGAGTATGTACTGCTATCTGAGAAAGATATTTTGGCAGTAGTCTCTTAGTTAATTTGAATAGACAATCCTATTACCATTCATTATTCTTGCAAAACCCTATCGAGACTTGAATTATTATGGCTAAGCGCATTATTTACAACGAGAACGCTCGTCGTGCCCTCGAACGTGGTATGGACATCCTAGCTGAGGCTGTTGCAGTAACCCTCGGACCGAAAGGACGAAATGTTGTTTTGGAAAAGAAATTTGGTGCTCCCCAAATTGTGAATGACGGGGTTACCATTGCTAAGGAAATTGAGTTAGAAGACCACGTTGAAAATACAGGGGTTTCATTAATTCGTCAAGCGGCTTCCAAAACCAATGATGCTGCTGGGGATGGAACAACCACCGCAACCGTATTAGCCCACGCCATGGTTAAGGAAGGCTTACGTAATGTAGCCGCTGGGGCAAATGCCATTGCTCTTAAGCGTGGTATCGATAAAGCTACCCTCTTCTTGGTTGATGAAATTGCCAAACATGCCCGTCCTGTAGAGGATTCTAAAGCTATTACCCAAGTTGGTTCTATTTCTGCTGGTAATGATGAAGAAGTGGGCAAAATGATTGCCGAAGCCATGGATAAGGTGGGTAAAGAGGGGGTAATTTCCCTGGAAGAAGGTAAGTCCATGACGACTGAATTGGAAGTTACCGAAGGTATGCGTTTCGATAAGGGATATATTTCTCCCTATTTTGCAACGGATACGGAACGGATGGAGGCAAATTTAGATGAACCGTTCTTATTGATTACAGATAAGAAGATTGCGTTAGTTCAAGATTTAGTCCCCGTCCTAGAACAGGTGGCTCGCTCTGGTCGTCCTTTGGTAATTGTTGCTGAAGATATTGAAAAAGAAGCTTTGGCTACCCTTGTGGTAAACCGTTTACGGGGTGTTCTTAATGTGGCAGCGGTGAAGGCACCTGGTTTTGGCGATCGCCGTAAAGCCATGTTGGAAGATATTGCAGTGTTAACTGGCGGACAGTTAATTACTGAAGATGCTGGCTTAAAGCTAGATGCCGTTAAGTTAGAAAGCTTAGGCAAGGCTCGTCGGATAACCATTACGAAGGATAATACCACTATTGTGGCAGAAGGGAATGAAGCCGCTGTCAAAGCTCGGTGTGAACAAATCCGTCGTCAAATGGATGAGACTGACTCCTCCTACGATAAAGAAAAGCTACAGGAGCGTTTAGCTAAATTGGCTGGTGGAGTGGCAGTTGTCAAAGTCGGTGCGGCAACTGAAACCGAAATGAAGGACCGCAAATTGCGATTGGAAGATGCCATCAACGCAACCAAGGCAGCAGTGGAAGAAGGAATTGTTCCAGGCGGTGGAACCACCTTAGCCCACTTAATTCCTGATTTAGAAACCTGGGCGAATGGCAACTTGGCAGGGGAAGAATTGACGGGTGCATTGATCGTGTCACGGGCATTGGCAGCTCCCTTGAAGCGCATTGCCGAAAATGCCGGACAAAATGGTGCTGTCATTGCTGAGCGGGTCAAGGAAAAGCCCTTCAATGTGGGGTATGACGCTGCTAAGAATGATTATGTTGATTTATTTGAAGCTGGAATTGTCGATCCGGCTAAAGTTACCCGTTCCGCATTACAAAATGCTGCATCCATCGCTGGTATGGTTTTAACCACTGAATGCATTGTGGTAGATAAACCTGAACCAAAAGAACCTGCTCCTGCCGGTGCTGGTGGTGGCATGGGTGGTGATTTTGACTATTAATTGCCTCTTCCACTAATTGGGTAATGGTATCATTGGGTGCGTCCCAATTTTGCAGACTTCACCCTAAGTTTCTCTCCCATTTTGGGAGAGAAACTTAGTGGCCGATTCCCTTTCTCCCAAAAAGGGAGATAAAGATTAGGGGTTGAAGGCATACTTGCAAAATTGGGATACTCTCGTTATGATTTGCATTTGAAACTATAAATTATCATTGTAAAAAGGTGCTTCATTGAAGCACCTTTTTATTATTTAACCCCTGATACCTATGGAATCGACTTATTCTCCAGAGAGGAACAATAGTAAATGTCAGTCAATGAAGTTTATCCCATAATTTGGATTGATGATCACGTCCGGTTAATTGATCAAAATCGCTTACCCGAAACCTATACATTGGTTGACATTCGATATGTTCATGATATGGCTGAAGCCATCCGTACCATGATTGTTCGGGGTGCCCCCGCCATCGGGGTGGCCGCAGCTTATGGGATGTATTTGGGAGCAAGGGATATTCAAACCACTGATCCTGCAACATTTTTACAACAACTGGAAGCGATCGCCCAACTTCTGAAGGGAACTCGTCCAACGGCTGTTAATTTATTTTGGGCGGTCGCTAGGATGCTAAAAACGGCCCATGAAACCCCAGGTTCAGTCCCAGAGCGGAAGCTTGCATTATTAGAAGCAGCCAAGGTCATTAATACTGAAGATATTCAAACCTGTAAGGCAATTGGAGACCATGGACTGAATGCTCTATTGAACTATTCTTCCCCATTGAGAATTTTGACTCATTGTAATGCGGGAGCCCTGGCTACTGCCGGATATGGGACTTCTCTTGGTGTTGTCCGTTCTGTTTGGCGGGCTGGGCGACTAGCCATGCTTTATGCCGATGAAACCCGTCCCCGTTTTCAAGGTGCAAAACTGACCACATGGGAATGTATTCAGGAAGGAATACCTGTCACCTTAATTACCGATAGTATGGCTGCCCATTGTATGCAAAGGGGGTTAATTGATGTGGTCATTGTTGGGGCAGACCGTATTGCTGCCAATGGCGATACGGCTAACAAAATTGGAACCTATGGTTTGGCATTGGTTGCCAAAGCCCATGACATCCCATTTTATGTCGCTGCCCCCCTTTCCACCATTGACTTTAACCTGGTTGATGGTAGTCAAATCCCAATTGAAGAAAGACAAGCTTCAGAAGTTTATCAATTGGGTAATATAACCCTATGTCCTCAAGGGGTCAATTTCTATAACCCTGCCTTTGATGTCACCCCCGCTCCTTGGATCACTGGCATTATCACTGAATATGGAGTTTATCAGCCTGATGGATTAAAAAGCCTCTCCGGACAACAGCAATAAGCCAAAAACTTCAATCGTTAGTTATTATTCCAATTCATAAGGCTAGAGTTTAAGGGTTGGAGAGTGGTACCTGGATAATAAAAATTCAGAATACGACTGGGAGTCCAGCCTAAGTCGGCAAGTCGATAGGAACCCGTTTGACTCAGCCCCACACCATGACCCAAACCGCCGCCAACAAAGGAATATCCATTTAAACCACCAGTTCCATAAATTGGATCTAGATAAAATAGGGTACTTCTTGGGGGTTCAAAAGCTCTGAGAATTTCATCTTTGATGAGTTCCATAGAACCAATGTCAGTGATTACCTCTAGTTTTAACACTCGACCAGATGGGGAACGGTCGGCGACAGTTAGTCGTTGAATAGAGCGAAATTTTGACAGGGGACTTTGTTTAGATTGTAGGTACTTTCTCAAATCAGAATTGAGTTTAGATAAATTGACCGAAATTTGCCAACGAAAGGTTCGCCAACCTACTTCATTAAATCCCTGACGCTTTTCAATGAAGGCACGGAAATTGTTTGCGTTGGCAAGACTGCGTTTAGATAAATCCCATACATTATTCACCGAATCCACTATGGCTTTTAAGTAGGGACGTTCTTCTCCATTCCAAACATCATGGAAGGGTGCTGTAATTCCACCGGTTGTGGAGGAATAGACCGCATCAATTAATTGGTTGTTATAGGTTAATACTAAACCGTTGGTGCTGGCGATCGCCCGGTTCACCCGATTATTATTATCATTCAGTCCCCAGTACACCTGGCATTGGGTGTCTGCACATAATTGATACTGATCAATGGCAAACCGTCTCAGGTTACGCAAAGCATAGGTACGAGCCAATATCGCCTGGGTTTCTACCGCTGACTGGGGTGCACCTGGTCCAATTTCATGGGGAACAACTCCCCGTAAATAGGTTTCAATAGGAACTTGATTGACTAGAGTAAATGTTCCATAGGCATTGGGTTGAAGTCGCATTTCTCCTGCATACCACCGATCGGGACGACCGTCACTCACAGAACGAACCTGTATTAATTTTTTCTGACTCGTAATGGATAGCTGGGGTTGACTGTAGTCTTGTCCATTTAATGTCCAGGTTATTTGAGGGATCTGATGAATTACCTCAGTTTTTAAAGTGGGCATGGAGGTTTGAGTACTTGGAAAGCTGCCTATCAATAACCGGCGCAGCAAGGGGGTATGGTAAGTCTCACGATCTGCCCATACCTCCCAGTTTCCTGGTTGTCCAACATCAGTTAAAATGCCACGGGATTGCCATGCCGTGGCACTGGCTTCAGCACTCTCAAAACTTCGATGGGAACTTAATACAACCCGTTCCACAATTTGTGGTGATGATAGATTCTGGAGTCGAGTTGTTAATTGAATGGTGGGAACCTGAAAAGATAGATCTCCCGATTCTCCCTTAAATCTTACTGTTAGGCGATCGCCAGAGGTTGCAGCTAGGGTCAACTGGGTTAGTTTGGGATTCCCGAAACGTTGTACTATTCCCACTGCCAGTTCTGGGTTATTCACTGCCCTTGCCGTTGAAATAGGGGTTAGGATAACCGTTCCTAGAAGGAAGGATAAGATGGGTTGAAAATATTGTTGAGGAATGTAAAACATCATTGTGACAACTCCCACTGTCAACTGCATTACTGGTAATTAGAAATTTCTAGCCCAACATCAACTCCCACCCCAGATTTGATTTCATCCATAGGCAAGGGGTCTGGAACAGTGTCATCTTCAATTGCAAAACTGACATACCAACCGTCCGTCTTACTGACAATGGTTGCTTGTTTAATGGCAAACCCGTCAGGGATTGGACGGTGGAGGACAACTGGAATCTCATCAATTCTTGACAGCTTTAATATACCATCTCCTAAATGCACTCCAGCCTTGGGGCTATTGACTCTAGGAAAGGTGAAAGAACAAATATCGCCCTGTTTCTTAAATCTAGGCTTACCTCCTCTCTTACCAGTTTTATCAGGAATTAGCCACTGCTTCCAGGATTTATCCAACCCCATTACATGCTGTTGTTGGCAGTCACCATCAATCTCCTTGTACTCAGGAACTAATCCTTTTGTTTCTTTCAGGTCAGCCGCTTGAGATTAGTAATCTATTTTGCTTGGAATATCCCCAATTAGCTCACTTGTCACACTGCAACGGTCGAACTGAGACCTGGTACGACGTAACCAGTCTAATCTCTGCCCTGGAGCATAATTCCAGTGACGACGCACCAATGCTCCCCAGTGGCTCAATGTCGCCACCTGTAGGAGTGTTTGTTGCGATCGGTACTGATCAGTTAGTAGCATGAAACTGTTATATCATACTTAATGCCATGAGCTATAAATCTGAAGTGCATCACCCGCCGCAGATAACCTTTGCCTCATAACCGATTAACTCTTGGCGGTCGGTGTGCATGGGCGTTGTTATGCCACTCCACGCGACAAGCTTCAAGTACTCTCCTAAACTGCGGAGCTAGATAGTCGTCCTTCAAGTGGCTCGTATTCATCCTCCAAAAGCCAGAGTTGGGCTTCTTCGTAGTCCTGAAAAGCTTTTACAAAACCATAATGCTTCGCAGGGTCGAAAACATAACAAACTTTCGTCTTGTCACCCAGGAGCAACAGTATATAGGGAGGTGATTGCATTGGATCTATCCAAACTTCTAAGAAGTTCCAGTTATCCTTCACTAGGTCGGGTGCGGGGGATTGCGTGGTATCGGTCGTTTGCATCAATTTTCACCTCACCGTAGAACAAAGGGGTCATCGAGCCGTCTAGACTAAGCCGATAACCGATCGCTTCAGCAAAAAACAGCCCATATTGAACGCCCTTTTAGCAGCAATCTCTGCGATTGAGGGGTGTTGGGCAAGTGCTTGGGGCTGTGTTTAGGGTCAAGAAAAATTTTACGGTCAATTCCGCTCATAATGCTCAAACTATTGCACCTTCTGAGCATATCACGAGTTTCTTTCAGTCGAATTTGAAGCAACTTCTGACTAGGTTTGCCAATCTCATTGAATGTAAATAACACTCATAACTTATGCTCCTAAGCATTTGGGAATATTATTCTAATTTACTTACTTTTGTATAGAAGAAGCCATATAAACCACTAATTGATTTGGGACGAGTCAGACCATAAAAAGGCACCATAAGGGTAGCAGACCCCCGCCAGGAGGGGCAACCTAAAAGCTTCGCCGATCGACCGTCTGGCATTATCCCCCCTCACACAGAACTGGATGCGATCGATGTGGTTACACGCCTCCTCGATCGCAACGGCTTGGAAGACAACCAATTGGATGTAGAGATATGGGTTCCCGGTATGGGTAGGACTAGTTTCTAGTTTTCCAATCCTCCTTCAGGGATCACTCACCACAGATAAGGTGAAGTTGTGCGGTGGCCGACAAGCTTGAATTTTCACCGATAACCTCTGTGCCCTCCGCATCAACGCAGTGTTCGGCGGCTGACGCTACCTTTAGACAAAACGCTGAGACAAGAACATTTGTTCACAATACTTGCAAGCAGGCTGCTTTGGCAGTAGCATGGGTACCTGGTTTTGGTTTCGTGTCCGAAAGTATGGCTACCCAATACATCTCTGTAAAAGAGACATCTGAAATCTTAAACTGCTCGGAGCAATATGTTCGTCAGCTACTCCGGTATGGCGAAATCAGCGGTGAGAGGATCAGCAGTCGGTGGATTGTAGCATCAGAGTCTGTTCAGAACTACCGTATCAAGGGAGAAGATACAAGCTTAAGCATTCCCGATCATGGGCGGCGTGCGTTCGACAAACCTGGTCTAAAAGCTTTGAGTTTTTTTTCTGGTTGTATGGGTTTGGACTTGGGACTAGAAAAGGAAGGTATCCAGGTGTTACTTGCGTGTGAAATCGATGCAGCCGCCCGGAAAACTATTGAAATCAATCGACCAGATATGGCGTTGATCGGGGATATTCGGGATTACTCAGCAGCAGAAATTCGAAAGAAAGCAGGACTGAGTTCGACTGATGAGATTGATGTAATGGTTGGTGGTCCGCCCTGCCAAGCTTTTAGCAGTGCAGGAAAGCGACAAGGCTTCAATGATGAGCGAGGCAATGTCTTTTTAACATTCATCGATTTAATCATTGAACTTAAACCTAGATTTGCAGTAATTGAAAACGTTCGAGGATTGTTGTCTGCTCCATTAAAACATAGACCTCATGAAATGAGAGGAAAGAATTTTCCACCATTATCTCAAGATGAACAAAGAGGAGGTGCATTACTTTTCATTACACAACGGTTAAAAGATGCAGGATATAGTGTTTCTTTTAACCTGTACAATGCTGCTAATTTTGGGTCTCCGCAACAACGAGAAAGGGTTGTCATTGCTTGTAGTCGTGATGGAGAAAAACTTCCCCATCTCAGACCCACCCATTCAGAGAAAGGTTTATATGGACTGCCAACATGGAAAAGTTTACGAGAGGCTTTAGAAGGTCTTCCTGAAGATGGACATCATTTTGTCAAGTTTCCTGAAAAACGACTCAAGTATTACAGTCTGCTCAAGGCTGGACAATACTGGCGAGATTTACCAGAAGAGTTCCATCAAGAGGCATTAGGAGCTTCTTATCATGCGGGAGGCGGAAAAACTGGTTTTTACCGCAGGTTAGCTTGGGATAAGCCTTCCCCGACGTTAGTCACTCATCCGGCTATGCCTGCAACTGACTTAGCACATCCAGAAGAAGATAGACCTCTCAGTATTGAAGAATATAAGCGGATTCAAGAATTCCCAGACGATTGGATTATCTCAGGTACTTTACTCGATCAATATCGGCAAGTTGGTAATGCCGTACCTTGCTCTCTAGGAAGAGCGATCGCTAGGATGTTGCTATCTCACTTGAGGGGTGAGCCGCCCGTTACTTACCCAGATTTTCCGTATTCTCGCTACCATAAAACGGATGATGTCAGTTGGATGAGTGATATGGGTTGTTTTGAGAAATCTTCAGCAAAACAACTATCTCTTAACTTAGTTGGATGAATCCGATAAATCCTTCCAAGGATTATCCACTTCAATGGCTAAGGCATCTGGATTGACAATTAGAACTTGTTGAACAAAGGCAACGAAGTTTTCTTCCGAAAAGCGATCTGTATCATACTTATCATTGAAATAAAACCATCGATAGGAACCTGTTCTAGCATCAACTCGATACCACTTTTCAATGGGCTGATTAATTCTTACTCTGGATGATGAACTGTTTTCCGAGTTGCTGCGGTTTTTGACCTGTAAGAGAGAACCATCAACATTGCAAAAATCTACATGCCGAACAGATTCTCCCCAACAACAATACCAACTATAATCAGCAAGTTGCTCAGCTAGAAACTCCTCTAGTAGTAATCCTTGAATATTTTCGGCGGACATCGATAGCCTATGGGCATATTTGATTTGCTCAAGATGCTCTATTGTTAGCCCAGTCAGTCGAGCGTTGATGATTATACTGACGATTGGATCGGCAACTGTGCTTGGGAGTTGTGAGATTCGCCTTGAAATTCGATTTTCATAGCTGTCGTTATACTTCTTTAACCAAGCCTTGGCTAGCATTTCAGGGGTTCTGGCTTTTAGAGTTGGAGAAAGTCCTGGATTTCTGTAGCAGGCTGAGAGAATAGTTTGGTGTGCTTCAAGCAATAGCTGATCTTGTTCAAAGAACGCATCTTCAAAAATCTTTAAAAATTTTTCTTCAGAACTTGAAGTGCTAATAATGTTATTGAAGTTAACAGACATCTGATGTTTTCCCTCTGAACGTACAAATCATGGGACAGAGATGTCCACAATTGTACGCCACAGTAATTTTCCTAGATTTGCTCCTCAAAGCTTAAACAGTTGTCCTCAAACAGGCAAGGTATCAGCTACTGCCTCAGCCCAGACTTGAAGCGGTCAAACTATTAATGAATGGAATCTTTCCGCCTATTTTTAGATTCCTTACGGAGACGAGCAAGAGTACTATTAAATGCACGGACAGATGTTTATTCTTTATCCAGCCACCGCCTAAAAAGTTGCTGGTCCCGGTGCGGGATGCCATTCGTCTCAAATACTACGCCTACCGTACAGAAGAAACCTACGCCCAATCGATCGGGCGATACATCCTGTTGCATGACAAGTGCCACCCCAGAGAGATGGGCATTGCTGAGGTGGAAGCGTTTTTGACCTATTTGGCTGTCGAAGGACAGGACGTCAAAACCACCCTGATCTATACCTATCTGCTCAATCCAGGCGATCGGGGGGTGCGGAACCCCTTTGATTTGGGGCGAGTCAGACCATAAAAATCACCATAAGGGCAGCAGACCTCCACTAGGAGGGGCTTCCCCGATCGACCGTCTGGCATTATCACCCCTCACACAGAACTGGATGCCTTTAATGTGGTTACACGCCTCCTCGATAGAGATATGAATTCCCGGTATGGGTAGGATGATTGTTATGCTGCGAACTTACTCACCAATTCACCGTTTGTAAATTTTCTACTTCTTGAAAATGGGTATCCCGTGTTACCAAAATCAGATTGTGCTGTAGGGCGAGGGCTGTAATCCAGACATCATTTTCCGGTAATGGACGACCTTTGAGCCTCAATCTATTCTTAACTCCGCCATATTGCCGAGCCGTTTCAGCGTCACACACCAATATTGTGCTGCCAGCAACCAATTCATCAACTCTTGCTAGGTTTGCTTCTATCCGTCCTGATCTCCTGGCTCCGTAATACAATTCACCAATGACAATGCTTGGAATGAAAACTTCGCTAGTTTGAGCAAGATTGTCTTTGATGATTGCCTCATCTGCGAAAAGGGCAATAACAATGTTGGTATCAAGCAAAACCCTACCAATCATTGATATCTACCCGTTCACAATCTTGCTCGATCGCTTCACTCATTAACTGAAGGTCATCAGAAGGAATTGAACCAGCAAAACGCAATAATTGCTGCCCTGGTGTACCTCGGACTTCCGATTTTACCAAGGCTCGAACAAATTCAAGCACCTGCCATTGCAAATGCTGAGGCATGACCTTCAATTGTTCAACAACTTCTTCGATGATAGGAATATTCATATTACTCTCCCTGCTACCATCCTACATCGTCTGCCCAGAGAGCAGTAGAAGAGTAGTCTTTAATACTGTCATGCAGGGCAGGGGTTGCCTTTACCGAAAACTCTAGCCGCATAACTTGTTATTCAACCGCTGGAATCAGTCTAATATATCTATTATCTATAAAGTGTATTAGGTTGTGGTTACACGCCTCCTCGATAGAGATATGAATTCCCGGTATGGCTAAGACTCGATCCCAGTTCTCCCATTCTCCTTCGGAGATCACGCACCAGGGGTAACGGTGAAGTGCAGCGGCGGCAAATAGTCTTGAAAACTACACCAGTAGCTCTCGTCCGGCTCAGAGGCTATGTTAGCTGGCTCCGCTACTCCAGGCACTGAAATCCCCGTTCACCTTTCAATTTGCCATCGAAACTCCAGGTTTCTGTGCAGCCCGCTTGCCGAGAGGTCGCCCCAATCAGGTAATCAGAAAAATCAGCCTTGCCCCGCTTATACCGCTGTAGAGCCTGGTCAACAGTTGATCGGTTTTCAAATTCAAAGGCTGCACTATGCAACATCGCCTCTAGCACATTGATGATCTCGTCTTTGCGAAAGCCATAGTTTGCTCCCTTCAGCACCCAAACCAGCTCGCACAGAACGATATGGGTGATAAAGCAAGGCTGATTCTGCTGAATAACAGCAACAGCCTGTTGCCATTGCTGCTCATCATCACGGGTGAGGTATCGAACGAGGATGTTGGTATCAAGTCCAATCATTCGCACCCTCGGAGATGGCTGTTTCCATATCCTCCAGGGAAGTTCGTTGCATACCGGGTCGATGGAGGATGCCGGATAGATCTTCTACGGCGACATTAAGTGGAAAGATTTTGACTTGACCGTCTTCGTCGATCACAAACTCGACTCGGCTGCCGCTCACCAGCTTGAGATGCTGTCGAATTTCTTCAGGTACGGTAATTTGTCCGGTATCGGTCACGGTGGTACTGAGCATCGCTGAAATGGCTGCAAGTGAGCTTAATACCCAAATTTTAACTTGAAGCGATATGATGCCGCATAACTCCCCAAAACAGGTCATGCCGAAAAATTTTAACACAACCCTCTCAACCAGGGATGTTATACCGATCGGGAGCAGGATAATACTCCTTTGCCCTCTATGGAATCCCGTCCGACAAAACTCCTTGACCCAGTGCGGGATGCCATTCGTCTCAAACACTACGCCCAATCGATCGGGCAATACATCCTGTTGCATGACAAGCGCCACCCCAAAGACATGGGCATTGCTGAGGTGGAAGCGTTTCTGACCTATTTGGCTGTGGAAGGACAGGATGTCAAAACCACCCTGATCTATACCTATCTGCTCAATCGATGCGATCGGGGGGTGCGGAACCCCTTTGATTTGGGGTGAGTCAGACCATAAAAAGGCCCCATAAGGGCACCCTAAAAACTTCCCCGATCGACCGTCTGGCATTATCCCCCCTCACACAGAACTGGATGCGATCGATGTGGTTACACGCTTTCTCGATAGAGATATGGCTTCCCGGTATGGGTAGGACTCGATCCCAGTTCTCCAATTCTCCTTCGGAAATCACTCGCCACGGATAACGTTTCCCATCACCCGCCGCAGACAACCTCTGCATCATAACCGAGTAACTATTGGCGGTCGGTGTGCATGGGCGTTTATGGGGGGACGGGAGTGAAGATGATGCCCAGAGACGACTATGCAGCGAGCGTCAGTGGGTGACTACTAACATATCGTATCGCTCCTCCAATTGGTCTAGCAGACTTACAACGAATACTCAGGGAATTGGGTCGTGACCCACTCCATAATCTTTTCGCCCAGGCTGCTAGCGGCAGACTCTCCGCCATATCAAAAAATACCTCCAACTTAACACAATGAAACTGCACCAAATCACCACTCCATTTGCCGTCTACATTGGTATAGACTGGGCAGATCGCAAACATGACATCTGTCTGTACGACCCAGCAGCCAAGACTTGGACGCATACGACGATCGCCGCCACCCCGCAAGCGATCGCCGATTGGGCCAACCAACTGCGAAAGCAATACGGGGAAAGACAATTCCTGGTTGGATTAGAGCAAAAACGGGGACTATTGCTCTATGCACTGTGTCAATACGAGCATCTGGTCTTGGTTCCAATCAACCCCAGAACGGTCGCCAACTATCGCAAAGCCTTTCAACCGTCTCGTGCCAAGTCCGACCTGATCGATGCCAAACTAATTGTCGAGCTGATGCAACGGCATGGCGACAAGCTCGACATCTGGCAGGCAGGCTGCGCGAAGCATCGGGAGTTGCGCCAATGGGTGGAGTCGCGCCGCATGTTAGTGGGTGAAAAAGTGCGCCTGACGAATCGGATCACAGCAGCGCTCAAATCCTACTACCCCCAAGTGTTGGATTGGTTTGCAGATAAACATACCATTGCCTTTTGTGAATTCCTTGAACAATTTCCCAACCTAGAATCGGCACAGGCAGGGACTCCTGAGTTATTGAAGCAGTTCTTTCGCAATCATCACATCATCCGTAACGCAACCATTCAACGTCGAACGCAACAAATTCAGGAAGCGGGACCACCGTTGACTCAAGATACCGCGATTATCCAACCTGCTCAAGCCTTGGTGCAAGGATTGGTCGCGTTGCTCAAAGTCGTCTTGCAGCAACTGATTGAGTTTGAAACCCAAATTGAAAAACTATTTTCCTCGCTGCCGGATGCTGAACTGTTTCAAGCCTTACCAGGAGCAGGTCCGCATTTAGCACCCCGACTTCTCGCCGCTTTTGGTGAAGATCGAAGCCGATTCAACTCCGCCCAATCGTTCATGAGTTATATCGGAATTGCGCCAGTCAAGGAGGAGAGTGGCAAAAAGCATTGGGTACATTGGCGTTGGTCTTGTCCGATTTTCTTACGACAAACTTTTGTGGAATGGGTAGATCACGCGAGACCGCATTCGGCTTGGTCGCAGGCTTTTTACCAGCAGCAACGCACGGCAGGTAAATCCCATCAAAAGGCGATTCGAGCTTTAGCCTATAAATGGGGACGGATTCTGTGGCGGTGTTGGCAAGACAAAACTGCTTATGATGAGGAGAAATATGTAGCGGCATTGAAGCGCCAAAAATCACCTCTTGTAGCATCCCTGACAGATTAGTTGCCAAATCAGCAACAAAAAAGAAACTACGTTAAGCAAATTAGTAGAAACAATCAATCAGCCTGACATTTTGACTGATACTTGAAATCAGATGTTCAACGTCAGGCCGATTTGTCTTGGGTAAAAATCCCTGAAAACTACTCAGGAAAGATAGTCTAGAATTCTCTGTTGACACCGTCCGGCTCGGGGCCTATGTTAGACCGCGGCGATTATCTTTCAGAATCTAGCGAGCAATTTTCTGTTTTCCAGGGCACCATATATTCATATCTACTAGGTCAGAATCAGAACGAATTTTGGTTTGTGCCTCAGATAGTAGTTGAACCGCCTGCCGCCTACTGCTAGATACAAAAACTCCCCTATACCAGTTATTACACTTGAAAATTGAAGGGCTATACTGAACAAGCTTTTTAACTCTGCTTGATTCATTCTGTGCAGAAGATAGCGTTGTAGCAGCATGAAAAACAACGCCCCAAGACTGTACTTTTTGAGAAATTTGAGTAGGGCATTGGAAGTCTTGACAAAACTCATTATTATCTTTTATTGAAACACCATTTATTGATAGAGAAGAAATTAGAACAGCTATTCCTATAAATTTACTCATGGGCGATACATCAATTGTGGAATCAGGGTAAAAATTATATTCAATGGTTTCTCAAGGTGGGGAGGTTGCAGCGTGCATTTCTCTTTTATCTTTCTTTTCTACAGATTCTTTATTCCAAGCCTCTAGATCATCAGGATGAATAAGAACTATTACTCTTTGCCCTTCTCTAATACACATAGGAAATCTCTCCTTTACGGAAACACGAGCAACTTTAAATTCCTTAAAATCACTCAGTGGACTATCTTTGGAAGGAGCAATATACAACAAAGGGATTTTAGAAAATTCATCTTTTATTTGTAGATCAGAAACACAAACATTTAACTCTCCTTTTTTAGCATTGCTGTTAACTTTTACTAAAACTGGAAAACCTGCTAGAGAATTGGGGCAAATTTGTCCTTCACAAATAGCTTTTCTTAAATCAATAAGAGTTGGGTTAAAATAGTCATTCTGTGATGTCTCAATAATAAATTTTGTCAAAGGAGATGGTTGATTAGGATCAGGGTCATCAATATTACCAAGAATGAAATTTTGTTTGTTACTTCCAGACGGTTGCACAAAGAGTCGCCCATCGATATAGCGAATTGAAAGGTTGAGGTTTCTTAAGTCACCTTTATAAAAGTCAATCTTTTCTGGCAGCCCTGACCCTCTTCTGAATTTTACTTGGACAGATTCCCCTTTTTGATTGAGAACAACCAAGGCTTGGGAATCAGGTTCAAGCACTAATGAATTATTCTGTTTCCATTTTTCTAAATAAAAGTTAACTCCATAACTTGAGGCGAGTAGGATAACCGATGCGCCTCCAATTTGGATCGCGGCTTTCTGACCTACACTCCAATTTATTCGATTATCTTTATCTATTCCTCCTAAAAAGTGGTACACCAGCAATGCCGTGCCACTACCAAGTAGCAGAGAGGACACTGGAGTTGGAACAAACGGCACTACAGCAGATGCAACTCCGAACAAATAAAATATTCCTACTGCTAGTGCTTTCTTAAGATCTTCCATACGCCAAACTCACACACTATTACGAGGGGCAAAACATTTTCTTGGATTTAGTGAACTTAAGTTCTACTAACTTTAGCAACAGCAGAAACTTCTTTCAGCCTCAACATATCTTAACTAAAGGATTAGCGGTCTAACAACTTATTATACTGACACTTTCCGCGTAACTGCCCTCTACAAGGTATTTATACCGACTGTATCGATATAAATACCCCTAGGCGGGGAGTTATACCGACAGTTTCCGCATAATACGCCTGAGCTGGGCAATTATGCGGAAATCTTCCGAGAAAATTTAGAATCTGACTGCGTAAGGATGTACTATGAATAACATCGCTGATCTCAGTACATCAGTCCTAGCATGATTCCCTCTCCTAAGTTGTTTGATCAAGTCCGTCAGGTGCTTCGGGTCAGGCATTACTCCTACGAAACCGAGAAAAGCTACATCCACTGGATTAAGCGCTTTATTGCTTTCCACCAGATGAAGCCACCAAGGGAGATGGGTGCTGCCGAGGTAGAAGCGTTCTTAACCTATCTTGCCGTTGAGTTAAAGGTAGCACCCTCCACGCAAAATCAGGCTCTTAGTGCCCTCATCTTTTTGTATCGAGAGGTTTATGGGCAGGATACAGATTGGGGCTTAAATGCTGTGAGGGCAAGGCCAACGCGCTACTTACCAACGGTGCTCTCCCCGGAGGAGGTGCAAGCCGTACTCAGGCATTTATCTGGTGTTTACTTGCTGGTAGCGAAACTGCTTTACGGTAGCGGGTTGCGGCTAACAGAAGGGCTAAAGCTCAGGGTCAAAGATGTAGATTTTAGCCAGCATCAACTGATGATTCGAGATGCCAAAGGTCGCGAAAGTCGGGTAACGGTACTGCCCAGCTCGTTGATGGATACATTAGCGCACCATTTACAGGGCGTGCGGCAGCTTCATCAACAGGATTTGGCGCAAGGCTATGGATCGGTTTATTTGCCCTTTGCCCTAGAGCGGAAATATCCTCGGGCTGAGCGAGAGTGGATCTGGCAGTATGTCTTTCCGGCAGATCGCCGATCCATTGACCCTCGTACAGGCATTTGTCGTCGTCACCATCTCCATGAGAGCGGATTGCAAAAAGCGGTGAAACAGGCGGTGCGCGACGCTGGAATTCAGCGACGGGTATCCTGCCATACCTTCCGCCACAGCTTTGCTACTCATCTGCTGCAAAATGGCTACGACATTCGCACGGTGCAGGAATTACTGGGCCACAAGGATGTGAAGACCACGATGATTTACACCCATGTACTCAATCGAGGAGGGCGCGGGGTACAGAGTCCCCTGGATGTGGGGTAAGCTGGAGGGCGATCGCCACGGCATGACGGAGACCCTACCGATGGTAAATAGGGGGCGGATGCGGGCCAGCCATAGTACGGTTTCGCCCTTCTAGAGCCCCCCAGATGATTCTTCGGATACCGCCTAAAGGTGATTGGGCTTGCTATGCTGTAAGCTAAGTTGCCTGGTGGCCTTGGCGATGTTCGATCACCTCCTCCCCCTCCATAACCCCAATCTCCCCGGCACCATTCACCCCATTCTGGTGAACTTCCCTATCCCTATGGCCCTGGTGGGTCCCCTCACCCCCCCCACTATCTTGAGGTGAGCTGGTGAAATAGGGCCTTTGCCACGGTGTCAATTTTCCTCTCTCCCCACCTGCTATGACCAACACCTACCTACAAACCCTTGCCCCCAACTGGATCGAACCCCAGCCGGGGGAGCCTGAATCCTGGCGTCGTTTTTTTAGCTTTAGCACCGACCACAAGGTGATTGGCATTCAGTATATTGTCACGGCCTTTATTTTCTTTTTAATTGGAGGCTTCTTGGCCATGGTGATGCGGGGGGAACTGATTACCCCCGAGGCCGACTTGGTGGATCGCACTGTGTACAATGCCATGTTCACCATGCATGGCACGGTGATGTTATTTTTGTGGACCTTTCCCGTCTTAAATGGTCTGGCCAACTACCTGGTGCCTTTGATGATTGGGGCGCGGGACATGGCCTTTCCCCGCCTGAACGCCGTGGCCTTCTGGCTAGTGCCGGTGTTTGGGGTGATTCTGATGGTCAGCTTTTGGGTGCCCGGTGGCCCTTCCCAGTCGGGTTGGTGGGCCTACCCGCCGGTCAGTCTGCAAAACCCAACGGGCAATTTAATTAATGGCCAATCCCTCTGGTTGGTAGCGGTGGCCCTGTCAGGGGTGTCCTCAATTATGGGGGCGGTGAATATTGTCACCACCATTGTCCGCCTGCGGGCCCCCGGCATGACCTTCTTTCGCATGCCGGTGTTCTGTTGGACGGTGATGGCGGCCCAAATTATTCAGTTGTTTGGCCTCCCCGCCTTAACCGCTGGCGCCGTCATGCTGCTGTTTGATCTGACCGTTGGCACCAGTTTTTTTAATCCGGCTAAGGGGGGTGACCCAGTCCTTTATCAACATTTCTTCTGGTTCTATTCCCACCCGGCAGTCTACGTGATTATTCTGCCGATTTTTGGAGTGTTTTCTGAGGTTTTTCCGGTCTATGCCCGCAAGCCCCTATTTGGCTATAAAGTGGTGGCTATTTCTTCCTTTATTATTACTGGCTTAAGTGGCATCGTCTGGGTTCACCACATGTTTGCCAGTGGCACCCCCGGTTGGATGCGGATGATCTTTATGGCCACTACCATGCTGATTTCGGTGCCCACCGGCATCAAGATCTTTGCCTGGGTGGCGACGGTGTGGGGGGGCAAGATTCGCCTCACCACCCCCATGCTTTTCGCCCTGGGGGGCTTGGTGATGTTTCTGTTTGCAGGCATCACGGGTATTATGCTGGCGGCGGTACCCTTCGATATCCACGTCAACAATACCTACTTTGTGGTGGGTCATTTTCACTATGTGATCTACGGGGCTGTGGTGATGGGGGTCTACGCCGCCATCTACCATTGGTTTCCCAAAATGACCGGGCGTATGTATTACGAGGGTTTGGGTAAGTTGCACTTTATCCTGACCCTGATTGGGGCCAACCTTAATTTTTTCCCCATGCATCCCGCGGGGCTGATGGGCATGCCCCGCCGGGTAGCCTCCTATGACCCTGAATTTGCCTTCTGGAATGTGCTGGCCAGTTTGGGGGCCTTTTTACTGGGGGTCTCCACCCTGCCCTTTTTACTGAATATGATCAGCGCCTGGATTCAGGGGGAAAAGGCCCCGGCTAACCCCTGGCGGGCGATCGGTTTGGAGTGGCTGGTGGCCTCTCCTCCTGCCCACGAAAATTTTGAAGTGATTCCCACCGTTGTGGCAGAACCCTACGGCTACGGTAAAAACGAACCCCTGATAGCCCCCTACCCCCTTAACCCATGAGCTCAGTTAACTTTGATTCCCAGGCGGACATTGCGACTCACCATGACCATGGGGAAGCCGATCATAGCCTCTTCGGCTTTATCGTCTTTTTGCTGTCGGAGAGCGTGATCTTTCTCAGTTTCTTCGTTGGTTACATTGTCTATAAAACCACTGCCCTGGACTGGCTACCGCCTGGGGTGGAGGGGCTGGAGGTGCGGGAGCCCCTGATTAATACCATTGTCCTGGTCTCCAGTAGCTTTGTGATTTATCTGGCGGAGCGGTTTCTGCAGGCCAAAAATCTCTGGGGCTTTCGAACCTTTTGGTTGATCACCATGGCCATGGGGAGCTTTTTTATCTACGGCCAGGCGGTGGAGTGGCGGGGGCTCACCTTTGGCTTTACCGATGGATTGTTTGGCGGTACTTTCTACCTGCTCACGGGCTTTCATGGTCTGCACGTCATCACCGGCGTGCTCCTGCAGGGGATTATGCTGGTCAAGTCCTTTATCCCGGGTAACTATGACAATGGCGAGGTGGGGGTGGTCGCCACTTCGCTGTTCTGGCATTTTGTCGATGTGATCTGGATTATTTTGTTTGCCTTGATTTATTTGTGGCAGTAGATATAGGCTTTAGTCAGAATCCGGAGGATCCGGAGGTGCTGTTCTCTGCGATCGCTGCACCCTAGTTACCCAATTCCCTGGAAGGTATCCATAACTGGCCCATGATTATTGATGACCAGCACTACGATGTAATTATTGTCGGCACCGGGGCAGGAGGGGGCACCCTGGCCCAGAAACTGGCCCCCTCTGGCAAGCGCATCCTGGTGCTGGAACGGGGAGAGGCCATGCCCCTGGGGGATCAAAATATTAATACCGTCGATATTTTCCAAAAGCAGCGCTACCATGCCCCCGAAAACTGGTACGACGAAGCGGGTGAACCCTTTACTCCCCAGACGAAATATACCCTGGGCGGTAATACCAAAATCTATGGGGCGGTGCTCCAGCGGCTGCGGGAAAGGGATTTTGAGGCGGTTACCCTGCAGACTGGGGTTTCTCCCGAGTGGTGTGTTAAGTACGCCGATTTTGAACCCTACTACACCCAGGCTGAAGCCCTCTACCAGGTTCACGGTCAGGCTGGTAGCGATCCTACCGATCCCCCCCGCAGTGCCCCTTACCCTTACCCGGCAGCCGATCATCCGGGGATTATGGCACCTATTCTGGCGGATCTAGTGCGCCAGGGCTGCCATCCCTATGCCTTGCCCCTGTCCCAGTCCCTCCGCCCCGAGGATCCCACCGGCGACGCGGAAATATTTGGGGTGGAACCAGCCCTGAAATGTGCCAACCTTACCCTCAAGACCTCGGCTTTGGTGACTCTGGTGTTAACCAATCCTGCTGGAACAGCAGCCCGGGGAGTACAGGCGACGATCCACGGTCAGGTCTATATCTTTACGGCTGATTTAATTGTCTTGGCTGGTGGTGCTGTTAACTCTCCTGTTCTACTGCTGAAATCCGCCAACGAAAGGCATCCCCAGGGCCTGGCGAATGGCTCAGGGCAGGTAGGACGCAATCTGATGAAACTACAGATGACCTCTATCGTGCAGGTCACAACCGAAGCTAATCCACCGGCTTTTTCCCGATCGCTAGGCATCAATGACTACTACTGGGGCGATCGCCAGTTCGCCTATCCCATGGGTCACATTGAGAACATGGGAGGAGTGTTACAGGATGCAATTTTTGCCGAGTCACCCCCGGTGCTCTCCCTGGTGACTCGACTCATGCCGAACGCGGGTCTACAACAACTGGCCACCCATTCCATTGCCTGGTGGGTGATGAGTGAGGTGCTGCCTGACCCCGCCAACCGGGTGGAGATCAAGAAGGACAAAATCCAGCTCTACTTCACCCCCAATAACACCGAAGCCCACGATCGCCTGGTCTACCGCTGGTTAGATAGCCTTAAGGAGATGGAGAAGCACGGTTCCCGCTTTACCCGGTCCCAGATCCATCCCCGTGGGCAGACGCCCCTGCCGGTGGTGGCTAACCAGTGTGGAACTTGCCGAATGGGCACCGATCCTCGTACGTCTGTCCTCGATCCCCACTGCCGTACCCACGAACTGGATAACCTTTACGTGGTGGATAGTAGTTTCTTTCCCTCCAGTTCCAGTCTGGGACCTGCCCTTACCGTCATTGCCAATGCCCTGCGAGTGGGGGATCATCTGCTTCAAAGACTGGGCTAGACCGCCCTAGTTAGTCTGGGGAGTTTAACCGCCGCCAGCCCTGTCTCAGCAGTTGTAAACCAAATAACACCATAAACTGGGGGTTGTTAATCAGGTAGCGCCTCCACAACCGCCCGGGCTCCTGGCTGAGGCGATAGACCCACTCCAGCCCCAACGCCATCATCCAGCGAGGGGCCTGGGAAACTTCGCCACTAAAAAAGTCAAAGGCTGCCCCTACTCCGATCATGACGGCCTCTATCTGGTTTACCTGCCGATACATCCACTGCTCCTGCTTGGGGCACCCTAAACCCACGAGTACTACCCGAGCCCCCGATTGCCGAATTCGTTGGACATCTATGGCTTCTTCCTCAGGGCTGAGGGTTCTGAAGGGTGGTGCCTGACTACCGCTAATCACCAGGGCCGGGAAACGCTGCTGTAGATAGGCCTTGAGCCGAACCAGGCGGTCTGCTGTGCCGCCGTAAAGATAAATCGGTAGGCCTAAATCCGCAGCTCGCTGGCACCAGGCCAGCATCAGGTCGGGGCCATAAACCCGAGGTTGATCCCTGACCCCTAACCAGCGTAATCCCCAGACCAGAGGCATGCCATCAGGGGTGACCAGGGCGGCGTGGTTGAGTATGTTTCGATAGACCAGGTCTCGATAGGCGGTCATCACCACATGGACGTTAGCGGCTACTACATAACAGGACCTACCCGCCATAGCCCAAGCTTGAATACGATCGCAGGTATCAGCGTAACTGGTGCAATCAACCCAAGTCTTAAGAATGCATCGATTTTGAGCCAAGGCAAATAGGCCGTAATGCTAGTAAGCGCCCTTATTGTCAAAGATTACTAAAAACGTCCTGGCAATGATTTTAATATCGTGCCAGGGAGACCACAAGCGCTGATAACTCAGATCTAGCTTAACAATTTCTTCAAAATCCTTCACCGCCGATCTGCCACTCACCTGCCATTGGCCCGTCAACCCTGGCTTAACATCCAGCCGACGCCAATGATACTCACTGTAGCGTGCCACCTCGTCACCCGTTGGCGGACGAGTTCCCACCAGACTCATTTCTCCCTTTAGCACGTTAAAAAACTGGGGAAATTCATCCAGGCTGGTTTTGCGCAGTAGCTTACCAATGCGAGTCACCCGGGGATCACTTTCGTTTTTAAAAATGATGCCCTGAGCCTGATTAGGTACGGAAGCCTTGAGGGCATCGGCATTGACAACCATAGACCGAAACTTACGGATTCTAAAGGGCTTACCCTTAAGACCGTAGCGGACCTGAGAATAGAAAATTGGCCCGGGGCTATCTAGCTTAATCAAGGCGGCCACAGGGACTAAAATAATGGCTAAAATAGAAAGCCCCACCAGGGACCCCGCAATATCGGTAATACGCTTAAAGGAAGAATGAACGGAGGGATGGTTATCGGCCATAGAAGGTATAACCTGCTCACTCGAGTTAAAACATTGATTATTGCGAGAGGAAAGCATCATAGCAGCTCTAAGAAGGGAGAAATGACGGGGATGCCTAGAGATCAAATCCGGAACAATTCTGCAGTGAACTAACGTAACGACAAACTAACAGCCGGGGGCAGAATGGATGAGGGCGAGCTAAACTCGGGTAGATCTTCTAATTCACTTCTATCAGACCAGCTCTAGGAGCCAATCTGGGGACTTCATAAAAGCTAATAAATAATAATTAAATAAGGCCATGAACGTAAGTAATCTAACCCTGCTTCAAAAGTCTAGAGGCCTGCTGCCCCTGCTGTCTCCTTCAGACGGGGAAATACTCTAAAACTTTGGCTAAGTTCCAACTAGTATGAATTTTCTGTAAAGCCAGGGGTTTGCCCGTTCCTGGTGGGTGAGTCTGATCTTTTTTTTAGGGTTAGACGCCTTGCCCCCAGATGATTTGACCAAGGGTTGGACTGCCCTAGGCGGAGGTATGCCAATAGCGATAAGCACTGTAGGCCATGGTCATGACCCCAGTGGCGATCGCGGCTTCATTGACTTCAAACTTGGGATGGTGCAGGGGATAGTTGGTAGCCCGGTCGGTAAACCCGACCCCCAGGCGAAACATGGTTCCCGGAGCATGCTCTAGATAGAGGGAAAAATCCTCTGAGCCCAGAGACGGTTCATCGATCAGCTGGAGATGGGTTTCCCCCAGAGCTTCCCTAGCGCAGCGGCTGGTGAGTTCGGTCAAGGCTAGATCATTTACGACCGAGGGAACCCCCCGGCGGTAACGGATTTCGCAGCGGGCTCCGTAGGGTTGACAAACCGCCGCCACAATTTTTTCAATCCACTCCGGCAGGTGTTTGCGACTGTCGGGGTGGAGCGATCTCACCGTTCCCGATAACGTTACCCGCTCGGCAATCACGTTGGCAGCCCGACCGCCGCCGATCTGCCCAATGGTCAGGACAACTGGATGGAGGGGGTTTTGGGTACGACTGATGGCCTGTTGCAGGGTTGTTACCACCTGAGCCGCAATCCAGATGGCATCAATCGCCTCATGGGGCCGGGCCCCGTGACCCGCTTCGCCAATGATGGTGATATCCAGGTCATCGGCTGCCGCCGTCAGCACACCGTAGCGGATACCAATGGCTCCAGCAGCCAAATTGGGGTAAACATGTAATCCCAGCATGGCGGAAACTCCTGCCATTGCCCCGGCTTCAATCATCCAGCGAGCCCCCTGGGCGGTTTCTTCGGCGGGCTGGAATAAAAATCGAGTTGTACCTGGTAGGGGGCTGGCTAGTTGCGCCAGTACCATGGCTGTGCCCATGGCCACGGTGGTGTGGACATCGTGGCCACAGGCGTGCATCAGCCCCGGCTGGGTAGAGGCAAAGGCCAGGTTGACTCGCTCAGTCAGGGGTAGGCCGTCCATATCGGCCCGGATCCCGAGAATGCGGGTATCATGGCTGCCGCGTAATTCCCCGATCACCCCGGTTTTACCCACCAGTTCTTGCACCTCTAGTCCGCAGGACGATAACACTCCAGACACATAGGCTGCGGTTTTATATTCCTGACCGCTGAGTTCGGGATGGCTGTGGAGGTGGCGGCGAATGTCTAGGAGCCGGGGGGTGAGGTCCTCGACCAGGGCATGGATCTGACGGAGCATAGCAGCAATTGGTAGGGATCGGCAAAGCGGCCAGGGGTATAGCTTGGGCCAGGGTGTTTAAGGGGTTGGTCAGCCTGGGGTCAGTTAACGCTGGGTAGGTATCTGGCTAACCATCCTGTAGGGGCAAAAACACCGTCAATACTTCCCCAGCCTGGGGTCGTTGGCGAACAATTAGCTTACCCCCCAGGGCCTGGAAGAGATTTTTGGTCGCCTTTAAATTCAAGCTCACCCCACCGGTTTCAGGCTGAAAGATTAACAGTTGTCCCAGGGCCTTAAAGGGGGAGGCTAGCAGCCCATCTAATTCTCCTGGCTGCTGACAGGGATGCTGATCGAAGGGATGGGATTGAAACTGTAATTTTAACTGATGTCCGGCCAGGCTAACGGTAAGTTGAATGTGACTGTAGGGGGGGAGGCTGTGGGTAAATCGCTCTACTAGCCCAGTTAATACCTGATTTAGCATGATCGGATCGCTGGCTACCCGGGGTAAGTGGGGAGGGATATTGACCGTCAGGGTGAGGTTACGCCGATTCACCTGTTGCTGCCAGAGGGGAATCGACTGCTGAAATAATTGATGTAGGGAAATGGCCGCTAGGGGTGACTGGATCGGGTAAGAAGATTCTGTTTCTAACTCAACAGCGGTAAAAATCAGATTAAAGCGGTCGATCTGCTGGGTGCATTCCCGATCGATGGAACCCAATCGTTTGGCGACGTCATCCCCTAGGTCCTGGCGCTTCAGCAGCGATCGCACCAGGGTTCGAATCGTGGTCAGGGGGGTACGAATTTCGTGGGCCATGGCCTTGAGAAATTCCGTGTCGGTGTTTGGGGGATGGGCCTCTGGCGGTGGGCTGGAGGATTGCCGTCGAGCCTTGTAGGCCTGAGAGACCGAGGGTCTCAGGGTTGCCCAGTGGCTCTGGTTGGGCTCAGGCTGAGCGGGGTTTGCCTGGGCGGTCTGAGCCACCGGCGTCAAGCCCTGGGTTGACAGCGACAAGGTCTGGCCGCTCAGGTGTTGCAACATCAGGTGACTGTAATCAGTGACCAGGCGGTAATCGGGGCACTGGGGGGGGAACCATCCCACCACCTGATCTACCCCTGCCACCAGGTGGGGCCGCACCGCCTCGATGCGATGGCGCAGCTGCTGCCAAACCTGATTAATTCGGTCAGGATCAAAGGAAAACTGAAACCGCAGCTGGCCCGAGTCTACCTCCCCTAATAGCAGCAATAGACTAAAGCCTTTGGTTAATACCAGACAAAATCGTTCCTGGGTGATAGGGTCGCTGAGGCTGATGGGAACCAGGGTTAGATCGGCGGCCAGGGCGACCTCCTCGGGTTGGCCTTGACCAGGTAAAAGGGGTTGGCTACTAATAACCATCTGAGCCAGGGGCTCAGGCACCAGCAACCATTGGCTCAGGGAGTGACCCAGCAATTGCTTGGGCAACACTGGCAAGGGGCCAGATAGGACCACCCCCAGGGGGGGGGCAGGACCACACTGAATTGGGTTTACCTCTGGATGCTGGCCCAATAGTAAGGTAGTCAGCGCTGCGATTGCCGCCAACCACTCCTGTTCAGCCTGGTGCTGGGTCTGCCCCCAAGGCAGCCAGGCCGAAACCCCTCCAGGCCCATTTTGAGGCTGTTCAATACTTTCCCCCAGACCCCTTTGCCTGACGCTGCTACCCCCAGGCTGCTGTTCTAAAAGTTGACTGAGCGAGACGATCGACTGTTTCAACGTTCTACCTGCCTGGCGGCTGCCCTACTCGTACCCGATGGGATCATCAGTTCATGCCGATAACCATGGATACTCCCCTGGCTATTCACCTATTAAGAGCCTACGCTCTCTGGGCAGATTGGCCTATGGGTAGAACCGAACTTACTCAGGTCGAAATAGCTGTCCTGCCCAGATTATGACCTGGGTTGCAGCTTTTAAATCATCTCCCCCTGGTTTTGTCAAATGCCCTTAACCAAACCAGCTAGAGGCAGTTTCGCTGGGGTCTAGGGCCTCAACTACCGTAGCCATCTCCCCAAGGACAGGGTCTAGCAGTAGAGCTTGTAGTCCCTGATCAATTAGCTGGTCTATGTGGGCCTGCTGTTCTGCTGAATAACACTTGGTGGCACAACTATTTACAGAGCTAGCTGCTGCCGGTTCCATGGTGACGTACACCACCGGCAAGCGCCGAATTACGTAGGCCACCAGTTTTTCCTGGAGCTCAGTGGCGAGGGCAGTACCCTCTTCGGAGGGTAGGGCCAGAGCGTTTAAAGCTCGATTAATTTTAGCTGTGACCACTGGTAGGGTTAAATTGACAATAATTTGAGTCATATTGCTCACCTCGATCTAGTATCTACAGGCAACCGCTTGAATCTCAGTCCTTTGTTGACATCCCCTGGTTGATGCCAAGGTGTTTAAGTATTGACCCTTAATTGACCCTTAGGGGTTAGTCCCATCGTCAGCACTCGACCCTCAGGGAATTAGGCCCGGGCTTTTGTGGGTGCCACGGCAAGCGGCTGAGCCAACCCTTTAGAGGGGTTGAGGTGCCCCGGCCCAGTCCATCAGCCCTGAAGGGCCTGTAAGTCTGTCTGTCTGTAAGTCAGTCTATTGTCGGGGTTAGGGCCAAAACTATAAATATCCCCCCAGACCTAATCCGAAGGATTTCCCAGCGAGTTATCCCCTAGCCAGTTCGAAGCCAGATAGCTGTCATCCTATTTAGTATTAATTTTACTAAAACTTAAAGGAAATCCCCCTGAATCTGAATAAATCGTTAGGAACCTACTGGAAATGATTCACCTCTCAATCACTCATCCCCCGTTCAGGCCCAGGCGATCGGCCAGTCGGAGAGCCCTCCTATGGTAATCCCGGAAATGCTGCTGGTGGTGTGCGGGGGCATGCAACATCCCCAGGACACTCAGGCCATAGTCAGGCTGATTAGAGCTGATCCAGGCCTGAATCAGCTGCCCCTACGGGTGTTTACCCCTGAATCCTGGGCGGCTGTGCTGTCTGGATCATCCCTGCGGGGGTGGCTAACCAGTGGTCCGGCTCCCCCACGGCTGATGATTTGGGCCTTTAGTGCGGGGTGTATGGGGGCCGCGGCCCTGGCCAACTACTGGCAGTGCCATGGTGGCGAGGTACTGGCTCTATTTATGGTAGACGGCTGGGGTGTGCCCTGGAGCCAGGTGGCGCCCCTGCACCGGCTCAGCCATGACGCCTTTACCCACACCACTAGTAATTACTTGGGGGAGGGGGTGATTAACTTTGTTGCCAATCCGGCGGTAGATCACCGTCACCTCTGGCAATCGCCCCAGTTGGTAACAGGTCAGCAAATCCTAACTCGACAATCCTATCTGTTCCAGCGGTGGTTGCCCGGTCTCCAGGGTTTGCCGCCCTCCTCTGATGCCACCGCGGCTAATTTTCTCTGTACCTGGTCTAATTACCATCTGAGCCGAGCAGTTAGTGAGTCCTGCTAGAATTGAATCAGCAAAAATGTTATCTAATTAACAGCTTTCCTACCTTTGCCATGACCACCCCTGTTGCCACCCAACCTGATTTACTGATTCGTCGGGCCTCTGGGGCCTTCGCCTTGATCGATAGTCTGAAGCGTCACGGAGTCAAGCACATTTTTGGTTACCCAGGGGGAGCGATTCTACCTATTTATGACGAGCTCTACCGGGCCGAAGCGGCGGGCGACCTTACCCATATTCTGGTGCGCCACGAGCAGGGGGCTGCCCATGCCGCTGATGGCTATGCCCGGGCTACGGGACAGGTGGGAGTGTGCTTTGGCACCTCGGGTCCAGGGGCCACCAATCTGGTGACGGGCATTGCGACAGCCCAAATGGACTCCATTCCTTTGGTGGTGATTACCGGTCAGGTGCCCAGCCATGCGATCGGCACCGATGCTTTTCAGGAAACAGACATCTTTGGGATTACTCTGCCGATCGTTAAACATTCCTATGTCGCCCGATCTCCGCAGCAAATCGCTCGCATTGTGGCTGAAGCCTTTTACATCGCTCAGACCGGTCGGCCCGGTCCGGTTCTGGTGGATATTCCTAAGGATATCGGTCTGCAGGAATTTGATTATCTGCCCGTAGAGCCTAACCAGGTTAACCTACCGGGCTACAAACCCACCGTTAAGGGTAATCCCCGGCAGATTAGCCATGCTATTCAACTGATTCGTCAGAGTGAGCGACCTCTCCTGTACGTAGGAGGTGGAGCCATTACGGCCGGATCCCATCGAGAAATCTACCGACTGGCGGAATACTTTCAAATTCCAGTGACCACCACGTTGATGGGTAAGGGGATTTTTGACGAGCACCATCCCCTTGCTCTGGGCATGCTGGGTATGCACGGTACAGCCTACGCCAACTTTGCCGTGAGTGAATGCGATCTGCTGATTGCCGTAGGAGCCCGGTTTGATGACCGGGTTACCGGTAAATTAGATGAGTTTGCTGCCCGCGCCCAGGTGATTCACATTGATATAGATCCGGCAGAGGTCGGTAAAAACAGGGCACCCCAGGTGCCCATTGTGGGAGATGTACGGCAGGTGTTAGTTAACCTGCTCAACCGCCTGGAAGAAGAGTCCCAACTACCCCCGCCTAACCAAACCCTGGCCTGGCGAGACCGCATTGACCGATGGAAGCGAGACTATCCCCTGGTGGTACCGACCTACGAGGAGGTACTGGCTCCCCAGGAGGTCATTACTGAACTGGGTCGCCAGGCTCCCCAGGCCTACTACACCACCGATGTGGGACAGCACCAGATGTGGGCTGCTCAGTTCCTTAAGAATGGCCCGCGCCACTGGGTCTCTAGTGCGGGCCTGGGAACTATGGGCTTTGGTATGCCCGCGGCTATGGGGGTGCAGGTGGCCTTACCCGATCAAACGGTTATTTGTATCAGCGGTGATGCCAGTTTTCAAATGAATTTGCAAGAATTGGGAACCCTGGCCCAGTACGGTATTCCGGTTAAAACCGTGATTATTAATAACGGTTGGCAGGGGATGGTGCGGCAATGGCAGCAGGCTTTCCATGGGGAACGTTATTCTTCCTCTAATATGGAGGTAGGTATGCCTGACTTTGAATTACTGGCTCAGGCCTATGGCCTTAAGGGCATGGTGGTGCGAGATCGCTCCCACCTGGCTGAGGCGGTGGCGACCATGCTGGCCCACAATGGACCGGTGTTGATGGATGTGCGGGTGCGCCGAGATGAAAACTGCTATCCCATGGTGGCCCCTGGCAAGAGCAATCATCAAATGCTGGGTCTGCCGGTGGTGAACTCCAGCGATAGCCCTCACCGGGCTAATTGTCTAAGCTGTGGTCACGATAACTCTGGGGATAGCAATTTCTGTTCCCACTGTGGCACTAAACTTTAGGCAAATAGCTCATTTTTTAAAGAATAGAGTATCCTAACCAGAGTTATATCTGTGACTTAGGCTGTTTATGTCTGCTGCCCTGAAATCCTATGTTCCCCGGCCACTTCCTGCTGGCCGAGGTAACTCTGCAGCCGCTCCTCGGGTGGTGCCTTTCCCCCCTTCCCAGCCAGGGGCAAGCAGCCAGAGCAGACCCCACCAGCCTGTGGCGCTGCCGCCCCCAGCCCCTAGCCCCGCTCTTACCCTGCTACAGCGATTGCAGGGGCTTGCGACTGTAGTCACCACCAGTCTGGTTGCCCTCTCTCTGATTAGTTACGGGGCTTCTGTCTATCTAGATCAGCAGCTTAACCAGGCCACCAAACACCTGGGCCGACTACAACGAAGCGAGCAACAAATAGCCACCTTTAGCGCGGTGCTGAAAAGCCATACTGTCGACCAGGCAACCTCTGACACTACCGCCTTACAGCCACCTAAACCCGACCAGGTGATTTTTCTAAAACCTGCTCCTGTGCGGTCACAGGCTGACCTTGTCCGCTCCTCCCAGGGGGTTCCAGTGACCCTGGGATGGAGTCGATCGCCGCTGGGGTACTAACTGCTTAAGGCCGGTAACCAGAGGGATGGGTTCTCTGGCTCGGGCTACCTCCGGGGCCATGGCTGTGAACTCTGCCCAGTTGAGCCCTAGGCCCCCTTAAATAGCGTAAAAAGACCCTCTGGCATTGTTATCCAGGTGCTTTATGGCTAGCCTTCCCTCTGTCTTTACCCGCAACCGATCTCGCCCCAGGGTTAGACCCAAAAGCCTACCCTGGCAGCGTCGGGTAATTTTGGTCTGGAGCTTGCTAATGCTGGCTATGGTGGTTCTGGTTATCCGCCTACTCTGGCTCCAGTTAGTTCAGGGTAGCCACCTGCAAACCCTGGCTCAAGCCCAACGACTGGTGCCCAGTCAGCCCTATCCGATTCGCTATCCCATTAGCGATCGCCAGGGCAACCTGCTGGCCATGGATCGCACCGTCTACACCGTTTATGCCCATCCCCGGCTGTTTCGTCAGTCGGTTGGCCAAATGGCGATCGCCCTCAGTCCGATTTTAGAGACCGCCGAAGCAGAATTGGTAAGCCAGTTAAGTCGGCAACCCACGGGCATTCGACTGGCCGATCGGGTCACCGCCGAGGTGGCCGATCGGCTGCGCAAGCTGAAACTTGACGGCCTAGAGTTGATCCCCAGTCAGGAGCGATTTTATCCCGAAGCGGAGTTATTTGCCCCCGTACTTGGCTTTATCAACCGTGATGGCCAGCCCCAGGCTGGCCTGGAAATGGCCCAGCAAGCCGAATTGCAAATTCCGGAGATCGATCAAACCAACCGTTCCCAGAGCATGGCAGACTTTGAGGCGGCTAAGGCGACTCTACGCCTGAGCTTAGATAGTCGCCTGCAACGCCTCGCCCAGCAGAGTTTAGCTGCTGTGGTGGCTAAGCACGGCGCCAAACGGGGCACTGTGATGGTCATGGAGGTCAATAGTGGGGCCCTGCTGGCTTTGGCCACGGTTCCTACCTACGACCCTAATGCTTACTACAAAGCCGATATGGCGGCCTTTAAGAACTGGGCCGTGAGCGACCTCTACGAGCCCGGATCAACCTTTAAGCCAGTCAACGTGGCGATCGCCCTGGAAAATCGAGCCATTACCGCCCATGACCGGGTGAACGACAGCGGTCAGATGCGCTTTGGCAAGTGGACGATTAAAAATCACGACTATGCTGCCGTGGGAGCCCGGGGTCCGATCTCCATCACTGACGTACTGCGCTACTCCAGCAACGTGGGGATGGTGCGGATTATGCAAAAGCTGACTCCGGCCACCTACCGGGCCTGGTTAGACAAACTAGGCCTGGAAAAACCAGCAGGTATTGACCTACCCAATGAGGCCCCTGGCCACGGCAAAAGCCGGGAAGACTTTCTCAAGAGTCCGGTGGAACCCGCCACCACCGCCTTTGGTCAGGGTTTTTCTCTGACCCCGGTCAAACTACTACAGTTGCATGCCGCTTTGGCCAATGGCGGTAAGCTCATCACTCCCCATGTGATTGATGGGTTGGTGGCCGAAGATGGCAAAACCCTCTGGCATCGGGCCCTGGCGACACCGACCAGGGTATTTTCCAGTCAAACCAGCCAAACGGTAATGACGATGATGGAAGCGGTGGTGCAGGACGGAACCGGTAGTCCCGCCCAGATCACCGGATATCGCATCGGGGGTAAAACCGGGACAGCCCAAAAAGCCCTGGCCACCGGCGGCTACGGTCGGGGACGCATCACCAGTTTTGTTGGCATCTTACCGATAGACTCTCCTCGTTATGCGATTTTAGCCGTCATCGATGAACCCCAGGGTGATAATGCCTATGGCTCTACGGTGGCTGCTCCGCTGGTCAAGGAGGTGATGGAGGCTCTGGTGGTGCTAGAAGGTCTTGCCCCCGCCAGTATGGATAAAAATCCATCAATCAAGACGATTCAGCAAAATTCCGTCAGGTAACGCGGTAATTTAAAGATTTGTTCAGATGGTGTGCCTCCCTATCTCCGACCGTAACCTAAGGGCTGGCCTGATGGCCGTGGTGGAGCCCAGTCTAATGCTCTGTTGAGACCACTACCCTACCTGTTTTCCTTTTCCTTATATCCCCAATTGTCGTGGCCTACGTTGCAATCGAAAATCTCTACAAAACCTTTCCAAAATCCCGCTCCGCCAAAGCCACAGAACCGCTGGCTCCGGCTGACCCGATCGGGTCAGCCGGAGCCGTTCTCAAACGTATCAACCTCACCATTGAAGATGGAGAGTTTATGGTGCTGGTGGGGCCATCGGGCTGTGGTAAGAGTACTCTGCTGCGGTTGATTGCGGGGCTAGAGTCGATCACGGCGGGTACTATCTGGGTGGGCGATCGCAAGGTCAATGACCTACCCCCCAAGCAACGGGACACCGCCATGGTGTTTCAGAGCTACGCCCTCTATCCCCACCTCAGGGTCTACGACAATCTAGCCTTTGGGCTGCGGCGGATGGGGGCAGACCTGAGGCAGGTGCTCCCCCTCTCCGCCGGGGAGCAGGGGGCAGCATTACCCCCAACTCCAGGCCCCGATTCTAACCAAGAGTTAGAGCAGATGCTGGCCCAGACAAACCGCTGGCAAACCCTGCTAGCAGCTCTGACCCGGCCCTTGCCAGTGGCCCTGCGCTATCAATCGCAGGCGGAGCAATTAATTGATCAGCGGGTACAGGCCGTGGCTCGTATGTTGCAGATCGATAGCTTGCTGGACCGCTATCCCCGCCAGTTATCAGGGGGACAGAAGCAGCGGGTAGCCCTGGGGCGGGCCATGGCCCGCAACCCCCAGGTATTTTTGATGGATGAACCCCTATCTAACCTGGATGCTAAACTCCGCTTGGAAACTCGAGCCCAAATCGTTAATCTACAGCGACAGTTGGGAATTACCACCATCTATGTCACCCACGACCAGATTGAGGCTATGACCATGGGCCATCGGATTGCGGTCATGAACCAGGGTCAGATTCAACAGGTAGCGGCTCCCTTGGATCTCTATAACACCCCTGCCAATCGATTTGTGGCCGAATTTATTGGTTCTCCGGCCATGAACTTTATCCCGGTGCAGGTGCAGGCTCCCTATCTGGTGGTCCACGAAGAGTTTCGACTGACCTTGCCCAGTCCCTGGGAAGACCGCCTGCGGCCCTACGATCGCCACTCCCTCTGGTTAGGCATTCGACCAGAACACCTGAGTTTGGCCCTACCGGCCCCTAAGAATATTTGTGCTCAGGTGGTTCATCAAGAAGCCCTAGGGAGTGAAACCTACCTGACGGTCAAAACCCCCAGCCTCACGCTGCAGGCCAGGGTGCCCCCAGACCAGGCTGTGGCCCTGGGAACCGAGGTGTGGCTGGCGATCGCCCCTGATAAGCTGCATCTCTTTGACCCGGCCACCGATCGCTCTCTGCTTCAATCCTAGGCTGGCCTGGGCAGATCCTCCAGGGCAAAGCAGGAGGCCAGCACCTGATTAGAAAACAAAAAGCCCTCGGGCACACTCAGGCGCAAAACCTCTAATTCGGCCCAGGATGGCCCCTGCATCACCACCCATCCGCGCTGAATATGGGGTTGCAGGATTTCATAGAGGCTACGCCAGGTGGCAGGATGGCACAGCGATCGCAACTCAGACCCCGCAATCCCCTGGTGCAGTCGCAGGCCCAACATCAGGGTTTCCAGCAAGGGATCGAGGTCTGAGGCGACAGCCTGGGGGTGGCGGCCTCCCCGCTGCTGAAAGTGTTCGACCCAGTCCCTGTAGCTAGCCTGGGTGCGAGGCCGGCTCACCCGCTGCCGCTGGGTGTAGCTGGTGGCTCCCAGACCAAAGCCGTAGTAAGGTTGGTTATGCCAGTAGGTGAGATTGTGGCGGCACTCATGGCCAGGCTGGGCATAGTTGGAGACCTCGTAGTGGTGGTAGCCGCGATCGCCCAGGTAGGTATGGGCGATTCGATACATGGCAGCGGTCTGGTCCTCTGTGGGCAGGGGGGTGAGACCAGGACGGTAGCGCTTGGCAAAGACCGTCTGGGGTTCCAGGCTGAGGTCGTACAGGGAGAGATGGTGGCAACCCAGGTCTACCGCTCGCTCCAGTCCTAACCGCCAGCCTTCTAGGGTCTGGTGGGGTAGGCCAGAGATTAAATCCAGACTCCAGTTGTCCATACCCACATGGTGTAGCCACTCTACGGCTTCGTACACCTGCGCTACCCGATGGTAACGACCGCAGCTTTCCAGCAGGGTGTCATCCAGAGCTTGCACCCCCAGGCTGATGCGGTTAACCCCCGCCCCCAGGTAGCCCTGCAGGTGGGCTAGATCAAAGGTGCCAGGATCCATCTCCATAGAAATTTCCACCCGGGGAGCCAGACCAAAGCGCTGCTCCAGTTGGGCTAGAATCCTTTCCACCTGGTCTACCGCCAGCAGAGAAGGGGTGCCGCCACCGAAGAAAATCGTTTCCAAGGGTTGGGTCCCGGCGGGGGTGGCAGCGATCTCTGTCGCCAGCAGGGCGAGGTAGCGATCTACGGTGCCAGAGGTTTCTCCCCGGTTCTGATGGCCCAAAACGGTGATGGGAAAATCGCAATAAAAGCAACGACGGCGACAGAAGGGAATATGCACATAGGCGGAAGTGGGATCACCAGTCATAGCCAACCTGCCGGGTAAGAATGTTAAACTTCTCTAGCCTGCCCCGGCTAAGCTTACGGAAACCCGATCCGTTAGGGGACAGAACCTGGTCTGATAGCCGCCGGAAATTAGCGGTATACTTTTGCCAGTTTAGCCTTACACCATGCGTCCAAGGGCAGACCACCATGCTAGATACTCTGATTGTAGTTTCATGCATCCTGGCAGGGGCGGGGATCGGTTTCTATAGCGTTGATTTACTACCTAACTCCATTCTTTCCCAGGTCACTAACCTGGAGGGGCTGGGAACCGTAACCGCTGTCTTTGGTGGCCTGCTAGGTACTGGATTAGGCCTGGTCATGCAAACCAGTTACCGACGGCTGGAGCGGCAAATTAAAGAATTACCCCCCGATCGCCTGCTTACCCGGGCGGTGGGGTTAGTGCTGGGGCTACTGATTGCCAATTTAATGCTGGCTCCCCTATTTCTCCTACCCATTCCGACTGAGTTTGGGTTTATTAAACCCTTAACCGCAGTCATGGGCAGTGTACTATTTGCGGTGTCGGGTATGACTCTAGCCGATACCCATGGCCGCTCCCTGCTGCGGCTGATTAGCCCCAGCACCCTGGAGTCGACCCTGGTGGCGGAGGGCACCCTGAAGCCATCAAAAACTAAAATTCTAGATACCAGTTGTATTATTGATGGCCGCATTGAAGGGCTTTTAGAAACGGGCTTTTTAGAGGGGCAAATGCTGGTGCCCCAGTTTATTTTGCAAGAGTTACAGCAGGTAGCCGATGCCTCTAACGATCAAAAGCGGGGGCGGGGTCGACGCGGTCTAGACGTGCTCAATCGGATTCGCACTGCCCACCCGAACCGGGTCTTAATTAACTCCGAGGATTACGAAGAGATTGCCACCGTTGACGCCAAACTGGTAAAGCTAGCCCAGGAACTTAACGCCGCCCTGCTGACCAATGACTACAACCTGAATAAGGTCGCTAGTTTTCAAAGTGTTGAGGTTCTCAATATCAACGATCTGGCCCAGGCAATTCGCCCCACCTACCTGCCGGGCGATACCATGGACCTGAAGATTCTCAAGGAGGGTAAGGAAGCCTCCCAGGGCATCGGCTACCTGAACGATGGCACTATGGTGGTGGTGGAAGACGCCCGTGAATACATCGGTGAAGACCTAGAGGTGGTGGTCACCGGGGCCCTACAAACCTCTGCTGGGCGCATGATCTTCGCCCGCCCCAAAACCTCTGTGGTCACCTCCTAGGGCAGAAACCGGTGCCGGCACCACGATGTAACCGCTTTCCCGGTTCCCCAGTACCCAATTGCGGCTTTCTCCCCAGTACCACCAGTGGGCTCCCACATAGGCACAGATCAGGCTGTCTAACTGATCTTCTACTGCCTTCATGGCTGCCCCAGCGGTGGGGATAGGGGGTAGATCCTCGGGGGCGATCGCTAAAGCTGGGGTCAACTGGGGTAAGACCGTGAGTTGATAATGGCGTAATTTCTCCAATTCAGGGCGACGGTCTGCCAATCGTCCCTTTTTATATTTGAGAATGCGCTGCAAGTTGAACAGGTGTACCGTGGCTGGATGGGGAAATACCTCTAGTTGAAATCGTCCCTGGAGCTGGGCCGGACTTTGGGGAGAGTGGATAAAACCCTGGGCTTCCAGGGCTAAGCCAAAGCCCACCAATCTAGCGGCGAAGGGACGGCCCTGGTTAGCCGGATAGCAGCCTGCATCGTATTGACCAAAGTATCGGTGGGCCAAGCGATCGGCCAGCCGCATACCAGTCTGATTGGGAATCAGGGTGGGGGCATCTACCGCCACCACAGCGGTTGGGCAGCCCCGGGTGCACGCCTCCACCCAGGCCAGGATTGCGTCTAGGGATTGTAGCCGGGTGAGGCATGTCAACTCCAGGCGATCGCCCTGCAAACTCAGGCAGCACAGCCCCGACGCGCCAGACTGCCAACCCAAATCAATGCCAAGAAACTGAGGCGTTGGGGAAACCATGGTCATCACTGGGTCGGCAACAATGGGGTTGACAGGGTAAAATCCTACCGGCACCATAGACGGATATAGCTTTCCTTGCCTCTATGACCGCTGCTCCCCTCGCCTGGGAAGACCTGGCCAGCCTGGATATCTACACCCTTGATCGGATCAATGGTGTTACCAATGCCCAGGCCAACCTGCGGCTATTCGGCCAACCGGCATCGGCGGTGCAGGTGATTCTCTACCGCGATCGCCATGGCTGGTGCCCCTACTGTCAGAAGGTTTGGCTCTGGCTGGAGGAAAAACAGATTCCCTACCAGATTCATAAGGTTAGCATGTTTTGCTACGGCGACAAGGAAACCTGGTATAAACGCAAAGTGCCCTCGGGGATGCTGCCAGCCCTAGAACTAGATGGCCAGTTGATCACCGAGAGCGATGATATTTTAAGGGCCCTAGAGCAGCGCTTTGGCCCCCTCACCCTGGCTATGACCGATGCCCAGGTCCTGCCCCTGCGGCAACTGGAGCGACTGCTGTTTCGGGCCTGGTGTCTGTGGCTGTGCCAACCCCATGCCTCAGATCGGCAGGACCGCCACGCCCAGGAGCAGTTTATCGGCGTGGTCAGTCGGGTAGAGGCCGCCCTGGCGGCTACCCCCGGCCCCTATTTTTTAACAGAATTTAGCACCGCCGATCTGGTGTTCATCCCCTACGTTGAACGCATGAATGCCAGCCTGTATTACTACAAAGGGTATTCCCTCCGGGAGGCCAACCCAGGACTGGCAGCCTGGTTTACCGCCCTAGAAAGCCGATCTACCTACCGGGGTACCCAGAGCGACTTCCACACCCATGTCCACGACCTGCCTCCCCAGATGGGGGGCTGCTATGGCAATGGCCTGCCCCAAACCGCCCTCTACCAGCAGCGGGTCGACCAGGGTCCCTGGCAGGATCTACCCGAGGTGGGCTACCCCGAACCAGAAACGGCCCCCTGGGAAGCCCTGCATCGGGTTCTCAAGCACCGCCATAATATCGTTCGGGTGAATCCGGCGGACTCCGCCCTGGTGGATCTAGCCCTGCGTTGTGCCCTCACCCATCTGGTGACAGGAGACCTCTGCTCGCCCCCCGAGGGAGCTGACCTGGCCCTGCGCTATTTGCGCGATCGCATCAGTGTGCCCCGGGATATGTCTCTCTATGCGGCTCGCCGTCTGCGAACCAGCCTGGAAGCCATCGCCGCCCTGGCGGGTTCAGGCCAGCCCCCGGCCCTACCTACCCAGCACCGCCGGGATCAAAATCCGGCTAATTTTCTGACCCTAGACGCCCTCAGCAAGCCTGACTCCTAGCCCTATGACGTCATCTTTTGCACCTCTGGTCGTCAAAAATTTCTTGAATGGGGACTTCATTGCCGATCACCTGCCCTGGCAACCGCTGCGATCGGGAGTAGAGATTTACTCCCTCCATCAAGAGGGCGAGACTGGCTGCCATTGGGCCTTGCTACGCTACCAGCCCGGGGCCACTGTCCCCCTCCATTGGCATCCAGGTTATGAGCAAATTTTGGTACTATCGGGGCAGCAATCCGATCACCGGGGTACCTACGGCCCTGGTAGCTTGATCATTAACCCGCCTGGCAGTCAACATCAGGTCACCAGTGCAGAGGGATGTGTGGTATTTATTTACTGGCAAAAACCAGTGGTATTCTGCCCTCTATAGGCCATTTATCGATTCCATCCTGGACCTTCATTCCCATGACCCATTCATCCAAACATCCGGGTTTCTATGGTTTTACTGGTGGTTTAGGGCGCAGAGTGGCCTTGCAAGGCATGGGGGCTTTTCTGGTGGTAGGGCTGGTCAATACCTGTAGCCCCGATCAACCCCAGGCTAGTTCTACCCTTAGTTATGAAGCCCAATTAGCCCAACACCTGACGGCAACCGGTAGCCTCATGTACGGGGCTTACTGGTGCCCCCATTGCGCCGATCAAAAGGCCCTTTTTGGCGATGCCGCTAATCAGATACCCTACGTCGAGTGTGCCGTTGATGGCGAAAATGCCCAATCCCAGCGGTGTCGACAACGGGGTATTAAGGGCTACCCTACCTGGGACATTGGCGGCCAGCTTTACCCTGGGGTGGCCTCTCTGGATCAGCTGGCAACCCTGTCAGGCTACCAACTGCCCCGCTAAGCGCTATGATCACACTGAAACTACCGGTCCGGTTGCGATTTTGGGCCGGTGGAGTGGAAGCCACCGCCGATCACGTTGAAGTATTGCCCTTTTCCTTGCCATTTTTCCATTGCACAACTCCGACGCCCACTGCCAAGCCCACGACCACACCGCCAGGGATGACCATGGCCATATCCATGACCCTGAGTCCCTGCAACAGATCATCAATCGCCTGGCCCGGATTGAGGGGCATATTCGGGGCATCAAAACCATGGTGCAGGAAAGTCGCTCCTGTCCGGATGTCCTGGTACAGATTGCCGCTGTGCGGGGAGCCCTGGACCGGGTAGCTCGGATTATTCTAGATGATCATTTGACCCAATGTATTAGTCGGGCCGCCCTAGCGGGCAATATTGATCGAGAAATGGCCGAACTCAAGGCAGCCCTGGACCGGTTTTTAAGCTGAGTATTGTTTACGTGGGTAGTTGGACGTGATGACTGAAACGGTTAACCCTGGCACCACCTCCAGCCCTGGATTGGCGGCAATCGACGTAGAACTAAAACAGGTGGTTAAGATCTTTAACCAGGAGCCAGCGGTCTCCGACTTGAACTTGCAGGTGCGCCAGGGAGAGTTTTTCAGTATTTTGGGTCCCTCTGGTTGCGGCAAAACCACCACTCTCAGGCTAATCGCAGGTTTTGAGCGGCCCAGCTCTGGTCAGATCCTGATTCAGGGCATTAATATGGTCTCTCGACCAGCCTATCGCCGGCCTGTCAATACCGTATTTCAAAGCTATGCTCTGTTTGATCACCTGACGGTGGCCGATAATATTGCCTTTGGGTTGAACATTCAACGATTGCCCCGTAGCCAGGTGCGTGATCGGGTGTCTGAGGCGCTGCGCCTGGTCAGAATGGAAGGCTTGAGCGATCGCCGTCCAGCCCAACTGTCGGGGGGGCAGCAGCAGCGGGTAGCTCTGGCCAGGGCGCTAGTCAACCGGCCAGCGGTGATGTTGCTAGATGAGCCCTTGGGAGCCCTTGATTTAAAGCTACGGAAACAAATGCAGCTAGAGCTGGCTAACCTGCACAGGCAACTGGGCATAACCTTTATTATGGTTACCCACGATCAAGAAGAGGCTCTCTGCCTGTCCGATCGCATTGCCGTCATGAACCGGGGACACCTGGAACAGGTAGGCACCCCCCAGCAGATCTATGACCATCCTGCCAGCGCCTTTGTAGCCGATTTTATCGGCGACACCAACTTGCTCTCAGGATCCATTGACAGTCGGCAGGGTGCCTATGTGCAGGTGGTTACGGCGGCCGGTTTGAAGATTTGGGTAGCGGCTAACGACGGGGCCGGTCTGGTTGGACCAACGGCGATCGCCGTCAGCATTCGACCGGAGAAAATCCACCTGAGCCTGGTTCCCTTTGACCAGAGCGATAACCTTTGCAGCGGCCATATCCGTCGGGGGATCTATCTGGGTAGCCATGTCCATTGGGAAGTAAGCTTATTATCGGGGGAAACCTTGAGGGTGCTAGAACCAAACCGCGGTAATTCTGAGCTGGCGGTGAATACGCCGGTATACCTGGGTTGGCAGGCTGATGACTGCCGTCTACTGCAGGGGCCTGTCCTTTAGAGACTGTTCTCTTAAATAATCGATAAGGAGAAACCTTTGCCGCTTCAGTACCCGCGTCATTCCCATCCCTGGTCTAGCCTTTCCTATGGTCGGCGGCGCTTCTTAAGAGCCTCAACCGCTGCCCTCACGGGCCTGGCCTTGACCAATTGCCACAGCAACCTGACCCCCGGCAGTTCTGACCAGAAGCGGTTGTATATTTACACCTGGGCCAACTACACCGATCCGCAAATCACCAAGCTCTTTACCCAACGGACTGGCATTCAGGTGATTTTCGACGTTTTTGACTCTAATGAGGTGATGTTGACAAAATTGCAGTCGGGGGGCGGCAATGCCTACAGCATTCTTTACCCTAGCGACTATATGGTGGCCCAAATGGTGAAACTGGGCATGCTCACCCCGATCGATCCTGATCGGGTCAAGGGGTTGCAAAATTTGCGATCGCGGTGGATTAATCCTCCCTACGATCGCCACAATGGCCATAGTATTCCCTTCAGTACCGGTACCACTGGCCTGCTTTACCATGCTGACAGCGCCATCGGTCAGCCCCAGGACTGGGACTTTCTTTGGGATCACCGCCAAGCCCTCTCCCGCCGCATAACCCTGATTGATGACATGCGAGAAGTGGTGGGGGCAACCCTTAAGTCCCTGGGGTATTCCTACAACACCAACGACGCTACCCAAATCAAGGCGGCCTATAGTAAGTTGCAGGAACTTAAGCCCCATATTGCCGCCTTCAAAACCAATGGCTTTGAAGATGAGATTTTATCGGGGGACCTGACCATTGCTATGGCCTATTCCATGGACGCAATGCCCCTGATACGGGCTAACCCCCGTTTGCAGTACCTGATTCCCCGTAGTGGCACCTCGATCTGGACCGACACCCTGGCCATTCCCGCCTCGGCCCCCAATCTTGAGGCCGCCTACCAGTGGATTAACTTTATGTTAGAGCCGGAGGTGGCCGCCGGGATGACCGAGCGGCTTTCCCTTGGTACCGTCAATCAGGCTGCCCTGGACCGCCTATCGGGGGAGATCAGGAACAACCAAAGTCTCTATCCCAAGGCCGAGATTTTGGCTAATAGTGAAACCATTCAACCCCTGACCCCCGCCACCAACGACTTGTTTGATCGACTCTGGACCGCAATGACCACTTCCTAAGTGATGGCCATCATAGATACCTTAAGGGATAGACTCCGCCCGGCTGGCTGGCTGTGGCCCCTGACCTTGCTGGGGCCGGCGGGGCTATGGCTGCTGTTGTTGCTGATTATCCCTAGCATTTTAATTCTAGATATTAGCCTCATTCCTGGCCTGCGACTGGGGCAGCCCCAGACAGGCTACGGACCAGGCAACTATATCCAAATCCTGGAGCCGGTTTACCTGGCGGTGATGGTGCGATCGCTGGGGTTTGCCCTGGAGACAACCCTACTGTGTCTAGCCTTGGGATTCCCCGTGGCTTACTGGCTGGCCCTCAGGGCCCCCCGACGCTGGCGCAATCTTCTCCTGGTTGCCTTTATTCTCCCCCTTTGGACGTCCTCACTGCTACGGGCCTACGCCTGGGTTACGATTCTGCGCCCCAGTGGTCTTTTAAATGAGTTGCTAACCTCTCTGAGATTACCGCCCCAGGCCTGGCTGAACACCCCCATGGCGGTGTTAATTGGCCTCACCTATAGTTTTTTGCCCTATATGGTGTTGATTCTCTATGCCTCTTTAGAAAAACTTGATCTGCGGCTGTTAGAGGCGGCCGCTGACCTGGGGGCTACCCCCCGACAGCAGTTTTGGCGGGTAACAGTACCAAAAACCTCACCGGGGATTGCGGCTAGCTGTCTGCTAGTATTTATTGCTTGCCTGGGAGACTTTGCGGTGCCTACCCTACTGGGGGGAGCCTCTTCTATGAATATTAGTCGATTAATCTATAACCAATTTCTGGGACCAACCCGGGCCTGGGGATTTGGCTCGGCCCTGAGCATGGTGCTGATCCTATCGGTCAGCCTAGCCATTGTACTGCTGTTGAAGTACGGGAATTTTACTTTGCGCAAAGCCTCCCACACCCAGTAGGTCAGGGTTTGGCCTGCTCATCATCAGCCCTGGCGGTTACCCCCTGCACCGCTGCCAGGGCCTGGGTCATCACCTCAACGCCAGCTCCGGCTTGACCAGACTGCTCGGTTAAAAGTTGCTTCCAAAGGCGGCTACCAGGCTGCCCGGCAAAGAGCATGAGCATATGACGGCTAATTTTATTCAGCTTTAGTCCCTGGGCGGTCCAGGTGGCGATGTAGGGTAACATGGCTTCAACCACCTGCTCTCGGGTGTTGGCTGGGGAATCTGAACCGAAAAACCCTTGGTCGACCCCAGCCAACAGGTAGGGATGGTCGTAGGCGGCCCGACCAATCATGACGCCATTCACTCGGGTCAACTGGTCTTCTATCTGCTCTAGTTCCCTAATACCGCCATTAATTTCAATCCACAGCTCGGGAAAGTCTTGCTTGAGCCGATGCACATCGCCGTAGCGTAGAGGCGGTATGGTGCGGTTATCTTTGGGGCTGAGGCCCTGGAGCCAGGCCTTGCGAGCGTGGACTGTAAAATGACGACAGCCAGTTTGGGCAACGGTTTGGACAAAATTAGCCATGTCTTCGTAGCGATCGTAGGTATCTACGCCAATGCGGTGCTTCACACTGACTGGCAGGGGGCTGGCTGCCATCATGGCGGCGACAGCCTCTGCTACCCGACACGGCTGGGTCATTAAACAGGCGCCAAAGTTGCCACTACGCACCCGGTCACTTGGGCAACCCACATTCAGGTTAATGCCATCGTAGCCAAGGTCCATGGCCAGGCGGGCACACTCTGCCAGGTGGTCAGGATGATCTCCCCCCAGTTGCAAGACCAGGGGTTTTTCGGCGGGGCTAAAGCCCAACAGTCGGTCTCTATCACCATGAATAATCGCCTGGGTGGTCACCATTTCGGTATAGAGCAGGGTATGGCGGGTAATCTGCCGCATAAAGAAGCGATAGTGGCGATCGGTGCGATCCATCATAGGAGCCAGGCTAACTGGCACCTCCACAGCGATTGTCCCCGGCCTGGTAACCACGGCCACAGCTGGGTTGAACTCCATGATCGCCGCCCTAAGCTCTAACTAAGCCCATGCAGTCTAGCATTTCTAGACCAAGTCATTCGCCTCACCTAAGACAGTAATTTATGGCAGGGGCTATGTCTTATTCATGTTGGCACACAGGGCTGACTCTTTAGAATAAAAATTGCTGGGCTCTGCGACGGTCTATGGTCCTGGGCAAAGGGGTGACCAATTGTCAGGTGTGTTTAGAGAAAGCTGCAATTTTGTGCCAGGGCTACCGCTAGCTGACTTTTGTAGTCTTGGTTATCAATAATATAGGCGCCAAACCGGGCCAGATGGGGATTCATCATTTGAGCATCGAACAGCACAAAGTGATGCTGTCTGAGGTGATCAACTAGCCTTACCATGGCCACCTTAGACCCTTCAGAGATTCTAAAAAACATAGATTCTCCAATAAAGGCCCCACCGATCGCCAGACCTAAAATCCCCCCTGCCAGTTCCTCCCCTTGCCAGGCTTCAAAGCTGTGGGCCCAACCCGACTGGTATAGTTCTTTGTAAACCTGCTTGAGCGGGGGGGAGATCCAGGTGGTTTCCCGATCGGCGCAGCCATCTACCACCGCTTCAAAGGCCTGGTCAATAGCTATCTGGAAACGGTTTTGGTTGATCACCCGCCGCAGCGATCGGGGATAGTGAAAACGATGATCGAGGGGAATTAAGGTCCGCTGACGACTGGAATACCACCCCAAGTCAGGGGTCTGGTCATCGGCCATCAAGAAGTAACCCTGGGAATAACCCTGAATAATCGCCTCGATGTCATAGTTGTAGAAACCTAGGGTGCCAGAGACCATCTCTCCTCAGGGGCTCGGTGGACTGGAGACTACCTTAATTATCACCTGGTTAGTCGGGTTCCCGGCCCTTAGCTGAGAATTTCTAAATAGTCATACATCAGATGGCGATGGCTAGGTTGGCGTAGTTTTTGCATGGCCTTGGCTTCGATTTGTCGCACCCGTTCTCGAGAGAGTTCCATCCTTCGGCCAATTTCAGCCAGGGAATAGGCGGTCCCATCGGCCAATCCAAAACGCATGGCAATTACCTCTTGCTCTCGCCCAGTCAAGCCCTGCAGCAGTTGGTGTAGGTCCTGCTTGAGAGCATCTCGAACCAGCCGTTCTTCCGGAGACATGCTGTTCGATTCCAACACCTCTCCCAGGGCTGTATCTCGGTCTTGCCCAATTCTGGTTTCCAAAGAAACCGCCCGGGGAATGCTCAACAGGGTTTCTCGAACTTCTTCAGCGGTCATTCCCAAGGCCTGGCCAATATCCTCTGGCGAGGCGCTACGCCCCCTAGTTTGAATAAACTGACGCTGGACTTTTTTGATTTTGTGAAGTCTTTCGGTGATGTGGACCGGCAATCGAATGGTGCGGCTTTGGGTAGCCAGGGCGCGGTTAATGCCCTGGCGAATCCACCAGTAGGCATAGGTGCTGAACCGATAACCCTTGGCAGGATCAAATTTCTCCACAGCTCGCTCTAGCCCCAGGGTGCCTTCCTGAATTAAATCCAGTAGATCTAAACCCCGGTTTTGATACTTTTTAGCAACGGAAACCACCAGCCGTAAATTGGCCTTAATCATCTGTTCCTTGGCACGACTGCCTTCGGCGATCGCGCTTTGTAATTGCTCCAGGCTGAGATCGCTCAGCTCTGCCCAGGCTTGTTTGCCCTCTACCAGTAGAGTTTTAAGCTCAGCCACCGATAGCTGAGCCGCTACTGCCCAGCGTTTTAGGGAGGGACGGTAGCCCAACTGGGAACAGAGGCGATCTCGCTGGTGTAGCAGCCTCTGATAAGCCTGAAGCAGTCCCCCCTGGGCTTCTGCCCCCTGCCGCAGGGCCTCTAGCAGCTGCATATAGTGGTACACATAGCGGGCTTCTGCTACCTCTTCGTGATGCGCCAGCAGCTTAATCCGACCTATATCTTGCAGGTAAAGACGCACCAGATCGGTGGTAGAATGATTTAAAGATAAAGATAGATCTAATCGGCTGTTCTCCCTCGCCTCTAGAGCCAAATTTGGTAACCCTTGAGAGTTGTGCTCGAGCTGGTGCCGATTAACTATACTCCTATTAGCAGGTAGAGAAATATAGGAAGAGTGCTCTGGTCGGGAGGGGTCTTCCCGGTCAGAGGGAGGTGTCAATAGCATAGGACGCTTGCCTGGTTTCTAAAGATCAGTCATTGAGTGACGATAATTTTTCACAATCAGTTTAGTTTTCCCTGGATCGCGACAAAATCATCAAGTTCCCCTAGGCGGCTCAAAGTCACCCCGGTTCCATGGGCTTGGAGCGGCAGCGTTGCACCTCAGCAGCAGAGAATGAGCCCATCACTAGGGCCTGCACCCGGCCCACCCCACTCCCTGCTTCACTGTAGGGCAAGGCCGGCATCAACGGATTGCCTATCTCTGAGTTTTTGCGAAAACCTTGTATTTAAGCCCCTTTTGTTTAGAGGAGGTAAGGTGGTTTAACTGAAATATTCCAAGTCAGGCCTGAGCGCTTCAGCCTCCCGTAGATAGGCGTGATGGATGACCGGTGCCAGAAGGTCTAGTTGAACATGGATCAGCACTCGGATGCAGCGGGGTAGGCTACCCACCACATGCATGTGTTGTAGGTCCAGTAGGGCCACCCGGTCCCATCCAGGTCGTTGCCGGGCGATCGCCGCAGGAAACAGGGCATCCAGATCGCGGGTGACGGAGAAGGTGGCGCTAATAATACAGGTAGGGTCAAGCTGATTACGGCTTTCCAGGGCATCCAGGAGTTCTAAGACGGCCTCCGTCATTGCTGCGGTAGAATTTTCTGGGACGGTTACCGCCCCCCGAATTGCCCACACTCGCCAATTCACACGCAATCCTCCCAAGATCTAGCGATCAGCCGGTTTTACCCTGCCCCTGTGGCCACCAAGCCCAGCGGCAAACCATGGCAGTCATAGATTCCATCCTACCAGCGAAGGTTAGGCTGAGAGGGAATAGACCATGCTGACCCTGGTTAGGGACGATAGAGCCAGAGCGGTAGACCACTGGTGGATTGCTCAAATTCTAGCCACTCAAAGGCTGCCGTCAAGGGGGTGAGGTAGGGCCGGCTGGAGACCTGACTACCGGGTAAAAAACGACGAAAGCCAGGTTTTTTCTCCCCAATGGTCAGGTAGGGGGCTTGCTCAGGGTTTAGCCCAGCCAGTTCGGCAACCCAGCGGCGAGCGTCGGCTTCACTGCCCAGGCGATCAACGACTCCCAGGGCCAGAGCTTGCTCTCCAGTAAAGATGCGTCCATCGGCAAAGCTGCGGACCGCTTCTTCTGTTAGAGATCGCGCGGTAGCAACGGTTTTCACAAACTGCCCGTAACTAATATCAATTAACTCTTGTAGGATGCCTTTTTCGGGATCCGTTAGTTCTCGATCAAAGGCCAGAATATCTTTGTAGGGGCCTGATTTAATTACCTTAAAAGACACCCCCAGTCGCTCCAGCAGACGCTCTAGATTATTGCCCCGTAAAATTACCCCAATACTGCCGGTGATAGTGCCGGGGTTAGCCATAATATGACCAGCCCCCATACCGATGTAGACGCCGCCTGAGGCCGAAATATTGCCAAAGCTAGCGACGATTTTGATTTTTTCTTGCAAGCGCTGTAAAGCAGTGTAGATTTCCTGGGAGTCGCCTACCGTACCACCGGGACTATCGATCCGCAGGAGTAAGGCTGGAAACTTCCTCTGCTCAATTTCTTGAAGGGCTTCTAGCACTCGCTTACGGGTTGCTGGTCCAATCACGCCGGTCACCTCTAGGCGGGCAATGGACTTACGAGAACGGGGGGGAAGGGGCCAGACCATAGGGGAAAATCACCAATCACAATCACTCCAGGGGTTTAAACCCCTGACAGCAGGCCTAAATTATAGCCTGAGCTGATAGTTTCCATGGCCTCTGATTTACCTACCAGGAACAAAAAAGGTACGCTAAAATCCAAATCAATAGAGTTATAAAACTTAAAAATTCCATGGCTGTTACCTACCCCCGCCCTTTTCTCAATGTCTTGAGTGCCCGTGATGTGATGAAACAGGTAGTACAGGACCAGGAAGTTCACTACCTTACCCTGAATCGCTATCGCTATAACGAACAACGCAGTTGTAAAGACCTCACCGCTCTCATTGAATCTCTCAATGGTCATCCCCAGGATCTAGTCAGGGACCTGTCTCACCACGTGGCGGATGAAGCTCGTCACGCTGTCTGGCTGACCGATCTGCTGATGGATTTAGGGGTTCCCATTAATACCCCTCCCGGTCTCTCCTACATTGATGAGTTTGAGCGCTTGCTGGACCAAGAAAGCTTTACCAGCCAGGATCAACTGGAGGATGCGGTGATTGCTGCCCTGGTTTCTATTAACGTTACCGAGAAGCGAGGCTGTGAGTACTTTGCCGCCCACATCCATGCCCTTAAAGGGGCTGCCCCCACCCCAGAGAATTTGAAGATTCGTGAAACCATCGAGAAGATTTTGCCTGAGGAAACCGCCCATGTGCGCTGGGGAACTCGCCGCTTGGCAGAAATTGCTCGCCGCAGCCCCGCCAGTCGAGAAAAGGTAGAGACGGCCAAACGCAAGTATGCCGCAATTGAGCAAACGGCCTTTGAAGCTGGTATGGATATAACCCTGGGAGCAGAGTTAAGGCGTTTGCAGCAGCTGTTGGACATTGCCAACACCATGCCCCTGTGGGAACGGCCCCGCTACCTGTTAGAGCGCCTGCCCGGTTCCCTGTTTGCCCCTGAATTGCAAAAGACTCGTCTGACCGCTGCCCAACGGGCCTGGCAACGGGACCCTAAGGTGTTTATGGAACGGTTTGTGCCGATGTTTTTTCAAGGAATTTCAGCTCAGACAGCGGCCACACCGGTAGAAGAACCGGTGGCTTAAGGGGGGAGGGCCCGCTCTGCCTTAGTCTCTGGCCCCTGGGCTGTGAGGCTGTAGGGTCAGGTAATTAACAATTAACCCTACAGCCTTATTGTTTTAGCCCAGCAGAGTTTTTACCTTAGCCATAATGCCTGTGGGGTCGATGCCCTGGTAAGGGTACTGTTCCCAGAGACCGCCGCAGCCCTCTTCGTGGGTACCCAGGTAGGCGAACTTGGGGGTGTAGCCCCGCTCCAGTAGCCAGGAACCAAAACGGCTACCCAGACCGGTGCGGCGGTTGAAGGCTTCGGTAACCAGCACGAAGGGTGCCTTACCCACCTTAGCTAGCATCTCTTCATCCACGACATTCAGGGTGGCTTTGTTGATTAGTCCCACCTCGATACCCTCCTGTTTGAGGCGCTCCACCGCGTCCAGGGCCCGGTAGACGGAGTCACCGAAGCTGACAATATAGCCAGCGTTGCCTTCCCTTACCACCTCGTCTTTTCCCGGGGTGAACTGGTAGTTACCCCCAAACAACTCCTTGCCGTTGCTATCCAGCAGAATCGGGGTCTTAGACCGGGTGGAGAAAATGAATCGCAGCCCGGGGTTGTGGAACACCGCCTTGACACAGGCCTTCATCTGGTTGGCGTCCGCCGGGAAGTAAAGCCGGGTCTCGTAGCCATCATCCAGGCCATTGTCGGCAAACATATTGTTGATGCCGAAGTGGCAGGTGTTATCCGCCATGTCATCGATGCCGGCGTGGGAGAAGTGGCATAACAGGTTGGAGTAATTCAGCCGGGCCATGGTGATTTCGGAAATACACATTTCCAGGAAGGCACTGAAGGTAGCAAAGATGCCCTGCTTGCCGGCCTCCATGCCGAACCCGGCGGCGGCGGAGAGGTTGCCCCGCTCCATAATGCCACCACTAATAAAGATTTCAGGGTAAGCCTTACGGATCTGGGCCAGGCCGCAGGAACCCTCCAGATCGCTATCCACTACCAACACCCTGGCCTTGCGATCGGCCTCATCCATGGTACTGAGCACCTCCACTACCGCGTCACCAAAGACATTACGGTTAGATCCCGACTTGTCTGAAATGCCCAGGTAGGTGTAGGTGTCCTTAGGCTTGGGCACCGCCTTCAGCGCCGTCACCGCTTCACTGTGACCCCGGGATTCCAGGTACTTGAGGGCGGCATCAACGGAAATCACATCGTGACCATGGGTGCTGCCCTCGATGCCCTCGATGCCCACCGCCATGGCCCGCTTGTTGATTACAGCGATGGGACCCGGGGTATTAATCGCCTGGCAGATATTGGCATACAAACTATCGAGATCTTCCCCATCTCCCTCCAGCACCGTGAGGCCGTGGCCCTCCAGAGTTTTTCTGACGCTGTAGCCCCCCATGTACTGGGAGGGGTGACCGGCAATGGTGACATCGTTATCGTCGATTAGAAGTTTGACATTGATGTGGTGGGCAACGGCGAAGCGGGCGGCCTCCGCATCGTCTCCTTCCTGCTGAGACCCGTCAGAGCCCAGGCAAAATAGGGTTTTGCCGGGGTTAGCCAGGGCCACCCCGTTGACGTAGGGCCACATGTGACCCAGGCGACCGGAACTGAATTTCACCCCCGGAGTCAGCCCTAGCTCGGGGTGGCCCGGCAGTTTCTGGTGAGCTTCCCGGTAGCGCATCAGTTGTTCAGCGGGTAGGTCACCGTTTAGAACCGCCATCAGGTATTGGGTGGCCACCCGGTGACCGGCTTCATCGAAGAAGATGGGCACGTATTTTTCCCCCTGGCCCCGAAACAGAGCGTCCAGGATCATCACCTCAGGAACGGTATCGTAGGGACCGCCGGTGTGGCCTCCCACTCCCCGGGCTGCACCGGTGGCGGTGAAGAAGACAATGGCATCGCGACAAAGTTGAATATTGGCTTTGAGGGCGTTACGCTGGTCCTCCGTGAGAACGGGGTTGGCGGCATCCAGGGAAATGCGCTGGTAGGCATCCAGGTCAATGGGAAAGCGGGTCATGGTTTTTCCTATAGGCTTACAGGTCAGGGTGGGAGCAGCCAGAATCAGCCGCAGCACCTTCACCGCAGAGTTGCGGTGATCTAGATCTATACCTTCTATCATTCAATACTGTGGGAACGGTGTGAAGGTGTTCCGTCAGAGTTAATCGGGGCCGTGGTGATTGCTCTGGTCACGGGCAGGGACAGGCGGTCAGCTAGAATGGTTGCCCGATGCCGGTTTTTAGCGGTTAGGGGGGTGGGGAGACGAGATAGGGACTGGCCAGGGTTGGTAGCTGCTTTTGCCAGACTAGGGCCTGGTAAATGGCAGCGGCAGCGTCGGCTCTGGTGGCAATTCGGTTAGGGTTGAGCTGGCTAAGTTGGGGGGCGTTGACGATGAATCTGAGGCGGGTAGCCCTGGCTACCGCCTCCAGGGCATAGCTGGGCAGGCTAGCGCGATCGCTAAACTGTTCTAGCAGCGACAGGGGTGGGGGTTGATTGGCTAGCCCAGCTAATCCATTTACCAGAGCCACCCAGAGTTGCACCCTAACCATAGAACTGTCGGGGCCGAAGCACTGGTCCGGAAATCCAGATAGAAAATTGCCCTGGTAGGCGCTCTGAATGGCACGGGCTCCCCAGTAGGTAGAGGGTACATCTCTAAAGTTTACGGGGGGGCGGCGCACTGGCGGTCTGAAGGCGCTATTGATCAAAGCTGCAAACTGACTGCGACTGATCGCCTGGTCAGGATAGAAACAGCCATCTCTCTGGCCCTGGACCAGATTGGCATTGAGTAAACCCTGGATAAAATCCTCAGCCCAATGCCCCCGAATATCGGCGAAAGTCCCCTGAACCAGCGAATGCAGAGGAGATGGGGTGAGTGCTAAGCGGGGAGCCAGATTCCAGGCAACCAGGCCCTGGTAAATCAGGGCAGCCACCTCTGCCCGGGTGATGGGCTCCTGGGGCCGGAGGTGGGCAGGGTCGGGATAGTTCACCACCAGGCCAGCCTGGGTAGCGGCGGCCAGGGCATTGATAGCATAGCTGGGAATCTGGGCTCGATCGCTATAGAGGCCCAAGACACTAGCTCCTGCCCCGGGTAACAGCAAACCGGTTGCTACCGCCACCATCGCCTGTGCCCGGGTGATGGGTTGCTCAGGGCGATAGCTCTGATCGGGATAGCCCCCCACAAACCCCTGCTGCTGGGCTCGGTCAATCGCCCCGTAGGCCCAAAAGTCGGGAGGGACGTCGGTAAATGCGACCTTGGCTCGCACCAGGGGGACAGTTTTGTAGCTATTGGCTACCAGGGCAGCAAACTGGGCCCGATTGATTGGCTGATCGGGGCGATAGGTACCATCGGCAAAGCCTTTGACTAGATTGCGATCAACCAGGGCGGCGATGTAGGGGGCTGCCCAGTGTTCCTTTAAATCGATAAAGTAGCTGGGTCCACCAGGGGTGACAACTGGGGCGGGTACCCTAACCGCCGTTGTCTCAGGCACATCGGCAGGCTCTCCGTCGCCCGCCCCAGTTACATCCAGGAGGGGCTCAGGCACCGCAGCTGGGTCTGGTTGTTGACTGGGGGCTAGGGTGACTGCTCCGGAAGTTGTTTGAGGTAGCAGGTCATTTCCCACCGCTAGCAGCTCTGTGGAACTTTGATTGCGTAAGTCAATCTGACCATTGGCGCGTAGAGTATTGCCGCCGGGGTCGGTGGGTTGCCCCAGATCAGGCTGGGCCTGGTTGAGCACATCGAGTCCTATGTGTCGATTTTGATAGAGGCGATTTTGCCGCAGTACCGGATTAGCTTGACCACTAATTTGCACACCGATCTGGTTGCCAGTTAGTTGATTAGCCAGCAGTAGAGGCGCCGCAGCTTCCCCCACCTGCAACCCCAGCCCGCAGTCTTGGATGAAACAGTTTTTCACCTCTCCCTTAGCCTGCCCGGTAAAGCTAAGACCTGTCCCGGAAATGGACTCAAGGTGGTTATTCAAGATTAGGGGTTGGGCCTGGGCGGTCACTAGCAGCCCTATTTGACCAATCTGGCAGAGATGGCAGGCGCGGATCATCGGTTCTGCCGATCGCACCAGGATTCCGCTTCCCTGAGGATTTTGCACTGTCACTCCCCGCAATTGGGCCTGGCCCTCCAGCACCAGAGTGAGGCTGGTGATACCCCCATCGGGCAGCGGGCCGCCCCCCGTAATCACAACCCCCTGACCTTGATTAGACTCCTGCCCCAGCACAATCACCCCTGCCCCCAGTACCAGTGGAAAGCGCTCACCCGTGGCCTGGCTATAGGTGCCAGCGGCCAGCCGAATCAGGACCTTACCCTGGCAAGCCAGGAGGGCGGCGGTCAGAGTTTTATAGGGTAACTGGGCAGAGCGACCGCCGACTGGCTGGTCAATGCCCTGCCGAGGATCAACCTGGAGGGTTGTGGACACACCATATACCATGGCCTTGGTTCAGCCTCAGGATAAGTTTTTAAAAGCCAGAAGCATCAAGATTTTTCTAGCAGGGTACTAATACGATGCTGTAGGCCTGGATCCTGGGCTGACTGTTGAAGAATTTGAGCGAACCGGTCCAGCCCCAGTCCGGCAGATTGAATCGCTTCTTCCATGGCAGTTTCGGCCTTTTGTCGCAGGGCCAGAATCGCTTCTAGGGTGGGGGCAAACTGGGGGGTGGCGGCGGAGCGATCGGACTCGATCTCTTGGGCGATGGTATTAAATTCCTCTACTGTTAGTCCAGCCGCCTCTATTGCCTTGACCATGTCAGCCTCTGCCTCCACCCGCAGATCCCGGGCGGCCTGGTAGGCCTGCACAAACTCTCCTAGCTCTGCCCCTGACAGCTCCGTCGCCATTACCATCGGCGCTGCGTCATCGCTGGCCCTGGCGGCCTGGGCTGGGACTGGCAGTAGCCAACCCCAAACCAGCACCAGTAGCAGTAATCCTTTCACCAACATTGCCATGGTTTACCTCATCATCCCACTACGTCGGTTTATTACTGAAATCGTGTTTCCGGATACTAAAGACTTAGGTAATAAGCTAGGCACAATGGCGCAATCTTGATTCCGTTAGGCAAGAGGGTTTTAGGTACGGGCACCTTGGGCTCAGAGTTGACTTACCCTAGACCCATGACCTCTTCTAAATCAACCCCTCCAGTGTATCTGGGAACAACGGCAGGATTTACCCTGCTGGAGAACTTTATTATAATAACCATTCTCTCTGCCATGGCCAGTATGCTCAGTGTGGCCATCGCAGGCTGGCTTGATCAACGTCAGGTAAACCAAACCCAGACTCTGATTTACCAGGCCTTACGAGTTACCCAGCAAGCGGCCACCAAGGGGCAGCAGCGCCAGCAATTTAGCCTGCGGCAAAGAAACGATCGCTTAGAATGGGCCAGTCACCCTGAGGCGGTGACTCCAGCCCGGGTGACAGAATGGCAATATTTGCCAATGGGGGTTAAGCTCGCCAGCGAAGATAACACCCTGCCCCTGCTGAAAACCGATAACGTCTACTATGTTCGGTTTGATTTTCACGGCGATGTGAGATCGAGCCTGGGCACCCTCACCCTGGTGGGTGGTGGTAGCCGCCTTAGTTACCGCTGCGTAGTGGTTTCTACTCTGATTGGGGCGCTACGCCAGGGCGAAGGCCATAGCAAAGCTAACAGTAATCAACGCTACTGCTATTAGGGGCTAGTTGGGCGGTCAGAGGGTTATTCCGCTAGGTCCCACCAGCCCAGCCCTGGGCCGATAAACCGCAGGGTAATCCAAAAGGATAGTAAAACCACGATCGCCGCCCAGGTACCTCGACTAGTCCAGCGCATAAATTGCTGAGACTGGGCTCGGGTAATGGGTAGCCAGGAAACAATCGGTTCCTCCTGACCGTACTGGTCTCCCAGGATCTGCTGTCGCCGTTTTGATTCGCCCATGGCTGCGCCTCCAACCTTTGTGAATTAATCATAGATGCCCTTATCAACCCCTAGGCCTAAGGGGACAGACAAAGCTGATGCCCCCAATGGCATTTAACCAGACCATAGCAAGGTGTCGGGGTCGTTATCGGCGACCTCTCTAGTCAGGTCCCAATCCTGGTCGAGGTTGAGGCTGCGGCTGCAGGCAGAGGGACTGAGGGCGGCCAGAATCTGAGGGCCATAGCTGCGGTAATGCACCCGGGTATCCAGTAGGGCTACCATGCCCTGGCCAAGGCGTAGAGGGGCGATAGCTCGCTCTAGTTCTGCCATCGCTGTAGGCAGCAGATACAGTCGAAACCAGTCCTGTCGGTGCCGCTTATGGAAGGCTACCCGCCCTGCCACCAGGGGATGCTCCAGGGATGGCAGGGGCAGGGTGACAATAATCAGTAACTCGGGAACCGGTAGGGTTAGCTGATGCTGATGCCAGAAGCTCCAGCCACTGACTAGAATCGGGCGGGGATGGGGACGGGGCTGCTCTACCTGAACTCGCGAGCCGAATTCGGCGGCTAAGGCGGCAGCCAGCTGCCCTTTCAGGGGCAGATCATTCACCAAAATCAAACAACTTCCCCGCCGGCAGGGGTTTACGCCGATTAACAGACGACGTATTTCAGCATACACCCGCTCCTGAAACTCAGGGGTATTGGGGAGAGGAAGATGATCGGGTAGATAGAGATCAATCAGGTCCTGCTGACGGTGGCAGGTAAATTTCAGGCAGGTGAGGTCCTCCAGGCCAAAGCGTTGGCGAAAGATCTCAGCCTTAATATCTTGATCCAGGGCCGCTCCAATCAGCACCACCGGTTGCCTTTGCCACACCTGACCCAGGTAGGCTGTCAGATCCACCGGCGCACAGTGGAGGGTGATGTGGGGCGACTGGTGATCGGTGCCAACCCACAGCAGGTGGTCGGGGGGCTGGAAGTAACGCCAGAACTGTTGCCAGGTGGGGGGCATGGACTGAACGGGTAGGGGCTGACTGGGGTCAGGGTGCAGGTGTCTGAATAAATCCTGCAATAATTGGCATTCCCTATCCCCCAGCAGGTGGCATTGGTAGGGATTGGCCGGATGTTGAAAGGCTGCATAGGTGAGGGCTACCTGGGTATCCCGAATCCAGGCTTGTTGAGCCGGGTAGGCTAGGGCTAGCTGGGTCCAATCTTCACTGGTAATTGTAGTGGTGAGGGTGTGCCCCAACCAGGTTTCTAGATCATCCACCTCGTCTATCAGGGTGGGAATCCCTTCGGGAAACCGATCTCCCTGGCTGAGGCGGTCTGCCAACCAGACCTCTGGGGTGGTCATCAGGACACCGACAAACTCTGGCCCTGGCCAGCGATCGGCCACCTGAATGGGCTTATTCAACCCCAATTTTTCTTGCAGGCGGGGTAGATCTCCCATTAGCAGTCGCTGCCGGGTCGCTGCGGTGGCGACTAAAATCGCTGGCCCTGGCCACAGCAGTAAGGCGGCCAGATAGCTGAGGCGGTAGTTACCCTGGTAGGCCGATAGCCCCCCCACCTGTAGCAGAGCACTGCGACCCAGGCGTAGGGCCCGAGCCACCAACCGGGCCAGGGTCAGGTGATGGGGCCAACTGGTGTCGCCGCAATCGCGGAGAAATTCCCGTAAATGTTGATGTACCTGGGCCTCAATCACAGTCGGTGAGGGCACTGCCATAGAAATTAAGTCCTTATTGTCGCATAGATGCTCCGGCAACACAGTGGTGTCATCCCTGTGGGATATTGAATATCTAAATGAATCTTCATAGTAAACCGGCAGGAACCTTAGAACTACAGCCATGTCAACCATTGCAATTGTCGGTTTAGGCTTGATAGGTGGTTCCCTGGGATTGGATTTCACTCGTCAGGGCCACCGGGTGCTGGGAATTAGTCGCCGATTAGAAACGGCTGAGGCGGCGATCGCCCTGGCGGCAGTCGCCCAGGCGGGTACAGAGCTAGCCCTGGTGGCAGAGGCGGATGTGGTGTTTTTATGTACCCCTATAGATCAGATGGTAGGGACGGCCCGCTTGATGCGGCCCTACCTGCGCCAGGGGACCGTGGTGACCGATGTGGGCTCGGTGAAGCAAATAATTGTGGAGGAGATCACCGCTCTCTGGCCTGATTTTGTCGGTGGCCATCCGATGGCGGGCAAGGCAGAGGCCGGCCTAGCCGCAGCCCAGGGGAATCTGTTCAGGCACCGGCCCTATGTGATCACCCCTACTGCCCAGACCCAAGCACGCCCCCTGGCAGTGCTGACTGATCTAGTCCAACAACTGGGGGCAGAGATTTGTCAGTGCCATCCCCATGCCCACGATCTCGCTGTCGCCTGGATTTCTCATTTACCGGTGATGGTCAGCAGCAGTCTGATTCAGGCCTGTCAGCAGGAACCCGATGAGGCTATTCTGGCCCTGGCCCAAACCCTTGCCAGCTCTGGATTTCAAGACACGAGCCGGGTAGGGGGCGGAGTGCCAGAGTTGGGCACCCTGATGGCCCGTTATAATCGTCCGGCGTTGCTCTCTAGTCTGGAGAGTTATCAGCAGCAGCTGCAACAACTGATCCACTTAATTCAAGCCCAGGACTGGCAGGGCCTGGAACAGTACCTGGCGGCTGCCCAGCTAGCTCGCAGCGCCTACTTGCCCTAGGGCCGGTAGCCCCGCCATAGTCTTGACCTAGAAAGGCCAGGTGGTGAGCAAAAACACCACCACCGCGACTAGAGCCAGAACCCCCTGCAGCAGGTTACCCACCAGGGTGCCCACAACGATCGCCAGGCTGACCTTGCCAGATTGCTGCAAACGCTGAGTCAGATTTAAATCCCGACGATGTAAAAATTCCCCTAAAAAGGCCCCCAGTACCGTTCCCAGCAAGATTCCCAGCAGGGGAATACCAGTGGGCAAAAAGGGCAAAAGCCCCAGAAAGCCCAGCACCATACCAATCATGGCCCCTCCCTGGCCCCAGGCACTGCCCCCTACCCGTTGTGCCCCTAAAATCCCTGCCAGGTAGTCAACCGCCACACTCAAAAAAAAGGCGACGATCGCCACCGCCAGCGTCCACTTTAGCCCGCTAAACCCCACCACCAGCCCCCATAGCACGATGCCCCCAATCACCAGGGTAATGCCTGGCAGGGCCGGCACCACGGCCCCGATGACCCCTGCAACCATAATCACCACCACCAGCCCGTATAACAGCAGTGGCCAGCCCTGTCGCGCTGGAGGGGTGGCAAAAACCTGAAGCAGCATCCAATTGGTAGATAGCAGCGGCAGAGAAAGGGCCATTACAGATCAATAACGAGACGGTCTAGGCCCATGGTAGGCCAGAATCTGGCTATTCTGATCGGTGATCTATTCTCTAGCTCCCCAGAGACAGGTTAGGCTGATAAAAACCTCCTGTTTTTTATCCATCCATGGGACAGCGCTTCCGTTTTGCTATTATCAGCGATCTCCATATCGCTCGGCCGGAAACCATTCCCAACCATCCCCACCGGTTTCATCTGGTGGAGGTGAGTATCCCCGGCTTTGAACAAATTCTGGCCTCCCTGGAGACCCTGGGGCTAGATTTTCTGCTCCTACCCGGGGATTTAACCCAGCACGGGGAGTGGGTTAACCACGCCTGGTTGATCGATCGCCTGGGACGGTTACCCTTTCCCACCTACGTGGTGCCCGGTAACCACGATGTGATCGCCCGCGATCCCAGCGATCAAGCGATTGGCCTGGCAGATTTTCCCCGGCTTTACCGCAACTTTGGCTACAGTGATGGCCACACTCCTTACTACCAGCAGGAAATTCTCCCTGGGGTCCGGTTAATTGGTTTAAACTCCAATGGCTTTGACTGCGATGGCAAACTGCTGCCGGCGGGTTACCTGGATGCTGACCAACTGGCCTGGCTAGATCACGTCCTAGCTGAGGTACACCAAGACCTGGTGCTGGTGATGCTCCATCACAACGTTCTGGAACATTTGCCGGGCCAATCCCTCAGTGCCCTGGGTCAACGCTATATGGTGGCTAATCATCAGGCTTTGATCAAGCGCTTAGAGGCTGCCTGCGTTCCGCTGATGTTGACGGGTCACCTGCACATTCAAGACATTGCCCGGCAAGGTCACCTGTGTGAGATATTGACCGGATCCATAGTCAGCTATCCCCATCCCTACCGAATTATTCAGGTCACCCAGGAGCCAGAGGGTCTGTTACGGGTAGAGGTGCAGTCCCATCGTTTGCAGGCGGTCCATCCCTGGGAGGATCTACAAACCATGTCATACCAGTGGATGGGCGATCGGGCCAGTAGTTTTATTACTAAATTTCTGGTTAGCCCTCCCATTGGTCTGTCGGAGGCAGAGGCCGTGGCCTTTGGTCCTGGGCTCAAGCACCTGTGGGCCACCATTGCGGCTGGGGACCCTCAATTTGACTTTTCCCATTTACCCACCGCGATTCGTCAACGGCTGGAGCCCTTTAACGCCCTGGCTGCCGACGGTACTCCCCAAGTGCTTGATAATCAGGCTGATCTGCTCTGGCAGCGGCCTGTCTGAGCTCGGTAGTTGGCCCTCAGTCTCGAGCCCATCCGTTGGGTTCCCTGGGGTGATATGGTAAATGAGTTTCTACAGTCAACTAGGGGTAGGCTCTGGTTGGGTCTGCTAGAATCGATAGATTTTCCTGAGATGGTTTGGCAACTCCTATGCTCGGTGCATTCTGGCAACAGTTTACCCTCTCTACCCTTAGCCTCGATCAATGGCGCCAGGCGAGCTTTTTACACCGATGTTTAGCCCCTCTGCGCCAGTGGCGTCAGGGCAGTTCCCTGCTGCCCTGGGGAGATGGTCTAGGGTTGCTGTTGGTAGTTCTGCTCTACGCTCTGGCCCCTTACGTTTCTACTAGCCTGATTGGCCTGCTGTTAGCCGCGATCGCCGCTTTTTGGCTACTGCTTACCCTGACTGACGAAGCCAGTGACGGCCTTACCCCAATTCATCTGACAGTGGCCCTGTACTGGTCGGTGATGGCCCTGGCCACCCTGCTATCGCCAGTGCGGGCAGCGGCCCTGACCGGTTTAATCAAACTCAGCTTAAATATGATGCTGTTTTTGCTGATTACCCGGGTAGCCCGCCGCCCCCGGCCCAGAAATCTGCTGGTTTTAGCCTACTTTCTCACTGTCTTACCCGTATCTATCTACGGTTTGCGTCAGTACCTGTTTGGTGCCAGTGCCCTGGCCACCTGGGTGGATGTTAACTCTAGCCTGGCCAATACCACCCGGGTCTACAGCTTTTTAGATAACCCCAACCTGCTGGCTGGCTATCTGATTCCTGCGGTCATGTTGAGTGCCGCCGCTATCTTTGCCTGGTCTGGCTGGCCACCCAAGTTGCTGGCATTGACCGCTACCGGGGTGAATCTGATCTGTCTGGTGCTGACCTTTAGCCGGGGCGGGTGGATCGGCCTGGTGCTGGGGGGCTTACTGCTACTGGGGCTAATCTTGCATTATTGGAGTCTGAGATTCTCTGCGCTCTGGCGTCGTTGGGCCTTACCCCTGCTGTTGGGTGGCTCCACCGCAGTTGTCATGCTGGCGGTGCTGTCGGTAGGCTCCCTGCGGGACCGAGCCCTCAGCCTTTTTGTTGGGCGGGAAGATAGCAGTAACAACTTTCGGCTTAACGTTTGGCACGCGGTGCTACAAATGATTCACGATCGCCCCATTCTCGGTATTGGTCCCGGCAATGAAGCCTTTAACCATGTTTATCCTCTTTACCAGGAGGCCCGCTATACGGCCTTGAGTGCCTATTCAATTATTCTAGAGGTGATGGTAGAAGGGGGGATATTTGGCTTTTTAGCCTTTGCCTGGATGGTGTTTATGGTATTTCAGCAGGGCTGGCAGCACCTGCAACGGCTTCGCCAGCACCAGCACCCCCAGGGTTACTGGTTGATGGCAGCCCTGGCTGGGATGGTGGGCATTTTAGGCCAGGGCATTGCTGACACGGTGATGTACCGCCCCCAAATCAGTACCCTCTGGTGGCTAATGATTGCTCTAGTCACCAGCTATTACCCCGGTTCGAGGGGGTTGACTGAGGAGAGCTAAAAGCTAATTGGTGGAATTCTGCCAGAATTCGCTAAAATAATGGGGCTTGGGCAGCCAGACCCGGGTTCCTTCAGCAGTAATGTTTTAGGAGGTGGGTTAAGGCCCACTTTTTTATTGGCCTTTGATTGGCTTTCCAGCCTCCGGTACCATGGTTCATCCCCTGATTCCTAAACTCCTAGAGCTGGCTAAGCCGATCGCCCAGAGCCTGGGTTTAGAGGTGGTAGGTGCGGTATTCCAGACTAATCAGTCCCCTCCCGTACTGCGGGTAGATGTGCGTAGCCTGGAACAAGAAGACACCAGTGTAGAGGATTGCGAAAAGATGAGTCAGGCCCTCGAGGCTGCCCTGGAGCCTACCGATCTATTGACCGATGCCTACGTGCTGGAAATCTCTAGCCCGGGAGTCGGAACTGAACTACGCCGCGATCGCGATTTTGTCGTGTTTAAGGGCTTTATGGTCGAGGTGCAGTTAAGCGCCCCCCATCGGGGCAGGCAAACCTGGGTCGGGCAGTTGGTCCGCCGTGACACCACCGCCCTGGTCATCAGCCAACGGGGCAAGGTCATCACCCTGCCCCCAGATCTGGTCCTGAAGGTAGAACTCAGTCATCAGTCCGCCGATCAGATTTGAACTCGTCTTTGCCGTTCGTTGGGTTAGGCGATGTCCCCAAACATTGCCATCGGTTTAGCTTTAAGCGTGTTGAGAGATAAGTCTATGTCCCTGGTTAATCTGCCAAACCTGCAGGAAATGATCGATACCATTAGTCGTGAACGTAACCTGCCTAAGCATGCCGTTGAAAATGCTCTACGGGAAGCTCTGCTCAAGGGCTACGAGCGTTATCGCCGTACCCAGCAAATTGGCCTTCACTTCGATGAAGAATACTTTGACAACTTTGACATTGAGCTGGATGTAGACGACTACGGCGAACAGGGTTTTCGGGTGCTGGCCACCAAAACTATCGTCGAAGAAGTCACTAGTCAAGATCACCACATCGCCCTAGAGGAGGTCCGGGAAGTCGCCCCCGAGGCTCAGCTCGGGGATACGGTAGTGCTAGATGTCACCCCCGACCAACGAGACTTTGGTCGCATGGCAGCGATTCAAACCAAGCAGGTGCTGGCCCAAAAACTCCGAGACCAGCAGCGTCGCCTGGTCCAGGAGGAGTTTCAGGATCTAGAGGGCACCATTTTAACCGCCCGGGTCCTGCGGTTTGAACGTCAATCAGTGATTATGGCGGTTAGCAGCGGTCTGGGTCAGCCAGAGGTAGAGGCAGAACTGCTAAAGCGAGACCAGTTGCCCAATGATAACTACCGGGCTAATGCCACCTTTCGAGTTGCCCTCAAGAAGGTTTCTGAGGGCTCCCATCGAGGTCCCCAGCTACTGGTGTCCCGCGCCGATGCAGCCCTGGTAGTAGAACTCTTTACCAACGAGGTGCCAGAAATTGAAGATGAAATCGTTCGCATCGTCGCCGTTGCCCGAGAAGCCAACCCCCCCTCCCGGTCCGTAGGGCCGCGTACCAAAATTGCCGTAGACACCCTCGAACGAGACGTGGATCCAGTAGGAGCCTGTATTGGTGCGCGGGGCTCCCGGATCCAGGTGGTGGTCAACGAACTGCGGGGAGAGAAAATTGATGTGATTCGCTGGTCTCCCGATCCTGCCACCTATATTTCTAATGCCCTCAGCCCTGCCCGGGTGGAGGAGGTCCGCCTGATTAATTCCGAAGAACGTCAGGCCCATGTGCTGGTGCCCGACGACCAACTCAGCCTGGCTATCGGCAAGGAAGGCCAAAATGTTCGGTTGGCGGCGCGCCTGACTGGATGGAAAATCGATATTAAGGACGCAGGCAAGTACGATCGCGCCGAAGAAGACCGCAAATTAGTAGAGTTGCAAGCCGAAAGGGAGGCCGCCCAGGCTCAAGAAGCGGCAGCTAGGTCCGCTGCCGAAGCTGCTCGTCAGGCCAAAATGGCCGCTTTGGCGGCCGCTTCAGAGGCCATTGACGCTGAGGAGCTAGAAGCCGAATTTAGAAATAGTGGTCATCCTCAGGCCGATGATGTCAATGGCGATGGCCAGACTTACCTCTCAGAGGAAAATCCAGACAATGCTGAAGAATAATTGCTAAAGTAGGGGCATCATCTTAGCTTAGTTGCTATAGGTGCAAACTCATCGTCGTTGTTGTTCCTCAGTTGGCCAGAGAGCCCATGCTTTCAAACTATCGGCGGTGCATTAGTTGTCGACGACTAGCCCCCAGGTCTGAGTTCTTTAGGGTGGTGCGGTCCCATCCCTATTCAACTATTGAACTCAATCAGGGTATGGGCCGTTCAGCCTATATTTGCCGTCAGGCAGATTGTTTACGCTTGGCTCAGAGGAAAAATCGGCTAGGGCGAGCCCTCAAGGCGATCGCACCGGCTGGTGTATTTGACCGCCTCTGGCAGCAGTTAGCTACTGGCGGGTCTGTTGACCTCTAGCCCCAGTCACCGCCGGTCTAAAACCCCAGCAATTAAGACCACCACAGTAGTCTCAGGCCAGGGGGAAAAGTATAGAGTCTTTAAAGTTCACAGGGTGATTACCGACAAACTAACCAGCTAAACTTAAAACCGCTAAACTTAAAATCAAAGTACACCGGGAAACTAGCATTGAGAAACCAGATTGTAGGGAGGCTGACGCCGTTGGCGCTGAAATTAATGTCCACCGGACCAGGGTTGGCACTGCAGGACCCGACCCCTCGGACCTTAAAGGAGCCCCCTACGGTTTCTCACTTGCCCATATTCCGCCTAAATGGCTCTGCTGCAGCAGCTACCCTGAGGTGATTTGAATTAGACAGAATTAAGGGTTGTGTTGCCCCTTAAACCCCAGAATCGGTAAACTGAATTAAAGCAGCCAGAAAGAGGTCGGTTCTGGTCTACAATGCCTTCCTAAACAACTCTAGGGGTCAGGCTGGTTTGCTGTAGTTTGGTTGGACAAAGCAGGTTGAATTTATGCCATAAGCTCGATTAGCGTAGGGAGAACTGGATGAATAACGGCAAGGTCAGGATTTACGAGTTGTCAAAGGAACTCAATTTGGATAATAAGGATATTTTGGCGATCTGCGATCGCCTTGACATTGCCGTGAAAAGCCACAGCAGTACCATCGCTGAATCAGAAGCTGAACAAATTCGCTCTGCCGCCCAATCAGCCCGCCAGCCCCAACCCTCAAGTCGGCCTGATCGTCCCCGACCCCATTTGGTAAAGAACGCTGATCGGCCTGAGAAAAAACAACAAATTCTAGAAATTCGTCGCCACCGCGTCATCCCCAAGTCTGAGCGCGGGGCCGAAGGCCAGGCTATAGTCAGTGATTCAGACCAGCGCCCCGACATCGATCGGGAATTCTCCTCGGCGGCACCCCAACGCCCCACCCTGGAGCCCCCCAAGCCTAAACCGACTATTGCTCCCCAGCGGTCTGTCAGACCAGAGTCTTTCCCCGGCCAGGGGCCCAACTCGGTTCCAGATCTGCCCAGAGACGCTGCTGGGGGGGCCGGCGTCCCTGGGGTACAGCGGCCCAAGCTGGCTGGTCAGCCTAGCCGGGCTACAGCTACCCAGTCCCCAGCCCAGCCTGCAACGCCAGAGTCGCCCAGGCCAGTTAGACCCCTAATCAAGCGATCGGAAGCGCGCAATCAACCAGAGGATGGGGCTGGAGCGGCTCGACCCACGATTCCGATTCGTGAAGTTGACAGTGATGAGGCCACTCCCTGGTTAAAGCCCCGCCTGAAGCTCCGTCGCCCTGATGCCGTACAAGTGGCACCAAAGGAAGAGTCTGCCAAGGTCGGGGTGGCAGTGGCAGATGACTCCATTTCAGTCATTGGCGTCGGTGACATTGACCTCGATGGCAATCGCCTGCGGCGCCCCTCTCCTCCTCGTCATAAGCGCAAGGAGCGGGAGGACGAAGATGACGAAATGGAAATACGGGAAAAAGCTGGCAAGGTGAAAAAGGCAAAACGCCGTGGCCAGAGTTCCCTGGATGAAGATGAGGATTTGGCCGCTCTGGTGGAAGACCAGGACGACGAAGATCTGCAAAATACCGAGGCTGCTAATCTTAGTATTTCCCTGGCCCGACCGGCTAAGCCAAAAAGCCTGGTGGGTAGCAAGGCGCCTGCTCCTGCCGTCAAAAGCCACCGGCCCCAGCATCGAGATAGTAGCAGTAGTGGCCGCTCTCGCCGTGATCGTCGCGAGGCAGCGGCCCAGCCAGATCGCCCAGAAATCATTGTGCTGACCGAAGGCTTAACGGTCCATGAACTGGCGGAAAAAATCGTGGTGCCCGAAACTGAACTGATTAAGTCTCTATTCTTTAAAGGTATTGCCGCTAATATCAACCAAACCCTTGATATCGCCACCGCCAGAATGGTGGCCGAAGAATTTGAGGTACTGGTGGAAACCAGCCAAGCCGAGTCGGAGGCAAAGAAGGTTACCGAAATGCTAGACGCTGAAGATTTAGAAAATCTCCAACGTCGCCCTCCCGTGGTGACTATCATGGGTCACGTAGACCACGGCAAAACTACCCTACTGGATGCTATTCGTAAAACCAAGGTAGCCCAGGGAGAAGCCGGAGGCATTACCCAACATATTGGTGCCTACCACGTAGATCTTGAGCATGCGGGCAAATCCCACCAAATTGTTTTTCTTGATACCCCTGGTCACGAGGCCTTTACCGCTATGCGGGCGCGTGGTACGCGGGTAACTGATATTGCCATTCTGGTGGTGGCTGCCGACGATGGGGTAAGACCCCAAACCATTGAGGCTATTAGCCATGCCAAGGCAGCTAAAGTGCCTTTAATTATTGCCATCAATAAAATCGACAAGGAAACAGCCCAGCCAGAGCGAGTAAAACAGGAACTAACCGAATACGGTCTGGTCGCTGAAGAATGGGGTGGTGATACCATTATGGTGCCTGTGAGCGCCGTTACTGGAGAAAATCTAGAAACCCTTCTGGAAATGATTGTGCTGGTGGCTGAAGTAGAAGATCTCCAGGCCAACCCTGATCGCCGCGCCCGCGGTACGGTGATTGAGGCTAATCTAGATAAGGCTCGGGGGCCAGTGGCTACTTTGTTGGTGCAAAATGGCACCCTCAAGGTGGGCGACTCCCTGGTTGCCGGCGCCGTGCTGGGCAAAGTTAGAGCCATGCTCGACGATCGCCTGAAGCGGGTTAAAGCCGCTACGCCCTCTTTTGCCGTTGAGGTGCTGGGGTTAAATGATGTACCGGCTGCTGGTGATGAGTTTGAGGTTTATGCCGACGAAAAAACAGCCCGGGCTGTGGCCGACAAACGGATGACTGAGCAGCGTATGTCTCGCCTGCAGCAGGCAATGGCATCTCGTCGGGTTACCCTGAATACCATTTCCGCCCAGGCCCAGGAAGGAGACCTGAAGGACCTCAACCTGTTACTTAAGGCTGATGTGCAGGGTTCTATCGAAGCTATTCTGGCGGCCCTTCAGCAACTACCCCAGGATGAGGTACAGATTCGCGTACTGCTAGCGGCCCCTGGTGAAATTAGCGAAACTGACGTCGATCTGGCGGCGGCTAGTGGCGCTGTCATTGTCGGATTTAATACCACCCTGGCGCCAGGGGCTAGGCAGTCTGCCGATCGCCTGGGGGTAGATGTGCGTGATTACGATGTTATTTATAACCTGTTAGATGATATTCAGGGAGCTATGGAAGGACTCCTAGAACCAGAAATGGTAGAAGAGTCCCTAGGACAGGTAGAAGTACGAGCCGTTTTCCCAGTCAAAAAAGGAGCGGTGGCCGGCTGCTATGTTCTCACTGGCAAGGTTACGCGCAACTGCAACCTGCGGGTGGTGCGGGCGGGTGAGGTGGTTTACACAGGCAAGCTTGACTCCTTAAAACGGATGAAAGAAGACGCCAAGGATGTGGCTGCTGGTTTTGAGTGTGGTATTGGCATCGACAGTTTCAATGATTGGAAAGAGAGCGATATTATCGATGCCTTCCGTATGATTACCAAGCGCCGGACCTTGACCATGGCCTGATTTGTTTTGGGGGGAATGGGTTTTCTGCTAAAGTAATTAATCCCTACTGGAAAACCGCCTTGAGGGTGACCTGAAAGCCTAAATTGTTGCCCTTATCACAGTACCACCTGTAAATCTACGTTAAGGTAATAAGCAGCAACACATTAACTGTCGCTCTGAGAAATTGTCGCTCTGAGATCGCTGTTTAAGTGATTGGGGTGTTGGCTGACCCGGTTTGTCAAGGTTGTAGTTAAGAACTTGTAGTTAAACCTGTTGAGGCTTTTATGGCGTTACACAATTCTGCAGATTCCAAGCAACTTGCCGAACATGCCTCCATTTGGTATAGCCTTAAATCTGCTATTGCCAACAGTTCGGGCTTTGAAAGCTGGAAAGGGGAACTGGCGGCCGCCGAAGTGGAAGCTCTTTCCTCCGACCATTTAGTTCGACGCTATCTTCGAGAAACCCTTGAAACCCTTGCCTATTAGGGCTTTTCCTAAAATTTAGGCAGATTTTATCGAAGTTGCCCCGATCCTATCTGAGCCTGTGGAACCGGGACTATCCCGGTAAGTTCAGGGCCAGTTAATTAGAGTGTTAGCCAGTTGTTGTTGAGCTTCAACCTGAGTTAGGCGTCATCTATATTCAACGTTATCTAATTTCTCTAAATTTCAGTTGAAACAGCGACGACGGTTTGTATCAGAGCCCCTAAGTTAAGCTCTAGATTTTCTCCAACGGCTAGTGAGCCCGATGGTTATGGCTGGCTCGATAGCCATCAGTGATGAGCAAGTCAGCTGTTTTCTAGACTTTCCCTGGGGTAATTTGGTACGACAGTGAGGCGGTGCTGTGAGCTCTGACCGGCCAGACAGGCTGAACTGGTGAGCCGTAGCCAGGCAGAAGCCAATTCTTTAATCCACTACTGACCCGGTCTGACCTATTGTTTGACCTGTTACCGAGTCCTTGGCTGCGGAACCCGCATCTGTCTGAACCACTAGGTTAAGGCCAGGATTGACTGGCCCAAGCCAGAGGCTCTTGGGTATTTCAGCTTTTCTCCAAGGGCTAGGTTGCCCTGCGACCACAGCCTTTAGCTATTTCCCCAGGCGCCTACTTACCCTGATTGGAGTAATTGAGGCGATTGAAATTTCAAGAATGTAGCCATTGAAGCTATCGGTGTTAGGATCAGGCAATCATAAAGCTAAAGAGCGCTAGAAACGAAGAAGGACGAAACTGTCAATGCAAGAAATGGAAAAATCAATATCCTTTGACGGTCGGGATATTAAATTACGGGTGGGTTTGCTCGCTCCCCAGGCAGGCGGGGCAGTACTGGTGCAATCCGGTGAAACCGCTGTATTGGTGACGGCGACCCGGGCCAGTGGCCGGGAAGGGATCGACTTTCTACCCCTACTGGTGGATTACGAAGAACGGCTCTACGCCGCTGGGCGGATTCCTGGGGGGTTCCTGCGACGGGAAGGACGCCCTCCAGAACGGGCTATCCTGATTAGCCGATTGATCGATCGCCCACTGCGGCCCCTATTTCCCCAGTGGTTACGAGATGATATTCAGATTGTGGCCACAACCTTGGCTATGGATGAGCAGGTGCCTCCCGATGTACTGGCGGCTACCGGAGCGTCTGTGGCTGTGCTACTGGCTAAGATTCCCTTCAATGGCCCCATGGCTGCCGTGCGGGTGGGCCTGGTTGGTGACGACTTTGTGATTAATCCTACCTATCGGGAAGTGGAAACCGGTGATCTAGATCTGGTGGTAGCCGGTTCTCCCGATGGGGTGATTATGGTAGAGGCGGGGGCCAATCAATTACCCGAATCGGACATGATTGAGGCCATTGACTTTGGCTACGAAGCTGTGCAGGATTTGATTCAAGCTCAGCTGGATTTGATTAGGGACCTGGGCATTGAACTGGTAAAGGAACCAGAACCCGAGACCGACCCTACCCTGGCTACTTTTATTGAGGCAAACACCGCAGAGGCGATTAGGGCTGTTCTCAAGCAGTTCGATCTGACTAAACCCGCCCGCGATGAAAAACTCGATGGCATTAAAGCAGAGCTGGTTAACACCATCGCAGAACTGCCAGAGGATGATGGGGTGAAGCTGGCAGTGGCGGCAAATAGTAAGGCCCTGGGTAATACCTATAAAGACGTGACCAAAAAGCTGATGCGACAGCAGATTTTGGAGCAGGGGGTGCGGGTTGATGGCCGCAAGCTGGATGAGGTTCGTCCCATCTATTGTCAGGTCGGCCTGCTGCCGCCCCGAGTTCACGGTACGGGTCTGTTTCAGCGGGGTTTGACTCAGGTTATGTCGGTGGTCACCCTGGGTACCCCCGGGGATGCCCAAATGATGGATGATCTGCACCCCGACGAGGAAAAACGCTATTTGCATCACTATAATTTTCCTCCCTATTCGGTGGGAGAGACCCGACCTATGAGATCGCCGGGTCGACGGGAAATTGGCCATGGCGCCCTGGCGGAACGGGCCCTGGTGCCAGTGCTGCCTCCCCAAGAAGACTTTCCCTACGTGATTCGGGTGGTATCGGAGGTGCTTTCCTCCAACGGGTCAACCTCCATGGGTTCGGTGTGCGGCTCTACCCTATCCCTGATGGACGCTGGTGTTCCCATCACCAAGGCGGTTAGCGGGGCCGCTATGGGCCTCATTAAGGAAGGGGATCAGGTCCGCATTCTGACGGATATTCAGGGCATAGAAGATTTTCTGGGTGATATGGACTTCAAGGTGGCGGGTACTGATAGTGGTATTACAGCCCTACAGATGGATATGAAGATTACTGGCTTGCCGGTACAGGTGATTGCCGATGCCATTAATCAGGCTAAACCTGCCCGACTTCACATTCTAGAGAAAATGCTGGCCACCATCGCCCATCCCCGTCCCGATCTGTCTCCCTATGCTCCTCGCTTGCTTAGTTTTAAGATTGATCCCGAAATGATTGGCATGGTAATCGGCCCTGGTGGCAAGAAGATCAAGGCGATTACTGAGCAAACTGGGGCTAAGGTGGATATTGCTGACGATGGCACTGTCACCGTATCCTCCATTGAAGGTGAAAAGGCTAAGCAGGCTAAGGCCATGATTGAGTCTATTGTGTTTAAGCCGGAGGCCGGCAATGTCTTTGTTGGTACTGTTACCCGGGTGATTCCCATTGGTGCTTTTGTAGAATTTATGCCTGGCCAGGAGGGGATGATTCACATTTCCCAACTGGCTGATTACCGGGTTGGTAAGGTAGAAGACGAGGTGAATGTGGGAGACGAGGTGATTGTCAAGGTGCGGGAGATTGACGGTCGCGGCCGGATTAACCTCACCCGGCTGAATATCCACCCTGATGAAGCCGCCGCCGCCCGCACCGCCGCTGCGCTGCGCTAGGCCGGATCCAACCAGGACTGGGGGGTGACTCTGAGCATTGACTCCGATCGCCCCCTAGGCCAGGTCCGACGGTAGGACTGGGGGGGATACAGATTGCAGTTGAGATTGAACTAGCAGTTCCAAGTCTTGACGAGTAATCTCAAGCGCCTCGGCAGCCTGACCTGATTGCTCATAAAAGATCAAGCTGTCGACGGGTTTCATCGCTAATAATTGAAATAGCAGGTGGATGATGGGTACCGGTAGGGCCATGACCTGAGGGTCCTTGCTGCTGGCCTGGCTGGCGGCTGCATCCTTGAGGGTCGGATAGGCATACACAACCGTTTTCTGGCTATCGGGCTGGTTCGAGTTACTGAGGGTGGTCATCAACCATCCCTGTTCCAGGGTTTTAAGCACGTAGTACTGGTGGTGCTGGAGTTGCTCGGCGATCGCCTTCAACAGCGGGGCGATCGTGCCCATCGCCGAGACCGTCAGGCGATCATCTTGAGTATTACGAAGCAGAAGGTCAATCTGGCTATCAAGGTCCATAGGGGCGCTGGGGAAATCCTACTTAAAGGGGTAAAATCCACTTTACTATTGAACTGCTGACGGTGGGCCCCGACTGACCAGGGCGAGCCCTCCCAATCTGGCCGGAAAGGGTCTCCCTAGACCCCAAGATCAGTTCGTTAACCCCAATATCTGGCAACGGATGATTGCAGAGGTAAACGTTAAACTAAGTTAATATACTCTAAGGAGATCGGACAAGCCTCCGGATCGATCCAGACCAATCCCATTACCGGATTTATTATCGGATTATAGAAGACTGGAGCTTAGTCTGACTATTCAGTCTGTAGTGTTTCCTTTTTGCCCTTTCCCCTTATATTTAAGGCTTATATTTGAGGCTGCCGGGCCCAAGGCTAATCCTGAAAGTTTCACTATTGTTAAGCCGATCTCTATGACTATCTCCGGGCCTATGCCAATTGATCATTGTAGTTGGCCCGACCCTTTCTCCTCGCGTTAAGGATATGGACTTGGATCAGGGGATTGATTCTTTATCGATAAGTACGCTAGTCCAGCTGTTTGCCGAAGAGTTAAAAAGCAAAACTGGCACCCCCTGGCGTGGTTGTTTAGCCGTGGCGGAAAGAATTGGTCGCGAAGTTTCTCGCATTTGTAGTGAAAGTCAGCGAATTCAATCGTCAGGCGACAGGACGGCGTGGGCCAAATCGATCGGACGTCATCGTATCGACCAGTGTTTGCGCTACTACCATCTGGGCTCAGAGCAGGGCCGAATCGAGTTGCACAGTAGCCTCAGTGCCGTTGTCTACCGTCATATTAGTGCGGGCCAGGGTCAGGCTAGCTATCAAGCTCGTCTGAGTTTGATAGAAGACTTTCTGCAAAGCTTTTATATGGAATCCCTCGCCGCTTTCCGTCGGGAGAACCAGCTAGATAGTCTCTATAAACCCCTGACCCTACTGGAGCTTGCCGAGTTTATGGCGTTTTCGGAACGCTACGGCAAACGGCGAATTAAGCTGCCAGGTCAGCGCCATCAGCAGTTAATTATTCTAAGGGCCCAAAACTTTTCCCGGCAGCAGCCTCCAGAGGTTGCCATTGATATTGAACAAGCCACTAACCCGACGGGGGATGGTGAAGATAATCGACCAGGGGTGTCTACTGAGAAAGTGCTGGCAGAAATCATCGCCCAGACCCAGGAGTCTCCCGAGCCTTCTCTGCGGGGAGAAGTGATTGCCCAACTGCTGGCCTACTTGAGGGAAAGCAAGCAAGAGGACTGTGCCGATTACTTTATCCTGCGTTTGCTTGATCTGTCGACTCAGGAAATTGAAGGGTTACTCCAGATCAATTCCCGCGAGCGAGATTATCTGCAACAGCGGTTCAGGTATCATCTGGCTCGTTTTGCCCTGTCTCACCATTGGGAACTGGTCCATGAGTGGCTGGGGGCTGGCTTGGTCCACAACCTGGGCCTGACTTCCCAGCAATGGCAGCAGCTGAACGACCAGCTAAGTCAAAAGCAAGTAGCCTTGCTAAGGCTTAAAAAGCAGGGTATTGAGGATGCCGAGGCGATCGCCCAACTGCGCCTAACGATCACGCAGTTTAAGAAATATTGGACTAATATTTTAGAGCGAGCTTGGGAAATTCGTAATTTTGATCTCTAGTTGTCCGGATGAACAGACCGAAGCCATGAATATAGATAGAGAAAAAGAGATGTTGCTCAAGCTCTTGTTGGAATCAGAGGCAGCTACCCAAGCCGACAGCTACCTTGCCTCAACCGGTGCAGACTCTACTGCTGTTGTTTTCAATCCTGGAGATCTTCCTGCCGTGCAAACCCATTACGAAACCCTGCTCAAACGCCGTCTCAAACAAGACATTGCCCACCGTCCTCCCCTATTTCCCTGGGAAAAAGCCGTACAGGAGTACCCTGACGTTCTCAATACTGGATCTTCCCAACCCTCCATCTGGTTAGACCACCTAAAAAATCTAGACATTCCTGCTAACTTGTCCGAGGACTTACTTATTGATCTGTTTAGCCGTTGCCAGCAAATTGGCCAGCAAGGCTTACAGGTGGGGCGGCGCTTGGTTAGGGCGGTAGAGCATCTCTTTCCCTCTCAGTCCCAAAGCCTGGACTACATTGCTGGGCTGGTGGCCAGTCCAGCCTATCGATCGCCCCAAGCATTAGCTCTAGAACCTCTGGATTATGCCAGGGCGACTCCCCAGCAACAGATTGCCCTATCGATGCTGACGGCTAAAAATATCTTTGAGACGTTGACCCTCGAACTGTCAGCGGCCAAACCCACTGCTAACCGCCTTTGGCTAATAGACAGTGGGGCAGTGATGGTGGCCGCTACCTACCGCCCGACTCGCGATCAGACCCGACTCGAGATCCAAGTCACCCTGCCAGAAGCTGGTCAGGTCAGCCTTGAGCAAAATCTCCAGGTCGTCACCGCAGAGCGGTCTCATCCTGGGGAACTCTATCTCGCTATTGATCAGGTCGAGGGACAACTCCCCTGTCAGCTACACATTAAGCTGAGTCGCCAGGTCGAAGATGCCCTGGGGTTTCAAATTGTGCTGCAATAGCCTTGCCTAGGGGGGAGGGTTGCCCTTGCCCCTAGGCCCCAGATGGGGGGCATCCGCCGGTGGCCTGCCCCTGGCCTGACCAGCTCGGCCCTGGCGATCTGGCCTCCAGGTCTGCCAGGCGACTGTTTAGCCGCTGATTAGTCTGTTTCAGCTCCTCCAGTTGCTGCTGGAGTTTTTCCACCGCTTTGTCCTTACCGATCGCCGCCTGCACTTTCTGTATCGCCTCCTCAGCCTGACGCCGGACGCGACCATCACTGGTTTGATCCGCCAGGGATTGGAGTAGGGTCATGGCCTGGGGAGTCACCATGGCCCCCAGGGCGGCGACGACGGCCACCTGGGTAAGGAAAAAGGACTCCCGGGCGATCGCCCTCAGCCGATCTAACACCCGCTCCTGATCGGCCTGGCTTTGCCCGGTGGAGATCGGCCCCAGGGCTTTAATGGCTTCCAGCCTGAGGGGTTGGGGAGTACCGGCAACGGTGTAGGTCAACAGCAGATCGAGGGCCTGGGGGGAAGACTTAAAGCTCTTCAGGGCGGCGATCGCTCCACAGCGCACCACCTCGTTCCACCCTGGTGGTCCTGCCAAAATCGCCTCCAGTCGCTGGAGGGTTTTACCGTGTCTGGCCTGACCAGCCCCCTCTGCTGCCCCCACCTGGCCCAGGGCGGTGATGGCGGCGGCCTCCACGTAGTAACTGGGATCTCCCTGCTTGACCAGGGCTTTCAGGGCTTTGTAACTGGCCCTGGTTTTCAGTTGTCCCAGGGATTTGGCAGCCGCCCTCCGTACCCGCGCCTCTGGATCCGCCAGCGCCTGGATCAGAACCGGTTCTACCTGATCCAGTTGGATGGTAGCAATCTGCTCCGCCACCTCTGCCCGTACCCCCCAGAAGGGGTCCTGCTGCAGGGCCGTGGCCAGGGCTTGAACCGCCTCCAGACCTCCCTTTTTGGCCAGAGCGATGGCGGCCTGAATCCGCGACAGGGGGTCAGGATCGTAGCGTAACTGGGCCTTTAGCTCCGGTAGGGGATACTCCAGGACGACGGTTTTGAGGTAGTGGTTGCCCTGGTCAAAGCTGATAAAGTCAGGCTTTCTTTCCAGGGGGAAGAAGAGGGTCTGTTGGTATTCGTGGAGACGCAGGGTGAGGGATTGTAAGTGCACCTTGGGTTCCCCGTGGTCTACCGTTTCCAGGTAACCAAAGGCGATGGGTAGGCGCAGGTCGAACAAACTGGAGGGGTGATCGGGTTTAGCCTGGGTTTGGGTGACGGTGAGTTTCGCCAGGTGGTTCTCCCCATCCCAACTGTAGGCGACCCGATAGTCGGGGTGGCCGCCCCGTAGTACGTACTGGTCGAACAGGGGCCGCAGATTGTGGCCCGTAGCCTGGTCGATGGCCCGCACCAGGTCAATGGTCTCCACGGTTTGGTGGGCGTAGGTTTGGACAAAATGTTGCATAGCCCGCCAGAATAGCTCTTCCCCCAATATTGCCCGGATCATGTGGTAGACCCCGGCTCCCTTTTCGTAAATGTGGCGGTCGTAGAGCTCGATCGCTTCGCGGTATACATGGGTGACCATGGGCCGACGATAGCGGCTTTTATCCTCCTCCAGGTAGGAACGCAGGTCCCCTAAGCGGTAGTAGGCCGCCTCGTCGGCGCCGTACTCCGCCTCGGTCCAGAGGGTCTCTGAGTAGGTGGCCATGCCCTCCTTCACCCAGGCATGGCTCCAGTGGTTAATTACCACCAGGTCGCCAAACCACTGGTGGGCCAGTTCATGCACCACCAGGGCCTCGGCTGCGCGATTATCGATCGCGGCCCGGTCATCCAGCAGGCAGCGATCGGTAAGAATGGTCATGGAGGTATTTTCCATGCCGCCAAAAATAAAATCGGCAGCGCAGACCTGGGCGTACTTAGAGAAGGGGTAGGGGTAGCCGTAGCGATCGCTGAGCAACTCTACCATGCGCGGTGTTTTGCCCATGGTTAACTGGGCCTGATGGGTACGGCCCTTTTCCACGTAGTAGGTGAGGGCAACATCCCGCCAGCGATCCTCAAGGCATTCAAAGTCTCCTACCGCCAGGGCCAACAGGTAGGGGGGATGGACCTGGCGCTGGTACCAGTGGTAGATCGTTCCATCCTCTACCGTTTCCTGGCTGACCAGATCGCCATTGGCAATGGCCTGGTAGGGCTGGGGCACCCGTACCCGAATTTCCGAGGTAATCAGTTGACCAGGAAAGTCTAAACCGGGGAACCAATAACGGGAGTCTTCGTCTTCTCCCTGGGTCCATACCTGTACCGGTTTTGTGGGGTAGTCTGGGTCGGGAGCAATGAAATAAATACCCCGTTGGGGTTGCTCCAGTCGGTAGTGAAGGGTGATCTGAAGGGGTTTCCCCGCTACCATCGGTTGGGCCAGACGCACCTGAATCTGCTCGCCGTCGTAGTCAAAGGACTGGGGCCGATCCGCCACCGTCACCGCTTCAATGTGCTGGCCCACGGCGTTCAGGCTGATCCGATCGATGCCATCCCGAATTGGCTTGAGGCTGAGGGTGCAGGTGCCCTGACAGGTGCGCCGTTCCAGATCCAGGGCTAAATCCAGGGCGATGTGTTGCAACTGGGCGGGGCGATCGGGGTTGTAGTGGGGTTTGGCCCCCGGCAGGTCAAAAGCTTTATAGCCATTGTCTGGGTCAAAACGATGGGCGTTGGCCATAGGATAAAACCATTCAGAAACAGTGCACAACTTAGCCAATCCGCCTGGGGAAACCGCCCTCAGCGTTTCCCCCAGGCGGACTGCATTAATCGCTAAAGTGGCGAATAATGGCCTCGGCAAACTCCGAACACTTCAGCGGCGGTTTAACCGGCGGTTCCATCAAACGCGCCAGGTCGTAGGTCACCTCCCGATTGGCGATCGCACCACTGATACCATTTTTAATTAAATCTGCCGCCTCCTGCCAGCCCATGTACTCCAGCATCATGACTCCAGATAAAATCACCGATCCAGGATTAATGCGGTCCAGGCCAGCATGCTTGGGGGCGGTACCGTGGGTGGCCTCGAAGATGGCGCAGGTATCTCCTATGTTGGCCCCGGGGCCCATGCCTAGGCCGCCGACGATGGCAGCGGCGGCGTCGGAAAGATAGTCCCCATTCAGGTTCATGGTAGCCAGAATGGAGTACTCATCGGGACGGGTCTGAATTTGCTGAAAGATGCTGTCGGCGATGCGATCGTTCACCATCACCTTGGTTTTCCACTGGCCATTGCCGTGGCTGGCCCAGATAGTCTCTAAGATGGCCCCAACCTCGGCACAGATAGAGGCTTTTTTCTCTGCCGTCAGGGCATCGTAGCCCGGTTCAATCAGGCGGGCATTATCCTCCACCGACAGATCGGGGTTGGCCTCTTTGTTAGCCAGCACCCAAGATTCGCGCTCCGTTATACAGTCCTGGCGAAACTCGGTAGTAGCCAGTTCGTAGCCCCAGTCCCGAAAGGCCCCCTCGGTGTATTTCATGATATTGCCCTTATGCACCAGGGTCACCTGCTGCTTCTCAGGGGGGAGCCGCAGGGCATGCTTGATGGCCCGTCGCACCAGGCGTTGACTGCCCCGTTTACTAATGGGTTTAATGCCGATACCGGAGTCCAGGGGAATTTGTTTTTTGCCGTGCTCTGGTGTAGACGGAATCAACTCGGTATTGAGCAGGGTAATCAGGCGATCGCCGATGGGATCCCCCTGTTTCCACTCAATTCCCAGGTAGATATCTTCGGTGTTTTCTCGATAGATAATTACATCTAACTTTTCTGGACTGCGATGGGGGGAGGGCGTTCCCGCATAGTACTTACAAGGCCGCACGCAGGCGTAGAGGTCGTGAATCTGGCGTAGAGCCACATTCAGGGAACGAATGCCACCCCCAATTGGAGTCGTGAGGGGGCCCTTAATGGCCACACCATACTCCTGAATCGCCTTCAGGGTGTCTTCTGGAAGATACTGATAGGTGCCGTACTGCTCGCAGGCTTCGTCACCGGCATAGACTTTAAACCAAACAATTTTCCGCTGACCGCCGTAGGCCGCTGCTACCGCTGCATCAAATACCCGTTGAGCCGCTGGCCAGATATCCACCCCCGTTCCATCCCCACGAATATAGGGAACTATAGGAATGTCTGGCACCACAGGTTCGCCATTCTTAAAGGTGATGCGTTCGCCCGCAGAGGGGGGAGTAATCCGTTGGTACATCGCAAATTGCCCAGAATACGACAAAACAACCCACAGTCTAATCTGGTTTAGTTCCTAAATCCGCTTGTTTAACAACGATTTAGGCAGGGTAGGAAATTTTTTTTTCGTACCCGGGTCTACTCCCGTGCAGAGGGCTGGAGTCTTAATAGCTGAGGATACTAACTAAAGGGCTATACCTATGAAAACCGTATTGATCGTTGATGATGATGAAATTCTACAACTGGCCTTGAGTCGCCGCCTTGAAGCCCAGGGATTTACGGTTATGCAAGCAACTTCGGGACAAGAAGCCCTTGATATGCTGACTACCCAGCCGGCAGATGCAGTAGTTTCTGACATTTTGATGCCCGGTATGGATGGCTTTGAGTTCTGCCGTCAACTGCGTTCCAGCCCGATTGGACAGATTGTGCCCTTTATCTTTCTCTCCAGTTTGGCAGAGGTGCGCGATCGGGTGCAGGGACATTTGATTGGTGCCGATGATTACCTGGTCAAACCCTTTCACGCCCAGGAGTTAATCGCTAAGGTGAAGGGGGGCATCGCCCGGTCAGAACGGGTGAATGATACCCTTGAGCATCGCCTTCAACAGGCCAAGACTATCACCGCTCCGCCCCTGCCTGATTGCCTGTCAACGGCAGAGGCTAAGGTATTCTGGCAGGTGATTCAGGGATGGACCAACAAAGAAATCGCCCAACACCTGTTTCTCAGTCCCCGTACGGTGCAGACCCATCTCAGCAATATTCTGGCCAAGTTGAAACTCAAAAATCGCTCCCAGCTGGTGCGCTATGCCTTTGAGCAGGGGTACAAATCAACCGAGGAAAGCCCCGGAGCTTAATTTCCAGTGGTGCTCCCCAGCCCCCCTGGGGGGCTTAGCCTCCCATTTTCAATAAACCCTGCTGCCCGATCAGTAATTCTCGTAGTAGGGTAATCAGCCCTACCCAGATAATTGGTGCGATATCAACCCCACCAATCGGGGGCACTACTTTACGTACCGGAGATAGCAGGGGTTCCGTAGGCCAGATCACCAATACCAGGGGGAAGCGGGTCAGGTCTACCTGGGGATACCAGGTGAGTACAATACGAAAGATAAAGAGTAGGGTCATGACTCCCAATCCGATACCCAACCCGACATTGATTACAGCGGTTGTCCCCATGGCTTTTCGTCGCAAATACTAACGGCAAATAATCGCAAACACCAAACCTATCCTGGCGGCGCTGGGCCTCTCTAAGGCTTGGTACTGTCTACCCTGATATCCCTGTAAAACCAGTTTAACCTGATTAGACAGCGGGGGGAGGGTCGGAGGGCAATAGTATAATGCCTACACTGGTTTTCCCCTATAATCTATGACCGTTGTTTTATACAACACCCTGAGCCGCCGTAAGGAACCCCTGGAAACCCTGGAGCCGGGCAAAGTCAACATTTACTGCTGTGGCGTGACGGTCTATGACCACTGCCACCTGGGCCATGCTCGCTGTTACGTCGTCTGGGATACGGTGCGTCGTTATCTGCAGTGGCGGGGTTATGGGGTCTATTACGTACAAAACTTCACCGATATCGATGACAAAATTCTCAATCGGGCCCGGACCGAAAACACCTCTATGCAAACCGTGGCCGATCGCTACACAGCGGCCTACTTTGAGGACATGGCCCGGCTGAATATTCTGGAGGCCGATGCCTACACCTACGCCACCAAAACCCTGGATGGCATTCAGCGGTTGATTGGCGAACTGGAACACAAGGGTTACGCCTATCCGGCTGACGGTGATGTGTACTACGCTGTTCGTAAGTTTGCGGGATACGGTAAGCTGTCGGGCCGTCGGTTAGAAGATCTACAGGCAGGGGCTAGTGGTCGGGTCAACCCCAGTGAAACCCTGAAGCACGACCCCTTTGATTTTGCCCTTTGGAAGGCCGCCAAACCCGGCGAACCCTCCTGGTCTTCCCCCTGGGGACCGGGGCGACCTGGCTGGCACATTGAATGTTCGGCCATGATTCGAGAGCAGCTGGCCGATACCATCGATATCCATATGGGAGGCAGTGATCTGATCTTTCCCCACCACGAAAATGAAATTGCCCAGTCAGAGGCCGCTACCGGTAAACCCCTCGCTCGCTACTGGATGCACAACGGCATGGTGAATGTGGGAGGAGAGAAAATGTCCAAATCCCTGGGCAACTTTACCACCATTCGCCAGTTGTTTGAGACCAACCCGGGCCTCAGTCCCATGGCTTTGCGGTTGTTTCTGTTACAGGGCCAGTACCGTAAACCAGTGGATTTTACTGCGGTAGCCCTGGCCGCGGCTCAAAATAGCTGGCACACCCTGCGGGAAGGGTTGGAATTTGGCCCTCAATTTGGCCCCAACCTGGGTTGGCAACCGCAGGACTTAGCCGCAGAGGCCGCTGTCCTGGATAGGGAGACAGCCTCTGTACAGACCTTCCAGGTCGCTATGGATGACGACTTTAATACCGCGGGTGGGCTGGCGGTGTTGTTTGATCTGGCCAAGGATCTGCGCCGGGCGGGCAATTTGATCACCCATACCGGCGGGGCGGACACCGACAGTGAGACCCTGAAAAACCAATGGCAAACTCTAGTCACTCTGGCTCAGGTGCTGGGGTTGCAAGCAGGCCCTAAGCATCAACCGGAGTCTCCCCCTGGACTATCGGTGGCGGCGATAGAAGAGCTGCTGGACCAACGGCAGCAGGCCCGGGCCGCTAAGGATTTTGCTGCTAGCGATCGAATTCGCGATCAGCTCCAGGCTGGGGGCATTGCCCTGATCGATAAACCTGGCGGGGTCACTGAATGGTATCGCCAGAGTTAAACCTATCAAGTTCCTGGAGCCAACCTAATAGGAGGGGATTCACTACTTCGGGCCGTTCATCGTGGGGGCAGTGCCCTGTCTCGGCGATACTGTGGAAGGTAACTGGAGCAGAGCGATCTGGATCTTGGGATAGTTTACGGTAGATTTCAGCTCCCTGAATGGGTGTCCAGGGATCCTTTTCACCCCACAGAACCAGCAGGGGATGGGCGATCGCGGGTAAAAGTTCACCGGGTCGGGGACCGGCGGGGGCGGTGATGATCGAGGCAAAAACCTTTTGAGCGGTTGATCTGGAGGCTGGGGTGTAGATCATATCCACCAGTTCTGGGGTAATGGCCGCCTGGTTGCAGTACACCTGACGGAGGGAATTGCGAATATTGCCCTTGCGTCGGACCTGGTTAAACAGGATCGGACCGACCCAGTTGGAACTCACCAATTGGGTGAAGGCCGCCATTACCCAACTCAGGGGGGCCTGCAGTTCATCGGGGCGGTGGTTCAAACCCCCGGCGCAATTGAGGACGGCTCCGGCCCGGGCGGTGCCAGGATGATCCGCTAACATCATCAGGGTGAGGAGGCCACCAATGGAATTACCTATGTAGACCGTCGGCGCCTGAATAAACTGGCTCCAGAAGTCGTACAACAGGGTCTGCCAGAGTTCTAAGCTGTAGGCCATCGCCGGTTGATCGGAGTCTCCAAAGCCCAACAAATCAAGGGCATAAACTCGATATCCGGCTTGGGCTAGGGGAGTAATATTCTTGCGCCAGTGGCCCAGGGATGCGCCAAAACCGTGGATTAACAGAATCGGCTGGCCCGATCCCTCGACAGTATAGGTAATCCGATGCCCCTGCCAGGTCCAGAGCTGTTTATCAAGGGTGGTAGGGGGGAGTTGGACAACCATGGGACAAGTGTAACCTTTTATGAACCTTCTCCTATCATAGCTAACTTCCCACCCGAGGGTCGAGTCAGTCCTCTATCAAGAGAGTGAGCATACCCGCCTTTGTCCAACTGCCCATCCTCATTGATTGGGAATTACAGCCTGGCATGGGCACCATCACAGAAGGGTGGGTTTTGACTGTGCTTGCAGGCGCAGAGGGCAACCCGCTTTTCGGCCTCCAGGGTAAACTTCCTGGGGGTGAAGTCTGTTCCCTGGTGGCCGCCATCACAGAAGGGTTGGTTGGCGGATCGACCACAGGTACACCAGTAGTAATCGCCTGCCCCTAGGGTGGTGACAACGGGCTTGGTATCGGCAATAAAGGGTTCAGCCATGGGGGTTTTCCTCGACTAGGTAGGGGGACAACGGTCAAAAAGGTGACAGAAAGGATATGGATTCATCCTGTTTTTACCCTAGAGTGAATCTTCTAAAAAGACAATAATTAATTTAAGAAACACATTGTCTCCTAAAAGAAGACAGTCTTAGTCTGCCCTCCCTACCATGGACAAATTCGAGAGCATTCGCGCCTTTACCCAAGTGGTGGAATCCGGTGGCTTTGCCGCTGCAGCCCGCAAAATAGGCCTATCCCGTTCGGCGGTGAACAAACTGGTGATCAACTTGGAAGACGACCTGCAAACCCAACTGTTGCACCGCACCACCCGGCAGGTATCGACCACGGCGGCGGGTCGGGCCTTCTATCAACGGTGTATCAGTATCCTGGCGGATTTGGAGGAGGCCGAACTGGCCCTATCCCGATTACAGCAGGAACCGAGGGGAACCCTGCGGGTCAATGCACCGATGACCTTTGGTGTGCTGCACCTGGGTCCTTTATTGGTGGACTTTATGGCCCAATATCCCGATTTGCAGATCGAACTGAGCCTAAACGATCGCTTTATCGACCCCATCGACGAGGGCTTTGATGTCACGGTACGCATCGCCCCAACCCCCGGTGCCACTGGCTTGATTGCCCATCCCTTAGCCCCTTGCCCGATGGTCATCTGTGCCGCCCCCAGCTACCTTGAACAACGGGGTACCCCCACCCAGCCCAGCCACCTTACGGATCATGCCTGTCTCCACTACGGCCACCATGCCCAGGACAATAGCTGGACCCTCACCGATGGTGGCCAGGGGCAAACGGTGGTACCGGTTCAGGGTCCGATCTGCTGCAACAACGGCGAGGTCCTAACCCAGGCGGCCCTGGCGGGGTTGGGTATTGTGCTGATGCCCCGGTTCATTGTGGAGGATGCCCTTCAGCGAGGGCAATTGCAGCCAATTTTGACGAACTTTTGCCCTCCCGGTAGCCAAATCTATGCCCTCTACCCGGTCAACCGCCATCTCTCGGTGAAGGTGAAGGTACTGATTGAGTTTTTGCAGCAGCGGTTGGCTTTGGGCCGCCTCTCCAGCCCAGCCTGAGGCCCTTGACCAGCGGCAACGGAAACTGGTGAGCCAGCGTAGGGCACTCAGGAGCCTATAGCAGGGTAGACTCAGCTGCTTATTTGGCTTAAACCCCTAATGTCCTGATGATGGATGTATTGGTCAAGCCCTAGCGTCCTCCTGGTAGTACTCGCGCCAAGAGTTCTCCTGGTAAGCGGGAGAGGGTGTCCTGTTGGGCGGCCATACCCAAGCGGTCAAAGGTGAGATGGATGTGGTGGGCTACCGCTTCCCCTAAAACATCCAGCTGTTCAGGGCGATCGCGCCAACCCTGGTAAGCCATCAGGTAATTGGCCAGGGCGGACTGCAGGTGTTCCTGGCGGTCTGTCCCTTGAGGGGAAGGCAAGATCTGGGCCAGTTGGTCATGCACTACCCCCAGGCTGTGGCAGGTGGCAAATCGATCAAATCCCAGGGATGCGTCAGGGTCTTGCTGCAAAATCAACTGAGTTGTTTCTAGGGCGGCGGTGTAGGCAGCCAGGGCCTGTTGTAAGCTTTGTCGCCGTTGGTCGGGTTGCTGCAACTGGTACTGGGCCAGGTCCCAGTAGGCTGTGCCCAGGTTGTTTTGGGTGGCAGCATAGCCCAGGGGCGCCCTATCCAGGCTGCGGTATTGCAAAGCCGCCTGGTAGGCATTGATAGCAGCCAGCAGAGGCGCCGTAGACTGCTGATGCTGGGCCAAACTCCAGTGGGCAATGCCGAGATTATTTTGCAGCATGGCGTAGTCCAGGGGGTCTACCGCCGCCGATCGCCAATCCAGGGCCTGGCTGTAGGCCTCAATAGCCAGGTTTAAGTAATATTCTGGCCGATCACCTTGGGCCAGCCGCCAGTAAATCGTGCCTAGGTTATTTTGAAGATTGCCATGGTCACTGCTGTCGCTGGTGGCGGCGGTGCACTCTAAGGCCCGACTGTAGGCCCGGGCTGCCTGTTCTAAATGGGTTGGTTGATCGTCTATGGCGGTAAGCAAACTATATACGGCTCCCAGGTTGGTCCAAATCCGCCGCAGGGTAGCTACTGGCAGATCGGCCGGGGCTCCGGCCAGGGCTTGTTGGTAGAGCTCAATACTGTGATTCAGGGCATCGATGCGGTGATCTGGGGATTGGTGCAGTTGCGATCGCAACCAGTAGAGGCCGGCCAGGTCGTTTAGGGCATCGCACCAGAGGCTCTGACCCGCTACCAGGTCTAGAATCGTCTGTTGATAAATTGTCAGAGCAAAGTCAAGGGTTGACGGGGCTTGAGCCCCGGCTTCGATGCGATCGCGGCTGAGTTGGCCCAGGACCAGCCGTGATCGAGCCAGGGTGAGAGGACCTGCCTGTCGTTCCATCAGGTCTTGCAGATCAGCCCAATGGTCGACCATCACTGCATCAGCAGCTAACTCAGGCGGCAGGGTGAGCCCCGAGTGAGTCCCTAGCCCTGGGGTAGGGGATGGGTTTTGCTGCTCTGGGGTACTAGCCACCGAGTTGGCGGCACCCTCAGCCAAGTAGGAGCCAGGCTCGCCAACAAATTCAAAAAGACCGCTACGGGATCGCCAAAATGCCGGCACAGACTGTCGAATTTTACCTAACCAGGGCCGGGGTATCCAGACCACCAGACGGCAGTCAGCCCGGGTAAGCAGGGTATCAACCTGGGCTAGAGACGCCAGAAAACGATTTTGGACCGTTGCCGACTGGCGAGTCAGACTCTCCACACCCAGAATTTGAAAGGCCGGAATCACCGGTAAACTGCCCTGCAGAAACCGTTGTCGCTTTAGCCATACCAGCACCTGTCGGACCAGATCGGGCTGTTGAAGATCAAGGCGCAGGGTAACCAGGGGCGATTGATTAGGCCGCCCTTGGAGCGCCGCTGCTGGTGCCAGGGTATCGGGTCTTAGATCTATCTCCAGGCGATGGGCAAGTTCTTCTTGTAGCTCGGTATTGTCACAAACGGCGATCAAAAGCTGACGCCGTAGACTCAACTGCAGAGTTTGGCGTAGATCTTGGTAACTTTCCTGGTTATGGCCCAGAAAAGTATGGCTAGGAAGGGGAATAGTGCTGGCCAAGGGGGGTAAACTGAAGCTGTAATAGGCAAGGACTGGGAGTCAATGGGTTGACATGGGGGTCACCAGGGGAGGCCGGGGCAGTGACCCAGGGATCCATCCTCTAGAGCTGGAGGGATACCACCGCTCTCAGCATAGATCGAATAGCTCGCGTCTGGCCAGGTAAGGGGCTTGAAAGCAGGTATCGACATTTATCTACTATCTACCTTTAAATTTAAGCCTGGTTTAGTAGGTGATCTTTTCCGACTCGTAGGCGTAGGGCTCGACATGAATGGTAATTCGAGCCGGGCCATAACTATGCTCCAATTGGGCTTCGACTAGCTCGGTAATGTGATGGGCGGTTTCAATATCGCTGGGTTCAACCACCAGATGCATGTCAATAAAGACCTGCCGTCCCAACAGCCCCCGGGAGGCAATATTGTGGCAGTTGATCACGCCGGGAACCTGCATGACCTGCCCATGAATAGCCTCAGGGGCGATCGCCATTTCATCGACTAACCAGGGTAAATTTTCCCGCAGAACCGCCCATCCACTTTTAAACACCAACAGGGCTACCGGTAAGGCTAAAACCACATCTAACCATTGCCAACCTCGCCATACCCCAATCAGGCCGGCAATGACAACCAGAGTGGCCCAGATATCACCCATGGTGTGGCGGGCATCGGCTATCAGAATTCTACTGTTCAGCCGCTGGCCGACCCGGCCTTCGTAGAGCACCACAAAAACATTGATGGCAACTACAACCAATAGCAGTCCCAGGGCCTTAGGGCCTACGGTAACCGGCTGTCCCCCCAACACAACCCGATTGAGGGCAGCGGTTAAAATTTCAAAACAGGCGATGCCCAGAAAGGCAGCCACCCCCAGCGCCCCGATCGCTTCAAACTTGTGATGACCGTAGGGGTGATCCCGATCGGGGCTGGGATTAGCCAGGCGATTGGTAACCAGGCCTAAAACATTATTGGCACTGTCTGTCACACTATGGAGGGCATCAGCCATCAAACTCAGGGAGCCAGTCAACCAACCCACCGAAGCCTTTAAGATCACCACCGCTAGATTCAGCGCCAGGGTGGTTAACAGCACCCGTTGCACCGTACCCCGATAATCCAGGTCTTTAGACAACCTATGGTAGTGATGATCCATAACCAGCCACCAGGATCGACTCTCCCCCATGTATGCGCTTCGAATCAATTCAAGACCAGCCTCAGCCCGGTTTAGGGGAATCTCGCTAAGGAGCCAAAATCTCCATCTTAACCGGGGAAGTTGAGCTCATACCAATGGCCTGGGCTGCACCCTTAGACAGATCGATGGCAATGGCTGGGTCCCCCAGGCGATCGTTAATGCGCACCACTACCGACCGGCCATTCTTTAAATTAGTGACTCTCACCTGGGTCCCAAAGGGCAAGGTGCGGTGGGCCGCCGTCAGTGCGTTGGGGTTAAAAATCTCTCCACTAGCGGTGCGATTACCGCTAAAGCCAGGGCCGTACCAGGTAGCCAGGCCATGCACCACCTGGTCAGCCCGAGCAGGCAGGCCAGTCAAAACAGTGCTAGCGCCGACCAAGAGCAAGAGGCTACCCCAAACATAGTTTTGGGAATTTTTTTGAAAAAAAGTCATTGTCCCTTCAAAACTCCACAGTAAGGCCGCAGGGAAGCACTAGCGGGGATGAAATTTCCAAATAAGTATACATGCCTAGAGGGTGTTTGCAAAGTTTCGGCGAAGGACTCCCGCCAAACCCCCTTGGAGTCCCCAACTAGGGATATTTTCACAGGAGTTTTCAAAGCCTGTTCAACAAGGTAGAATTACTTATTAAGGAATGTAAATTTTATTCTCATGAATAATAATTTCTTTTCTTGTCTTCTGGTGCGGTTCTGGGTTCTGTTTGTCTGTCTTAACTGCGATCGCCGGTGGTTAACCCTACTGTAGCTCTACGGTTGTTCCCACCTGCGAGAGTTCTACAGGCTACGTAAAGTATTATTAAGTCGTAGTTTGATTCCTAACTTAGGCTTCCAGGGTGTCCTGGGTGGGTTCTAGTTGTTAGGTCCCTAGCCGGCTTTGAGTTACAACCCTTCTGCCCTTGCCGTCATCCTTAGCAGTACGTCATAAAAGCCATGTTTGAACACTTCACCAATAACGCTATTGCTGTGATCATGAAGGCTCAGGAAGAGGCTCGGCGGTTGCGCCATAACTTTGTTGGTACCGAGCAGCTTTTGCTGGGGTTGATCAAGGAGAGTTCTACCCTTGCCGCTAAAATTCTCAATGAACTCGGCATCACTCTCAACGACGCTCGAGCTGAGGTCGAGGCTATTATCGGTCGGGGGAGCGGCAGTGTGCCCCCAGAAATCCCCTTTACTCCTAAGGTTAAGCAGGTCTTTGAGCAGGCTTTTCAGGAAGCCCGCAAAATGGATGCCAGCTATATTGAGCCAGAGCATTTGTTGCTGAGCCTCACCCACAATACAGAGAGCGTGGCCTATCGGGTGCTAACTAACTTGGGTATTGATCCAGCTAAGTTGCGCACTCGGGTGATTCAGGAATTGGGAGAAGCGGCGGCGGTGCCGGCTGGTAAACGAGAGGCTGGCCGAGATCGCGACGATGACGCCAAAGCTGGCAAAATGTTGAGTGAGTTTGGCACCGACCTTACGGCCATGGCGGCCTTAGGTAAGATTGATCCTGTGGTGGGGCGATCTCAGGAAATTGAACGAGTTGTGCAAATTTTGGGTCGTCGCCGCAAAAATAATCCCATTTTGGTCGGCGAGCCGGGGGTCGGCAAAACCGCTATTGCAGAAGGGTTGGCCCAGCGCATTGCTAACCAGGATGTACCCGATGCCCTACTCAATAAGCGGGTAATCAGTCTGGATATGGCATCGATGGTGGCCGGCACCCGGTTTCGAGGCGACTTTGAAGAGCGGCTTACCCAGTTGATCCAGGAGGTTAGTCGCGACCCTGACGTTATTCTGGTCATCGACGAAATTCATACCTTGATCGGTGCTGGATCCCTAGAAGGGGGCATGGATGCGGCCAATTTGCTCAAGCCAGCCCTGGCCCGGGGAGAGATGCAGTGCATTGGAGCCACTACCCTGGATGAGTTTCGTCAGCACATCGAGCGCGATGCCGCCCTTGAGCGCCGCTTCCAGCCGGTGATGGTGCATCCCCCGTCGGTTGAAGAAACCATAGAAATTTTGCAGGGAATCCGCAGTCGTTACGAGCAATTCCATCAGGTGGTGATTACCGATACCGCCTTGGCGGCGGCGGCTCAGCTGTCTGATCGCTATATTAGCGATCGTCACCTGCCAGATAAAGCTATCGATTTAATCGATGAGGCCGGATCTCAGGTTAAGTTGCGGCGGCTACCTCGGCCTTTGGCCAGGGAGATCAATCAGCAGATGCGGCAGCTGAACCAGGGGTTAGACGAGGCAATTCAACGGCAGGATTTTGATCGAGCTAAAACCCTCATAGAAGAACAGCGGCGGTTGCGAGAAGAGGCTAATCTTACCGGCCTGCCTGGTGATGGACCCGAGGTTGACGAAGGTAGTATTGCCGATATTGTGACGGCCTGGACAGGTATTCCCGTGAATCGCATGACTGAAACCGAAGCTGCCCGTTTGCTCCATCTCGAGCAGGTATTGCATGAGCGGGTGATCGGTCAACAGGAGGCAGTTGTGGCGATTGCCCGGGCCATTCGCCGGGCCCGTTCAGGGCTGGCCAGCGCCCATCGCCCCATTGCCAGTCTGGTATTTTCGGGCCCCACAGGAGTGGGTAAAACAGAACTCTCTAAGGCTTTAGCCGTGGCTCTGTTTGGGGCAGAAGAGGCGATGATTCGTTTAGATATGTCGGAATTTATGGAAGGCCACACGGTCTCTAAACTGATCGGGGCTCCTCCGGGGTTTATTGGCTACGACGAAGGCGGACAGTTGACAGAAGCGGTACGCCGCCGTCCCTACAGCGTTATCTTGCTAGACGAAGTTGAAAAAGCCCATCCCGATATCTTCAACATCCTGCTACAGGTGTTGGATGACGGTCGCCTCACTGATGCCAAGGGCAGATCGGTGAGTTTTCGAAATACCTTGATCATTATGACCTCCAACATTGGCTCCCAGGTGATCGAGAAGGGCGGGCAGAGCTTGGGCTTTGACTCCGCTGGCGGGGGGGCAGATAGCCAGTACACCAACATTCGCAACCTGGTTAACGAAGAGATGAAACAATATTTTCGGCCGGAGTTGCTGAACCGGTTAGATGACATTATTGTCTTCCGGCAGCTGACTCGGGAGGAGGTTAATCAGGTGGCTGATTTAATGCTCAAGCAGGTGAATCAACAGTTGCTCCATCGCCAGATTACCGTCAGTTTTTCTGCCGCCTTTCGCGATCGCCTGGCCCAACAAGGGTACGACCAGCGCTATGGAGCCAGGCCGATGCGACGAGCCATTGCCCGTTTGGTAGAAGATTCTCTGGCCGAGGCCATTCTCGAGGGTCGTCTGGCGGATGGCGATAGGGCTCAGCTAGACTTAAATGAAGCCGGTGAGGTGGTGGTACAGTTGGTGCAAGTGCCAGCCCTGGCCGGTGCTTGTTAGTGCCCAACCCGGTTAGAGCGTTGAGTGTCAGACCACAGCAGGGTTAGCAAGAGTTCTATCGCCTGACCAGGTTATGCCCGAACCAACCGATTCGAGACAGCCCCCCCCATTGCCTGCGGACAATCCGATGCTTGATCTGGCCGTTCTCGACGGTCGGGTTAATCTTGACCAGATGTTGTCTTTAATTGATAGCATTTTGCCCTTCGAGGCTTGCCTGTTTTACCAGATTATTCCCCTTTCCATTGAATCTGGTCACCTCAACCTGGGTATGGTCAATCCTAAAGACCTGGAGGCTAATGATTATGCCCGCCGTCAAATTTCTTATATTCACTATGCCACGGTGGCCTGGCCTATCACCTCAGATTGGCACCGCCAGATGCTGTCTAAATATCTCAGTTATGCAGCCAAAATCAAGCAGCAGCGGTTACGGCAAAACCAACCGGGGACGGCCAATACCCTATTATCCCCGCCGCTGCCAGACTCGCCCGGGGTTAAGGTGGACGAACGTCTCACCTATGTTGTAGATAGTCCTGAAACAATTACCCTTGATGATAGTCAGCCAGGGGAAGATCGATCAGATCTCGGGGATCCTCCGCCCCCGCCTGAGGCTGTGGCGACTAACCCACTAGCCTCAGGCTCTCCGCCTTTGAGCCCAGAGACATCGGCTCTAACCCCGCTGGTGTTAGAGACCGCAGTGGCTGACAATACCATCCATCGACTGGCGCCTAAAGCCTTGTTAGAGGTTCTACTGAAGCAGGTTCTCTCGGTAGGTATTGGTCGTCTTTATTTTGAACACCGTCCCCCCAGGGGCAGGGTAGTCTACAGCCAGGATGGTCAGGTGCGATCGGTGATAGACGACCTTGATGGCAAGCTGCTGCTCCAGTTGATTACTGAGTTAAAACACTTAACTGCGATGCCAGCCCTATCGGCTGGTGGCAATCGACACACTGAAATTGAGCGAATTTATAATCAGGAACCAGTGCTGTTACGGTTACGAGTGATGCCCAGCCCTGAGGGGGAAAATGCCACCCTGCAAATTCTGCGCGGAGCGGCTTTAAAGTTTTACCAGCAACAACAAATGAACCAACTGAGCCGGGAGGCGTTGACCTTTGCTCACCAGTTACAGAACCGCCTGCAACTGATGTATGAGCGCAGGAGCCAAAGGTTAGTGTTGGAGTCTTTACCCCCGCAGACCCTGGCAACCCTTCAGAGCCTTTTAGATAAAATGGCATCCCAGGCTCACCAACTGGTTAATCGGCAACAGAACCAGCCAAAGTAGAGGCAAAGGCTTAGGGTTTGGCCTTGGAGCCCCAAGCACTGGTCATCCGCCCAAAGTTAACCTTAAATTCTTCCAGCCCTACCCAGTTTCCTGGGCGGTCCTCATCCCAGGAGGCTGAAAGCACTCCGTAGGTTAAGCCAGCTACCCCTAAGCCAAAACATCCCAGGGTGGTTAGTAGCACTGCGTAGGGGGGGAGTTCTATGGCCGCCTTAACGATGAGAAAATAACTGGCAAAAAAAATCACTACTCCCAACCCGGTAGGGATACCAGAGAAAAACAGCATGCGACGCAGCATGCGGCGGCTTACTACCTCAGGAATACCCGCACTGGTGCCAGTAGCCCCGGCAGAAGCGACTGGTCTGGAGGGGGAAGGGCTAGAGCTGGGAGATGGGTCGAGGGAACGACCGGGGGACTTACCCTTGCCGTTGGGTTCAAAGGGTAAAGGCTGGCGGGAAGAAGTAGGCGGCATAGGTGACAGGGCCAATAGGGTTATCCACGAATCCCCAATTTTTGAATCAGGGCCCGGTAGCGATCGCTATCGTGCTTTTGCAAATACCCCATCAACCGTTTGCGTTGACCAATCATTTTCAGCAGGCCCCGCCGGGAGGAATAATCTTTCTTGTTGTTCTGCAAGTGAGCGCTCAGTCGGTTAATGCGCTCGGTCAGCATCGCAATTTGCAAATCGGCAGAGCCAGTATCGGTTTCGTGGACTTGATAAGCAGAGATTAGCTCCTGTTTACGGGCTTGCAATAAAGTCATGGGGTTAGGTCTTCCAGGGTTAGTTATGCCAGGTTTTCTATTTTACCACAGCCAACCTCTGGGAAGGAATACCCCCGTGCCAGCACCGCCAGCCAGGGCCTTTCTGCAAATGGGGGTGATCAGGGCTGTGATCACTAGGGTCGACCGCAGTCAGGCTGATCCGGGCCCTCACTCAGGGGGCTAGGTTGGCAGCCAGCAACCGCCTTGACCTACCTTGGTGTGGCAGACGTTTTGGAGCAAACTCGTTGTTGCAAAACTTAAAACCCCTACAGATCCAGGAATTGCCCTGATAAACTAACTCTTACCCGCTTAAGTTGGCTTTGGTTAATGGCTCAGGCCACGGGTTGGTAGAGTCAACCGATGTTTATCACCGCACCTTGTATCGTTCCATGGTAAATACCCTTAAAAAGCCTGAATTTGAAGAAATCCGCCCCGGGGTTAAGGCTCCGGCCAAAGACACCATTCTCACTCCCCGGTTCTACACCACCGACTTTGATGAGATGGCCGCCATGGACATCTCTATCAATGAAGCAGAATTACAGGCTATTCTCGAGGAGTTTAGGGCTGATTACAACCGGCACCACTTTGTTCGTAACCAGGTTTTTGATCGGTCCTGGGATCATATCGATGGGGAAACCCGCAGGCTGTTTGTAGAATTTCTAGAGCGCTCCTGCACTGCTGAATTTTCAGGTTTCTTGCTCTATAAAGAGCTCGGTCGGCGATTGAAAGATAAAAGTCCCCTGCTGGCAGAATGCTTCACCCTTATGTCGCGGGATGAAGCTCGCCATGCTGGCTTCCTCAACAAAGCAATGGGAGATTTTAACCTGCAGCTGGATTTGGGCTTTCTGACCAAAAGCAAGCAGTACACCTTCTTTAAGCCTAAGTTTATTTTCTACGCTACCTACCTGTCGGAGAAAATTGGCTACTGGCGTTACATCACGATTTTTCGGCACCTAGAGTCCCACCCTGAGAATGAGGTTTATCCCATCTTTCGGTTCTTTGAAAACTGGTGTCAGGATGAAAATCGCCATGGTGATTTCTTTTCCGCTCTGATGAAGGCCCAACCGGGCATTCTCAACGATTGGAAGGCTAGACTATGGTGTCGCTTCTTTCTGCTGTCCGTTTTTGCCACCATGTACCTCAACGATCTGCAGCGCCATGGTTTTTACGCCTCTCTGGGGCTCAATGCCCGGGATTACGATATTGAGGTGATTGAGAAAACCAATGAAACCGCCGGTCGGGTCTTTCCTGTCATTTTAGATGTTAGCCATCCTAGCTTTTTCAAACGTCTAGATGCGGCTGCGGCAGCAAATGTTAAGCTCACCCAAATTTCCGCCTCTAATCAACCCTGGCCCCTGAAGTGGTTGGCTCAAGGGTCCCAAGTTGCGGCGATCGCCTGGCAAATCATTCAGCTTTACCTGCTCAAACCGATTGATATGATGCCCACCCGTGGTCAGGTACGGTAGGGTTAGTGGTTGGCGCACGCAAGACCCGGGTTCAAAGAGCCTTGCACGATTCAGATAGAGCCCCCGCAGGTAGACCTCTGGCCTGGTTTGGTGTAAGTGGAGATCGCCCCCTGGTGGCAATCGTGGGTTTTTCCCTAGTCATCTCTATGGCTGGTCTACAGCCTCTACAGGCGATTCCCCAGCCCGCCCCAGGGTTGGCGTTCCGGCCCGATTTAGAGTTAGGGGCTCCCCGCTATGGCGTGGGGTACCGGGCTGATAGGCTAGATCGCTGCCTCAGTCAGCTGACTCCTGATGCTTTAGATCTAGATCCAGTCATCCTCAACCAGAGTCCGGTATTGCAGCGCTGGCTCCAGGCCATTCCTGATGTTGACGCAGAGATCACCCGGCAGCCAGCCTTTCGCCCCCGGGTAAGGGCGGCCTACACAGGCTTTCCCGCCCGGGGAGAAACGGGGGGCGTTGAGGTGGGGGTGGAAGATATTTTTTTGCTTCCAGGAACCGGCCTCACCCTCAGTAGCCATTACAGCACGAACAGTAACGGTCAACGTCAGTCCTATGGAGTTGAGGCCCGGTACTATCTATTACCCTTAGGTAACTACCTTAACCTGGCTCCCACCCTGGGCTATCGAGACCTGGCCAACCCCGACTACCGTACCGGTGGAGTGGAGTTAGGACTGCGACTCATGCTAGTTACCTCTCGCGGCGGCGGGGCCGATCTAGCTTTGAGTCAACAATGGGTCTCGCTGGGCCAGCCGGGAGAAACTAGCATCACCGGCTTTAATCTGGGCTATGCAGTGAGTTCCCAACTGCGCCTGGCAACGGATTTAGAGTTCCAAAGCTCTCCCCTTGGCTACGACAGCCGTTGGGGCCTGGGCCTGGAGTGGTTACTTTAGAATCGCAGGTTTAGATCGGCTGGCGATCGCGGCTGCAGCCTCTGGGGCAGGCTCGGATGTTGACTGTCCTGGGGGGGCACTGGGGGTAAACTGGGCGCAGCTGGGGTAGCCCTAGGCGGGATCGGCCCAGGGGGAGCCTGGCCAGAGGCCGGTTTGGTTCCTGCCTGGGGGGTTGGATCAAAGGTTTCTACGGTGAGAGCCCGAATTAAAGGGGGATTGAGCCCATCACTGACCCGTAGGGTCAGGGTGGTACTACTGGCGGGACCAAAGGGCACAGCCAGACTGCCCTGCATCGGCACGGTGCCCGGGGAGGGCAATAGTTCTACCCGGGTGGTGGCACCACCCTCCACTCGCCAACTCAGCCGGAAACCGGGCAGGCGTTGCCCCTGATCGACTGGCACCAGGTATTTGGGCTGGGCGGCGCGACCATTCACTGTAAAGGCGACAATTCGTACGGGCCGGGGTTTAATTTCAACTACGTCGCTGACTCGGGTTGATGGGGCGGTACTGGCTACCAGTTTGACGGGTACGGGAGTCAGCTCAAATTGATAACGACCGACTGCTGTCATGCCCGTCGGTACCCCCCGGCATACCAGGTCTGGGCGAATCTGACAAAAGGCCTTGAGGGCATCAGGAATAACCAGTTGACCGGGTTGCTTGGCCTGGCGAAAACTGAATCGTCGTCCCCCCAGGGTCGGCCCTGCTGGTTGCCGCACCACCAGCAATAGATCCTGAAGGGACTCTGGTGAGCGAATTAGCCAGCTCAATTGCACCCCGGCTGGCCCTACCGGTGCAGCCTGGTTGGGGCCTGGGACTGTCGGGCCAGCTTCGGAGTAGATCACCTGCTGGGGGGCCAGCCCTAACACCAGGGGGGCTGGGGTGTCGACAATGGTGACCAGGCTACTGGTTTTCTGCTCAGGGGCCTGGCGGCCAGACCGGGATACTAGGGTCAATTCGAAGCGGTATTGCCCGGGCTGTCGCACGGCCGTTGGCACCTTTTGGCAGGTCAAGCGCTGGGGAGTTTGGCTACAGTAAGGCTGTAGGTCCAGGGGTAAGGTTCCCGATAGATCATAGTGTTTTGGGTCTCCCACCAAGCTGCCATCGGCCGCCAGGGTTTTTAAGGTCAACTCCCCAACCTGTCTAGGGTTGCTAATCTGCCAGTTGAGCAGGGGGCTGTTTTGGTCCTTCGCGCTATATTGACTGGCCACTGGAGATAGATCGAGTAAATAGGCAGGGGCTGGCTGGTGCCACAGGAACCAGCCAATTGGGGTTACAGCTGCTGCACCTAGAGCTACCAGAGCCAGTCGTCCGGGCCAGCGCGATCGCCAATTTAGGGCGGGCTTGAGTGAACCATTCTCCGGCGGTAGGGGTTGGCTAGCCGCTTCTGGGATGGCTGGGGTCGCCGGCTCATGAAAGTTTTCCACAGGCACCAGAAAATCAATATTTTTTTACGATTCAAGAAAACCGTTTGTTTTCAAGGGACTCAAGCATCAATAGATACATTTTTACCAAGAGTTTCGGAGTTTTCCACAGGTTTTGCCCTGAGGTGTGGATAACCAGAAACCGAGATCACCTGGACTTCTAAAGATAGCGCACAACGGCTCGCCAGGTGCGCTCTGGGTCAATCATTTTCTCCAGATTAATCAGTGCCAAGGGTAGGGTACTTTCAGAGAAATGGCTGAAAAAAGTCCCCCCCAGTCCCTTGATCACAGGCATCACCCTGGTCTTGAGGCATGCTGAAGCTAGCCGGGTAGGCAGATACCTGGTTCCCGACAGCAGTTTGAACTATGACCGACAATTGGCAACCTGACTTTCCTCCGTCAGGTAAATTTCAGTCCTTAGAGGACATTCGACGGCAGTGGCTGAAGATTTTATCAGGCATTTTTCTGGTGGCCCTGACCAGCCTATGGCTAGGGGAGTTGGTGATGGGCTGTCTCAGCCCCATGGACAAGCTTGCCTATCCAGCCTTGTTGTCCCTGACCAGCCTCTCGCTAATCCTGCTCCAACTCAATCCCAGGGCCTATAAAATCGCTGTAATGGTCATAGTGGGAGTACTAACGGCCTATCAATTGATTTTTCTGCAGGCAATTATCTGGGGATACCTGCCCACTACCAATGGCTATAAACTAGCTACCTTTGTGCAGTGGTTTCCCCTGATTTACCTGTTGACGTTTGTCTTCGTCAGAAGAAAATATGCCCTGGGGTTCTCCCTGTTTGTGTATGGATGGGTAGCCCTATCTGCCCTGGGCTGTGGCTGGTTGGCTCAGGTCTTGCCGGTCCAGAAGCAGGCCTTTCCTTATTTGCTGAATATGGTGATTGCCCATCCCATTTATATTTCTATCTTCACTGCGGTAGCCAGTTTACAAAAGTCTTTTTCCCAGTTTCAAACCGATGCCGATATCGATTATTTAACTAATTTGTCGAATCGACGGGCCGCCAGTCGAGCCCTTGAACGGGCCCTCAGCAGTCATGCCCAGGCCTCCATCGGAGTGATGTTAATTGATATTGATCGCTTTAAAACTATTAACGACGCCTTTGGCCATGGTATCGGCGATCAGGTGCTGGTACAGGTGGGCAAGCTGTTTCAGCAGGGTTTGCGGAAGACAGATATTGCTTCTCGCTGGGGAGGGGAGGAGTTTTTAGTGGTACTGGTAACCACTACCGCCTCAGAACTCTATCAAACGGCAGAACGATTACGCCTGCGCTTAGAGGCTTACCCCCACCCGGCGGTAGGCCAGGTAACTGCCAGTTTTGGAGTGGCTATAGCCCGGCCCGGAGATCGCCTGGAAACCTTGCTAAGACGGGCAGATCAAGCTCTGTTTAAAGCTAAGCGGGCAGGTCGTAATCGAGTCGTTGTTGCCGATCCCATCGACTAGCAGCTATCCCCGGCCCCCTGACTAGGTTTATTCTGGGTCTGCCGTTTTGTTAAGACCGATGGGGATGGTACCATCAGGCCATAAAACCTGAGCTATTCTAATAACAGGTGGCACCTGCCGGTGCACCGGGTTAAATCATTGATTGCACCCGGTGATCAGGTTAGTTGCCTGAACCAACGGCTTTAGTCTTGTCGAATTCTTGGAGGAAGGACTTATTTCTAAGACTCAATTAGTAAACCGGCAGATTCGTTCCCCCCAGGTTTTTTTGATTGATCATGAGAATCAAAATCGGGGCCTGATTGATACTCGAGATGCTCTAAAACTGGCGGAAGAGGAAGGCCTGGACCTGGTGGTCGTCTCCAACGGCAAAGAGGCTCCTGTGGCTAAAATTCTGGACTATGGAAAGCTTCAATACCAGCAAAGTAAGCGCCAGAAACAAAGCTCTAAACCGTCCCTTAAGGAAGTTAAACTGCGGCCTAATGTGGGTGAGTCCGACTATCAGTTGCGCATCAAGCGCTCAATCGAATGGCTGGCAAAGGGCGATTCGGTAAAATTTATCATTCGGTTGCGGGGCCGCGAACACCAACATCGGGACCGGGCTGGAGAATTGCTGGATCGGATTGTGGAGGACCTGGGTGAGGCTGGTAAGGTACAGGCCCTCGATAAACGGGCCTTGGTTTTAATGATGACCCCGGCTTAGAACAGCCTCAGGGTTTTTAGTCTCAATCTCGGTAGCTTTCTCAATTGGGGCTGCTAACTAGGGCCAGGCTTATGATTCTGGTTCTCAATATTTGATGCGATCGCGATCGTCACTATCGGGGGTGGCGTGCTTCACAACAAAATCAATAATCTTGCCGGCTACATCAATCTCGGTAGCTTTCTCAATGCCTTCTAGGCCGGGAGAAGAATTTACTTCCATGACCACGGGTCCGTGGTTAGACCGGAGTAAGTCAACCCCGGCTACCCGTAGGCCCATGGCCTTAGCAGCCCGGATGGCGGTACTGCGTTCTTCGGGGGTTAGCCGTACCCGAGCAGCTGACCCGCCCCGGTGCAGGTTAGATCGAAATTCCCCCGGTGCCCCCTGCCGCTTCATCGCCGCTACTACCTTATCTCCAATCACAAAGCAGCGAATATCCATTCCCCCAGCTTCTTTGATAAATTCCTGCACCAAAATGTTGGCATCCATCCCCCGAAAGGCTTCAATCACAGATTTGGCTGCCTGTTGGGTTTCCGCCAACACCACGCCGATGCCCTGGGTGCCCTCTAGCAGTTTAATCACCAGGGGGGCTCCGCCAACAATATCTACCAGCCCATCGATATCTTTCGTGGAGTGGGCAAAGCCTGTTACGGGTAAACCAATACCCCGACGCGCCATGATTTGTAGCGAGCGCAATTTATCTCGCGATCGGGAAATCGCCATAGAGGTATTAGCCGTAAACACTCCCATAATTTCAAACTGACGCACCACCGCTGTGCCATAGAAGGTACTGGAGGCTCCAATCCGGGGGATGATGGCATCTACCTCCACCAGGGGCTGTCCCTGGTACATCACTTTAGGATGGTGAGAGGTGATATTCATATAGCAGCGCATATGGTCAATGATTTGGATGGCGTGACCCCGTACCTCCCCAGCTTCCTTCAAACGGCGGGTGGAATAGAGAGTGGAATCCCTGGATAGAATGACAATCTTCATACAATGGCTTAGGGGTGAGCAGAGACCAGGAAATCCTCGGGTAAGGGTTGCAGATAGGAGTGGCCCGGATCCACCAGATAACGGCGTCTGACCGCCTGACGCCCTAGTAACATGCGAAACCCCATCTCATCCCGGTTGGTTAGGGTCAGTTCAATGGGCCAGGTCACTCTTCCTACCTGCACAGTGGTTAGGATCACTGGTCGGAGTTCTGCCTGACCTCCAGAATTTCGTACCATACGATCCTCCAGCAGGGCTGCCTCGATCGTCACAATATGACTATCGTCCCGTTGGATAGGGTGGGCTTGAAATCGCACCATGGCCTGCCCATCTCGCTCAAACCGTTCCAGGTCAAAGGCGTGGAGGGCGGAGGACCGAGCCCCTGTGTCGATTTTCACTTTAATAGCATGCACCCCTAACTCTGGTAGCGCAATCCACTCTCGCCAGCCAATGGTGCCATAGGGTTTAGTCGCCATAATCACCCGGTCTTGCAACAGAGATGCCGGTTAGCCTTTGATGTTGACCTGTGGTCATTGTCCTATAGCTTTTGCAAATTACAGGAGCGCCCTGGAATCAGCTAAAATAATTAACTGTTTCCCATACACCCTTTGGAGTTGCCCGGCCCAAATTGATTAATGACGAGATGCAACCCCTCTACCTTAATCGTCGACCGGTCTTAATCGTCGACCAGTCACTCCAGAGCTCAGCTCTCGGGGCCTGAGGTCTGGTTAAGGGAGGTGAGTTTAGACTGGGCCGTATTGACCGCCCACCACTGTCCCGAGGATTCTAGCCGGAGCTATGCTGCGGAGTTATCCCCATCTATGGTTCAACTTAATAACGGTATTACCCTGTTCTTCAGCCTGCTGGTAGAAGCGATACCTTTTTTGCTGCTGGGGGTTCTTTTTTCTAGCCTGCTATTGCTTTTTGTCGATGAGCAGCGGCTCCTAACCTTGATTCCCAAAAACGTGGTATTAGCCGCCCTGATGGGAGGGCTGATCGGATTTTTGTTTCCCGTGTGTGAATGCGGCAATATTCCGGTGGCCCGCCGTCTACTCCTGAAGGGGGCTCCTACTGCCCTGGCGATTGGCTTCTTGCTGGCGGCTCCCACGGTTAACCCGATTGTCTTTTGGGCCACCTGGATAGCCTTTCGCGACCAGCCAGAAATTGTTTTTCTGCGGGTAGGGTTTACCCTGGTGATCGCCGTTCTGGTGGCGCTGATTTTTAGTGTTCAAACCGACAGTCGTCCCCTATTGCAGGATCATCTTAGCCGCCTCATGCCGGCTCCGGTCCAGCCTGGAGAAAAACCTCCTGGATCCGGTTTTCAGACCGCTGACCTGCTCAGGTCTGGCACCTTTTTAGTGCAATCGCCGGGGCAGGTGGTCTCCCTGGATGCCGCCTTAGTCCAAACCTGGGCCAGTTCTTCCCGGTCTTTGAGAATGCGCCTGGGCCTGATGCTCGATAACATGGTGCTGGAGGTCCGGGAACTGGGAGCAGTGCTGATTGTGGGCAGTGCGATCGCCGCCTTGGTGCAGGTGATAGTGCCGCGGGAAGTCGTTTTAAGTCTGGGCCAGGGACCCATCACCTCGATCCTGGCGATGATGACCTTGGCCTGGGTAGTGTCCATTTGTTCCACCGTCGACGCCTTTTTTGCCCTCTCCTTTGCGTCTATGTTTACCAGTGGGTCGCTGTTGGCCTTTCTGGTATTTGGGCCCATGGTAGACCTGAAAAATATCAGTCTGTTGCTAACGGTGTTTAAGAGTCGTACCATCATTTACCTGTTTGCCCTGGTGGCCCAGTTGACCTTTCTTTTGACCCTGGCAATGAATCTCTATGGTAATTAATTCTTACCCCTTCCCTGGCAGAGCATCGGCCTGGCCTTGGCAAAGCCTTTTAGACGCCTTGATGTTGCTGCTTTGGGCCGCTGTTCTGCTGCGGTTTAGCTTGACCGGTCAGCTTTACCTGCTGATCCATCCCGATTACGCTGGATTAGTCTACCTGGCCCTGGTCATTCTGCTGGGGCTGGGGTTAGGGCGCTTAAACCAGTTGAGGCGGAGCTGGCGGGGAGGCCAACCCAGACCCCGCAGTCAGGATCATAATCCCCTCTTACCCCGGCAGCTAACCACTAGCTTACTGCTGGCGGTGGCTGTTTTTGGTCTGATCTACAGTCCCCGTCCCTTTAATAGCCAAACTGCATTTCAGCGGGGCATTACCGATGTACTGGGACAAACCCGCTCTCGTCCTCAGCGCTTTAGTGTGAGCACCAACCCAGCCGATCGCACCATTGTCGATTGGGTCCATACCCTGCATGTCTACCCCGAACCCGATGCCTACACTAACCAGCCGGTGAAGGTGACAGGGTTTGTTACGATCATGCCAGGGTGGCCCGAGCATCAGTTTATGATTTCTCGCTTCGTCCTCACCTGTTGTGCCGCCGATGCCTATCCGGTAGGTCTGGCGGTGGATCTGCCGGCCGGTACGGCGGCCCCTAAGGCCGATAGCTGGCTGCAGGTCACCGGTCAAATGACCACCGTAATCCTGGATGGAAAACGCCAGGTTGCCATCGGTTCAGCCCGTTTGACGGCGATTCCTGAACCTCGTACCCCCTACGCATACTAGCGATGGCTTCTCCTTTCTGGCGCCGGGCTGTTGGCATTCGTCCCACTCCCACCCAACCCCTAGACTGCCTAGTGTGGTTGGTCATGGCGGTGTTGCTCGTGCTGTTGGCACTGCTGATGCTTGTCGGTGATCACGCCAGGGTGCGGGTCAGAGACTTTACCTGGCAAGGGCGACAGGTTGGCGTCGAAGACCGGGCCTTTGTGATTACCTTTAGCCGGCCCATGGATACGGCCAGTGTAGAGACTAACCTGACTATTACCCCCCCGCTGCCCGGCAAGATTAGTTGGGCTGGCAGGCGTCTGGCCTACACCCTGCAACAGCCGATTCCCTATGGTCAGACCTTTAGGGTTAACCTGCTCCAGGCCCGGGACCGATTTGCCCCCAACAAAACTGGGAAGGGCTCTCGGTTCCAACCTTTCCAGGCTGAGTTCAGCAGTCGAAAACGAGCCTTTCTCTACATCGGGGTTGAGGGCGAGGAAGCCAATCGACTGGTGCTGGCCGATCCAGCCCAACGCCAGCGGTTGATTTTAACCCCTAAAAATTTAAGGGTGCTGGCCTTCAAAGCCTATCCTCTGGGAGATAGGGTGCTATTTTCGGCTGGGGATAGCAGCCAGGATCAAGGTGCTTTAAACCAGCAACTCTACCGGGTGACGACGGGCATTCAACCCCGACCCCCAGTAGACCTGGACCTCAGGGGGAAGCCTTTCTGGCAGCCTGGCCGGCCCCAGCCCATATCGGGGAAATTGGAGCTGGTGCTGGATAATCGACAGTACCAAAATCTTAAATTTGATCTTTCCGCCGACGGCCAGGTGATTGTTGTGCAACGGGTGAACCGCAGTAATCCGGCTGATTTCGGGGCCTGGGTAGTGCCGGCCCAGGCCGCCCCTTACCGTCTCAACACCCAGCCGGGAGGAGATTTTCTGATTGCCCCCGATAGTCAGTCCCTGGTGCTGTTGCAGGGAACGGGAACAGCCATTATTGATTTGGCCAGGAACACCGGCAGCGTTGCCGCTAAACCCTTAGATTTTTTACCGGAATATGGCCAGGTTTTGGATATTACCCCCGATGGTACTGCTGCGGCTATGGTTAACTTTAACCAGAATGATCCAGAGAAACAGTTTCAGCAGTCTCTGGTCCTGGTGACGAACCAGGGACAGAAAACCCAACTCCTTCAGGTCAGGGGTGGGATTTTAGGGGCCCACTTTGATCCCATGGGGCCTCTACTTTATGTTGTGATTAGTGAACTGGAAACTCGACCGGCTCAGGGAACCCTTGATACTGCCGCCTATGTGCAAAGACCTCTGCTGCTGACGGTTAATCTTAAGACCCTGGCCCAGACCCGATTGTTGCGTCTACCGCCCCAACCCGATGTGCACATGAGTCTGTCTCCAGATGGACGGTTTATGCTGTTGAATGTATCTGATCAGGGCGATGGGTTAAAGTCTGCCGACCCATCTGCAGGCTCCGGTTCTAGCATTTGGACCCTGGACTTGAGGCGAGATACTACCACCGATCAGGTTTTGGCCACGGACCCCCAACCCTATCCCTTTAAGGGGCTAAGGGCAACCTGGCTACCCTAGCCACCTTTTAACCGCCCTGGGCAACCGAATGCGGGTCAGATCGGGATACTCTTCAGATGGCTTGCCAATAAAGCTGTCAACCCTTTATTAAACCACCAAGGTTGTTTATAATCTGTAACTTATGACTTAGCCCCCAGGCCAGGGTAGTGCCTTGACCTTTACCCCAGAGACAGTAGAGAAAAATCAACCGGACTTGGGCTTTTGGCCCCGGTCCTTGCTTGCAGTGATGATTCTAGTGGTCACGGTAATAGTGGCGATCGCTGGTTATCACTATTACGGTCAGCCAGCTAATCCCTACCCAAAGGCGGTGCTATCTCTGGCTGGTGACGCCTCTCGAGGTGCGGCTTTATTCCAGCTTAATTGTTCGGCTTGCCACGGCATCAAAGGCATCGGAGAGGTTGGCCCTAGCCTGGTGCATATTGGCGATCGACGCACCCGCTTAAGTTTGATTGAACAGGTAACCAGTGGCCAGACTCCGCCCATGCCCCAGTTTCAACCCGATCCCCAGGCCATGGCCGACCTGCTGGCCTATTTGCAGTCTCTCTAGTCCAGCGTCTACCCCTGAGGCGATGCCAGGGTAGCCAGTGACCAACCTGGCAATCTAGAGATTCCCCGCTTTGACAAAGTCCCAAAGGATAAAGTTTACAAAACTCTACAGAGCTGTTAATCTTAATACAGGCTAGTCAATGAATGAAACATTTTGTTGCTCTAGTGTTCATCTATAAATACCAAGGATTAATACATCATGACTACGACTCTACAGCAGCGCCAAAGCGCTTCTCTGTGGGAGCAGTTCTGTCAGTGGGTAACCAGCACCGAAAACCGCCTGTACATTGGCTGGTTCGGCGTGCTGATGATTCCCACCCTGCTGGCTGCTACTGCTTGCTATGTGATTGCCTTTGTGGCTGCTCCCCCCGTCGACATCGACGGCATCCGTGAGCC
>JAGWXD010000072.1 GCA_018970085.1 Cyanobacteria bacterium REEB459
TCGCTTGCGGTGTACTCGTACTTTTTGCCCTGGCGATCGGTGTAAAAACCGACAGGACGCAGATAGAACACTTCCTCTACCGGGCGTTTACCTTCGGCTACATCAACAATACGCTGGCCAGTGTAGCGGAATGAATTATGCACCACCAATCCATTGGCGACAAAATTATGCCAATCCCCTTCCACTTCTAGGTCATAGGTCATTTGCAGCCCCAAATATTCAACCCGAATCACCGTCAGGGGATGGGGGCGCAGTTTCCGCCCTTGGGGTTTGGGCTTAGATTGCCAGTTAATCGGTTCGGTAATCAGTTGAAAATTAGCCGCAAATTCCGCTTCTAAGTTGTGGTGATGAATGTACTCATGACAGTCTTTACAGAGACTGACCAAGTTTTCAAATTCATAGGCTAAGGATTCATCCGCAAACACAGGTACAAGATGATGGGCGTGGAGTTCTTTACCTCGGATGCCACAGCGTTGGCAGATGTAGTTGAATTTGGCATGGACTTGGGGAGCCATCTGGCGCGTCCATGCCCCAATCAATTCCCGTGATGCGGATGTGCCCCCTTTCCAGAAATTGGACTGTTCCCCCCGCTTGGTGTAGCGAATTGCATTTTCTCGCCGCTGTTCTAGACTGCTGGGCGATAAATTCAGCCGATAGCCTGGTTTATCTTTATTCCACGGTGTAAATCCAGGTTGGAACGGGGTGGGGCGTTTGTTGAGCGTCAGGCCATAGTGATAAACCCACTTTTTAATCGCTTCGATGGAGCATCCAGCTAATGCAGCCATCTCATCCACATGCAACCCTTGCGCCAACTGCTCGACTAACCATTCCCGATTGCGATACAGCGCATCACCTCTGTCATTCCATGGCCGCTGACCAGGTTGAAACTGGGTATTTTGCGGATTCAACGTGATCCCCAGACGCTTTGCCCAATCCCGCACAGTTGTTTCAGAACAGTCAGCCAAAGCCGCTATTTCTGCGGTTGATCGCCCCAATTCAATTTGCTGCTGCAACCAAACCCGATCGCGGTAAATCCCTTTCCCCGCCGCTACCACACCGTTTGCTAACACGGCACATTGGCGAGTCATGGTCACGACGCTGCCATCTGGACAGGTTTCCAGTCCCACCGCATCGCCCATTCTCTGCCAACCATCCGTAGTCAATAGGCGATGGTTGGTGGTGCAATCGAGGGTTTTGCCATCCTCAAAGGTTAGACGATAGACAGGTTGAAGCCCGCTACACATGACATCACGGATATGGCTGGTTTCAAACCACCCAGCCTCCTCGTTCAGTACCCGGAGGCGCATTTTTTTCAGACGAGTCTGACAATTCCGCCGATATTGCCCCGGTGCTTCTCCCTTGCGACCCCGAATGTTGCGCTGTCGGAGGGCGGATTCACCGTTCACCCAGCGATCGTAGAGATCGGCAATTTTAATCTTTTGCAAGCTCCCGGAGGCATGGATGAACGTCACTTCAGTATCTCCAGCCAGACATTGCACATCGAAACTAACTCCAACCCGATGGGTGCGGATTTGTTGCATCGTGCTGTGGGGAAACCAGCCCACATTGAAAACTATCTGAGGATGTTCTAGGGGGCCGTAATGGCCCCTGCCCCCCTTTAGTAAATTACTCACCAAAATCTCCCCACAGCGGCTTTCGTTGGGCCATTCAGAGCGCTCATGCAAGACAAATCCTTCGGCGTAGTCCTGATGCATGGCGGCATACATTGTTTGCTGAGGTGCAGGGGTTTGGGAAACTACCTCAACGGCAAAGTGATCCATAGGGTTGACCTCACCTATCCTCATACTCAACGTACTCCACTGGCCTGGTTGCCATCACCCGCCCTGGTGCCCCAGCGGGGCTAACCACCCATGAAGAAGCGGACTGGCCGCCAACCCCCTCAGGGGTCTGCTGGATCCTTAAGGCCGGAGTCACTGGACAGGAAACCACAGCCAGGGGCAGTAAGGGCTTACTCCTGAGCCGATCAGGTGGGCGAAACGCCCTTAACACCAGCCATACCCCTAAGGCTTGACTGATCACCACCAGGCTGAATAGGGGCGAGTGGGTCGCCTGCCAGAGGGCTAGTAGGGCGTAACTATTGACTGCTGCACTCACAGCCAAGCCCAAGCGTCGGCAGGGACTGGCCAGACAACCTACCAGACAGCCTAGTTGGCCGTAGACGACCAGGCCGATGGCCGCAGCAATCACCAGGTTACCCGCGCTCACCCCTAACCAAAAGCCCGCCAACCCCAGTCCCCAGCGATATCGATGGAGAAGCAGGCTGCGCCAGGGAACCGCGCCAGCATAGGAGGGAAGGGCCGACAGGGGGGTAGGCAGGCGATAGCGGTCAAGGCTTGGCAAGGGGACGGAATACAGCACAGGTCAGATGAAAATTCTGCCCCTTCATCTTAGAGGCTATTGGCGGTCTGGGAGGAAGGTTTTAACCTAAAATCCAGGTTACAACCCTGAGGTCAAGACTGGTCTCTAAGAGCCCCCGGCCCGGCCCGCTAGGTGCCAGAAGACGTAAGCCGCTGAAGCTGCTGAAAGATTGCCTCAAACACATCCACCGATGCCCCTCCGGGAATCAGCAGATTATTCATCACAAAAGTAGGCGTTGACTGTAGCTGTAATTTTTCTGCCAGGGCCTGGTCTTGGGCGATGGCAGCGGTCGCCGCCGGGCTCGCCCGATCTCGGTTAAACCGCTGCCGGTCTAAATGCATAGCCTCCGCCAATTCCAGATATAGCCCTTCGCCAAGCTGATTTTGGTTTGCAAACAAGCCATTGTGGTACAGCCAAAATTGACCCTGTTGTTGAGCGGCCCAGGCGGCCCGGGCTGAGGCCATTGCCTCTGCATGAATGGTGGTGAGAGGTAAATGCTTGTAAACCAACAACAGGTCTCCCTGATGTCTTTTCAGAAAGGGCTCTAGCCGGGCGGCGGTAACGGCGCAGTAAGGGCATTCGAAGTCAGAAAATTTAAATAGCACCACCCGGGCCTGGGGATTGCCCCGGGTGGGAGAATCGCCGATTAGGGTGGGGCGATCGCTGCTATCTATGACCCTGGCAACCATCGCTTGATGGGCCTGCAAGTCAGGGGGCAGGGGCGGCGCAGCAGGCTGGATCAACCAGCTAGCCAGGGCAATAGTCAGGCCTGCGGTCAACACCACCAGCGCTACCCAAAGACCGGAAGGCAAGTTGCCTAATCCTGTCCAGAGGCCTTCTATCCTGCTTTTGAAATTAGCTTTACCCACCTATTCAAACCCTCGCTGTAGCCAGGGTTGGGGATCAACCGCCAGGCCCTGGACGTAGAGGCCCCAGTGAAGATGGGGGCCGGTAGCAGCCCCGGTCGCACCCACAGCCCCAATGACCTGCCCCGGTTGAACCTGAACCCCCTCACGAAGATCAATGCGGCTGAGGTGAATCATAATGCTGAGCACCCCCTGACCGTGGTCGATGCCCAGGGTATTACCATGCAACTCAAATCCATCTTTGACCCGGCCCACCAGGGCTACCCGGCCTCCGGCTGGAGACCGAACGGTAGCCCCCAGGGGCGCCCTGTAATCAATGCCCCGGTGGTAATAGTCCTGAGCAAAGACCCCGTTGTAATAGCGACGGACACCGTAGGGGGTACTGACCGGACCGACACAGGGGCGCTCCATCGGCCCCTGCCAGAACCGCTCTGGGCTGACCAGGGCTTTAAAGGCACTCACTCGGTCAAACTCGTACTGGGTGCCCAGGTCTCGCTGACTGGGGGTCAGGGTAATTCGCTGGGTGGGAAAGCGGCGATCGCGCAGCATCACCACCAGGTCATGCCGGGCTTCCTGACCGCTCACCTGAATTGCCAGAGGACCAGGGACATCTAGAGGGGTAGTGGGAATCAGGGCTCGGTAGCGGTTAGCCCCCACGGCAAAACTAGGGTAAGCCTTACGGCCATTGACGGTAACCAGAGGCCCAGGGGCTGCATCACTGGCCTCTGGGCGGACTACCACCGCCAGGGTATCTCCCAGTTGCAGACGGTCGGGCTGGGTGGTGACTCCATAGGCGCGAGCCCGATTTCCCCATAGCAAAGTCAAACTACTGGCAGCGGCACCGCCTAACCAGGCCCGTCGCCCCCAGCCACCTGGGCTAGCCCTGAGGGAGTAGTCAGGATTGGTTGGCCTTGGCATCTTGAACCGCTGCATAGAAAAGCAAGCCCGCCAGAGGAACAGCCAGGCCCAGAATCACCGTGGTCAGACCCTGTCCCCAATCAGGACTACCGGAGGATAACTCAAAGACACAGCCTACCGCAGCGATCGCCGCCACGCAGGAACCCGCTAAGAATAGGCCACTTTTTGGCGTCACCCCATTACTCCTTAACCTAACCGTTGAGGGCAGCATACCACGCCACCCCCAGCGGGAAAAACCCTTGACTCAAAGCCAGGTTCTAGCCCTGGCGAAGTTTTTCAGACCACACCCGGGTCGGCAAGCCCCAAACGTAGATAAAGCCTTCGGCTGCCCGGTGATCGAACTGATCATCGCTACTATAAGTGGCCAGAGCTTCAGTGTAGAGAGCCAGATCAGACTGGCGACCCACCACCCGGGCATTTCCTTTAAATAACTTCACCCGTACCGTGCCGGTAACTCGCTCTTGGGTTTGCTGAATGAACGCATCGAGAGCAAGTTTTAGAGGACTATACCAAAGGCCATTATAAACCAGATGGCTGTAAGTCTCTTCAATACCCCGCTTGTAATGGGTCACATCAGCGGTCAGGGTAAGACTCTCCAGGTCCCGGTGAGCATCAATCAGCACCAGCAGGGCAGGAGCTTCGTAGATCTCCCGAGATTTAATACCCACCAGGCGATTTTCAACCATATCGATGCGGCCAACACCGTGACGACCTACCACGTCGTTTAACTGGCTGACCAGAGCCACCGGCTCTAGAGCAACGCCGTTGAGGTGGGTAGGCACTCCCCGGGTAAACCCAAGGTCAATATATTCTGGTTGATCGGGGGTAGCCTCGATCGCCTGAGTCATCAAGAAGACTTCTTCCAGGGGTTCGTTCATGGGGTCTTCTAGGGGACCGGCTTCAACGCTACGCCCCAGCAGGTTGCGGTCAATGCTGTAAGGGCTGGATTTTTTCACCGGAAAACTAAGACCATGGCCTTCGCCGTAGGCAATGGTTTGCTCCCGACTCATACCCCATTCCCGAGCCGGAGCCAGGACCTTGAGGCCAGGATTAAGGGCAGCGATGGCCACATCAAAGCGCACCTGGTCATTGCCTTTGCCGGTACAACCGTGGGCCACAGCGTCGGCACCATAGCGATCAGCAGCCTCCACCAGAGCCTTAGCAATCAATGGCCGAGCCAGGGCCGTAGACAACGGATAGCGATTTTCGTAAAGAGCATTGGCCTGAATCGCTGGAAAGGCATAATCGCGAATGAACTCACCGGTCAAATCAGCCACCAGAGACTCGGCCACCCCAGCCGCCAGAGCCTTCTGACGAATGGGTTCAAGTTCATCTCCCTGCCCCAGGTCGGCTGCCAGGGTAATCACTTCTTTAACACCCCACTCCCGCATCAGATAGGGAATGCAGACGGTGGTGTCAACTCCGCCAGAATAGGCTAAAACAACTTTATCGGCACGGCCCATGGGCTTATACCTGTTAGTGCATTACAGGGCTAATATTAACGGTTGTTTGGCCCCCCACAGAGAGCCTCTTTATAAAGAAAACGTGACATATGACGACCGACTCCCAGCCTGCCTTACCCCCGCTGTGCCCTGAGACTGTGTGGGCTATTCTGCGAGACGAATTAACAGACGATACGGTAAATCAACTGGTCTGGCATTATCTGGGCTACCGCTACGACCCCCAGCAACAGCGCTGGGATACCTCTAAAGTAGACCCGATCTGGGCAGAAAAGTATCCCACCCCTCCCGACTTTATTGCTAGTCGACCCGCCACGGTTCAGCTTACCCGCTCAATCTGGCCCCAACATAAGCAACTTCTGAAGCAACAGCTGGGCTTTAAGGGCTACACAGTTGATCAACTGATTCCCCGACTAACCCGGCGGGCTACCATGGCTAACTGGCTGCTGGGCCACCTGGCAAAGACCACGGCTAGCCCTGAGGACTAAATGCAAAGGCTCTAGCTAGCGATCGCCCAGATCTGTGACCCGATTATGCTGCCCACTACGGAATACAACAGCGAAATAAGTAATCTAAAATACGCTACTTTACTTAATTTTGATATAAAACCTTACAAAAGGTTTATTTTTGTCTCAAAGTTTACTAAGATTTTAGGTATCATCACTGAGTTAGGTTATCAAGCTGCTATAACTTTTCCAGTTTGCCTATCTAGGGTTAAGAGCATTAATTTTTAGGGGTGAATCGCCATGGATCAACCTTTTCCGTCTGTTCTCAGGTCCGAATTGCCGGTAGAGCCGGTTGGCTACAACCCATCCAGCCGCTCTAGCAGCAGTTTTCTTTGCCTGGGGGCACTTCCGTCTGAACGCATCGGTATCCGGGGGGAATACGATCATTATGGCCTGGCCCGTCGGGTAGAACAACACATTTTGGCCCAGCTGGGTGCTGAAGCCGCTGCTCAGCTTCAGGTTAAGCAACGGGGTGGAGTTGTAATCCTATCGGGTCGGGTCGGTAGTCGGTTTCTATTAGATCGGCTGGTGACCCTGACCCTGGCTACGGCTGGAGCGACTCAGGTAGACACCAATCACCTATACCTGGCCGATGCTGGTTGAGGTGGGCGGGTGTGGCTAACGCTCAAGGGGTGCATCGCTACCGGCGATCCTCAGGCGTAGAATAGAAAGCACCAGAATCACCAGAAATAGGGCTAAGCCAATGGTACATCCGTAGCTAATCTCAAGCTTTTCAAAGGCCTGCTCGTAGACGTAATACACTACGGTCTTGGAACTATTGCGAGGACCGCCCTGGGTCATAATGTAGACTTCTTCAAAAACCTTGGTGGCCGCGATCGCTGAAATTACCGCTACCAAGAAAAGATAGGGCCGCATCAGGGGTAAGGTGATATCTCGATGGCGTCGCCAGCCGTCAGATCCATCAAGGGCAGCCGCTTCGTATAAATCCTGGGAGATACCCTGCAGACCAGCCAGGTAAATCACCATGTAGTAACCCAGCCCTTTCCAAACGCTCACCACCATGACGCTAATCAGGGCCATGGTGGGACTGGTCAGCCAGGGAATACCCTGCTGGGTCAGTCCCAGCCCCTTTAAAGCTTGATTGAAAAGACCGTTCTCCGCATACAGCCAGCGCCAAGCCAGGCCAGCCACCACCATGGAGACCACCACTGGGGAATAATAGGCCACCCTCAGCCAGTACATCCCTGGTAGGGACCGATTTACCAGAATAGCTAACAGCAAAGGAGCCAGGGTGAGAACGGGAACCACCCCCACCAAGTACGCCAGACTATTGCCGACGGTTTGCCAGAATACCCGGTCTCGCCCTAATCGCTGCACATTGGCCCAGCCTACCCAGGTGGGAGAAGCCGTTAGATCGATGCCAACGCTGGTAAAGCTCAAATAAAAAGCTTGCAAAGCTGGCCAGAAAACTGATATGCCCAACGCTAGTAAAGCCGGTAGTAGAAATAGATAGGCGATCGCCATAGGGGACCACCTGATGCCCCGCCACCAGGTGGTCAAAGCTGACCAAAGGGAATCAACACGCATTCAGCCTCGATAAAACTCCAGCTCCTTACCCATTTAGATAGGATACTGCCTGGCGTAAACCCTTACCAGCATGGCTAAGGAAAAGCTGATAATCAGACGGCGTAGCAAAGCCTCTAAAGGATTGATAAATTCCCAACCTGAGGGTGTTATAACAGTGATATCAGCTCAGGAGAGGTGGCAGAGTGGTCGAATGCGCCCGACTTGAAATCGGGTGTCCCCAAAGGACCGAGGGTTCGAATCCCTCCCTCTCCGTCAGCATTTCAAGGCTTTCAGCCTTTGACCTAAATGTTAACCAGTACAGATAGGTCGACTTTTTCATCACATTTCCCCTTCCTTGCTTATAGAGAGCGCCAATACGTTGGCATAAATCGGAGGCGTAGGGTTGCATCGCAAGGCTTTCTGTCGAGTACAGATATCATCTACTTTTGTACTTTACCAACTCGGGTACTGCTATATGTTACGTCTACTCCTCTTTTCATCACTTCGGGTTTGTAGCCTAACGTTTGAGCTCAGCCGCATGCGGAGGCTGCAATCCGTAGTAAGTCGACTGCAGCCAATGGTTGGGCGTCATTGCTCAGCCGTGGACTAAACCTTGCGAAAGTATAACTGCGTCGTCGGCTTCATCAGCGGACTTAGCAAACCTTTTACAACAGTCTTCATTATCTTCCTCAAGTCACTCGTAACGCAGACAACGGGCCGCACAATGGGCGCAAAACTAAGCTGCACAGCGAAGCGCTTGAGCGTTTCGGGTGTGAAGCCGTTGATGTGTTCGAGTGGGTGAATCTTGTCGTAGTCATATCGCGTTTTGATGTCGCGCACGCCGGAACAGTCAGGTGTCTCAATCACCAGAATGCCACCTGTGGAGAGGAGATCGCGCAGCCGCAGTATCAGGCTGTGAGGTTCGTCAAGATGTTCCAGTACCTCGAAGAGCGTCAGAGCGGGGTTTGTAAAGTAGTTTGTGTCAAGGATGGGATCGCTATAAAGGAAACCTGCCTTCAAACTCGATTGCGAAGCGATTGAGGGCACTTTTCCAGTCCCGAATCGGCATCGTCCATTTTTTCGAGAGGTTGTTGATAGCCAGGAA
>JAGWXD010000027.1 GCA_018970085.1 Cyanobacteria bacterium REEB459
CGCTACTGGGTTTCGGCAATGGCGGGCCACAAAGACGAACTGCTGTTTCAACGGGGGACACAGCAGGCCTGGCAGTGGGCACAAGCCTGCCCCTTTATTCGGTGGTTCAGCGACGGTGAGCGGCGCTACGCCAAGGCGTTATGGAAATTAGCCAGTGTCTATCTGGCGATCCGCGATTGTCCGAGTTATCGCACTCGCAAAGTCTGGCGAGAAGGCCTGGAAGTGGCGATCAACATCAAAGGTTCTCAAGGTCAGCGACGGGTGGTCTGGATCAAATCAGAGCATCCCTTTACCGCGATTAGCCCTAGGGCAGAGGTGCATGCTAATCATAATGAGGCCCAGAATGCGGCCCTGAGGCGACGGTGCAGTGCCTATCGTCGCTTACCAGACCAGTACCGTTAGGGCACCTGCATATGCACCGCATCAGAGATGGTAGGAATTTCCGCATACTCCCCCCGCAGGGTTTGTACCAGGGAATAGCCCACTGACACTAACATCCCTAAAAACAACAGGTTATACAAAGTACTGGATAGTAATTGACCCAGAAGAGCCGGATCAAGAATACTCAAAATTAAGCTGAAAACCGTCAGAATAAAGCTGAGGAGAATGGCCTGCATAGTGTTGAAACGAATAAATCGACTGATGGTTTCGTTTCTAACCACCAGAAGAAACAGTACCAGAAAAATCGCCAAACTAAAGAAAGGAATCGTTTGTTCGAGGGTGGTATAGACCCTAATCAACGGTGCCACAGGCAACAGCAAAAATTCAAAGATGGGGAACTGACGACTGAGCTGACTGCCGTAGGGTAGGCCGGTGGTGATGGGTAAAATGTAGGGCAGGGCCGCAAAGGCCCGGTCTAATCCAGTGGGAGAACTATTCCAGTTCATTGACTTTCTCCAGGAGCTATTAGAGCGTGTCTTTATTTTACTCAATACTGGGTTTTACTCAATACTGGCCAATCTAAACCCCATCTGACATTCAAACTGAGTCGGCTGATCTTGCCTGAGGTGATTGACTTGGCGACCACAACATAAGGTCCCCTGGTGCCATCGGGGCTGACCGTTGTGATCAGCGAGTAAACAGTTTTGGCAAATCACCTGGGGAGAGAAGAGTTGGCTATCAGTCAACATTACTAACATGGCTTTAAATCTCCGATCGCTGGAGTCGGCCTGACTTTATTTCTACTCCCATTCTAAAGGGTTTACCGGTTCCAGATGTGCCCTTGCATACCCAATACCCGCCATCAACACGGAATGTAATATATGAACTCCAGCACCAGGAGGTCAGGACCAAAACTAGCCTCGCCGCAGACCCAGACCAGGGGTTAAAACGGGTGACTGGCTGTCAGCATCCGATTAATCCTTAGCACCAAGACCCAGGGGTGTGGCTAGCCATAGTCAGTCAACTCTCCGTCCGCCGGAACCATTAAGGAGATTCTATAATCTCCGTCCGGTCTGCCATGGGTTTCTTTCTGGGCATGGGCGTGGGGCGATCGCTATCGTCTGTATTTTGGCTGTAGGCTTCGCTGCGCTGCCATGCCGGCACCGTGTGGTCGTAGGCCATTTGTAAAGCCGCCGCAGCGATAGTATGAAGGTCATACTCGCTGCCTAGCTGAGACACAATCGGCAGAAAAGAAGCTAGACGTTCGCTGGTAATCGCTTCCCTGACCTGACTACGCAAACGCTCCAGGTTGCGAGCTGCAATTTCGGCTCGGGTAGGAATTTTCACCAGGGTTACAGGCTGCTTGGTCTGACGCTCAATTTGCTTGAGCTTATACTTCTCCAGGGGGGTCACCAGGGAAATAGCGACCCCCGTTTTACCGGCCCGACCCGTACGACCAATCCGGTGGACATAGTTTTCGATCGCATCGGGCAGGTCAAAATTAATCACATGGGTCAGATCATCAACGTGTATACCCCGGGCAGCAATATCGGTCGCCACCACCCAGCGCACCTGTTGCTGGCGAAACCGGATTAGCAATCGTTCTCGCTGAGACTGACTGAGATCGCCATGGTACTCATCTACGCTGTAACCTGCGGCTTGTAGCTGGCGGGTTAGCTCGCTAGCAGTACGACGCGTACGCACAAAAATCAAGGCGCTTTCTGGATCTTCGATTTCAAGGATAGGCTGCAAAGCTCTGACCTTAGTCCACCCCCGGGGCACAACGTAGGAAATCTGCTGAATCTGCTTGGGAGACGCCTTTGGAGCTTGAATCGTGACCGATACGGGGGTCTGGAGAAACTTGGTAGCCAGTTCTCGAATTTCAGGGGCCATCGTAGCTGAGAAAAATACCGTTTGACGGTTAGCTGGAGCCTGACTGAGGATTTTCTCAACATCCTGAATAAACCCCATATTCAGCATTTCATCGGCTTCATCCAGCACCAGCCAGGCCATATCTTTAAGGGACAAACTACCCCGACTGAGTAAATCAAGAATTCGTCCCGGGGTGCCTACTACAATTTGAGACCCCCGCCGTAGTTGCTCTTGCTGTCGATCTATCGCTTGGCCACCGTAGACGGCCAGCACCTTTGGCCGTCCCTGCAAGCGGTAGCTACGCATCGCTTGGCACACCTGAATAGCCAGTTCGCGGGTAGGGGTAATAACCAGGGCCTGCACCTGGGGATTGTTGCTATCAACTTGCTCCAGCAACGGTAGGGAAAAGGCGGCAGTCTTACCAGTGCCGGTTTGGGCCTGACCAATTAAGTCTCGCCCCGAGAGCAGATGGGGAATTGCCTCAGCTTGAATTGCGGTAGGCTCGTGATAGCCCAGGGACTCAAGATGGCTGACTCGGGCGGCTGACAAACCTAAACTGGCGAAGGATAAGGTCATAAAAGGTCCTCAAAAAAGTAACGATCTAAAAAACAAAGGCTGAGAATGACTTGATTCAGACAACCTGGCCAAACAGGTCATAGGTATCGGCAGCGGTGATTTCAACCGGAACAATCCGATTTAAAGGGGGAGAACCGGCCACATAAACCAGCCCATCCACCTCGGGGGCAAACCGGTCAGAACGACCGATCGCCATACCTGTCGCCGGGTTTTCCTGCTCGATCAGCACAGCTAGAGTCTGGCCAATACAAGCCTGGTTATGGCGCCAGGCGATCGGCTGCTGGGCCAGCATCAAGGTTTGACGCCGGTGTTCAATCACCTCGGCTACTACGGCGTGGGGCAGGTCGTAGGCTGGAGTACCAACCTCGGCAGAAAAACCAAAGACCCCCAGGTGGTCAAATCGGTGGCGCTCTACAAAGGCCAGAAGGTGATCGAAATGGGCCTGGGTTTCTCCCGGAAAGCCAACAATAAAGGTGGTTCTGAGCACGGCTTCCGGTAAGGCTTGGCGAATTCTATCAATGACTTGATCATTAACCTGACCCTGCCAGGGACGATTCATGGCCCGAAGCACCTCCGGATGGGAGTGCTGTAGAGGTAAATCCAGGTAGGGCAGAATATTGGGGGTCTCTTGAATAGCCCGAATCACATCACTGGTTAAGCCAGTGGGATAGGCGTAGTGCATACGAATCCAGGGGATATCGACCTGGCCCAGCCCCCTGAGCAGGTCGGCTAGCCGAGGCTGACCGTAGAGATCGAGACCATAGTTGGTGGTAATTTGAGAAATTAACACCAGTTCCTGGACTCCCTCTTCAGCCAGTTGCCGGGCTTCAGCCAGGATAGACTCCAGCGATCGCGACCGCTGATTACCCCGCAAGTGAGGAATGATACAAAAAGCACAGCGATAATCGCACCCCTCAGCCACCCTCAGATAGGCCACACTAGAGGCAGTGGTACGATAACGGGGCACCGTCTCATCGGCAATATAGGTGGGTTCGGGGGTCACCCGCTTCACCCGTTCCCCCGCTTCAGCTCGTTCAATGACCTCCACAATATGATGATAGTCTCCCGTACCCACCAGGGCGACAGCCTCAGGAATTTCCTCCAGCAGCTCGTGATGGAAATGCTGAGCCAGACAACCCGTAATGACAATTTTTTTCTGAGCCACGGCCAACTCCACCAGAGTGCGCACCGACTCCTGTCTAGCGGCCTCAATGAAACTACAGGTATTAACCACTACGTAGTCAGCCAGTTCTTCATTGCTATCAACCTGGTAACCGGCCTGCACCAGTAAACCGAGCATATGCTCCGTATCAATCCGATTTTTCTCACACCCGAGGTGATTAAATGCTATCGTCGGCTTTAGCCCCATGCTTGTCGTCCTAGCGATTAACCTAAGCAGTCGGTTCCATCGATGGCGCCGACCCCAGGAATAAAACGCTGAACCCATTTCTTACCATGGCTACCGCACTTTATTCCGATTTATTTGAAAATTCCGGTTTATTTCAAAGTACACCTGACCTGTTTCAGACTGTTTGACCAAGATACCTCTAAAACTACCCCCTGGGTAAACAACGCCGTTCTAACTAGATAAAGAACTACATTAAAGAACTACATTATTGGCCACCAGAACCAGCTCAGATTTAATTGACATTGATCAAACCATCTAATTGCCGATGCTTGCAGCATCCGACTCAGGTGAACCGAACACATTTTAGAACCGGGTTTAAAAATTATGCTATCCGCCAGAGGTCGAATGGGTAACACAACTTAACATTACTAGCTAGCGTAGCACACTCCAACCCTCCTTCTGCAGCATCAAGACCTCGCCGCCGAGTCTCTCTGCTTGACTACCAGGCCAATCCGCTCAGGGCTGGGGTGAGTCGTTGTAAAAGTCGTTATAAAATAAATGGGCGTAAAATAAATGAGCGCATCACTTATCCCCCTACTCTAACCCCCCCTCAGTCCTGTGACCTTTTCTGCTGGTCCTCCTTCCCAGTCAGAGTCCCTCAGCCGTACCCAGGTACTGGTTGCCCTGGGGGTGACATCGGTTTTGTTACTACTGGCTGCTAACCTCTGGCTATACCTTCAACCCCAGGTGCTGTTACCCATCACCCTGACCCTGGGGGATAGCTTCATGGGCATCGGTTTAGGCCTAGGCATCACCTGCCTCAGTGCCCTCATTTATCGAGGGTGGCCGGCCTACCGCAAAAGTGCTGACAGTTATTTAACCATGGTGTTAAAACCACTCCACTGGATGGATTTACCCTGGCTAGGCCTATTGCCAGGGCTAAGTGAAGAATTGCTATTTCGAGGCATTATGCTGCCGGCTATGGGTCTGACGCCCCAGGCTGTAATCATATCAGCCGTCAGCTTTGGCATGTTGCATCTGAGTAGCTGGCGGCAATGGCCCTATGTCATCTGGGCTACCCTAATGGGCCTAGTCTTAGGGCTAGCGGCTGTGATCACCCATAATTTGCTAGTACCGGTGTTAGCCCACACCACCACTAATTTAATCTCCAGTCTGCTGTGGAAGGGGGGGCTGACAAAACCCTCAAGCTGACTAACAAACCAGTTAAAATTGCTCTATCAGAGAGATTTAAGGGATTCCTATGAAGGCTTTTGTTGCTGGCGCTACCGGTGAGACCGGGGCAAGACTTGTAGCCCACCTGCTGAGGCGCAATATACCGACTGTAGCGCTGGTTAGGGATAAAGATATCGCCCGCACCAAGTTACCCCCTGAGGTCACCCTGGTGCAGGGAGACGTTGTTAGCGATGCTGCTAGCTTGAGCCAGGCGATGATGGGCTGCACCGTGGTACTCTGTGCCACCGGAGCCCGTCCCAGTTTCGACCCCAGTGGTCCCTATCAAGTTGATTATCAAGGTACTAAGAATCTGGTGGATGCGGCTCGATTAGCATCCGTCGATCATTTTGTGATGGTCTCCTCTCTCTGTGTGTCGAAGTTTTTCCATCCTCTAAACCTGTTCTGGCTGGTGCTTTACTGGAAAAAACTGGCAGAAGAGTACCTGCAGGCCAGTGGGTTAACCTATACTATTGTTCGGCCTGGGGGCCTGAAGAATGACGATTTAGATAGTCGGCCCCTGGTGATGGCACCGGCAGATACTTTATTTGAAGGGAATGTTCCTCGTCTGAAGGTGGCAGAAACCTGTGTTGAGGCCCTTTTCCTGCCTTCAGCTCGGGACAAAATTGTCGAAATTGTGGCCCAAAGTCAGGCCAGTCCAAAATCCTTTGCCGATCTATTTACCGGAGTTGCTTCCTAGTCTGCCTCTGGTTCCTACCCTCAGCTAGGGTTTAACGGCTGGGTCGGGGGATAGGGTACAGTAGGAGGAGTTTTCTCTGGTTGCTGCTACCTGTGCCAGATTCCCGATTGTCTGCTGCTGCCCAGCCCATGATTTTGGGTTTTGATCCTGGTCGTCAAAAGTGCGGCTTGGCCCTGATGGGGGTAGACCGAGTAGTGCGGTATCACCAGGTTGTGTCGGTATCAGCGGTAATAGCTGAGATCCATCGTCTGCGGCAAGAGTTTCCTATCGTTGTGATTGTGCTGGGAGACCAAACCGGTGCCGACCGCTGGCAGGCAGAGCTGGGAACACTCAGCGATGCGCCCCGACTGGCCCTGGTAGACGAACGCTATTCAAGTCTGGAGGCCCGCGATCGCTACTGGCAGATGTACCCGCCCCGCGGTCTGGCCGGTTGGATTCCCCAGGCCCTTCGGCCAATTCCCCGACCGATCGATGACATTGTGGCAATTTTGCTAATTGAGCGTTATCTGAGCCGCCTTACCCAGCCCTGATTTCCAGCTCTAATTTAAATTACATCGGTGGGCCGGCGCTGCTCTACCTCCCTACGCCGGCCAGGATGTGGTAATATAATGCTCTGCATAGGGGCGTGTAGCTCAGTGGACTAGAGCACGTGGCTACGGACCACGGTGTCGGGGGTTCGAATCCCTCCTCGCCCGTTTTCATAATTCAACTATGGCTGAGGTGGATTGGCCGCAGCTAGGTCTGGTGACTACACCTTAGTTGTCAACGGCGTAGACATCTCGTCCCCCCGCCAGGGAAAACTGAAGGGAATGGGATAGGTCCTTGCTGCAAGTGGTGACAAACACCACAAATCCTACCAAAATCAGCAGAGCCGCCAGCCCAAAAATATTGCGGTAGCTGAGGCTATCGGCCAGGGTGCCCAGGACCGGACCCGCCAGGGCAATGCCCACATCAAAACCCACCATCACCAGTCCAAAGGTGCGGCCCCGTTCCCGGGGCTGGGAGCGATCGCTCATCAAGGCTGCCATCATCGGAATCAAGATGCCCGCCGCCGCCCCCTGGATCAGACCTGCCAATAAAAACACCGGGGTGCTGTGGGCCAGCCAGAACATCGCCATGGCCAGACTATAAATGACCAGACTAACGGTAATAAAGCGTCCCCGACCATGGTTATCAGAGACCCGGCCCACCACCAGTCGAGCCGTAAAGCTGGCGATCGCTGAGGCGGTGTAGATCAACCCGACATTCAAAGTCAGGCCTGCTTCTCGAACATAGAGGGGGACAAAGGTACTCAGGGTGCCAAAGGCTAAGCCCACCAGCAATAAAATCATAGCGGGAGTCCGTACCCGGCCGGTCCAGAGTTGACTCCAGAAGGGGGCAGGGGCTACAGCTGGGGAAAACCCCGCATCTGGCTGGGGAGCCTCCCGTAGCCCCATCACCAGCCCCAGGCCTAGTAATCCTAAAAGAGTCATGGCAAAAAAGGCCAGTCCAAACCCCAGAGCAGCATAAAGAAAGCCCCCAAGGGCCGGCCCCAGGGCCAGCCCCAGAGGATTCACCAGGGTCATGTAACCAATTAGCTCACCGCGGTTACCGGGGGGTGAGAGATCTACCACCAGGGCGTGGTAGGCCACCACAAAGGCGGCAATGCTAATTCCGTGGAAAGCTCGAATCACAACCAGGGCGAGGATTTGCAGGTCTACCCGAAAAGCGCTAGTCAGGCCCCAGACCAGGTGAGGTAAGACCATCACTAATAGGTAGCCCAGGGGAGCCAGGGCAACTGCTACCAGCCCAATGACCATCACCAGTTTGCGTCCCCGACTATCGGCCAGATGGGCCAGACCAGGGCGGGTTAACAACAAACCCAGGGCAAAGGAGGCCATGACGGTGCCAATTTCCTGACCACTTCCCCCCAGGGTGGCAATAAACAATGGTAGGGTCGGCAGTAAGCCAGCCAAGCCTGACCAAAAACAGAGCCCTGCTCCAAATAAAAGGGCCAGGTTATTTCGTCCCGCAGGACTTAAGGTAGCGAAAATAGTCAAGATAGGTAACTCCATGGGTAGGTCAGGGATAACAGCAGCACCAAGGAACCTGCCATGCCCTTCTCCAATGTAAACAAATGTTGCATCTTCTGGCTATAGTTCGCCGCGCCACTGTCGACTCTACTGGTCAGTATCGCTACTGGCTAGAGCGCCAATGGCAGACGCCAGCCCCAATCCTATCTGTGGTGATGCTCAATCCTAGTCGGGCTGATCACAGCATGGATGATCCAACCCTGCGGCGGTTGATGGGTCTTAGCCAGGACTGGGGGTTTGGCGCTTTAGTGGTGGTTAATCTGTTTGCCTACCGGACTCCCCACCCTCGCCAGCTAAGGCAGATTAGAGAACCGGTAGGCCCGGCCAACGACCAGGCCCTGATGGCAGCGGCAGCCCTGGGCGATCGCCTGCTGTTGGCGTGGGGCAACGGCGGTAGCTGGCATCACCGCGATCGCCAGGTGCTCGCCCTTTTGCAGCCCTACCGGCAGAAATGGAGCGTGATTGGCTTCACCCAGAGGGGGCAACCCCGCCATCCTCTCTATGCCCGGCGAGGTGTAACCTTAGACCCCTGGTCAGACTAGCGCCTGAACACCGCTTAACCCTCCCCCATTTAAGCTTCTTGGCGCAAATTCGAGATAAATCTCGCAAAACTATCCTGATTAGCCAGGCTGGGGGCTGAAAAAAGAATCAGTGGTTTCTTGGAGGCGAAGATATGGATGCCTGTTGGATGGCAGCCCAGCTGTTAACAACCTGTATTACCCATGAGTCCACCCTAGCCCCCTTCCAGCCCCAGCCAGAGAACCAGGCTGGGGCCGCTACGGCTCCCACCCGTCTGCCCTCGGCCTCAGCCTGTCCCTCCCGGGGGCCAGAGCAGGTGGCTCAGCCCCTACTGACTCCAATCACCAGCCCCCTGGCAACCACCGGCCTATCCCTCAACCTGACCGCAGCCGCAGAGCCAATTGAGGTCTTTAGCTGCCCTCAACCCAACCGCGCCGGCCCCAGTCAGAGTTGGTTCTCCCCGGCGCTGCCAGATTTATCCGCCGGAGTAGGGCGGACCCTGGTAGATCTCTCCCCCAATCCACCTCGGCCCGATCAAACCCAGGTATACCCCCACTGGGCCAGTGCTCCTCGGCCCCTCAACGGCAGTCAGATGTATCGCTTTCGTCTGGCCTCTCTGCAGGCCGGCAAACTCTATAACCGAGTGTCTCCCCAACGGTATCAGTCTACCTGGCAAACGGCTCCGGTTCATCCTACTCACCAGGACTGGCAAACCTTACTGCGGCAGGAGGCGGCGGTGATGGCCAGGGCTCAGGGACCCAATCGGCTCAGTATTGTGCTAGGGGACTCCCTGAGTCTGTGGCTACCAGCAGAACTCTTGCCCCACCAGCAGTTCTGGTTGAACCAGGGAATTGCCGGAGAAACCACTGCCCAGATCCTCAAACGCCTGCCAGACTTCGCCCCGACCCGCCCCGATAGAATTCACCTGATGGCCGGTATTAATGACCTCAAACAGGGGGCTAGTGACCGTCAGATTCTCAGCAATTTTCAACATATTGTGGAGCGTCTCAAGCAACAACATCCCCAGGCTCAGATCGTGGTTTATTCGATTTTGCCAACCCGTTGGCAGTCCCTGCCCGGCGATCGCATCCGCTCTCTCAATCGTTCCCTCTCTCATCTAGCCAGCCAGGGGGGGGGCAGCTTTGTAGATTTGCAGCCAGCCTTTCAGGACCAACACGGACAATTACGGCGGGAATTAACCACCGATGGGCTTCACCTGGCCCCTCAGGGCTACGAACTCTGGCGCACAGCTCTGGTAAGCTACGATCACCTGATCTAGTCACTCTGCGACCTTTAGGGTTCAGCCTATGGATGTTCTAGCCCTGATTATCACCACCCTAACCGCCATTCTCTCCCCAGCCGGAATGGTGGTTGATCACCTGGCCGAACAGGCCGTGCGCAGTCAAACCACTAGCATTGAAAGCATTCAGGTGCGGATTGATAATCTGCCCAACTATCAAATCCTCTGGGGTCGGGTTAACCAGGTGAAGTTATCGGCTACAGGGGTCTATTTGCGACAGCTACCGGATTTACGGGTAGAGCGTTTCAATCTAGAGAGCGATCCCCTGGATGTAGACGGGGCTGCTTTACGGCAGGGGCGTTTAAAACTAAACCAGCCAGCCCAGGCCGCCTTACAGTTGCAGTTAAAGGCCAGGGATTTAAACCTATTTCTGGCTTCTAGCGCCGTCCAAACCTGGTTAAACGAACTGCAATTCAGTTTATCTGGTTTCAGCCTTCAGCGAGAGCAACGCCGCTACGGGCTAACCCACCCGGTGATTGAATTCCTTGACGGTGACCGCCTGCGGCTGAGCGTAGATCTACAGGACCATCTCAGTCAGGTTGGTATTCCCATTACCATAGACACAGGGCTGGAAATTGTTCGGGGCGATCGCCTACGATTCATTAATCCCGTCGTTAAAATTGAAGGAATTGAGGCTCCATCCCAGTTGATTACCTCTCTAGCTGAAGGAGTCAGCCAGGAATTTAGTCTGCGGCGGCTAGAGTCCCTGGGACTGCTACTGCGGGTATTAAGCCTCAAGGTCAACGACAACAGCCTAAATCTGGCAGTTTTTGCCCGGCTAGAGCCGACCTCTCCCCTGTTACAAAAACAGTCAGGTGAATAAGCTGTCCCCAAGCCTGTGCCAGGTTAGGGGTTCTGATCTACCCTGGCAATGTTACCCCTGGAGAAATCCACAATGGATTATAAAGAGAAACTACGGCGCCTTCCCCTGGGTCTACTAGTTGGGTTAATAACGCTGATGTTAGCGTCCGGCGGGGCGGTAGCCTGGCTGACCTGGCGGTCCCTCAACCCCAAACTACCCGGGGCGGGTCTCTCCAGTCCAATCATTAAGTCCGAGGGGTCTACCCACTCCTCCGATCCAACCACCCTGCCCAGCCCTGGGGCTCAGTCAAGGCCGTCATCTTCTAGCCAGGCTTCTCCCTCTCCAGCCGCCCGGCTACAGGGCCAGATCTACTGGTTAAAGGATGCAGACGGGCGGTTTAAGCTGGTACCCCAGCCCCTGGAGATCGAGCCTGCCCCCTCGGCCTCCGAACAAATCATCACGGTCTTGAATGCCCTGCTGACCAGGGCTGGAGATAGCAACCAGAAGGCCTTTACCACCATTCCAGCGGGTACCCGCTTACTAGCTGCCTCGGTACAGCCCGATGGTATTCATCTCAACCTTTCCGCCGGCTTTAATCAGGGTGGAGGTAGTGCCTCTATGGTGGGGCGTTTAGGCCAGGTGATTTATACTGCCACCAGCCTGGATCCTGGCGCTGCGGTCTGGCTGAGCATCGAGGGCAAACCCCTCACCCTGTTGGGGGGAGAGGGGCTAGAGGTGAGTCAGCCCATCACCCGCAGGGAATTCGACCAGGTATTTAAATTCTAAGCCCACCTCAGCCCATGTCTTCGATGACCGGGGCACTGTCCCTGCAACAATGGCTCCATAGCCTGCTGCTAGCCTGCGGTAGCGAGGGCGGCCAAAGTTGGGGCCAAGAGGGGGGGTATCGGCTCCGCTGGGCCAGGCCCCAGGCTCGACCTGCCTATATTGGCGATCCTTGCCAGGGCTTATCCCTGACTGAACGGTTGACTCTAGCTCAAACGGTAATCACCCGTTGGAGCCACCTGGATTTACCCTCGGCCTATCCCTTTGTACCCCAGCTCAGAGCCCATACTCACCTGCATCTGTTGCCCTCGGGGCAACTGGTTTTAACCCCCGATGCGATCGCCCTGGTGGCCTGGTTAACCTGGTTTAGCCTCAGCCAGGGCCTGACCCCCTGGCCAGCCCTGCCTTGCCCTCACCTGACCCTTCCCCCCACCAGTCTGGCCCCGCGACTTCAGCTATCGGCCTGGATGGCTGTGCAGTACATCCAGAGTCGTTGCCACCACCTGGCCAGGTTAATTGAACTCGAGGTGGATGACAAACCAGGCCCCCCGACCCCAGAGCAGGTCACCGATCGATTGGCCCAGTTCATTCCCCAAACCCAGGCAGGGCAGCGGGTCTTAGTAGACATCGTGGCCCTGGTAGACCACCTGGCAGAACCTGGAGGGGGCGATCAGGCCAGCCGCTTCAGCCTGGCCTACCACCTGGCAGAAGGGGTAGAAACCTGGCTGAGCCAGATCACCCTAGCCCATCCCCCCGGGGAGTTAGCCCTTTTGCTCAGGGCGGTGGATTACAGCCTCAGCCTGGTAACAGGGAGTCCAGCCCAGCAGCTGTAGACTCAGGAGCCAGACTCAGGAGCCCACCCCAATCAAGGCAAATCGACCCCGGCACTGGCCTCGGCATCCAATAGCCAGTAGAGTTCGCCCAGGGGGCGCACCAGGCGAGAGGGATAGGCCAGATCCTCGCCCTGGGGTCGAAACACTTGCTGGAGGGCGGCTTGTTTACTGGCACCAGCCGCTAAAAATATAACCCGGCGACTGTGATTAATCAGGGGTAAGGTAAAGGTAATGCGAGGGTCTTCCCCTTTATAGCCCACCGTCACCAGGCGATCACTAACGGTGAGAGCGGCGGTATGGGGAAACAACGAGGCGGTGTGACCATCATCCCCCATGCCCAACAGCACCAGGTCAAACTGAGGAATGGCCTGGCGAGATGCGGGCTGCAGCCGGCCAAACAGGTCGCTCAAAGTAGCCGCGTAGGTTTGGGCCGCCAGACTGGGCTGGGCGGCCTGGGTAGGGGTGACAAAAATTTGACTGGCCGGAATCGGCACCCGGTCTAACCAAACCTGACGAGCCATGCCAGCATTACTATCGGGATGATCGAGGGGGACGTAGCGCTCGTCACCCCAAAACACATAGAGTGTTTCCCAGGGTAAGGACTGTTCTGCCAGGGCAGCATAGAGGGGCTTGGGAGTCCCCCCCCCAGCCAGGGCCAGGGTACAAAAGCCCTGGCGATCTACAGATTGATAAATTTGCTCCATAACCAGGTGGAGGGCCCGCTGTACCAGCGCCGGTTTATCCGGCAAAATTTCCACAATCGGTGCAGTCACGGCAATACTCCTGGCCAGTCCGCTAGAAAAGATTAAGCTCAAAGTAGCCTAACTCTGGCCCGGCCCGTCTGACCTTAAGCGAAATTACAGAACTCCATCACGTCCTTTTCTGGCTACCCCCCATGCCTCCCTTTATTCCTCCCTGGCCCCTGCGTCACGGCCTCTCGATGACCCTCTACATGGCTCTAGTAGCGCATCGCACCTGGCAACGCGGGCTAAACCTGGGCCCCGTGCCGTACCAAAACCAAATCTTTATCGGCCAGGGCGACACCCCCATTTTTGGCCGTTGGGCAGCTCCGCCCCGAGCAAAGGGGACATTGATTGCTACCTATGGCATTACTGGCAGCCTGGAGAACCAGTGGTTGCTGGACATTTTAGGGCGTAAGGCCTACCAGCAGGGCTACGGAGTGGTGGTGTTTGACTGGCGCGGCCATGGTAAAACCGCTGAGTTATCGGCCACCTTAACCTCCGATGGAATTTACGAGGGTCAGGACTACCTGGCCCTGGCGGCCAGGGCTAAGGCCTTGGGCTGCCCGCCCCCCTATTGGCTGGTGGGGTATTCCCTCAGCGGCCAGCTAGCCCTGTGGGCAGGGCATGCGGCCATGCATCTGCCCTCGGCCGCAGCCTTGACTCGGGCAGATATCGGTGGGGTAGCGGTGGTGTGTCCAAACCTGGATGCTAACCGTTCTCTGCGTTATTTAACTGCTACAGCCCTGGGTCGTCAGCTAGAACAGGCGATTAGTCGAGAACTGAGGCGCATGGCCCAGCGCCTTCACCAGGCCCACCCCGACCAGATCGATCTAGCGGCGATCGCCCGGGCCCATAGCATCTGGACTTTTGATCAGGAACTGGTGATTCCCCGCCTGGGTTTTGCCAGTGTAGCCGACTACTACGCCTATAGCAGTCCCCTGACCTTTATGGCCGACCTAAACCTACCTGTGCTGATTGTCTATGCCGCCGACGACCCCCTGTTTGACCCTGCCTTGATTCCAGAGCTAGAGGATATTTGCCAAGCCAATCCCTACTTAAGGTTGGTGTTAACCCCCCAGGGGGGCCACGTGGGTTATTACAGTAGTAAACTTGGCCAGCGCCTCAGCCAGGACCCCGATCCCTGGTGGGCCTGGAATCGAGTCCTGGGGTGGATCGCTGGCCAGAGCTAAGCACCAGCAACAGAGCCAGACCTGGCGGGGGCTAACCTCTGCCAGAGACAGCGGTAAGGTCGCGAGTCGTACCCTGGCTACCGTTACCGTTGGGCTGGCGGGGCTGAATCAGGCCGTAGCCCCCGTGGTTACGTTCGTAGACCACGTTGATTTCGCCAGTATCAGCATTCAGGAACACGTAAAAGTCGTGATCAATTAAGGTCAATTGCTCCATGGCCTCGGCCACGGTCATCGGTGGCATGGCAAAATACTTGGTCCGTACCACTTCCTGGGGTAGTTGGGGCTCGCTGGTGGTAAGTAGCTCCGTAACATCGGTACCAGGATGTTGATTGAGAAAAGCTTCGGTGGTTTTACCCAGATTACTATGCTTATGGTTGTTGCGTTTTTCTTTGAACTTGCGGAGCTGACGGCTAATTTTATTGGCCACCAGGTCAATACTGGCGTAAAGACTTTCGCTGCTTTCTTCGGCCCGAACTACAGCTTTATCGATGTAGAGGGTCACCTCTGCCGACTGCTTGGAACTAATGCGAGGATTACGAGCTACCGACAGATGCACATCCACTTCGTTGGTTAGATGTTGAAAGTGGCTGACTGCCTTAAGAATTTTTTGCTCTACATAGTCACGAATAGCATCGGTAATCTCAATATTTCTACCGTGGATAACCAGCTTCATAAAGCGGACTCCTTGAAACATCGGCCTATGATTTCACCCTAGCACCTTGTATTCTGTACGACAGTATCCTTTAAGATCCTTTGCAAGGGTTGATAAATCTTGACTGGCAAAGGGATTGACTGGTGTTGAAGCAGTAGCCTCTAAAACAGTGAGGAAAGCATAAATGACCCCATTCCAAGCAGGTAAGCCGACCATCTGTGAGGTTTATAGCTTGGGTCTGGTGCCCTATGGCCAGGCCTGGGCCGGCCAAAAACAATGGGTAGAGGAGCATCGTCGTATCCCTTGCCCCGATCGCCTGGTATTGCTCGAACATCCTCCCGTCTACACCCTGGGCCAGGGCTCTAACCCCATCCATCTCAAGGCTGCACCAGAAGCCCTACCCTACCCCCTATTTCGCACCGAACGGGGCGGGGAGGTAACTCACCACTGCCCTGGTCAGCTGGTGGCCTATCCGATTCTCAATTTGCAGCGCCATCGTCCTGACCTGCACTGGTATCTGCGTCAGCTGGAGGAAGTGGTGCTAGGGGTAATGGCCACGGTAGGGGTGGCGGGGCACCGGCAGGCTGGTTTAACCGGGGTTTGGGTCGGGGATTGTAAACTTGCTGCCATCGGTATTAAGGTCAGTCGGTGGATTACTATGCACGGCTTTGCTCTGAATGTATGCTGCGATCTGGCGGGGTTTGAGGCGATTGTCCCCTGTGGTATTGTCCAGCGATCGGTGGGGCGGTTATCTCAATTTTGCCCTGGACTAACGGTGGAGCAGATTCGCCCCCTGGTCATTGAGAATTTTGCCCGGGTATTTAACCTGACTATGGTGTACCCGCCTGCCCCCGATTGGGCTGGGCAAACCCCTTGGCTGCGCACAGGCTACACCGAGACCACCGAGCCATCTCCCCCTGGGGACAGGGACAGTGACACCCTGGACAGAGCAGCCACCGGGCCGTCTGCTGCTGGTTAAGGCGAGCCCAGCGACGAAAGCTCTCCAGGGCGTCAGGGGCGATCGCTGGAGTGGCCCGTTCAACATCAGGGGTGGTCGGAATAGACCAGAGGCTGGCTTCAAAGCTAGGGTGATGCCGCAGCCAATCCGGCAGAGATAGATCCTCACCCGCAGGGGATGAGGGGGACTTAGCTCCCCGCTGATACCACTCTGCCGTAGAGAACCGAATATCCTTTACATCAAAGGGCAGCCGGGGGTTCAACCGGGCCAGAATGGTAAGACGTTCCAGGGTTAGGGTTTGCCCCCACATGGCATTAGCCACAGCTACGTAGAGTACCTGACGCTCCAGGCGAACGGGAATAGCCTGCCCAGCCACCGCCACTCCCACCACCTCTGACCAGTGCCGCAACACTTGCCGAAAGCGGGCCTGACGCTCCCAGTTGGGTTGGCGTTCAAATTCATCGACCAGGTGGGCCAGAGAATCAAAAGGCATAGGTGATCAGGGCCTCCATTGGGGTTAGCCAGAACCGGCCAGGGCGATAATTGCCTCGATTTTAGCGACTAGCCTGCCCCTAGGTTGCCCCCGAGTGGAATTAAACTTGTCAAACTGGCAGAAATCATTACTATTTAGGGTGTTCCTTATCCCCCATTAAGCCGATGGTTAAGCGACCACCCAGCCTCGATAGCCACGACCCACCGCTCAGTGCCCCCCTGCAAGCGGGCCTGGAAAGCTTAGCGGTAAACCTGGATGAAGAACTACAACGCTATCGGCAGGGAGTAGCCCATCGCCGCTCGGGCAGTCGATTAAAGCTGCGCCCCAAGACTCAAACCCCTCCCCGTTTACCCCAGCTACCTCATCCCCCCCTCACCCCGGCCCCGGAGGCAACTGGCCCTGGGGGGGCAGGTGCCCCCCCTCAGGTCAGCCCACCCGTCCCTGAGGCCGAAACGTCCCGGCAGCTAACGCCCTATGCCGGGGCCGCCGAAGACTATTTGGAAAGTACGGAGGCCCTGCTGGAGACCGATCCCACCGCCTATATTACTGATTACACCTTTTCCTCCAGCCCATCCTCCGCTGCGGGCGATCGACCGCTGGCCAATCCCCTGGGACTGGGAGCTCTTTTACTCCTGCTGTTAACCAGTGCCGGATTGGGTTACCTGGTAACGTCGCCCCAGACGATCACCCAACTCAAGCACCATCCCTTGCTGCAACGACTCGCCCAGGTATTGCCCCAGGCCACCTCAACGCAGCCGGCTCCAGCCGCCGACCCAAGTCGCCCCGTCGCCAGTAGTCCCGGACCAGGCCTGGAGGGGTTAGGCCCCGATCTGTCGGCTCAAGAATTTGGCCAGCTGGATTTAAACCGCCTCAGCAATCTACCCTCTAGCCTGGCCATCCCGGCTAGCTCCCCAAGTCAGTCGGTGCCCGATTCGGAGGTAACTGCCACCCCTGAGCCCAAATCCACTAGTCTGCCACCATTAGCTGCCCCCCAGGGGCGCAGCGATCGCCCCCCTACCCTGTCCTCCCCTGCTGATGTGACCACGCCAACGCCCCCCCCATCCCCCCGTAAGCTATCCCGCTCCTCTACCCCGGCAATTAGCTCTAGCAGCCATCGGCAGCCGCCTAAACCTCTGGGTTCCCCCGTCCCTGTCCAACCGCCCCTGCCCCCTGCGCCCCTGAGTCAGGCCCCTCGCCCCCTCAGTGCTGCTGACGTCCCTACCCCCCGCTATTACGTCGTGGCCAACTACACCGGCGATGCTTCTTTGCAAGCAGCTCGCCAACGGGTAGCCGATGCCTACCTGCGCAATTTTGCCAGGGATACCAAGATTCAGCTAGGAGCCTTTGCCCAACGATCTGCGGCCCAGGACTTGATTAAACGACTGCAAAGTCAGGGCCTGACGGTTCAGCTATACGTTCTACCCTAGGCCGCTGTTTTGCCGCTGCCATCGTTAACGCTACTGTTATCCTAAAGGAGGGCTCAGTTGAGGCTAAGGGGGGGCAATGGGCTTATTAGACCGAGCATTACAGGTTATCAAGGCTAGCTTAAACGGAGTAGTGAACCAGGCAGAAGACCCGGAAAGGGTCTTAAACCAGGTTATGGATGATATGCAGAGTCATCTGATCCAGTTGCGCCAGGCTGTTGCCCAGGCCATTGCCACCCAAAAACGCACCGAGCGCCAAAGTCTCCAGGCCAGGACTCTGGCCCAGGAATGGTATAACCGGGCAGAATTGGCCCTGAAAAATGGTGAAGAAGACCTGGCCCGTCAGGCCTTAAGGCGTCGCCAGGGCTATCTGGAATCGGCTGAGATGATGACCAAACAGATTAGCCAGCAGCAGCCCATGGTGACTCAAATGAAGGCTAATGTCCAGGAACTGGAGGCTAAAATTGTCCAGGCTAGAACCCAAAAGGATATGTATATTGCCCGGTTTCGATCGGCAGAGGCAGCCCAACGGCTACAGGAATTAATTGGCGGAACCGGAGCGATCGCCGCCTTTGAGCAAATGGACGACCGGGTGCAGGAACTGGAGGCCCGGTCCCAGGCCCTGGCAGACCTGGCTCAGGATCCCCTAGAAAGCCAATTTACCCGGCTAGAGGACAGCAACAGGCCGGTAGATAGGGAACTAGCGGCTATGAAAAAACGCTTGAGACCAGGGTCTGGAGAGGGGATTTAACAGCCATCCCCTGGGGTAGGGGCTCTATGCTCCGGTCTTGGGCTCCGGGGGAATGGTAATATCAATGGGCTGAACCGGCTGATCGGGCTGCAGGGTAGTCAAAGCTGGTTCCATATCCGCTAAGTTGCCAACTACTAAAATCACTAACTGATCGAGTTTGAGGCGATTGTGGGCGGCGGCTAACACATCGGCAGCGGTGATTTTACGTACCTGGTCTTGAAATTGAAAAATGAAGTCAGCCGGATAGTGATAGTACTCGTTACGAATTAAGCGAGCCAGAATTTGCCCAGGACCCTGAAATTTGAACACAAAACTATTTAGCACTGAATCCTTTGCCAGAGTGAGTTCTTCAGCGCTAATAGGGGTGGTGCGAATACGCTGAAGTTCTTTTTTGACCGCCTTAATAAAGGCAACCGTAGTGTCTGAACGGGTTTCGCCGCCGCCAACAAACAGGCCAGGGTAGTCGTAGCGAGGCGACCAGAAGCCATAGACCGAGTAGGCTAAACCCTGGCGCGATCTCACCTGGTTAAATAACCGACCACTAAAACTATTGAGTACTTCATTCATCACTTCCATGGCAGGATAATCAGGCCCATTTAACTGCCCACCCAGGTGACCCAACTGAACGTAACTCTGGGTCAACTGGGGTTGTTGCACCGCAAATAGGCCGGTTTTGGCCTGCTCTACCGGGGGTAGATGGGTCACATCGAGGGCCTGACCATCCCCCTGCCAATCGCCAAAGTACTGATTGATTAAAGCCTTCATGCGGGCAGTATCAAAGTCTCCGACTAGGCCGAGAATGGTGCGATCGGGGCGAATCGAAGATCGATAGAAAGATACAATATCCTGGCGGCTAATCCCTTCTACAGTGGCGTACTCAATGGTTCGGGCATAGGGGCTATCGGCCCCATAAATTAACTTGGCAAACTCCCGCCGGGTAATATCATCAGGGTCGTCGTTGCGGCGGGCGATACTACCCCGATACTGCCCCTTTAAAAAATCCACCCGATCGGGGGCAAAGGCAGGGCGTTGAATGACATCAGCAAACAAGCTGAATACCAGCTCTGTGTCATTCACCAGGCTACTAAAACTGGCAGCACCTGAGGCAGTGTCAATACTGGTTTCAATGGTGGCGGCCCGATTCTCCAACACCTGGTTAAGGTCGTCAGAATTCAGTGTTTGAGTTCCCCCCAGCCGCATCGCTTCCCCGGTCATAGCCGCTAACCCCACCTGGGGAGTCGGTTCAAAGCGAGATCCAGTTCTAAAGGTAGCCGTACCACTAACCAGGGGTAGTTCGTGGTCCTCCATCAGATAAACTACCAACCCATTGGCCAGCTGATAGCGCTCAAACTGAGGTATTTTGAGCTCTGCCAGGGGAGCAAATTTTAGTTCATCGTAATGACGGGGAGTCAGGGCACTGGCCGGTGATTGCCAGCCCAGTACCAGGGCCATAAGCACCCCTAGCAGCCCCAAGCCCAGGACTCGAAACCTTATTGCCGGAGCAGAGTAGGACCTGACCCCAACCCTCTTTGCAGCTTCAATCAATTTCATCACGCCCAACTTTCCTGACCTGCCTATCTATGGTTTATGAACTGAGGCTGACAGCAACTTGCCAACGGTACGACCGTTAGGCTCAAATAGACTACGGGCAACCCGCTGCACATCGGCCGCCGAAATGTTGTCAATCGTTTCTAAATCTTTAAACAGATTGCGCCAATCGCCTGTTTTAGCTGAGTACTCAGCCAGTAGGGCAGCCATCCCACTATTGGAGTCCAGGGTACGCAGCAACTCAGCCCTAGCATTTGTCTTGACCCGATTGAGTTCCATGGCACTGACCGGTTCCTGCCGCAGGCGGTCTAATTCTTGACGAAACAACGTCGCCACCTGATCGAGATCATGGCCAGGGGCCGTTAAGGCGTAGAGAAGAAAAATATTTTCGTACTTATCTCCAGGGAATCCATTCATAATGCCAACATCTAGGGCGACCCGGGTCCTATCTACCAGGGTTTGATAAAGCCGGGAGGTGCGACCTTCTACCAGCAGACTGTCGATAATGCCATAGACCAGGTGATCGGGGTGGGTCATACCAGGGCGATGGTATCCTTCCAGGTACCAGGGCTCGGAGGTGAGGGAAAGGGTAAACTGCCGGGGGGCGGTTTGGGCAGGCTCCTGGATCAGCGGCTCAGGCGGGTGAGGGCGAGCCGGATAGCGGCCAAAATAAGCCTTAGCCAGCTGTTTGACCATAATTGGATCGACATCGCCAACCAATACAGCCGTTAAACTGCCAGGCCCATAATAGGTCTTGTAGAACTCCTCAATGTCTTTACGGGTAGCGCCATAAAGATCTTTCTGGTAACCAATCACCGGGCGGCGGTAGGGATGGTGCTCAAAGGCCTTTTCTAAGAAAGTCTCCACCATAGTACCCATGGGAGAATTATCAACCCGCATCCGGCGTTCTTCCAGAATTACATTTTTTTCCTCAAAAAATTGACGAAAGACCGGATCAATCAACCGTTCTGACTCTAAGGACATCCACAGCTCTAATTTGTTGGCTGGCAAGCTATAGAAATAACGGGTTTGATCGGCAGCGGTATTGGCATTTAACCCAACCCCCCCAGCTTGCTCAATAATCTGACCGTACTTGTTCTGGTCAACGTAGGTAGCTGCCTGTTGAGCCAGCTGACCCATTTGGGCTTGCAGTTTGGCCCGGGTAGAGTCATCCCCGGCGGCCTCTGCCGCCAACAGCTGATCAAAAACCCGATCCATCTTGGCCAGCACCTGCCTTTCAGCCAAATAATTATGGCTTCCAATCCGGCTGGTTCCCTTAAAGGCCAGGTGCTCTAAATAATGGGCCACTCCGGTTTTGCCGTCTCGTTCATTAACGGCCCCGACGTTGGCGTAGACCATAAAAGACACAACTGGCACCTGATGGCGCTCCAGCACGATAAATTTCATGCCGTTGTCGAGGGTGAACTCACTCACCGCTGCGGTGAGCCGATCCAGGTAGGGCTGGGTTGACAGGGTGGGTCGGGGGGCTGCACTGGCCCCAGCCACTGCTCCTTGAGTTCCCCATCCCAGGGTCAGCAGCACAACCAGTATAGCGACTGCTATGGCCCGCTCTAAAATGCCCAGGGTTGAGCTCAACCGACCCTGGTCGCCCCTATGTGTACGCCGTCTATAATTCATAACGCCGACTCGAAACCTAACTCGAAATCTACATTTAAGTTAGCTCAGCTCTAGCAGGCTCAGACTCTCAGCCCTAAGCACCAGCCATCGCAGCAGCTATGAGCCCAGAAAAACCCCTGAATTACAGAGCTATGTAAAACCTCATTGAGTTTAGCAACTAATGATCGAGACGTGCCAACTCTCTCAACTCTGGTATCTCACCCAGGGGGCGATCGCCTCGGCGGTTTTACCGCAGATCAGGATTGCCGCTTATAGTAGGGAAGACCATCAAAAAAAAGCATATTGGACACCGGTGGAACATTCTTCTAGCCTGGGGCAGTGGAGCCGAAGACTGCTAGCCGCTCTATTTTTGGCTGGCCAGGTAGTTATTCATCTGATTTCCCGTCCCCTGCATCGTCGTAACACTGTTGAACAGATGGCGACGGTGGGGCCGGAGTCCCTGCTGATTGCCTTGATAACCGCCGCCTTTGTGGGCATGGTCTTTACAATTCAGGTGACTCGCGAATTTCTCAGTTTTGGAGCAGGAACCGCCGTAGGCGGTGTGCTAGCTCTAACCCTGGCCCGAGAGTTGGGACCGGTATTGACTGCGGTTATTATTGCCGGTCGGGTTGGGTCGGCCTTTGCTGCTGAGATTGGCACCATGCGGGTGACCGAGCAAATCGATGCACTACAAATTCTTAAGACTGACCCGGTCGACTATCTGGTCATTCCCCGGGTGGTCGCCTGTGCCATGATGTTGCCTTTGCTCAATATCATGGCTTTTTTAACTGGCATGGGTGGTGGACTACTGATTGCTACCAGCCAGTACGGCATTACCGCCTCAGTGTTTCTAAACTCAGCCAAGAACTTTCTATCTGTTTGGGATCTGGTCAGCTCCTTAATTAAAGCCTTCTGCTTTGGCATATTAATTGCCGTTATTGGTACCAATTGGGGTTTAACTACCAGCGGTGGAGCTAAGGGGGTCGGTCAGTCGACGACAACGGCGGTGGTGACGGCCTTGCTGGCAATTTTTATTAGTAATTTTTTCCTTTCCTGGTTGATGTTTCAGGGCCAGGGCAGTGCTTTACTTAGCAGTGCCTTGGTTTACCATAGTCCGCAGATTTGAGTTGCCAAGGTATGGTGAAACCATGAAGAACTTGCCCCCTTCCGCGACAGAAACTCTCAAACGCCTGTCTTTAATGATTTATCTGGTGCCAATCTTTGGGGCGGTACCAGCGCTGTACCAACTTTGGCGCCATCAGGGTAGCCGCGAAGAAGAGGCGGTCTATCGCCTGGTGGTAACCCTGGCGTTGGGCTGGCTGATGGCCTATGGCCTGTTAAGTGCCGGTAGTCAGTTAGTACCGGGGCTATCGATTCGCCTGCTGGTGGCTAATACGCTGGTGACTACAGGCTATACCCTGACTAACCTGGGACTGATGGTTCGTCTGTTGCAGGGGCGATCGCTGAAACTAGCCGGCTTCAGCAGACTCAGCAGACGCCTACCCTAACCCCCGACTTAGCTCCAACTAAGCCGGCCAGCTTAACTGCATAGCAAAATCCCTGGCATACCAGTGCGCCAAGTTTAGGACTTGAAAGTATAATGCACAGACTTGCAACCCTAATTACCGTCTGAGGTCTGACGTGTCTCCCCCAAAGATTAGCCGGAAAACCGCCTACAGAGCACCCAGCCACCCTCAGGTGCCGACCTCTTGGGCGGCCAGGTCTACCGTTAAAAAAAAGTCTCGCTGGCGTCTACCCCGACTCATCGGTCTGGTGATTATTTTGGCTGGGGTCGCCAGCCTGTCGGCCACCGCTGGTGCCCTATTGGCTGTATCCCTTTCGGCAACTCCTCTACAGCAACACCCGCTGGCTCGCGGCAATAAAGCCGTCTTTCGTCAAGATCAACCCATGTCTAGCGGCGGCACCCTGCGCCTGCCCCACCTGACCCGGCCAGTCAATATTCTAGTCATGGGTATTAAGGTAATCACCGCCGACCTGAAAGAAGTCCCTCCCGAACTCCGCCATCTTTCCTATCAAGCCCTGGTTAATTCCTTTGATGGGCTGGCTGATTCTATGTTGCTGGTTCGCTTCAACCCCCAAACTCAGCAGGTGGTAGTTCTATCCTTACCCAGGGATACCCGCACCTACGTCCAGGGTCGACTGACTAAATTGAACGAAGCCAATCCCCAGGGCGGACCGGCTTTGACCGCAGAGTCCGTCAGCGACCTGCTGGGGGGAATCGCCATCGATCGCTACGTCCGCATCAATGTTCAGGGAGTAGGCAACCTGATTGATGCCCTGGGAGGTATTACCGTTACCGTCCCTCAAAATATGAAATATCGGGATGATAGTCAGCACTTTTACGTTGACCTCAAAGCCGGCAAACAGCTTTTAAATGGTGAGAAGGCTCTGCAATTTTTGCGTTTTCGCTACGATGCCAACGGCGATATTGGCCGTATTCAGCGCCAGCAAATGTTTATGCGGGCTCTGGCAGAGCAAACCCTTAACCCTACCACCATTACTCGCCTACCCAAAATTCTGTCGGTGATTCAATCCAATGTAGATACGAATTTATCTGTAGAAGAACTGATGGCCTTACTGGGCTACAGCGCCCAGATAAATCGGGCCAATGTGCAGATGTTGATGCTGCCAGGAAGCTTCAGTACTCGCAAGGATTTTTCCCTCAGCTACTGGCTACCCAATTACAGCGAAATTGACAGTCTGGTCAAACAATATTTCAGCTACGGAGGGCAGCCCATTACCTCTGGCGGGCAACCTCAGCAGGTCCGCATTGCCATTCAAGACAGCATCAATAATCCTGAGGCAGTCCAGCGGTTAAAGAAAACCCTGCGGGAAAGTGGCTACATCGCCATCTCTGTCGACAAACCCATTAAAGAAAGCCTACCTATTACCCGGGTGGTAGCCCAGCAGGGAGATAGGACCACAGCAGAAATGATACAGCGTTTTCTTGGGGTTGGTGAAGCCCTGGTAGAAAGTACCGGTGCCCTCAACTCCGACATTACCATCCAACTAGGGCAGGACTGGGCAAAGGTCCCATAGCCTCTACTTGCATAGATAGCTATCATCTTGTCCCACAGATAGGTGGGGTAGAGCTAGGGTGCCCCTGGCTTAAGCAGGGCTAATCAAGTCATCACCAAGTCATCGGTCACCACGCAACGCCAGCCCTTACCTCGCCTGGGGCTACGGCCAGGGCCACCAGTTGAGAGCCACGACCTCAGACAATCAACCGATACCAGACCCTCTGGCGAACTGAAAGCCACCCCTGCCATTCAAGTCAGGGGAAGCAATGTTACGCTCAGATCTTGACCAATTTGGTAACAGATGCAACATTAAAATATATTTTTATGATTTCAAGTAGGTATTTATATGGGAGCATCTCCTGACAGTTTACTGACTCGTCTAAACCGCCGCCTGCATTCCTATACTCTCTTACCCTTAAGCTTCCGATTGAGGTATGGCAAATTAGGAAAATACCTGGCCTACTCCTGCTACGTTCCGGGATGGATGTTCGAACACAACTCTGTGGCTCTGGCCCAGGCAGCCTACGATTTAGCCGATGACGCCACCATTCTTGAAATTGGCTCCTTTGTTGGCAAATCAGCCATTTTACTGGCGGGAGCCCGCAAGCTGCGAGGCAGTGGCAAAGTCCACTGTGTTGACCCCTTTGATGCCTCCGGCGACCCCTTCTCGGTGCCCTTTTACCAACGGGTTGCCAAACGCCGCCAAATGCCCCTGATCGACTGGTTTAAAGAGAATATGCGCTGGTGCGGCCTGACCGATTGGGTAGAGGTCTACCAGGGTACTGCCCTTGAGATCAGCCCAAGCTGGAGCTTGCCTTTAGACATGCTGTGCTTAGACGGAGACCAATCCCCTCTGGGGGCTCGAGCGGCCTACGACGCCTATATACCTTTTCTCAAAACTGGAGGCATTATTACCCTTAAAAACACCTCCGATCGGGTTTACGACGAGGGTCACGATGGCAACCGTAGACTTGCGGTAGAAACCATTGTGGAACCTCAGTACACCGATATCCGATCGGTTAATGACATGACCTTTGCACGCAAAGCCTTCTGATTCATCGCCCGAGCCGATGGGGTAATCGACTAGGTTAAGGGATTACAAAACCAGGGGCGATGGGGTCCCCTGGTTTTTTAGTCACAGCGATTAATCAACTATCGTTGCGCAACCCTAGGCAGAATCGGCAAAAGTACTCTACTATGAATTCTAAAGAAATTCTTAAGGACTGCCATGAACCCTCAGCTTTTGCGTGATTTGTGGTCTTTGGTGGATCGGTCCCAGAGCAGCTACCTGCTGACCCTGGATGATAACGGTCTGGTTCACTGGTTGGTCGAGCAGTTTAGGTTAAGTCAAACCATTAATAAGGTCGAAAGCGATCAACTCAGTCTCTATATTCGTTCTAAGGTTCCCCTGATTCGAGACCTGTTAATCCAAAGTGTTTAAGTCTTTAGCAAAGACTCCTGACCGAATTGGGGCGAACCCCTAACTCTTACCCCCTTGAGCCCTGGCAAGTAAGGTGTGGGGGCTTTCTTGGGGCCTGGAGGAATTGGCCACCGGTCTACCGTCTTTGCTATAACCATGGGCGATCGCACAATTTCTGCCCTGCCCCCGCTCAGACTTTACTGGCAATCAAAGTCTTTCCACTGCCCTGCTGGCTTAACAGAGTGAGAGGCGACCTAGACCATATCCTTTACCCACAATTTTTCCTGTCTTTGCTGGCAGCTTTGGTTAATTACCCCTTGAAATAAACCCATCTATTAAGCGTAACCAAGGTGGGGAGAGCTCAGCCTAAAAATAGTTACTTTTGATACAAATCGCAGATAATCCATTAGCTTTTTAAGCTGACTTAACATTTCTAATGTTTTGGAGTATGGTACTAGGGATTTAGTTTATAGGTGAGGAGCAATTTATGCGTAGATTAGGATTACTGGCAGCTGCCTTGAGTTTGACCATCGCCGCCTGTAGTGGCACTACCACCCCAGGTCCTAAGGCAACCACTGGCGGTGAAGCAGCTACAGCTACAGCTAAAAGTCGTCTGACCACAATTAAGGAGCGGGGCAAGCTCATCTGTGGGGTAGAGGGCACTATTCCGGGCTTTAGTTTTGTCGATCCCAGTGGTAAATATTCTGGTTTAGATGTAGATATTTGTCGCGCCGTCGCAGCCGCCGTTTTTGGCACCTCTGACAACATTGATAGTAAAATTGAATACCGTAATCTCGACTCTACAGCCCGGTTTCCAGCCCTTCAGAACGGTGAAGTCGACATGCTGTCGCGCAACACTACCTGGACCATTAGCCGTGACGCAGCTGGCGGTAATGGGTTAGAATTTGCCCCTACCACCTTCTACGACGGCCAGGGTGTCATGGTTTCTAAGGCCAGTGGGATTAAGAAATTTGCTGACTTAAAGGGTAAGTCGGTTTGCGTTGAAACCGGTACCACCACTGAACTCAACCTGGCTAGCCGGGCTAAGGAAGCGGGTATCACTATCAACGAAGTCAAGTTTCAAGACTCGAACGCCGCTGCCGCCGCCTACACCGAAGGTCGTTGCGAAGGCTTTACCTCTGACCGCTCCCAGCTAGCTGCCAAGCGTACCGGTCTACCCAAGCCCGAAGACAATATCCTATTAGACGAAGTTCTGTCGAAGGAACCCCTCGGGCCGGTCACGGTCAACAATGACTCGGCCTGGTTTGATGTGGTCAAGTGGGTTACCTATGGCCTATTCCAGGCCGAGGAATTCGGCATTACCCAGGCTAATGTGGACCAAAAACTCAAGGATCCCAGCCCTGACGTTCAAAATTTCCTGGGGGTACAAGGAGAGTTGGGCCAGCAGTTAGGCCTATCTAAAGACTTTATGGCCAAGGCTATTAAGGTGACGGGCAACTACGGTGAAATCTTTGAGCGTAATGTAGGGGCTAAATCGCCCCTTAAAATCGATCGGGGTTTAAACAAACTCTGGAGTAAGGGCGGATTAGTCTATTCTCCACCTTTCCGCTAACCCTTAGCCCCATCGGCTCAACCATGGTCTAGGGCAACCCGGTTTTGCCTTTACCCGAGTAGGGTGGGCGGTTTCACATTCAGCCGTCGCGCTCCCAGGGCTAAGCCCTGGGAGCGCGCTCATAGCCTGAGGGCTGAATACAGCTAGGATGACCTGGGGCTTTAGCTCCTGACTAGAGGACAAAGGGCTGTGGAAAGGTCGGCGCTTTGATGGCAGCAACCTTTACCAGAACAGCATGGGCAACCCCCTGTGCCTACCGATCTTATTGAGTGATTGATTGAAGTCGCCTATGGCTGAACCCTTGGATGATAAGACCCCCCTATGGAGAGATCAACGCTTTACTGGCCTGGTGTTCCAGGCGGCTGTCTTGGTTCTGGTGGTGGGCATAGCTGGGGTTCTTTTAGCCAATATGGTTCGCAACCTACAGCAGTTGGGGCGACAACTTGATTTTGGTTTTTTAAGAAATCAGTCTGGTTTTAATATCGGCGAAAGTATTCTGCCCTACCAGCCCAACGACACCTATGGTTGGGCTTTGGTCATAGGTCTTGTCAATACTCTGCGTTTGATTTTGATCGGTTTTGTCACAGCTACGGTGATCGGAACCTTGAGTGGATTGGCTAGTTTTTCTAGTAATTGGTTATTGCGTCATTTAAACTTAATCTATATCGAAGTTGCTCGTAATACACCTCTGCTCCTGCAACTTTTCTTCTGGTATTTTGTGATTTTCTTTGGCCTGGCCCAGGGGGCTGAAGCCAAGCAGGTGCTGGGTTGGTTTCTAATCAGTAAAAAAGGAATTGCCTTGCCCTGGCCAACTCCTGGTGCTTCGGTTTGGGGGGGGCTGCTGGCGATCGCCCTGTTAGGGGTCGTCGCCTACCTGACCTGGCGATGGCGACGGTGGCTATTAGAGGAAAAAGGCCAGCACGGGCGGCTACAAACTGGACTACTACTTGGCACAGCAGCGATCGCCCTGGGGGTCTTCCTCTTTGGGCTGGGCTGGAGTCTACCTCGCCTGGATGCCAACAACAATATCCTGGGGGGGGTGCGAATCTCTCTGGAATACGCCGCCATGCTGGCAGGGCTGACCTTTTACACCGGTGCCTTTATTGCTGAAATTGTCAGGGGCGGCATTGCTTCAGTCTCTAAGGGGCAATGGGAAGCCGCTCGCTCCCTTGGCCTCAAGGGTGGCTTAACCATGGCCTTGGTGGTGTTACCCCAGGCACTGCGGGTGATTATTCCCTCCCTCAATGGTCAGTATATGAACCTGGCTAAAAACTCCAGTCTGGCTCTGGCGATTGGTTATCCCGATATTTTCGCCACCGGTCAAACCACTCAGAACCAAACCGGACGAGCCGTTGAAATTGTTTTACTGTGGGCCATCACCTATCTTTTAGTGAATTTAATCATCTCAGTGGTGATGAACCAGTTAAATCGCACTATTCAGATTCGGGAGCGTTAACCATGAGCCCCAACCCCTTGCGATCGCAGACCCGGCTAGCCTGGATCCAGAAAAATCTACTGAATAACTGGTTTAACTCCCTCTTGACCATCTGTCTGGGCTGCTTGCTGGTTTATGGCGGGGTAGGGTTTTGCCATTGGGCGTTGAAGAGCGCTAAGTGGGGGGTCATTCCCACCAATTTGCCCTTGTTTCTGGTAGGACGATTTCCCGCTGATCAGTACTGGCGAATCTGGCTGTTGGCAGTCTTGCTAGCCGGGTTAAGCGGCTGTACCTGGGGTATGTTGGCCAGTGCAGCCCCCCGTCTATTTAGCCCTTTCAACCTGGTGGCTGTGGCCCTAGCCGCTCTGACCATGGTGCTCTTTCCCCTACCTGAAGGCAACGGCGTACTGGTTAGGGGGACACTGCTGGCTCTGTTACTGCTGCTGCTGGCGACCAGTTGGATCGCCTACAGGGCTCATCGGGGTCGACCCGCCCTGGCCCGATGGCTGTCCCCAGCCTGGGGGCTGATGTTTTTAGTGGGGTTCTGGCTAATGGTAGGAGGGCTGGGCCTGCCGGCGGTGTCATCGACAACCTGGGGAGGGTTACTGCTGACTCTCTTTATGTCCCTGATCAGTATCGCCCTCTCCTTTCCCTTTGGGGTATTGCTGGCCCTGGGGCGGCAAAGTACCCTGCCCCTGATTCGCTGGTTGTCAACCCTATACATTGAGATAGTCCGGGGTATTCCCTTGATTGCCGTTCTGTTCATGGCCTTGATTATGATCCCGCTATTTTTGCCTGGTAACTGGCGACTTGACCTGGTGTTGCGGGCGATTTTGGGATTAACTCTGTTTACCGCCGCTTACCTGGCGGAGACTGTGCGGGGTGGCCTACAGGCCATTCCTAAGGGGCAGTACGAAGCGGCCAGTTCCCTGGGCCTCAACACTCCGCTGTGTCTGGGACTCATTGTGTTGCCCCAGGCCCTTAAAATTTCCATTCCCGCGATTGTTGGCTTATTTATTGCCCTGATTCAAGACACCACCCTGGTGTCTATCGTTGGCCTGTTTGACCTGTTGGGCATGAGCCGCTCAATTCTGGCTAACCCGCTGTTCATTGGGCGCTATGCAGAGGTCTACCTATTTATCGGTATTTTCTACTGGGCTATTTGCTACGCCATGTCCCAGGGTAGTCGTTATCTGGAGCGCCAGTTAAACCAGGTGAAGTAGCCGCTGGCAAGGTTTAGAACCAATGATGTTCCTGACTGTTCTAAGGTAGATGTAACAGAGTTCACTGACCAACCGCAGCAGAAGGTCATTAAAATACCCATAATGTTTGCAGATTAGTGCTTCGCCCTGACCCAGCCCCATTCTCCCCTTAGGCCTATGAATCCCCTTGAATCGGCAACCCTATCTTCCCCTGCCCTGCAGGATCAACCCATGATCAGAGCTGAGCAGGTCGAGAAGTGGTATGACAACAACTTTCACGTCTTAAAGGGAGTCAGTCTCTCTGTCAACCGGGGCGAGGTGGTGGTGATTATGGGACCCTCCGGTTCAGGAAAATCCACCTTCATTCGCACCTTTAATGCCCTGGAAAGCTACCAGAAGGGAAGTATTACGGTTGATGGGATTAAACTGTCCCACGACCTTAAACACATCGAGGCGATCCGGCGGGAGGTGGGTATGGTGTTTCAGCAGTTCAACCTGTTTCCCCACCTGACAGTACTGCAAAATGTCACCCTGGCTCCCATTTGGGTACGGCGCTGGCCTAAGGCTCAAGCCCAGGATGGGGCCTTGCAGTTGCTTGAACGGGTAGGCATTTTAGATCAAGCCCATAAGTTTCCCGGACAACTATCAGGAGGACAGCAGCAGCGAGTAGCGATCGCCCGTTCTCTGGCCATGCAGCCGAAAATCATGCTGTTTGACGAGCCCACCTCTGCCCTTGACCCCGAAATGGTGCGGGAGGTACTGGATGTCATGCGCACCCTGGCCAAGTCGGGTATGACCATGGTGTGCGTCACCCATGAGGTTGGTTTTGCCCGGGAGGTGGCAGACCGGGTGGTCTTAATGGATGGCGGATATCTGGTGGAAGCCAATACCCCCGATGAGTTTTTCAACCATCCCCGGGAAGAACGGACCCAGAGATTTCTCTCCCAAATTCTTTAGGGCTCTAGGCGGGATAGACCGGATGGAGGGTACGCAATGACAGACAAGCTGATCAATCAACTACGGCTGGATTACGAAAACTTTCCTTACCAGCAAAGCTACCATCTCTACGCCCAGGAGGTTTACTTTAAAGACCCCCTGACTGAGTTTCGGGGGATTCAGCGTTACCAGGCCATGATTGCCTTTATGGCCCGCTGGTTTCGCTGTCTCGATTTAGACTTACACCAGATCGATTACACCAATTCCTGCCAGATTAGCACCCGCTGGACCCTGCGCTGGGTGGCTCCCTTACCCTGGCAACCAGCCATGGTGATTGTGGGGAGCAGTCAGCTGGAGTTGAACAGTCACGGGCAAATTGTTTCCCATGTAGATAGCTGGGATTGCTCCCCCTGGCAGGTTTTTCAGCAGATCTGGAGCCGTAGGGGACAAAAACCGGGGCCGGGTTAGTGGGCCAGTCGACGGCAGTGGCTCAGGTTCGTTGTCGTTTCATCACCAGCAGGTAGGTCAGGTAGGCGAGCAGAATCAGGGAAGCAGAAAATAAGGTAGTCAGGGTACCCAGGGCATAAAGGGCGGGGGAGGTGACGTTGGTGGTCATGCCAAAAATCTCCAGGGGCAGGGTATTATCCTGACCTGACACCAGGGAGGTGCGGGTAAACTCGTCGTAGGAGAGGGTAAAGGTGAGCAGGCCGACGCCGAGCAGACCAGGCCCAATTAGGGGGAAGACAATTTCCCAAAAGGTATTGAGGTCTCCCGCCCCCAGGTCTCGAGCTGCCTCCTCATAGGCATGATCAAAACGATTAAAAATACCCAGCATAATCAAAAAAGCAACGGGTAGGGTCCAGGTCAGATGAGCCCCTAGGCCAGAACTAAACCAGTTGGTTTGCCAGCCCATCACCTGAAAAACAATCCCAATTCCCAGGGAAACTAAAATACTGGGCACAATTAAACTGGCAATGGTGAGGTAAAAAATCACCCCAGAGCCCCGAAATCGCTGGCGAAACCCCATGCTAGCCAGCACTGAGGCCACCAGAGTAATGGCCATTACCAGTAAGCCCAACAGCAGAGATCGCCCAAAGGGCTCAACAAAGTTGCCAATTCGCTGTTCTCTGAAGACCTGCCCTAACCAGTAAAGGCCAAAACTGCGGATCGGGAAGGTCAGGGTGCCATCGGGCCCCTGCAGGGACAGAATAAAAATAGTGATCATCGGGCCGTACAGGAACAGCACAAACAGGCCAAAGAACACCAGCAGCACATAAAAGGAAAGGGACCGCTTAGCCATACCTGGGGCACCTATAGTTCTTTGCGAATATCTAAGACCCGTAAAATCGACACCACAATCAACAGGGTCACCCCCAGCAGCACCACCGCATTAGCCGCTGCCAGGGGATATTGAAGACTGCCAATTTGAGTTTGAATCAGCTTTCCCACCGACGCCGCCTGGCCGCCGCCCATTAGCCGCACGGTGACAAATTCTCCCATCACCAGGGTGACAATAAAAATTGACCCAATCGCCATCCCGGGGGCTGAAAGGGGTAACACTATTTCCCGGAAGATCGCCGCGCCGCCAGCACCCAGGTCTGCCGCCGCCGTTATCAGGGTGCGATCGATACGCATCAAGCTATTAAAGATCGGTGCGATCATAAAAATAATATAGAGGTGCACCATCCCCAGCACCACCGCAAAGTCAGAATAGAGTAGAAATTCCAACGGTTGGTGAATCAGGCCTGAGTTCATCAACACCTGATTAACCAATCCCTCCCGCCCCAGCAGAGGCAGCCAGGAAATCATCCGAATGATATTGGAGGTCCAGAAGGGGATGGTACAGAGTAAAAACAACAGAATCTGCCATTGCAGACGAGGCACATGGAAAGCCAAAAAGTAAGCAACCGGATACCCCACCAGCAGAGTGACCACCCACACCAGCGCTAAAAACTTAAAGGTATTCAAATAGGTCTTAACGGTGACCAGAGAGGTAAAAATGCCCAGGTAGTTATCTAGACTAAAATCTGGAGCCATGGCGTAGCCGTTGAACTGCCAAAAGCTAACAACCCCAATCATCACCAGGGGAAAGATAAGAAACAGAGCAAACACCAGGGATTGGGGTGCTATGAGGGCGTAGGGCTTAAAACTTTTCCACATAAAAATAATAGCGGCTAACGATGGCAACACCCCCAACCGCCTGCGATCGCCAGGCTCAACACCACAGCGGGGGAACCCAACCTGGATTCCCCCGACTGCCTAGGGGTTAGGAGGCGATGAACTCATTCCATTTTTGTACCAGGTAGGTATTTTCCTTCATCGTCGAGTTCCAGCAAACGATGTTGCCAAACCGGGTTTCAAAGGACCCTCCATCCCGCTTAGCCCCGGCCTTAGCCAGGGTCTTACCGAAGGGGTCAACCATATCCTTGGCAGCGGACTTACCTTCGTACCAGTAGGCCCACTCTTCTGGAGACATGTACTTGCGGGCGGTTTCTGGAGCGGCGCTATAGTAGCCCTGACGCCCTAAAAAAGCCCCAACCCAACCCTCTAGCATCCAGTTCATGTACTCGTAGGCGGCATCCAGCTGCATACCCTGGAGATTTTTAGAGAGGCCAATGCCTCCGCCCCAACCGCGGTATCCCTCCTTCAGAGGCGCATAGATACACTTAATGCCTTTGGCCTGAACCGCCGTCACCGCTGGCGACCACATCGATTGCAGCACCACCTCACCGGAGCTCATCAAATTAACCGACTCGTCAAAGGTTTTCCAAAAGGCCCGAAACTGCCCTTTGGCCTTTTGTTGTTTAAGAATGCCGGTAATCTTATCGATCTCGGCCCTGGTCATATTGCCCTTATCGCCAAATTTCATTAATCCCAGGGACTCAGCCACCATGGCCGCATCCATAATGCCAATTTGGGGAATATCTAAAATCGAGGTTTTACCCTTGAACTGGGGATTGAACAATTCCCCCCAGCTTTCAATTTTACGCCCCACCAGATCGGGGCGATAGCCCAGGGTATCGGCGTTGTATTGGAAGGGAATCATGGTGGCGTATTCGGTAGGCGTAGGGGAAAACTCCTTAGAATCGCTGCCCTTCAGGTATTGAACTTTAAAGGGAGCCGTACCCTGGGATTTTTCCACCGGCATGCCTTTGAAGCTGCCATTGGTGAAAAAGGAAACGATCTTGTCGTAGTTTTTCACTCGCTTGATATCAATGGCCTGAAGGTTACCGGAGGGAATCACCAGGGGCAGGCTAAAATATTCGCCATCAAAAATGTCGTACTGACCCGGCTGGGTAATGGCAATTTGGTTGTTTTCTTCCGTACTCAGGGCCCGCATTTCAATTTTGAAACCCAGGTCCTTCTGCGCCTTATCTCGAATTTCGTTAATTTGGGAGACACCAGTACCAATTAACCGCAGGGTCACGTCCTTGGCCTTATTGGCGTTGACCTCGGGACCCGTAGCCGGATTGTTGGGTGTGCCCTTAGGGGCGGCGCAGCGAGTGGCGGTCAAGAACGCTCCTGCGGCCAGACCGGTACGAATCATGTGACGTCGTGAAAGATTACCCATGGGTGATTACTATCCAAAACAGTGAACAACGATGAAAAACGAACCTGGCCCCTAGTGGGCCAGAAACACACAATCCCTCTGCAACCAGCTGAGGGCGACCACCTGCCCTTCTTGAAAGCAGGACTTTGTCCAGTCGGGGGTACGAGCTTTATAGAGCAGATCCTGACCGGTTTTTTCCAGAGCCAAAAAGACCCGGGTGATATAGCCGGTAAACTCTATGGCGGTAATCCGGGCGGTCAGGGGGGGGAGGGCCCGATCTAGGCCAGGGCTGGAGGCCTCCGCCAGGCCACTCAGGTGTATCAGATCGGCCCGAACGCAACAGGCGGCCTCTGCCCCTACCTGGGCATAGTCGCCACAGCATAGTATCTTACCCAGTCCGTGCACGGCCAGTTCTATAACGGCCTGACCGGCTTGGGGGGTAACCTGGGTCACCGTGCCAGAAAACAGGTTATTGTCCCCGGTAAAGTTGGCCACGAACCGGGATAGGGGACGGGAAAAAATCTCCGCCGGGCTGCCCACCTGGTCAATGCGGCCGTGGTCCATGACCACCACCTGGTCTGACAGGGCGTAGGCTTCGTCTTGGTTATGGGTCACTTGAATGAAGGTCATGCCAAACTGCCGCTGCAGCTTACGCAACTCTCCTCGGGTTCTGATGCGCAGGTTTTCGTCCAGGGCACTGAGGGGTTCGTCTAGTAAAAGTACCTGGGGCCGGGTTACCAGAGCCCGAGCCAGGGCTACCCGTTGTTGCTGCCCCCCGCTCAACAGGGCGGGTTTGCGATCGCCCAGGTGGCTGAGCTCTAAAATTTCCAGCATTTCCCCCACCCGTTGGCGGCGCTCAGCCAGAGACAGCTGGCGCATCTTAAGGCCAAAGTCAACGTTACCCCAGACGGTTTTATGGGGAAACAGGGCATAGCTTTGAAACATCATAGCGGTGTTGCGTCGGGTGGGGGGCAACCCATTGACCCGATGATTACCAATTAAAATATCCCCTGCCGTAATCTCTTCATGACCGGCAATCATGCGCATGGTGGTGGTCTTACCACAACCACTGGGGCCCAGCAAACAGGTATAGGAGGCCGCAGGCACATCCAGAGTTAAGTTCTCAACCGCCGTCACCCCACCGTAACGCTTAGTCACAGACCTCAGACACACGCCACTGGCCCCAGCTGCAGTCAGCTCAGGCGATGGGGTCAGCGGTGCTTTGACGTCTGGCATTAAGCTTGAGGCGAAGAATATCCACAGGGTTCTTTATAGAGGGTCGCAAGGAGGAGAAACTGTATACAGAAATACATTTACCCATGGGATGCCCTACGGTAGGCTGAGGTTTTGCTTAAAAATATACCGTTTCAGCAGAAATCTGGTCTTCCCTCGGGCTTTCTAAATTACCTTTATAGTGTTTTCTCTGGCTTTTCTCTGGCCCGGGTTCTCCAGGTAGGGGCTGGGTTGAAGATGTTTGCCCACCTCTGGTCTGCTCACCCGGCCTGAACTCCGGCCTAAATCCCGGCCCCATCTACCGGCTGAGAGAGGCGCACCAGCAATCACTGCCTGACCGGATAATCTGGGGCCCAGATCGGCTGGTAGGACTGGATTGCCCGCAGGTACTGGACCCGCTCAAAGTCACTGGGGTTGGGGCATTTCAGTTGACTCATACTGCCCCGCAGCTGAGCCAGGGACTCGTACTCGTGCTCCTCTAACCACCGTTGCAGGCCCTGTTCCAGGCTTTGCAGGTGACCGATGCCGTGGCGCAGCAGGGTGGCCACCAGCAGGGTGACATCGGCCCCCGCCATCAGTAGCTTAACCACATCCTCGGCCCGGTTGATGCCGCTACTGGCAGCCAGGCTGAGGGGCAGTTTGCCGTAGAGCAGGGCCATCCAGGTGAGGGGTAGGCGCTGGTCCTGGGGGGCGCTGAGGATCAAGTTGGGTTCCACCTCCAGGGTTTCGATGTCGATGTCGGGTTGGTAAAAACGGTTGAACAGCACCAGTCCATCGGCGCCGGCCTCGCTGAGGCGCTTGGCCAGGTTGGCCAGGTTGCTAAAGAAGGGGCTGAGTTTCACCGCCACCGGAATCGACACCGTCTGTTTCACCGCTTTAACGATATCCAGGTAATCCTGCTCCACATCGGCACCGCTCAGGTCTAGATCGGTGGGAATCCAATAGATATTCAGCTCGATCCCATCCGCCCCCGCCCCCTCTAGCTGCCGGGCATAATCCACCCACCCCCCCAGGGTGGAGCCATTCAGGCTGGCAATAATGGGAATATCCACCATGGCCTTAGCCTGGCGGATGTGGTCCAGGTAGGTTTCCGTGCCCAGGTGGAAGATCTCCGGCTCGGGGAAGTAGGTCAGGGCCTCGGCAAAGCTATCGGTGCCAAATTCACTGTGGTGGTGTAGCTCCAGTCGCTCCCGGCGAATTTGCTCCTCAAATAGGGAGTGGAGGACGATCGCCGCTCCCCCCACATCCTCAATCCAGCGCAGGTTGGCTAGATCTTCGGTGAGGGGGGCGGCGGCCCCCACCACCAGGGGAGATTTCAGGGTGAGGCCGAGGTAGGTGGTGGTGAGATCCATAGGTATAAAGGGGCAGTAAGGGGGTTAGGGCTGAGGCGGGGAAGGCGTCTGGGGTAGGTCCCGGGCGGCCAGGTATTCGTACAAATGGTGGCGGCTGGCCACGTTGATCTGGGCCTCCTGCAGCAGTTGTTTAGCCGCCGCCGGTTTGCTGCGCAGCAGCATCTTAAAGCGGTTTTCGCTATACATGGCCTCTTCTAAAGACCGCTTGGGGGCCCGGCTATCTAAAATCAGGGGATTTTCTCCCCGATCCAGACGGCGGGGGTCGTAGCGGTAGAGTAGCCAGCGACCTGAATCCACCGCCAGGGCCTGCTGGTCCATACCTCTGGCCATGTCAATACCGTGGGCGATGCAGTGGGAGTAGGCGATGATCAGGGAGGGACCCTCGTAGGACTCCGCTTCTAGAAAGGCCCGCAGGGTGTGCTCAGGGCGGGACCCCATGGCCACGCTAGCCACGTAGATGGTGCCGTAGGTCATGGCCATCAATCCCAGGTCTTTTTTGGGGGCGGCTTTACCGCCGGCGGCAAACTTGGCCACCGCCCCCAGGGGAGTAGCCTTGGACATTTGCCCGCCAGTATTGGAGTACACCTCCGTATCCATCACCAGCACGTTGACGTTACGGCCACTGGCCAGTACATGGTCGAGGCCGCCATAGCCAATGTCGTAGGCCCAACCGTCGCCCCCCACGATCCAGACACTCTTTTTCACCAGGTAGTCCGCCAGGGAGTAGAGGTTTTGCAGTCGGATTTTGAGGTCGCGATCGCCCGTTGCTCCTATCCAGTGCTCCAGAGCTGGTTTCAACTGCTCCACCCGCTGCCGCTGCTCAAAAATTCCCGCCTCATCGCTCTGGTCGGCGTCGAGAATGGCGGTCACCAGGTCCCCCGCCAGGGGGGCACCCGCTTGGGCCAGGCTTTGCAGCAGGTGGTGAGCCTGTTCTGCCTGTTTATCGATGGAGATGCGAAAGCCCAGGCCAAACTCGGCGTTGTCTTCAAACAGGGAGTTGGACCAGGCCGGCCCCCGCCCCTCGCTGTTGGTGGTATAGGGGGTGGTGGGCAGGTTGCCGCCGTAGATAGAGGAGCAGCCGGTGGCGTTGGCGATCACCATGCGATCGCCAAACAACTGGGTGGCCAGCTTGATGTAGGGAGTCTCGCCGCAGCCGGCACAGGCCCCAGAGAACTCAAACAGGGGTTGCTGCATCTGCTGGTGGGCAATTTTCCGCAGGTCGAGATCCGATCGTGAGGGGTTGGGCAGCCCCAGGAAGAAATCCCAGTTTTGCCGCTCCCGATCGCGGATGGGCACCTGGTCCACCATGTTGATGGCCTTCTGGCTGGGCTCCGCCTTGTTTTTGGCCGGGCACACCGCTACGCAGAGGGCGCAGCCGGTGCAGTCCTCCGCCGCCACCTGGATGGTGAACTTCAGCCCCGACCAGGCCTGATCGCGGGCGGCGGTACTCTGAAAGCCGGCGGGCGCCGTGGCCAGGGCAGACTCTTCGTAAACCTTGGACCGGATCACGGCGTGGGGGCACACCATCACACACTTACCACACTGCACACAGACGTCAGGATCCCAGAGGGGCACCTCCTGGGCCACGTTGCGTTTCTCGTACTGGCTGGTGCCACTGGGATAGGTGCCATCGGCGGGGAGGGCACTGACCGGTAGGCTATCACCATCGCGGGCCATCATTTTGCCCAGCACCTGCTGTACAAAGGCGGGGGCGGTGTCGGGCACCCAGCGGTGGGGCTGGGCATCGCCGCTGGGCCTACCCACCGGCACCGAATAAAGGTGGTCCAGGCTGCTATCCACCGCCTGGATATTCATGGCCACCACCTCTTCCCCCTTTTTGCCGTAGGTCTTGCGGATGGCCTGCTTAATGGCGGCGATCGCCGCCTCTCGGGGCAGCACCCCCGCCAGGGCAAAGAAACACACCTGCATCACCGTATTGATGCGGCCCGCCATGCCCGCCTGGCGGGCCACCGGGTAGGCATTGATGGCGTAGACCTGGATATTTTTGTCGATAATCTGCTGCTGGATGGACTGGGGCAGGCGTTGCCAGGTTTCTGCCGGGTCGTCGTAGGGGCTGTTGAGCAACAGGGTGGCGCCGGGCTGGGCCTCCTTCAGCAGGTCAAACTTTTGCACAAACTCCCACTGGTGACAGGCGATGAAGTTGGCCCGGCTAATCAGGTAGGTGGATCGAATCGGCTGGGGGCCAAAGCGCAGGTGGGAGACGGTGACCGACCCGGATTTTTTGGAGTCGTAGACAAAGTAACCCTGGGCGTAGTTGGGGGTATCTTCGCCGATGATTTTAATGGAGTTTTTGTTGGCCCCCACGGTACCGTCGGACCCCAGGCCGTAGAACACGCTGCGCACCACGCTATCGGGCTCAATGGAAAACTCGGGATCGTAGGCCAGGGAGGTGTGGCTGACATCATCCACAATGCCTATAGTGAAGTGATTTTTGGGGGTCTCCAGGGCCAGGTTAGCAAACACCCCCTGCACCATGGCGGGAGTAAACTCCTTGGAGGAGAGGCCGTAGCGCCCCCCCACCACCCGGGGTGACTGGGGCAGGGGAAACTCGTAGAGGGCTTGCACCACATCCAGGTAGAGGGGTTCCCCGGCGCTGCCGGGCTCCTTGGTCCGGTCCAGCACGGCGATCGCCCGTACCGTGGGGGGCAGGGCCGCCACCAGGGCCTGGCTATCCAGGGGGCGGTAGAGCCGCACCTTCAGCACCCCCAGCCGGGCCCCCTGGCCATTGAGAAAATCAACGGTTTCGTGGACGGTTTCGGCCCCCGACCCCATCAGCATAATTACCCGATCAGCATCGGCGGCGCCGTGGTACTCATAGATCTGGTACTGGCGCCCGGTGAGGCGGGCAAAGTCATCCATGGCTGCCTGCACCAGCCCTGGGGTGGCCTCGTAGTAGGGGTTGACGGTCTCCCGGGCCTGGAAGTAAACATCGGGGTTTTGGGCGGTGCCCCGAATCACCGGGCGATCGGGGGTGAGGGCTCGCTGGCGGTGTTGCAACACCAGGTCGAAGGGCACCAACTCCGTCAATACCTGATCGGGGATCAGCTCAATTTTTTGCACCTCGTGGGAGGTGCGGAAGCCATCAAAAAAGTGGAGAAAGGGCAGGCGGGCGGCGAGGCTGGCGCGGATGGCGATCGCCGCCATATCCTGGGCCTCCTGCACCGAGTTGGAACAGAGCAGGGCGCAGCCCGTGGCCCGGGTAGCCATCACATCGCTGTGGTCACCGAAGATAGACAGCCCCTGGGCCGCCAGCGATCGGGCCGCCACCTGGATCACCGCCGCCGTTAGTTCCCCGGCAATCTTATAGAGGTTGGGGATCATCAGCAGCAACCCCTGGGAGGCGGTGAAGGTGGTGGTCAAGGACCCCGCCTGCAAAGCCCCATGCACCGCTCCAGCGGCCCCCCCTTCACTTTCCATTTCCACCACCGAGGGTACCGTCCCCCAAATGTTGGCCTGGCCCAGATTGGCCCAGCTATCGGCCCATTCCCCCATGGGGGAGGAGGGGGTGATCGGGTAAATGGCACAGACCTCACTCAGGCGGTAGGCCACCCGGGCCACCGCCTCGTTACCGTCCAGGGTGGCAAAGCTTGCATTTTCCATGGTGATCCCCTTCCTTGGGGTAGATCGGTAGAGCCAGACGGGGGCGATCGACAAAATAATGATGGGTTAAGGGCTGGTGCCCCCGACCTAACCTCGCTGCAACCCCATGGTGGCACTATTTTCTGTGACCAGGGAAAGTTGTTAGGTAAACTTTACTAACCCTGAAACCCTGGTGGTCAAGGGGCTACCTGGCTTGCCAGGGAAGATTCCCCGGGTGCTGGCCCAAGGCCCCCAGGATAGCCTGCCCCAGATTCAGCCCACCTGGTTAGGACCGGAGGGCACCCTGGACCTGGACAGGCCTTCCTGAATTTCTAGCGGCAGCCTGGAGCGGGAGTACGCCATCGGCAGCGGTTGCATCGATATCTGCCTGCGCTACGGCCAGGTCACCCTGGGCATGGAGCTGAAGGTGTGGCAACCGGGTCGCCCCGACCCCCTGGCCCAGGGCCTGGAGCCGTTAGACCGCTACCTGGCAGGCCTGGGGCTAGACCAGGGCTGGCTGGTGATCTTTGACCAAGGCCCCGACCTACCCCCCTGGAGGAGGGCACCACCGCTAGTGGGGTCACCAGCCCTGGGGGGCGGAGGGTGACGGTGATTCGGGGGTAACGGGTTTTGTGGTTTAATTTAATCCATGCTGGCAAGCAAACAGGTCCGAAGGATAATGGCCCTGGTGGGGGGGCTGGGGTTGGTGGGCCTGGGGCTAGCCCACCGAGCTCAGGTTTGGCAACCCGCCTATGTGCGCCCCCTCTGGCCCCTTTACCCGCAAATCCCTGCCCAGGCTGATCGCTACGCCGCCCTAGCCCGGGTGGAGGGGGCCACCGTTTTGGGCAACCCGGCGGCCCAGCGCTACCCCGACTGTGGGGCCAGCTTTGCCCGTAACCCCTGGGACCTGATCGCCTGGCAAGATCGGCTTTATATCGGTTTGGGGGATAGCAGCAACGAGGGCCCCAGCCCCAATGCCGGGCCAGTGCCGCTACTCACCTACGACCCGGCCCCCCAGCGGTTTGGCCAGGAGGCGCGGCTACCGGAGGAACAGGTGGATCGGTTTTACCGGTTGGATGGAGATCTGTGGATCCCCGGTGCTGACCCCCGCCAGAGCTGGCGCTGGGGCAACCTCTATCGTCGGCAGGGGGGCTGGTGGTGGCAGTACCGCACCCTCCCCCAGACTATCCACACCTACCCCCTGGCAAAGTGGGGGGCGGCCCTGGTGGCGGGGGGTAGCATTACCGAGGCGG